>PABA01000207.1 GCA_002699025.1 Sandaracinus sp. | reverse complement strand
CGCTCGCGCTGTCGCTCGCGCTGTCGCTCGCGCTGTCGCTCGCGCTGTCGCTCGCGCTGTCGCTCGCGCTGTCGCTCGCGCTGTCGCTCGCGCTTCTGCTTGGGCTCGGGGTCGCGCTTCCGCTTGGGGTCGCGCTTCCGCTTGGGCTCGCGCTTCCGCTTGGGCTCGAGCTCCCGCTCCTGCTTGGGCTCGGGCTCGAGCTCCCGCTCCGATTTGCGCTCCTGCTCCTCCTTGGGCTCGGGCTCGCGCTGGCGCTCCCGCAGCCGTTCCCGCTCCCGCTCGGGCTCCACTGGGCCCCGAGCTCGCGCTGCCGCTCGGCCCGTCGCTCCCGCCCCTCCCGCGCCTCGCCCCCGCCCCCGGTCAGCGCGCGTCCAGCGTATCCCTCAACAGCACGTCGCAGTAGTACCGCACCCGCCTCACGAGCTTCTCCCCCTGCGGCTTCGCGTGCACGCCCTTGCGCAGCGCCAGCATCACCCGTCGCTGCATGGTGTAGCTGTTGAGGACGGTCTTCGGCGGCTTCTTCCCGCCGACCTCCTCGAGCGCGTCCCAGATGCGCTCCCGCGGCCAGCCCCACTCCTCGAGGTCCTCGTCGGCGACCCGCGCGATCACGTCCCGCGCGAGCGCGGCCTTCTTCTCGTCGGCGCGCACGTCGGCGGCCCACTTGTGGAGGGAGGCGGTGGTCGGGCGCTTGTGCTGCTGCACGCCGATCGGGTCGCCCATGCCGGCCTTCATCTCGGTGTCCCCGTACTCGACGGCCTCGGGCTCGTGCTCGAGGCCGAGGAAGGCGAAGATGCGCTCGAGCTGCTTCTCGGGCTCGCTCACGAGCTCCTCGTAGGCGACGTGCACGAGCGGCACGGGGCGCTCGCGGAGGAAGGCGGCCATGGCCGGGACGTAGCGCTCGACGACGGGGTTGTAGCGGCGCGCCTCGACCCAGTCTCCGTCGAAGAAGCTGTGGGCGTAGCTGCTGAAGACGGCGAGCGGGTGGCGCGTCAGGACGACGTACTTCGCGGTCGGGTAGAGCTTCGCCAGGAAGGGCAGGACCAGCGCGTAGGCGGGCGTCTTGTCGAGGAAGCGCGTCTTGTCGGGCTGCGTCGCCAGCATGCGCCCGTAGAGCGTGTCGGCGTAGGCCCGGAGCGCGTCGAGGTAGTCCTCCTCGCCCCGCGGCAGGCCGTCCACGAAGCTCCGCATCGCCTCGGCGGCGTTGACGTGATCGTAGGGCGCCGCGTCGACCGTGTCGTGGTAGCCGAGGAAGGCGAGCGGCGTCACCAGATGCGGCTCGGGGTGCGTGAAGATCTCCGAGTGCGTGCCGAGCATGCGCTGGAGCAGCGTCGAGCCGGCGCGGGGAGGGGAGATGACGAAGATCAGTTGGTCCTGCACGTCCCCTTCCTGCACCGCCCGCCCGCCCGGGCGCAAGAAGCCGGCGCTCGGCGATCGGCCTGGCGAGGGCGCCGCCGCGGCTCTCGGCCCGGGATGGGCGGCCCGGGGCGCGCGCGTGTTCCCGACCTCACAGGTCGGGGATGACGCGTCGGGGGGCGCGTGCTAGCTCCCTGCCAGCGCCGTTCGGGGGGCGGGCCGCGGCCGGGATGGGCCGTTCGCTCTCGGAATGGTTAGACTTTTCGGATCGAGGAGAGACATGGTCGATCAGCTGCCGGTGGTTCAGGAAGAGAAGGACGAGGCGCGCCCCCAGAGGCCGCCCGTCGACCCCGCGACGCTCGCGCATCGCGATCTCCGCTCGGGTCCCTTCTGGCAGGTGATCCCCGCCTTCGCCGACGTGGACGAGGCGACCTTCCTCGACCACCGCTGGCAGATGAAGAACACCATCACCAAGCCGGAGAAGCTCCTCCAGGCGGTGATGGGGCTGGCGAGCGACGAGTTCCTGAAGGACGCCGCCGAGGGCTTCCGCATCGCGCCCATGGCGGTCCGCGTCTCGCCCTACATGCTCAGCCTGATCGACTGGACCCACCCCTACGACGATCCGATCCGGCGCCAGTTCATCCCCACCGCCTCGACCCGCCTGCCGGACCACCCGAAGCTCACCTTCGACAGCCTCGGCGAGCAGGGCGACGCGCCGGTCCCCGGCCTCACGCATCGCTACCCGGACAAGGCGCTCTTCCTCGCCCTCGACACCTGCCCGGTCTACTGCCGCTTCTGCACGCGCAGCTACGCCGTCGGGCCGGACCAGGAGATGGTCGAGAAGGTCAGCCTGAAGGCCAGCCCGAAGCGCTGGGAGGTGATCTTCGACTACATCGCCTCGCGGCCGGAGCTCGAGGACATCGTCATCAGCGGCGGCGACGCCTGGAACCTCCGCGCGGCGCAGATCGAGGCGCTCGGCACGCGCCTGCTCGAGATCCCGCACGTCCGTCGCATGCGCTTCGCCTCCAAGGGGCTCGCCGTGCTGCCGCAGAAGGTGCTCACGGACGACGCCTGGGCCGAGGCGCTGATCGGCGTCACGAAGCGCGGCCGGGAGCTCCAGAAGGACGTGATGCTCCACACGCACTTCAACCACCCGAACGAGATCACGGACATCACCATGAAGGCGATGGGCCGGCTCTTCGCGGCGGGCGTGCACACGCGGAACCAGACGGTGCTGCAGCGGGGCGTGAACGACGACGTCGACACGCAGATCCTGCTCGCGCGGCGCCTCGCCTGGATCGGCGCGCACGGCTACTACGTCTACCAACACGACATGGTGAAGGGCACCGAGGAGCTGCGGACGACGGTGCACACGGCGGAGGTGCTCGAGAAGCACGTGCGCGGCACCGTGGCCGGCTTCAACACGCCCACCTTCGTGGTCGACGCCCCCGGCGGCGGCGGCAAGCGCGGCGTACACAGCTACGAGCACTACGACCGGACGACGGGCATCAGCGTCTACACGGCGCCGCGGGTGAAGCCCGGGCAGTACTTCCTCTACTTCGACCCGATCGACCTCCTCCCGGAGGAGGGTCAGGCGCGCTGGGCCGACGAGGCCGAGCACGGGAAGATGATCGACGAGGCGCTCGAGCAGGCGCGCGTCAGCTTCGAGAGCGACTGACTCCGGAGGCCCGGCGCGGTCCGCGTGCCGCGACGTGCCGCCGGTGGTCGGTCGGGCCGCCTCGCGCGCTCGGGTCGTGGGGGCGTCGGCCGCTTCGCGGGCGCGGTTTCCTCGCTCGGGTCGCGGGGACGTCGGCTGCTTCGCGGGCCGCTGCTCCCGCGCCCACTCCCCGTGCTCACTTCCCGCGGGCGCGGCAGAGGAGCACCTGGCTCTCGCTCGCCTCGTCGAGCGGGCCCCGCTCGAAGTCGCCCCAGCGCTCGAGGAGCGTGAAGCCGTTGTAGTGCAAGAGCGCCTCGAGCTCGGCGGGGTAGAACTGCCGGTGCGTGAGCGGCGTCAGGTGGAAGTCGAGCGGGTCGCCGTCGCCGACGAAGGCCATCTCGATGGTCTGGATCTGATCGACCGGATCGTAGGCGAAGCGCTCCCGGTAGTGGTAGCGGCGCCCGGTCTCGGGCCGCGTGACCTTGCCGGCCTTGTAGACGCGCTCCGGATCGCGCGCGAGCTCGCGGGCGTCGGGCATGCGCACGTCGAAGGCGAAGCGGCCGCCGCGGCGGAGGTGGCGCTTCACGGTGGCGAGGGCGCGCTCGACGTCGCGGCGCGTGTAGAGGTGCATGAAGACGTTGAAGGGCGCGATGACGAGCGGGAAGCGCCGCTTCAGGCGGAGCGCGCGGAGGTCCCCGCGGCGGAAAGCGACGCGCTCGCGGACCCGGGCCGGGCGCTTGGCGAGGCGCTCCTCGGCCCGCTCGAGCATGGGCGCCATGGCGTCGACGCCGAGCACCTCGACGCCGCGCTCGGCGAGGGCGAGGCTCACGCGGCCGGTGCCGCAGCCGAGCTCCAGCACGGGGCCGCCGCGTGCCTCGGCGAGGTCGGCGTAGAAGCGCACGTCCTCGCGGCGCCGGCGGTAGGCCTGGTCGTAGTAGGCCGGGTCCTCGTAGTGGGCCTGGCTCCCGACACGCGTGGTCTCCGGGTCGGTCATTCCAGCTCGCTCACTCCAGCTCGCTCACTCCAGCCCGCTCACTCCAGCTCCAGCAGGCGCGGCACCTCGGTGAGGATCTCCCCGAAGTGGAAGCCCTCGACGCGCCAGACCTCGGCCTCGGGGCGCAGCACGAACTCCATCTCGCGCTCGTAGGGCTGGTCGAGGAAGGTGCCCTCGGCGATGCCGCGGAGCGCCATGCGGCCGCCCTCGAGCTGCTCGGCTTCGCGGATCGCCAGCCCGAGGCGCTCGGCGGCCATGGCGTCCCAGACCTGCCGCTTCAGCTCGCGCTCGTGGTCGCTCATGGCGGCGTCCCGGGCGGCGCGCTCATCCACGGCGGCCCGCGCCTCGCCCACGCTCAGGTCGGCGGCGACCTCGTGCTCCCGGCGCCGCCAGGCGTCGAGGAAGGACTCGGCGGCGCGCTCGGGCGTCGTGTCGTCGACCACGATGGCGGGGAGCGTGTCGGCCGGCTGCTCTTCGGGCTCGGGGCCCCCGCGCAGGAGGAAGCCGGCGACGCCCACGCAGATCATGGCGCTGGTGAGGGCGAGCACGAGCGGCGTCGAGAGGCGCCGCGGCTCCTTCGGCTTCGCCTCGGCGTTCAAGGTGCGCGCTCCCGGAGGAGGTGCTCGGCGATCTCCGCGAAGCCGGCGCCGTGGCCCCCGCGCGCGAGGAAGCGCGGGAAGGCCTCGCGGAGCGCCTCGCGCTTCAGGTTCGCCACGGCGGCGCTGAGCGGGAAGCGCGCGAAGGCGGCCTCGTCGTTGCCGCTGTCGCCGACGAAGAGCCAGGCGGCGGGCTCGAGCGGCATGCCCAGCGCCGCGGGGATGGCGCGGGCGGCGCCGGCGGCCTTGTCCCAGGCGCCGGGGACGGCGTGGCAGTGCACCGAGCTCACGGTCGTCCGGGCGCCGTGCCCCTCGATGATCGCGACGAGCGCGGCGACCTCGTCGGGCTCGAGCTGGACCTCCTCGCCCACGTCGAAGGCGAGGTCGCAGCGGCGCGCGCGCTGGTCGCTGGCCGGCCGCGCCACCGGGAGCTCGGCCGCGACGGCCGCGGCGATGTCCTCGAGGGTCGCCCGCTGACGCTCCCGGGTGGGCGCGTCGTCGAAGTAGCCCTCCCGGAAGCGCTCGCCCTCGCGCCAGACCCAGCCGGCGCCGTTCTCGCCGATCGCCAGGTCGACGGGCCAGTGCCGGGCGAGCACGTCGACCCAGCCGAGGGGCCGTCCGGTGACGGCGACCAGCCGGAGGCCCGCGTCGCGGAGAGCCCAGAGGGCGTCGTAGGCCACGCGCTCGAGCCGGCCGTCCTTGGTGACCGTGTCGTCGACGTCGAAGAGCACGCCCTCGACGCCGGCGCAGGCCGGGGCGTCGAGCTCGCTCAGGGGGCGGAGCCGATCGGGCGGGGGCGCGCTCATGCGTCGACCCGCAGGAACATCGCCTTCAGGTAGCGGCCTTCCGGGAAGGCGGCCGGCGTCGGGTGGTCCGCGCCCTGGGCGCCCATGTCGACGAGCGTGAGGTGCTTGCCGGCCTTCCGCGCGCCGAGGTTCACGGCGCGGAGGAGGTCGCCGGGGCGCATGGCCGCCGAGCAGGAGCAGCTCACGAGGAGGCCGCCCGGCTCGAGGAGCTTGGCGGCGAGCCGGTTGAGCTCGACGTAGGCGCGGCGGCCCCGCTCGAGGTGCTTGCGGGTCGGGACGAGCTTGGGCGGGTCGACGATCACGACGTCGAAGCGCTCCCCGCGCTGCGCGAGGACCGGGAGGATCTTGCGGATGTCGTCGCGCCGGAACTCGATGCGATCGGCGAGCCCGTTGTGGTGGGCGATGGTCGCGCCGGCGGCGACGACCGGGGCCGAGCTGTCCACGCTGAGCACGGACTCGGCGCGCCCGCGGGCGGCGGCGAGGCCCATGGAGCCGAGGTAGGAGTAGGCGTCGAGGACCCGGCCGTGGGCGAAGGCCTCGACCCGGGCGCGGTTGTCGCGCTGGTCGAAGTAGTAGCCGGTCTTCTGGGTCAGCTGGATCGGCACCTCGTACTCGAAGCCGCGCTCGCGGAAGCGGAGCGCCTTCGGCTCGGGGCCGCGGACGACGGACCACTCGTCGTCGATGTGCTCCGCCTTCACCCGGTTGGCCGTGCGGACGATCGTCTTGGCGCCGGTCACGCGCTGGAGGTGCCCGAAGAGGACGTCCTCGCGGCGCTTCATGCCGGCCGTGCCGATCTGCGCGACGACGACATCCCCGAAGACGTCGGCCACCAGGCCCGGGAGCCCGTCGCCCTCGGCGTGGATCATCCGGAAGCCGGTCGTCGCCTCCGTGGGGAAGCCGAGCGTCTCCCGCCGGTAGCGCGCGGCGCGCTCGATGCGGCGGGCGAGGGCGGCCTCGTCCAGGGGCTCGTCCGGATCGCGGGTGACCAGCCGGATCGGGATGGCGCTCTCGGGCGTGTAGAAGCCCGCGCCGAGGAACTTGCCCTCGGGGTCACGCACGCGCACCGGATCGCCGCGGCCGGGGGCGCCGTCGACGCGCTCGATCGCCTGCGCGAAGACCCAGGGGTGGCCCGCCCAGATCGGCTGGACGCGCCGCGCGCGCAGCGTGATCGTGCCCATGTCCGGTGCCTTCCCCGGTCGTCGCTCTCGGCTTCGGCTCGTCCCGGTGGCGCTCGTCCCGGTGGCGCCCGGTGGCCCAAGCGTCGTCCGGGGCTCACGCCGCGGCGTCCCCCTCGGACCGCCGCGCGGGCCTCAGCCGTTGCGCTCCACGACCTCGGCGTCCGCGACCTCTTCGCTGGCGCTCTTGGCCGAGCTGCGGCTCGTGACCTGCTTGTCCTTCGGGGTCACGTCGATGTCGTCGTTCTCGTTGAGGCCGCGCTTGAGGTTGCGGATCGCCTTGCCGACGCCTTCGCCGATCTGCGGTAGCCGGCTCGCGCCGAACACCAGCAGCACGATGACGAGGACGATGAGCAGCTCACCCATTCCGAGGTTCGGCATGAAGACTCCATCGGGCCCGAGCCCGTACCCACGAGGCTACGCCCCCGCGCCGCTCCCCGCAATGCGGCGTGGGGCCTCGGGGGCGAGTTGTGTCGGCGGCCCGGGCGCCGCAGGATCGGAGCGTGGAGAGCCCGGCGTCCACCCTCGCCCGTCGCTGCGCCGCCCTGATGGATGCGGACATGCGCGTGGCGTACGTGCGGCACGCCCTGCGCGAGATGGCGCCGGAGGAGATGGTGGCGCTGGTGGCCGAGCTCCTGCGGCGGCGGACGCCGGCCCACGCGGACGCGCTCCTGACGGTCTCGCTCGCGCTCGGGTCCGCGGAGGTCGACGCGGCGCGGACGGCCGCGGCGCGGCGGGCGGCAAAGGACGGCTTGCCGGACGTGGTGGCGCTGCTCGGGAGCCACGAGGACGCGACGCCGGAGCTCGGCGAGCTGCGGGTGCCCGACTTCGGCCGGGGGCGGCCGCTGACGCTCGGGGAGCGCAAGACGCTGGCGCGGAGGCGCGATCGTCAGCTCCTGGGGCGGGTCCTGCGCGATCCGCACCCGGACGTCATCCAGGTGCTCCTGGGCAACCCGGCGCTGACCGAGGAGGACGTCGTCCGGCTCGCGGCGACGCGGCCCATCGATCCGCGCTCCCTCGAGGCGATCTACCAGCGGCCGCGCTGGGCCGTGCGCTACCGGGTGCGCCGGGCGCTCGTGCAGAACCCGTACTGTCCCCTTCCGGTGGCGTTGAGGCTCGTTCACCACCTGACGGCGCCGGACGCGCGGAGGCTCGCGAACGCGCCGGATCTGCGGGCGCCGATCCGGGAAGCCTGCGCGCGGGCGGCCCACGCGGCGCCCGAGCACTGACGGGAGGGGGAGAGCGCCACGGCCGACCTTGACGCGGTGCGTTGAGGCGGGCTACACCGTTGATTCGACGGAGGTTATCCGGGTGGACGCCAGGGCAGAAGAGGCCGCGACCGGCCCGCGCCTCATCAAGCGCTACGCGAACCGAAAGCTCTACGACACCCGGGACAGCCGGTACGTCACGCTGCAGCAGATCGCCGAGTTCGTTCGGCGCGGCGACGACGTTCAGATCATCGACAACAAGTCGAAAGAGGATCTGACGAACGTCACGCTCGCGCAGATCATCTACGAGGAAGAGAAGAAGGGCGGCGAGGGGCGCGGGAAGAGCCTGAAGTCCTTCATCCAGGAGGGGCGGGACCGGCTCGTCGGCAGCCTGCCGGCGCCGCTCTCGAAGCTGCTGCGCGAGGACGAGGTCGAAGGCGAGGGCGCGGCGGAGGCCGCGGCTGTGGAGCCGGGCGCTGCCGAGGGTGGCGAGAAGGCCGAGGCCAAGGACGAGCGGCCGGCCAAGAAGACGGTCTCCCCGAAGGAGGTCGTCGAGGAGCTGAGAGGGCTGGCGGACGACCGGCTCAAGAGCATCGTCGCGGCGGCCGTCGGCTCCTACCAGGAGCTCCAGGGTGAGGTGCGGCGCCTGCAGAAGCGCATCGAAGAGCTCGAGTCGCGGCTATCGAGCTTCGTGGGCCGCAAGGAGAGCGAGAAGGGCGCGGAGTCGAAGGCCGACGCGAAGGCGGCCGAGTCGAAGGCGGCCGAGTCGAAGGCGGCCGAGTCGGGCGACACGGACGCGGCGGCCGACGAAGAGGGCTGAGCCCCCGGGCCTGAACCTCGACGGTTCGGGCTACGGACTCCGTGGCACGCCGACCGGTCCGCGAGGGGACGCCCGTCTTCTCGAGTACGCCCGCGCACGCCGCCTCGGGTCACACGCCGAGGGGAGGGACCGGGACGTCCTCGCCGTCACGGCGACCGGCCGAGCGGACCTCGCCACCTCGGCCTCGTCGCGCCCAACTCTGGCGCGGAGTTCTCGGGAAGGCGACCGGGTACCGACGCGTGCGGCGTCGGCCGCAGCTCTCTCGGCCGCTCCAGGATGGCCGGCTTCTCGGCCCCTGCAGGGGTCGCCGGCCTCTCGGCCGCTGTACGGCCGTCGCTCCCTTGGCCGCTGTACGGCCGTTGCTCCCTCGGCCGTCGCTCCCTCGGCCGCCGCGTGCCGGCGGGCGCCGTCGGAAGCCGGGGTCAGCGCGCGGCGGCTTCGACCTGGGCCGCGGAGGGCGCGGCCTCGAGGGCGCCCTCGGCGTCGGCGTCGGCGAAGGCCGCTCGGACGATGAGGAAGATGGCCGCGAGGGCCAGCAGGCTCAGGCCGAGGACGGGCACCCACATCGGGGTGTCCGCGGCCTCGTCGTGGATCTCGGGGAGGACCCCGCCCTCGTCGTGGTGCTCGTCGGCCATCGCGGGCGGACGTTAGCCAGTGCCGGGGCGCAGCGCAACGGGATGCAGACCGGCGAGCGCGAGGTGCGGCGCGGCGAGGCGAGGCGCGCGATCGCGGCGCGCGGTGGGGAGGGCGAGGAGGGCGAGCGCGGCGAGGGGCAGGGCGAGCGTCGCGAGGAGCACGCGGGGCCAGGGCGCGCGACGGAGGCGAAGGCCGGCGAGGCGGAGGCCGAGGGTCTGACCGCGGGCGGCGGGGAGGGCGAAGGTGCCGAGCGCGAACGGCGGCGCGGCGCGGGAGAGGGCGTGGAGCGCGGCGCTCTCCCCGGTGTCGAGGGCGAGGGGGCCCAGGAGGGCGGCGACGAGGAGGAGGTCGACGAGCGAGGCGCGCGCGCGACGGGCGGTGGACGCCGGCGGACCCTCGCGCTCCGGCTTCGCGGGCCGGACGGCGCCGAGGACGAGGAGCCCGGCCGCCAGGAGGAGGGCCGCGTGCCCGGCCCGGGCGTGGTGGCGTCGGCTCTCGAGGTAGCGGGCGTCGCTCCGGGCGGCGTCGTAGGCGGCGGTGCCGAGGCGCGCGCGCTCGGCTTCCCAGGCGGCGCGCGCGGAGGCGTGGCCGCTCAGGGCCGGCGCGAGGAAGGCGATCCCGGCGGCGACGAGGAGCCCGCCGACGACCAGGCTCAACGCGCGAGCCACGGTCGCTCCACGGCGATGGGGCTGGCCCAGGCGCGGCCGAGGACCGTGCCCTCCCGGTCGACGGTCCAGACCTCGACGAGGTAGCGCCCCCCGCGGGCCGGGATGTCGACCCAGGCCCGGTAGATGCCGCGGGGGACCGGGCGCTCGAGGTAGGGCGGCGTGGCGTCCCGGGGGCGCTCGTCGCTCTCCACGGCGTGGATGCGGAGCTGGAAGCGGGCGCCGAGCGTCTGCGGGTCCTCGACGCGGATCTGCAGCATGGCCCGCTCGGCGCCGGCGTGGAGCGTGCCGCCCATGAAGGCGCCGCGATCGCCCGCGCCCATGCGGACGTCGAGGCGCAGGGCGCCGGGCCCGCTGCGCACGTAGGTGCGCCCGGCGTCCAGGGAGGCGCGGCGCGCGGCGTCTTCGGGGACGACCACGATGCCGTCCCAGATGTTCGCGCCCACGAAGGTCGGCGGCCACTCGCCGCGCCGGGTCGCCGCGAGCACCTGGACGCGGGCCTCGCTCGGGGCCGTCGCGTCGATGCGGGCGGCCGCCGGGACCTCGAGGTCGGCGGGGAAGGCCTCGAAGTGGAGGTTCGGCGGCGCCTCCGCGTCGCACTCGCCGCAGCCGAGGGCAGCGAGGAGGAGGACGAGCGCGGTCGGGAGGGGGCGCGAGGGGAGTCGCGCGGTCTTCCTCCTCGACGAGGGCACGCCCGCTCGGGCGCGGTCGGCGGCGGGCCGAGCGTCGGCCGAGCCGCGAGCGGCGGAGCGGGGCGCTCCCTTCACGCGAGGAGGGCGAGGATGGCGTCGTGGACGGGGCCGTTGCTGGCGACGAAGCCGCGCCCGTGGATGGTCGGGGCGCCCCCGAAGTCGCTGAAGCGCCCGCCGGCTTCGCGGACGAGGACCGCGGCGGGGCAGACGTCGTAGGGCTGGACGCCCGGGTCGACGACGGCGTCGAGGCGCCCGAGGAGGAGCTCCCGGTAGTTGGCGAAGTCGGCGAAGCCACGCTGCGTGTCCGTGCCCACGGCGAGGCGCTCGAGGGCCGGGCCCATGCCCTCGTCGGTGAACTGGGCGAGGGCGCCGTGGCCGATGGCGGCGTCGGCCGCGTCGGCGACCTGGGAGACGCGGCAGGGGCGCCCGTTGGCGGTGGCGCCGTGGCCCTGGACGCCGACGAAGAGGTCGCCGGCGGCGGGCATGTAGGCGACGCCGAGCACGGGCTCGCCCTCGGCCTCGAGGCCGAGGAGAATGGACCAGGTGGGGATGCCGCGGACGAAGGCGCGGGTGCCGTCGATGGGGTCGACGACGAAGCGGAGGTCGCTGGTGCCGGCGCCCTCGCCGCTCTCCTCGCCGAGGAAGGCGGCCGCGGGGTGGGCCTCGTCCAGGTAGGCGCGGAGGTGGCGCTCGACCTCCCGGTCGGCTTCCGTGACCGGGCTGCGATCGGGCTTGCGCTCGGTGCGGGCGGCGGCGCCGCCGCGATACAGGCGGAGGGCGATCTCGCCGGCCTCGAGGACGGCGTCGACGAGGTGGTCGAGGGCGTGGGCGCCGCCGATGCGATCGAGGTCGAACATCGCGCGGGAGTCTAGACCAAACCCGCGGAAAGACCCGTGGCCAACGAGCGGTGGCCAACGAGCGGTGCCCAACGGGCGGTGTTCAACGGGCGGTGTTCAACGGGCGGTGTTCAACGAGCGGTGTTCAAACGTGCCCAACCAACGGACGCAGGCTTCACCCACCGCTCAGGGAGGGCAGAGGCCGCCCGTCGTCGGTGGCAGCCCCAGATCGATGTCGTCGACCCAGGCGGCGTCGTCGCCGCTCGAGATGGAGCTGTCCTTCGTGTAGCGCCACTCGATGGTGTGCGCGCCGGCGGCGAGGGGATAGCTCGCCTCGGTCCAGCCGACCGTGCCGGACCAGCTGTCTTGCTGGGAGCCGTCGATCCAGAGCTCGAGGTAGTCGTAGCCGGACTCGCTGCTGACCCGGTACCAGAAGTCGAGCGTGGAGGCGGCGGCGTAGCTCACCTCGGCGCGGAGCCAGCTCGTCGAGGAGCTCCCGATGGCGCCGGAGCGGGCGCTCCAGGTGCCGCCGTGGCTCTGCGTCGTGGAGGCGCCCCAGCCGATGTCGCCGCCCGTGGAGAGCGCGCCGGAGAGCGTGCCGTCCTCGAAGTCGATGAAGCCGGGCTGCGGCACGAGGCGCACCTCGTCGATCCAGACGGCGTCGAGGCCGCTGTCGACGCTGCCGTCCTTGGTGTAGCGCCACTCGATGTCGTGGGCGCCGGCCGAGAGCGGGACCAGGACCGGCTCCCAGTCCCCGCCGGTGCCGGAGCGCGCGGCGACGCGGCCGCCGTCGACCCAGACCTCGAGCTCGTCGTAGCCGGACTCGCTCGACGTGAGCGCCCAGAAGGCGAGGGCGGCGTCGACCGGCGCGGTGAGCGTCGCGCGGAGCGAAGTGCTCTGACTCGGGCCGATGTCGCCGCTCTGGGCACAGAAGGAGCCGCCGTACGAGCGCACGCTCGTCACGATCCAGTTGGCGTCGCCGGACGTGGTCCAGCCGGCGTCGAAGGCGCCACCCTCGAAGCCGCTGAAGAGGATCTCGGTCGGCGCGGCCCCGCAGCTGCCGGCGCTGCATACGCCGCCGTCGCAGAGCGTGCAGTCCGCGACGGTCTCGTCTTCGCAGGTGCCGGCCTGGCAGGTCGAGCTCACGCAGTCGCCCGGGTCCGCGTCACAGCTGGTGCCGTCGGGGCGGGGGTCGGTCACGCAGGCGCCCGTCGCCGGGTCGCAGCGACCCACGACGCAGAGGCCGTCGCTCCCGCTGCAGTCGACGCCGAGGCAGGGGTCGCCGGCGTCGGTGCCGGCGTCCGCGCCCGCATCGCTCGGGCCGGCGTCCGCGCCCGCGTCGCTCGGGCCGGCGTCACTCGAGCCGGCGTCACTCGAGCCGGCGTCACTCGAGCCGGCGTCGCTCGAGCCAGCGTCCATCGGCGTGGCGCCGTCGCTCGGCGCGCCGCCGTCGGTCGGGCTCGATGCGTCGATGTCCACGGTGGCGTCCGGGCCGGGCGAAGCGTCGACGGGCGAAGCGTCGACGCCCGGCGAGCCGGTGTCACGCGCGCCGCCCGCGTCGACGGGCCGAGTGCCGCCCTCCGCGCAGCCGAGGGTGAGACAGAAAGAAGGAAGCAGCAGAAGAAAGGGTCGCGCCAGGCGCATCCTGGCAAGCTAGCATTGCGGCGGAAGCACGCCCGTGGAGTCGTGTGTCGTCCTCATATGAGGATGTCTGGGGCGATTCGCTTCCCCTGACTCCGCGTGACTGAGCGCGCCTCACTTCGCCTCGGGTGCGGAGTCGAGCGCTCGCCAGTCGAACACCCAGAGGCCTCGCTCGGCGCTCCCGAGGTGCCCGAGCCCGCCCTCCGGAGCGTGGGAGAACCAGCCGACCAGCTCGACTCGGGTACCGGTGGGCGGCCGAGATCCCTCGCATCGGCACCAAGGGGCGTCCTCTCGCAGTTCCGTGTCGGGGGCGAGTCGACTCGTCTCGAAACCGTGGAGCCAGCGTCCGCGCGTGCGCACGACCTCGCCGTGGTGTCGCGCCGGGGCTGCGACGAGCGCCTCCAGTGTCCGCGACTCGGGCGAGCGGCGACGGGGGAGCACGCCCAGCGCTTTCCGAAGCTCGGCACGGCTCTGGGGGGTGAGCTCGAGAGGTAGCCGCTCCCCGTGAGCTGCGTGGAGCGCATCGTCGGTGAGCGCGACGAGGTCCAGGAGTGGGAGGCGGGAGCGGCGCGCGCGCCAGCCGGCGCTCGTCGCGGCGGCCGAGGAGTGGAGGAGCTGGCCCTCGACCAAGGCGACGAAGGTGCGGTCTCGGTGCCGCTTGGCGAACCCGCGGATGGTGTCGAAGCCCCAGGACCGGAGCGTGAGGAAGCCGCGAGAGGGGGGACGCGTGGCCGGGCCCAGGGGCGCGGGCACGGCGTCGAGCCAGCGCTCGAGGGCGGTGAGGTCGGGGGCGCGTAGGCCGGCGTCCCAACGCTCGCGCCAGACCCGGAGCGGAGCGTCCAGCTCCCCCGGGAGGCGTCCTTCGGCGGTCGCGAAGGCGACCCGCTCGAAGCGGACGAGGAGCGCGGCGGCCGAGGTCACGCGAGCAGCCTCGCGCATTGGCCGCCGGTTGCCCAAGGGAGAAGGCGAGCCTGGCGCTCGAGCGCGGATCAGAAGCGCCGCTTGGAGCGGGAGCCTGAGGTGGCGGCCCGCCTCCAGCCCGGAGCCGAGCTGGATCCCGGAGCGGCTGGCGAGGTGAACGCGTCGAGGCCCGACCCCCGAAGGAGCCGGGCCTCTCTCGCCGCGGGATCGTCGAATCCCGCTCGGGGGTCCGCCCGGAGGCGGGCCCCCTTCAGTTGGCGTTCAGCACGTCGCGGGCGGCCTCGCCGGTCTCGCCGCCCTCGTCGCGGCCGCGGAGAAGCAGCCCGAGCTCCGGCATGTCGCCGAAGGCCTCGGCGGCCAGCACGCGGCGGGTCGCGTCGTCGCCCGCGAGACCCTCCCAGAGCTGGTCGCGCACGTACTGCGGGTCCACCCCGCCCGCGCCGCCCCAGCCGGAGCGAAGCACGGCGATGACCTTCTGCCACGGGTAGCTGTAGCTGTTCTCCTCGGTGCCCTCGCGGAGGATCTGCGCGGCCCGCATGCGCCGCCAGATCGCGCCCGACTCGAACATCTCGGCGGTCAGCAGGTTGAACCAGTCGTTCTCGCTGTTGGTGACGTACTGCTGGAGGATCTCGCGGAGGTCGCGGTCCTCGCCCAGCTTCGTCATCAGCGCCCGCACGGCCTCGTCGCCGCCGCCGAGCACGATGGCGAAGGCCGCGTGCCGGCGCGCCTGCTCGTCCTCCAGCATGTCGATCAGACGCTGGTCGTTCGCCTCGTCGGCGGCGTAGCCGAGCGCCAGGGCCGCGGCGCGCCGGAGCTCCGGCTCGGCCTCGGCGCTGCCCACGACCTCGAGGAGGGCGGCGTTCAGCTCCGAGTGCGGCTTCTGCCAGAGCGCCTGCACGTAGTAGCGCTTCGCGGCCTCGCTGATCTCGTTGCCGCCGAGCTTGCGGATCACGTTCCGCATGGTCTCCGCGTCGGCGATCTGACCGATGGCCGCCGCCGCCAGCCCGCGCAGCTCGTAGTCGTCGTTGTCGTCCTCGACGACCGTCATCAGCGCCTCGAGCGCGTCGGGGCGGCCGAAGTAGCCCATGCTCATGATCGCCGCGCGCCGCTTCGCCAGGAGCATCTCGTTGCTCAGGCGCCGATCGGCCGCGTTGTAGGCGGTCATGTCCACGTCGCGGGGACGCTCCACGAAGCCGAGGAGCTTGCGGAAGCTCGCGTCGTGGTCGAGGAGCGCGAGCGACTGGGCCGCCGCGTTCACGTCGTCGCCGTCGAGCTCGGCCTCGATGTAGCGGGCCGCGGCCGGGTCGCCGGTCGAGCCGAGGGCCCGGAGGATGGCCGCCTTCCGGTAGGC
This sequence comes from Sandaracinus sp., assembly GCA_002699025.1. Lineage (GTDB taxonomy): Bacteria > Myxococcota_A > Polyangia > Polyangiales > Houyiibacteriaceae > Houyiibacterium > Houyiibacterium oceanicum. The sequence goes on along the minus strand of PABA01000207.1, from coordinate 40,012 downwards.
GTGCGTCTCGAGGAGGTCGGCGAGCTGGCCGGTGATCTCCGGCGAGGCCACCTTGCGGAAGGCCTCGAGCGAGTCGCTCACGAGGTCGTCGTTGTCCTCGAGCGCCGTGAGCTCGAAGAGCGTGGGCACGGCCCGGCGGTCGCCGAAGCGCGCGAGGGCGAGCGCCGCGGAGGACTTGATCTCGAGGTCCTCGTGGCCGAGCAGGCCGGCGAGCGTATCCACGACGCGCCGGTCGTGGGTCTCGACGAGCAGGCGCACCAGGTCGCGCTGCGTGTCGACGTCCTCGGCCTCCTCGAGCAGCGAGGCGAGCTGCGGGGCGGCCGTCGACTTCTTCAGCGCGTCGATGACCGTGTCGTTCATGCCGGGGGCGCGCTGGAGCATCTGGAAGAGGGCGCCGGCGGCGTTCGCCGAGCCGGTCCGGCCGAGACCGGCGGCGGCGGCGCGGATGACCTCGGAGCTCTGGGCGTCGCCCTCCCGCTCGAGCTCGTTGGTGAGCATGCGCGAGAGCGGCGCCACGACCGCGTCGCTCCCGGCCTCGGCCAGGGCGTGGGCCGTGAGCACGCGGACCGACTCCTCTTCGTGGTTCGTCAGCTCCTCGGAGCTGAGCCGCTCGATGCCGAGCACCCGCGTGATGACGCGGTCGTCGAAGCCGTCGAGCTCCTGCAGGCCGCCCGCGCTGAAGCGCTCGATGAGCGCGTCCATGAAGGCCTGGTCCTGGGAGCCGAGCATGGCGAGGGTCCAGACCACCTGGTTGCGGTCGACCTCGCCGGTCTCCGGGAGGATCTCGAGGAGCTTGGCCTCGGCCTGGTCCGCGTCCGGCGAGCCGATGCGGGCGAGGGCCCAGGCCGCCGAGCGCACCACGACGGGCGCGTCGTCCTCAAGGGCCGCGATGAGCAGGGGCACCGCCGCGCTGTCCCGGAAGTGGCCGAGGTTCATGATCGCGCGCTGCTTCACGTCCGTGAACTCGGCGTTCTGCAGGGCCTCGCGCAGCGCGGCGTTGCGCTGGTCGGCGTCGTCCATGGACGCGATCGGCTCGAAGACCTCCATGCGCGCGTCGTATTTCTCGCTCTGCATGAACGCCCAGGCGCCCGTGCCGAGGGCGCCGACGACGATCACGACGAAGAAGATCTTCCCGACCGGCGTCGTGCGCCGGTTGATCTTCTTGAGGGTCTCGTCGTCGCTGCCGAGCATCGGCCCGCCCATCGGGGCCTGATCGTCGAACGCGCTCAGGTCGTCGAGGTCGGCCTGCTGCTGAAGGTCGTCGGACATCCCAGATTCTCCGTCAACGCGCCGGGCACCTGCCCGGGGAGGCGCTCCGCCGGCGCCGCGCGACCACGCGCGGCGAGGGCCTCGAACGCTTCCCGGAGGCCCACCCGGCCCCCACACGAGGGCGCCACCATACAAAAGGGGTGCCGCCCCTTCAATAGCGTCGAAGGGTGCGGAACACGTCTGCTTTTCCGGGGTCGCCGTCCCGTCGCGGCAGGCCGGAAAACTACAGCTCGGGCGCGGGCTCCGGGGCCTCCGTGGGAGGGGGCTCGGCCGGTCGGGGAGGGGCGTCGGCGATCGCCTCGGTCGGAGCGGGCTCCGGCGGGGGGCTCGGCGCTCGGGGCGCGGCCGGGGCGCCGGTCGCGGGGGTGGTCGTCGTGGGGGCGGTCGTGGGCGCGTTGGCGGTCGGCGTGCCGGTCGCGGGGCTGTCGGCGGCAGGCGCGCCGGCGGCAGGGGAGGTCGGCGCGGCTTCGGGACGCGCGCTCTCGCCCGGATCGGCGGCGGCCCCGCTCTCCTCCGCGCCCACCTCCTGGCTCGCGGCGGGCTGCAGTCGGAAGCCCCGCCTCGCGTTCGCGCCGAAGACGCCCCGCGCGACGTCCGCGGGGAGATCGAGCGCTTCCGCGTACTCCAGCGCCTCGGTGTAGAGGCGGCGCACGTCGTCCACGTCGCGGGTGAGGCCACGCACGACGAAGCCGTCGGGTGTGCGGACCAGGCCCGAGCCGAAGAGGACGCGCTCCGGATGCGCCCGGACCAGCGCCGCGACCGCCTCGGGGGCCGGCCGCGGGGCGCCGAGGGTGAGGTGGAGCCCGGCGTGCGCCTGGAGGAGCGCCTCGAGCCGGTCGAGATCCTCCTGCGCGCCCGCCCATCCGACGACCACGAAGGTGGCCTCCGGGTGCCGCCGCACGCGCGCCTCGAAGGCGGCGAAGACCGCCTCCCAGCTCGGCCAGCGGAGCCCGTCGACCCGCTCGCCGTGGAAGTGGAGCTCGGGGTGGGCCTCCAGGAAGGGGCGGTCGGGGTTCCCCTCGAGGGGGGCGAACCAGCTCCGGGGTCCGCCGACTTCGAGCACGATGGGCAGATCGCGCCGGGTGGCTGCCTCGAAGAGCCGGTCGAGGCGCGGATCGTCCAGCCCGAGCAAGCTGGGTCCCGCTCCCGGGGTCGGCGGCGCCGAGATGCCGAGGCCGAGCGTGCGCGGGAGGAAGAGCCCCCGCGCCTCGGCCTCCGCGCAGCCGTCGAGGGCTTCTTCGACGCGTGCCGGCCAGTCCTCGCGATCGACGCCGGCGATGGCGACGTTGCAGAGCGGCTGGAGCAAGCCGTTCGAGGCGTCGCGGGCCTGCTCGGAGAGGCCGAGGCCGCTCCCGGCGGCGCCCCCGGTGGCGTTCAGCGCGGCGTTCACGCCGGCCGCGGCGAGGCGATCGGCGAGCGCCGCGGCTTGCCCCGGCGCGGCGCGCACGTCCGCGTCCACGAGCCCTTCGGGGAGCGCCTCCGGCGGCGGCGGGAGCGGCGGGAGCTCGGGCTCGGGCTCGCCCGCGTCGGCGGGGACCGGAGCCTCCGCCGTCTGCGGGGTGGGCTCGCGGGTCGCCAGGCTCGCGCCCCACGCGATCAGGGCCAGCGCGAGGAGGGCCCAGGCCAGGGTCGGGGGCGGGTCGGCCGCGGGCTGCTCGGGGGGCTCGCTCATGGGACTCGTCTCCGACGCTACAGCGGGCCCGAGCATGGCTGCAAGTGCCCGGAATCCGCCCGAAATCACTGTTGACCCGGCTGGCGTGGCGGTTGTAGGCTGGTCCCCGCCAGGAGAGGGATCGTCCATGACGAAGTCCGAGCTCATCGACGCCGTCGCCCAGCGAACGCGCATCACCAAGAGCCGCGCCGAACAGGTCGTCAACTGCGTGTTCGAGGCGATGACGTCCTCGCTCGAGCGAGGCGAGGGCATCGAGATTCGCGGCTTCGGTAGTTTCACCGTGCGCCACTACAAGGCCTACAACGGCCGGAACCCGCGCACGGGCAAGCCCGTCCCGGTGCCCGAGAAGCGCTTGCCCTTCTTCAAGGTCGGCAAGGAGCTCAAGGAGCTGGTGAACGAGCCGCTCCAGCGCGGCACGGACGGCGCGGCCGGCAGCAGCGGCGCCGGCTCGGACGACTGAACGGCGCCGGGTTTCCGCTCGTCGCGACCGCTCCTCCGATGGAGCGCCTCCGAACGCGCCGCGCGCTCGCCTTGCGGGAGCGCTCGGTGAAGCATACGCCGCGGCCATGGCTCCCACGCCCGAAGAACAGCTCGCGATCCTCACGCGTGGCGTCGTCGACCTGCACGTCGAGGAGGAGCTCCTCGCGCGCCTGAAGACGGGTCGCCCGCTCAAGGTGAAGGCCGGCTTCGACCCGACGCGCCCGGACCTCCACCTCGGCCACACGGTGCTGATGCAGAAGATGCGTCAGTTCCAGGAGCTCGGGCACGAGGTCATCTTCATCGTCGGCGACTTCACGGCGCAGATCGGCGACCCGACGGGCCGGAGCGCGACCCGGCCCATCCCGACCCGCGAGGAGATCCTCGACGGCGCGAAGACCTACGCCGAGCAGGCGTTCAAGATCCTCGACCGGGAGCAGACGCGCCTCGTCTACAACAGCGAGTGGCTCGGCGAGATGCGCTTCGACGACGTCATCCGCCTCGCCGGCAAGTACACGCTCGCGCGGATGATGGAGCGCGACGACTTCAAGACGCGCTGGGCGGAGAACCGGAGCATCTCCATCCACGAGCTCCTCTACCCGCTCGCGCAGGCCTACGACTCGGTGGAGCTCGAGTGCGACGTCGAGCTCGGCGGCACCGACCAGCTCTTCAACCTGCTGGTCGGGCGCGAGCTCATGCGGCAGCACGGCCAGAAGCCGCAGATCGTGATGACGACGCCGATCCTCGAGGGCCTCGACGCGCGCGAGGAGGACGGGAAGATCGTGGGCGACAAGATGAGCAAGTCGCTCGACAACTACGTCGGCATCACGGAGCCGCCGGAGCAGCAGCTCGGCAAGCTCATGAGCGTCTCGGACGCGCTGATGTGGCGCTACTACGAGCTGCTCTCGGACGTGCCGATGGACGAGGTGAAGGCGCGGAAGGCGGCGTGCGCGTCCGGGGAGGCGAACCCGCGGGACGTGAAGATGGCGCTCGCGAAGGAGATCGTCGGCCGCTACCACGACGACGAGGCCGCCGCGGAGGCGGAGCGCAAGTGGGTCGCCCAGTTCTCGAAGCGGCAGGTGCCCGAGGACCTGCGCGAGGTGACGCTCGAGATCGACGGCGACGGTGTGTGGATCCCGAAGGCGCTGGCGGACGCCGGGGTGCTGAAGAGCAGCTCGGAGGGGAAGCGGCGCCTGAAGGCCGGGGCCATCCAGGTCGACGGCGAGAAGGTCACGGACCCGCAGGCCCAGCTCGCGAAGGGGGGCCGCTACGTGGTGAAGGCCGGCAAGCGCGACTGGGCCGCGATCACGGTGAAGTAGGCGGCGCCGGCGGCGCGGAGTCGGTACGCGGCAGCGTTCGGTCGGCGGCGGAGCGTCGGCGAGCGGCCCTCGGCGCTCCGTCGTCCGCGCGCTGCCCGGCGCGCGTGGCGGCGCCGCGTGCTCCGCGATGGGGCGAGCGCCCTGAGAACCTGAACTCGACGTCAAGTTCAGTTTCGGGGGCGGATCGCCCCGTGCCGATGCCCGCGGAAACTCACCCGTGCCCCACGCAAGCTCTCGTCATCATGCCGCATTTCGGCATCTCGCGAGCCCGGCGCCCACACCGACCAGGCGCCGCGGAAGACCCCGGGGTCCGCAGGACGCGTGGGGACGTCCGCAGGACGCGTGGGGACGTCCGCAGGACGCGTGGCGGCATCCGCAGGACGCGTGGGAGCGTCCGCAGGACGCGTGGGGGCGTCCGCAGGACGCGTGGGGGCGTCCGCAGGACGCGTGGGGGCGTCCGCAGGACGCGTGGGCGGGGGCGTCCGCCGTGGTCGGGGCGGTGCGGGCGCGCCGTGCCCGTCGATGCGCCGACCCGTCAGACGTGCGCGTGCTCGAGGATCCCCTCGAGCGCCGGCTCGTCGCCGGGGACCTGTTCGAGGAGCACGTCGGCGGGGCAGAGGCCTCGCTCGAGGAGCGCGCGGAGCGGGGCGAGGTGCACGCGCTCGTCGTCTCCGCTCCCGTTCAGGTTGCCGAGCCGCTCGAGCCCGGACTCGGCCAGCTCGAGCACCTCGCGGGCCCACGCGAGGACGGGCCGGCCCTGCAGCTCCGCCCGGAGCGCGCTCTTCGCGATCTCGGGGCGCGCCGCCTCGAGCGCGTCGCCGTCGACCCGCCCGGCCAGCGCCTCGGCCTTCGCGCTCGTCGCCTCGTCGTAGAGCAGCCCCTTCCAGAGCGCCGGGAGCGCGCAGATCATCGCCGTCCGCTGGCTGTCGACCCCGCGCACCTCGAGCGTCTTCTTCAGCCGGGCCTCGGGGAAGAGCGTGTTCAGGTGCGTCTCCCAGTCGCCCCGCGTCGCCCGCAGCTCCCCCAGGCCCTCGTCCATGAACTGGCGGAAGGTCTGGTGCGTGTTCCGGTGGATCTCGCCGCCGCGCTTCACGAGGAACATCGGCACGTCGAGCGCCCACTCGACGTAGCGCTCGTAGCGGGCCGGCCCCTCCCAGAGCGCGCGGAGCAGCCCCTGCCGATTCGGATCCACGTCGAGCCAGACCCGCGCCCGGTGCGTCCGCTCGCCCGTCGCCCGCCCCTCGACCCAGGGGCTGTTCGCGAACATGGCCGTCACGATCGGCTGGAGCCGCAGGGCCACGCGCAGCTTACGGAAGGCGTCCTCGACATCGGCGTAGTCGAGGTTCGCCTGCACCGTGCAGGTCCGCCGCATCATGTCGAGGGCGTGGCCGCCCCGCGTCGGCAGGTACTCGCGCATCACCGCGTAGCGGAGCTTCGGCACCCAGGGGAGCTCGTCTTGCGTCGCCAGCGGGTGGAAGCCCAGGCCGAGCCAGTGCAGACCGAGGTCCTCGGACACGCTCCGCAGCTCCGCCATGTGTCCGCGGAACTCGGCGCAGGTCTGGTGGATGGTGTCGAGCGGCGCGCCCGAGAGCTCGAGCTGTGCGCCGGGCTCGAGCGTGATGTTCGCCCGCCCCCGGTGAAGGGCGATGACCTCGCCGCCCTCCCACTCGCGCTGCTCGTGCCATCCGTGGCGCTCCACGAGGCGCTCCAGGACGGCGCGCACGCCGCGCTCGCCCTCGAAGGGCGCCGCCCGGCCGTCCCCGCCGACGCCGAACTTCTCGGCCTCGGTGCCGATGCGCCAGCCCATGCGCGGCGTCTCCGCGGCGTGGAAGGGGCGGAGGAGGTCGTCGAAGCCCTGGAGGGGCTCGTTCGCGTCGGGGGCGTCGGCGGCCATGGTCGGGAGGTCTCTCTCGGGACGGGCGCGGGGCGCGCCTGGCGTAGGGACGCGGCGGGTGACGGGGCGTTACGTGCGCTGGTCACCGCGCGCTGCGGCCGAGCGGTAGCACCGGCCGAGCCGCACCACCACGCGAAACGTCCATGATCCTCGCGCACGGACCTCGCGCGCGGACGGACCAGCCGCCGACCCGCTGGACGGGCCGGGGGCCGGGCGGATAGCGTGGTCGTCGAAAACGTGACCAGGGATTCCAGCAGCGGGTATATCGGACCGGAGCTGGTCGTGCGTGGGCGCCTCTCGGGCGAGGGAGACGTCAGCATCGACGGCCAGTTCGAGGGCGAGATGAGCATTCGAGGGCGAGTCGTCGTGGGCGCCACCGGGCGCGTGCGCGCGCCGGTCCAGGCCAGCTACGTGGGCGTCCGAGGGCGCCTCGAGGGGGCCGTCGGTGCCGCCGACGTGGTGGTCGAAGACGGCGGCGAGCTCCTCGGTGACGTGCGCGCCCTCAGCGTGGGGCTCGAGGACGGAGGCGCCCTCCACGGCACCGTGGACATGGACGTCACGCTCCCCGGGGACCTCGTCGATTGAGCGCTCGCGTTCGAAGGCTCGCCCGCGGCCGAGAGGAACCCCCATGGCGATGAAGAAGGCATCCGTGATCCCGAGCGGCGTGACGCTGGTCGGCGACATCGAGGGCGACACGGATCTGGTGGTCTTCGGCCGGGTCGAGGGACCGATCCACGTGGGCGGCGCGCTGGTCGTGGAGGAGAGCGGCGTCGTCCGGGGGCACGTCCGGGCGCGCACCGTGACCGTCCGCGGCGTGCTCAAGGGCGACGCCTACGGCGACGAGGCCGTTCGCGTCGACGGAGGCGCGAAGCTGGTCGGCGATCTCACGGCCCCGCGCGTGCAGGTGGTGCCGGGCGCCCGCTTCCGGGGCGAGGTGCACGTCGGATCGGTCGGGGAGCCGCGGCTCGGCGTGTACGACGCGAGCCTCCACACCTTCGCGGGCGTGCCCGCCCCCCCGCTGACCTCGAGCGGGGCCATCGACGCCCCGGCGCCGCCCACGCTCCCGGGCGCGCCGAGCCCGGACGCCGCGGCAGCGGGCCGAGACGAGGCGCCGCGCCCGTTGCCCCACGCGGCGCGCGGAGCCGAGCTGGCGCCCGAGCCCCCGGCGGCGGAGGTCGCGCCCCTCGAGCCGGAGACGGAGCCCCCGGCGGCGGAGGTGGCGTCCCTCGAGCCGGAGACGGAGCCCCCGGCGGTGGCGGTCGCGGCCCCCGAGCCGGAGAGGGAGCCGGCGACCGAGCCTCCCGAGCCGACGACCGAGCCCGCGCCTCCGCGCCGCGTCGCGCTGCCGCCCCTCGCGGCTCTGCGCATGCCCCGCGTGGGCCGCGCCGAAGGCACCCGGAGAGCCTGATGAGCGACGACCGCCTCCTCGAGATGCTCCGGCAGCGCAGCTTCCGGCGCGGCACCTTCACGCTCGCGTCGGGGCGCGAGAGCGACTTCTTCATCGACTGCAAGCCGACGGTGCTCAGCGCCGAGGGCCACGTGCACGTCGGCCGCGCGCTCCTCGGCGCCATCCGCGCGCTGCCCGGCGCCCCGGTGGCCGTCGCCGGCGTCGTGCTCGGCGGGTGCTCGCTCGCCTCGGCGGTCGCCATGACCTCCCAGGGCGAGCCGCCGCCGCTCGACGCCGTCTACGTGCGCAAGCAGACGAAGGACCACGGCAGCCGCAACCGCATCGAGGGGGCCGCCCACCTCGGCGAGGGCGCGCCGCTCGTCGTCGTCGAGGACACGGTCACCACGGGCGGCTCCACGCTCCGCGCCGTGGAGGAGCTGCGGCGCGCCGGCTTCCGCGTGACCGGCGTGGCCGCCGTCGTCGACCGGCTCGAGGGCGCCGCCGAAGCCTTCGAGGAGGCGAAGCTGCCGTTCCGCCCGCTCTACACGCGGACCGACTTCATCCCCGCGTGAGGGCGCTCGCTCGTCCCGGGGAGAAGTCCGCTATGCTCCGCGCGATGGGCCGCTTGCCGCTCGCATCGCTGCTCCTCGCGCTCGCGCTGGCGGGCTGCGCCACGCAGTCGATCGCCCTCGAGACGGGCACGCGCTCCTTCACCGCGGACGACTACGAGCGCGTCTACGACGCCTGGACCCGCGACCAGACGGACTTCGCCTGGACGCGCATGAACGACGTGCTCCTGGTCACGGCCACCTACGAGGCCTGGGAGTTCCGCTGGGCCTACGTGGTCCGCTACGCGCGCGACCACAGCCTCGAGGACGACGCGCGCACGGCGATGCTCCGGGCCACCTTGGACGACGCGCGCCGGAACCACCGCTTCTTCGTCACGCTCTCCGGGCCCGTCTTCCGCGAGCAGAACCTCGCCTCGGAGCGCTCGGCCTGGCGGGTCCTGCTCGTCGACGAGGACGGCCGGCAGACGACCCCGGCCGAGATCCAGCGCGTCCGCCGCCCGACCGCCGCCGAGCAGGTCTACTTCCCCACCGTCGGCCCGCATCGGCAGGCCTTCCGCATCGTCTTCCCGGTGCGCCGGGAGGACGGGAGCGAGACCATCCCCGCCGACTCGAGCTGGGTGGTGCTCCGCTTCGCCGGCGCCCGCGGCCAGCTCGATCTGAAGTGGGTCTTCGGCGAAGAGGGCGAGGCCGACGAGCCCACGGTCGCCCGACGCGCGGACTGAGCCATCGCGGGCCGCGTCGGGGGCGCGCGCGCCGCTCTCCAGGGCCCGCTGCTCGAGGCCGGCGCCCGAAGCGCGCCCGTCGCTCGCTCGAGGACCCGAAAGCCGCGTGATCTCCACGCTCGGGAGGCCCCGCGGCGCGGCTCCCCCGTGCGTGTCCCCTCTCTGCCCCGTTGACTTTCGGGGAAGGGCGGAAGTATTCGGGACCACGACGAAAGCGCACGCCGCGGGCCGTGAGGGCCCATCGGCGGAGCCCGGCGCAAGCCTCGTCGGCGGCCCCGCCGCCGCGCTTCGTCGGGGAAGCTCAGCAGGGGACCACGTTCCGAGGGACCAGGGGAAGGTAGAACGCGCCATGAAGAAGATCGCGATCTCGCTATTCGTGAGCACGCTCGCGACCGTCGCGCTGGTGGCTTGTCACGCAGCCGAGGACGACCCGGCCGGCCAGGCGGAGGAGCTCTCGGATCCGGTGCGCCGCACCAACGCCATCCGGAACCTGCAGAAGATCTGGTCGAACGCGCTCCGCGAGGCCGACGGGGACCGCTCCGCCGCCAACGTGCGCGAGGTCGCCGACGCCGTCATCGACAAGCTCGCGCAGGCCTACATCGACAACCGCATGGACAACCAGAACGGCCTGGCGATGCTCCAGCTCATGAAGGAGATGGAGGACCCGCGGGCCCTCCCGGCGCTCGTCGCGGCCCTCGATTGGCGCGCCGAGGTCAACGAGGAGCACGCCATCCGCGCGGCGCAGACCATCCAGATCCTCGAGCTCGAGGAGGGGCAGAAGGCCGACGTCGCCAGCGCCCTCGGCGAGGCCCTGGAGAAGGTCCGGCAGGCGCGCCCGGTCGACAACCGGCTCCGGGTCGAGATGATCCGCGCGCTCGGCTCGCTCGACTCCACGGCGGCCACCCCGCACCTGACGAAGGTCGCGACCCAGCAGATCGAGGAGCAGAACTTCCTCATCAACCGGCTCGCGGCCCAGCAGCTCGGTGAGCTCGGCGACCCGGAGGCGGTCGACGAGATGATCCTCGGCCTCTACCTCTTCGCGCCGAGCAACCCGGGCATGCGCATGAACGACGTCGCCGCCGAGGCCCTCGTCCGCATCGGCCAGCCCTCGCTCCAGCCCCTCCTCGCCACGCTCCGCGGCGAGAACGAGGCCGCCAACGACATCGCCGAGGCCTACATCGAGGCCGTCCGCCAGCGCGACGATCAGGCCGCCGAGCGGATGAGCGTCGAGCAGCACATCGGCGGCGAGGCGACCTACGCGCTCGGCGCGCTCGGCTTCCGCGAAGCCTTCGATCCGCTCTTCGCCGAGACCGAGGCCGAGGACACCTTCCGCCGCCTCAACGGCGCCATCGCCCTCGTCCGCCTCAACATGAACGAGTCGGACCTGCCGCGCGTCCGCGAGCGCCTCCAGAGCATCTACACGGGCTTCGCCGACGACGCCCAGTCGGTGCAGATGAAGGCCCAGCTCACGGCCGCCATGCGCAGCCTCTACGATCCGGGCTACCTCGACTTCTTCCTCGAGCAGGCCAAGGAGGAGGACAACCACCCGGTGGTCCGCCTCGAGGCCATGAGCTCCTACGCGCTCCTCGCCAACAAGGCGCAGGCCGAGGCGCTTCAGGCCTGGCTCGCGGCGAACGAGGACGACCCCTACCACGACAACTTCTCGCAGACGACGGAGAAGGCCCTCGCCACGGCCATCGAGTGCGACGAGGACGTCCAGTGCTACATCGGCAAGCTCGACGACGAGGACAAGGCCGTCATCCGCAAGGCCGCGTTCATGCTCGGCCGGCTGGGCCGCGGCAACGAGGCCGTCATCGAGGCGCTCGTCGGCAAGCTCGACCATGGCGAGCTCGAGGTCCGCATGGCCGCCGTGCAGGCCCTCGACCGGGTCGCGACGGAGGGCTCCGAGGCCGCCATCGAAAAGATCGAGCAACTCCGCGAGCAGGAACAGGGCCGGGCCATCTGGAACCAGTTCGCCCGCGAGGCCCTGCCCATCGAGGCGCGCCTCCGCGCTCGCATGCAGTGAAGAAGTGAACGTCGTCTGCGCCCGGCGTTCGAGGCTTCGGTGGCCTCGGCGTCGGGCGTGACGCATGCTCGGCCCCCGTGATGCCGCTCTTTCCCCTCGCCCGCCGCGCCGCATGATCCGCTTCGACGTCACCCAGGGCCAGTCCGCCGGCGCCCACCTCGAGAGCGAGGCGGACCTGATCAAGATCGGCCGTGCGGACGGCTGCGACCTGGTCCTCGCCGACCACCACGTCTCGGGGGAGCACGCCTCGGTCGTCTTCAACGGCGAGCATTACGTCCTCCGCGACCACTACAGCACCAACGGCACGCGCGTGCGCCGCGGCGAGGAGACCTTCGACCTCGCCAAGCAGCCGGGCCGGGAGCTCGTGCTCGCGCCCGGCGACGCGATCCTCCTGGGCGAGGAGGGCGGTGCCGTGGAGGTCGGGGTCGCCTTCGAGGAGGACGAGGACGACGCGCGCATCGTCTCGACGCGCTCGGTCTCCGAGCTCGACGCGGTCGAGCAGGCCGCGGATCGAGAGCTGCTCCAGGGCGTCTACGAGGCGCAGAAGGCGATCAGCGCGACGGTCGAGCTCGACGACGTGCTCGACTGCGTCGCCGAGCGGGTCTTCCGCTTCCTCCCGCGGGCGACGCACGTGACGGTGGCCCTCCGCGAGGAGGACGCGAACGGCCGCAGCAAGAAGTCCTCGCGCTACGTGCCCATCGGGACCCGCGTGCGCGACGCCGAGGGCGCCCAGGAGGCCGTCCCCATCACGCGCTCGGTCTTCAAGAAGGTCGTCAAGGAGCGGGCCGCCGTGCTCGCCGCGGACGCGCGCCGGGACGTGGGCGAGACGGCCTCGCTGATGGCCGCGCAGATCCTCTCGACCATGGGCGTGCCGCTCTGGCGCGGCGAGGAGATCCTCGGCGTGCTCCAGGTCGACAACCGCGCCTCGAAGGGCCTCTTCAAGGAGCGCGACCTCGACGTGCTCGCGCTCCTCGCCCAGTCGGCGAGCCAGGGCTTCGCCAACGCGCGCCTCGTGCGGCGGCTGCGCATGGCCGAGGAGCAGCAGCGCAACGAGAACACCTACCTCAAGCAGCGCGAGGAGCAGCGGCGCTTCGACGGCATCATCGGCGAGAGCCGGGCCATGAAGCAGCTCTTCGAGCAGCTGAAGAAGGTCGTCGACACGCGCGTGACCGTGCTCATCGAGGGCGAGACGGGCACGGGCAAGGAGCTCGTCGCGAGCGCCGTGCACTACTGGTCGAACCGGCGCGAGAAGCTCTTCGTCGCCCAGAACTGCGCGGCCATGCCCGAGAACCTCCTCGAGAGCGAGCTCTTCGGGCACAAGAAGGGCTCCTTCACCGGCGCGACGGACGACAAGAAGGGCCTCTTCGAGCTGGCCCACGAGGGGACGCTCTTTCTGGACGAGGTCGGCGAGATGCCGCTCCAGCTCCAGGCGAAGCTCCTCCGCGTGCTGCAGGAGGGCGAGATCCGCCCCGTGGGCTCGAACCGGACGAAGAAGGTCGACACGCGCATCGTGGCGGCGACCAACCGGAACCTCGAGAAGGAGGTCGAGGAGGGGCGCTTCCGCGAGGACCTCTACTACCGGCTGAAGGTCTTCCCGATCCGCCTCCCGCCGCTCCGCGAGCGCAAGGAGGACATCCCGCTCCTCGCGGGCCACTTCCTCACGCGCTACTCGGAGGAGTTCGGCATGAGCGTGCGCGGCTTCAGCCAGCAGGCCATGGAGGCGCTCCAGAGCTACGCCTGGCCGGGGAACGTGCGCGAGCTCGAGAACGAGGTGCAGCGCCTCGTCATCCAGGTGGAGGCGGACCAGTTCATCCAGCCCCAGCACCTGAGCCCGCGCATCAAGCAGGCCGAGGGTCTCATCGACCGGGCACGCCCGAAGAAGGGCACGCTCAAGGAGATGATGGAGACCATCGAGAAGCAGCTGCTCCGCGAGGCGCTGGCCGAGCACGACAACAACAAGACGCGCACGGCCGCGACGCTCGGCATCACCCGTGAGGGGCTGCACAAGAAGCTGAAGAACTACGGCATGACGTGATGCGTCGGCGCGGGCCGGGGTATGCTCCCGTCGTGCGGCATGAGCGACCGGGAGCGCGGCCTTGAGCTGGCTGCGCGAGGGCTCGGGGGGGCTGCTCTTGCTCTCCGCGGCGGCGACCCTCTTCCACGGCGTGCTCCAGCTCCGGGGACACGACTACGTGGCCGCGATCGTGCTCGTGGTGATCGGCTTGGCGCTGCTCGGCGCGGCGGTGGAGCTCTTGCGCCCGTCGACGGGGGAGTGAGCGGCGTGCGGCGGGGCATCGTGCGGGGAGGCACCGTGCGGGGGGACACCGCGCGGGGAGACGCCGTGCGGGGGGACACCGCGCGGGGAGACGCCGTGCGGGAGGACACCGTGCGGAGGGGCACCGTTTGGGAGGACACCGTGCGGGGAGGCACCGTGCGGGGAGACACCGTGCGGGCGGGCATCGCCCTGACCCTCGTCGCGCTCATCGCGTCCGCCCTGCCGCTCGGCTGCGGCCCCGGGGACGTCCCGGAGGCGCCGAGGGGCGAGCCGGAGATGCGCGGCGACGCCGAAATCGGCGGCGAGGTCGTGAGCACCGTCGATGGCGCGCCCATCACGCTCGCCGAGGTGCAGGAGCAGGCCGCGGGGGCGGGGAGCTCGCCGGCGGAGGCGCTCCGGACGCTGCAGGACGAGGCGCTCCTGGCGGCGGAGGCGGCGCGGCGTGGCTACGGCACGGGCGCGGCCGTGCGGCGGGCGGGGGAGAAGGCGCTGGTGCAGGCGCTCCTCGCGGAGATCGAGGCGGAGCACCCGCCCGAGTCCTTCTCGGAGCAGCAGGTGCGGGACTTCTTCGAGGCGCACGCCGAGCGCTTCGGGCGGCCGGAGCGGCGGGAGGCCGAGCACGTCCTGGTGCGCTTGCCCGAAGGGACGGCGGAGGGGAGCGCCGAGGACGAGCGGGCGCGGGCCGTGGCGGCGGCGATCGCCGGGGAGCTCGCGCGCTCCCCGGAGGCCATCGCGCGCTACCGCGGGCTCGAGCGCCTCGAGGGCTTCGAGCTCTTGACCGAGGCCGTGCCGGCGGTGGCGCGCGGTCAGGGGCTGGACGCGGGCTTCGAGGACCCGCTCTTCGCCGCGGAGGCGCCCGGGGCGCTCCCCCAGCCGGCGCGGACCCAGTACGGCTGGCACGCGATCGTGCTGAAGCGGATCGAGCCCGGGGTGGAGCCCGAGCTCGCCCAGGCGGAGGCGCTGGTACGCGAGGAGATGGCCAAGCGGGCGCGCTATGGGGCGCTGGTCCAGCTCGTCGGGCGACTCCAGGAGGAGCTCGGCGTCGACCGGCGGGAAGAGGCCATCGAGGCGGCGCTCCACGCCGAGTGGGATCTCGGCTCGTGACCAGCGGGCGCCACCCGCGGCCTCGCCGCAACTCGGTCCACGTCTTCCGCTCCCCGCTGGACGAGGCGGAGCGCGATCAGGGGGAGAGCACCTTCACGCCGATCCTCCGGGAGCTCTGGGCGAACGAGCCCGATGTCATGGCGGCGGTCTTCGTGGACCCGGAGGGGGAGTGCGTGGACTACTGCTCGTCGCTCCCGCCCTTCGACGCGAAGGTGGCCGGCGCGCACATGCAGGCCATCCTCTTCACCGTGAGGGGCTTCGCCGAGAAGGTGGGGGCGGGGGAGCCGGCCATGCTCGAGGTGAACGGCGATCAGCGGGACATCGTGCTGCGCCGCCTCGACGACGGATACCTGCTGGTGGTGATCGTGGCCTCGGGCGGCGCGGACCAGCGGGTGCTCCACGGGATGGAGCGGGCGGTGCAGCGGCTCCGGGAAGAGGCTGGGCTGAGCGTGCCGACCTGGGACCCGGAGCTCGAGCTCGAGGTGAGCGTGCGGGAGGCCGTCGGCTGGGAGTTCGCGCCCGTCTCTTTCACCGAGTCGGGGAAGCGGCATGCGATCGCGCACGTGCTCGGGCGCTGGGAGGAGGCCGGCGGGCTGGCCGGGGACCACCTCGTCTGCTTCCGCGTGCGCACCGAGGACGACACGGAGCTGACGCTCGCCTACGACGAGGCCGAGGGCCGCTGGCTCCGCTGGTAGGCGAAGAGAACTTTCTGGAGGGCCGGCGGGGCGGTACCATCCGGCCGTGGCTCGGAAGTGCCCCAGCTGCGGGACGGTTTATGGCGACGACATGTTCTTCTGTGGACATGACGGCACCATCACCATCCAGGAGCAGGATCCCGCCGACCACGACGCCCGGCTCGGGTCGCAGCTCGGGGACTACGTGGTGGTCGCGCGCGTCGCGGACGGGGCGATGGGGCGGGTCTACGAGGGGCGGCACCTCGAGACGAAGCAGCAGGTCGCCGTGAAGGTCCTGCACGAGGACGTGGCGCGGGACCAAGTCGCCGTGGAGCGCTTCAAGCGCGAGTACGAGACGGCGGAGGAGCTCGACCACCCGAACGTCGTGGACGTGATCGACTTCGGCGAGACCGGGGACGGCTCCTGGTTCATGACCATGGAGTACCTCTCGGGGACCGAGCTGACCGGGCTCCTCGAGGACGAGGGGGCGATCGCGCCGCACCGCATGGTGCGCATCTTCTGCCAGCTCGCGGCGGCGCTCGACCACGCGCACTCCTGGGGCTTCATCCATCGCGACCTCAAGCCCGACAACGTCTTCCTCGTCGCCGGCGAGGAGGGGGACGTGGTCAAGGTGCTCGACTTCGGATCGGTGAAGCTCCAGATGGAGACCGGGCCGAAGCTGACGGCCTTCGGGACGACGCTCGGGTCCCCGTATTACATGTCGCCGGAGCAGGCGATGGGGAAGCTGGACGTGGACCAGCGGACCGACGTCTTCGCGGCGGCGGCCATCGCCTGGGAGATGGCGACGGGCAAGGTCGCCTTCGAGGGGCAGAACGTCGCGCAGATCCTGATGCGCATCGTGAACGAGGACCCGCCGCCGCCGAGCAGCATGAGCCCGAAGTACCCGGCGGCCTTCGACGACGTGGTGCTCGGGGGGTTGCGCAAGGACAAGACGCAGCGGCCCGGCAGCGTGGGCGAGCTGGCGGACCGGGTGGTGAAGAGCTTCGGGCTTGACGGGGACCACGGGAAGTGGGCCGCGGCGTCGCTCGAGGAGGTGGCGCGGGCGCTGAGCGTGACGACGCCGCCCGAGCCCGCGCCGCTCGCCCCGGCCGCTCCCGC
The DNA here is from genome assembly GCA_002699025.1 of Sandaracinus sp. Taxonomy (GTDB): domain Bacteria; phylum Myxococcota_A; class Polyangia; order Polyangiales; family Houyiibacteriaceae; genus Houyiibacterium; species Houyiibacterium oceanicum. Next base: position 23,505 of record PABA01000207.1, on the reverse strand, counting down.
GCCGACCGCCCCGGCCGCGGCGCCGACGGCGCCGAGCGCGCCGACGGAGGACACCCGCCGGGCGACCGAGCCCATCGGCATGCACGCCTCGGAGATCCACGGCGGTTCGAAGGGCCCGGGCGTCGGCCTGATCGTGGGCATCGCCGTCGCGGCGCTCCTGGTCGGCGGCGCGCTCGCGTACTTCTTCCTGCGCTGAATCCTCGGCGACGTCGCGTCGCCGACGGGCCGCTCGTGCGCGCCTTGATCCGTCGCGGGCGAGAGCGGGTCTGCCACTCGTGGAGCTCGCCGTGGGCATCTCGCCGGCCTGGTCGCCGGCCAGTCGGCGCGACGGGCGACCGCGAGTGCGCCGGGCGACTGCGACGGGCCAGTGCGACGGGCCAGCGTGACGAGCCCGCGTGACGAGCCCGCGCGCGTGCAGAACCCCGCGACGAGTTGCCGCGAGGTCGCGTTCAGTCCGCGTCGCCGAGCGTGGGGGAGAGCATCGGGCCGCGGAGCTCGAGGACGCGGGTGCCGCGGTAGGGCTGGCGGTCCGGGCGGAAGCCGCGGACGGCGCTGGCGGTCTCGGCGCCGGCGCTCTGCTGGAGGCGCTCGGCGACCTCGGCGCGGCTCTGGGCGCCGGCGTCGACCACGCCGCGCACCAGCCGGAAGCCGTCGAAGGCGGCGGCGGCGAAGACGTCGGCCGGGCGCTCGTAGCGGTCGCGGAAGGCGTCGGCGAAGCGGCGGCCCGGGCCGGTGGCGGAGGGGCCGTGGAAGGGCTGGGAGAAGAGCGCGCCCTGGAGGTAGCGGCCCGCGCTCCGCACGAGCTGGCCGTCGAGGCCCACGCTCGGGATGAGCAGGCGCACGGGGCGCGCGCCGTCCGGCACCGGGGCCTCGCCGTCGTGGCTCCAGAGATCGGCCGCGGCGAGGGCCGGCGCGAGGAGCACGAGCTTGCGCGCGTGGTCCGGGAGCACGAGCCCGTCGAAGCGGAGGCGCTTCAGCTCTTCGAGGGGCTCGCGGAAGCTGGTCGCGTCGGCGGCGTAGCCCGCGGCGCCCGCCCACTCGAGCCCGGCCTCCTCCGTGGCGACCCGGAACGCCTCGCGCATGGTCGCGCCGTAGCCGTGCTCGGGCACGAGCGCCGCGATGCGCGTGACGCCGCGCCGCCGGGCCTCGGCGACCAGCTCGCGCGCCTCGTCGCTCGGCGCCGGGAAGAGGCGGAAGACCATCGGCCCCTCGTCGACGATGCGCGGATCGGGCGTGAGTGTCAGGAGCGGCACGCCGAGCTCCTCCGCCCGGCGCGCGGCGGCGCGGGCGGAGCGGCCGTCGATGGGGCCGAGGATGGCGACCACCTGGTGCAGCGTGACGAGGTCGTCCACGGCCTGCGCGGCGCGCTCCGGATCCCCGGCGCCGTCGCGGAAGAAGACGCGCGGCGTGTCCCCATCCGGCGGCCCGTCGAGGGGGAGGCCGGCGCCGAGCATCAGCCCCTGGAGCGCGTTCTGTCCGACCTCGCGACCGCGGCCGCTCAGCGGGAGGATGGCGCCGATCGCGCCGAGGTCGGTCCGCCCCGTGCGCTGCGCGCGGAGGGCCATGGACTGGAGCTCGCGCTCGAGGGGGACGCGCGCCTCGCTCAGGGCCTCGGCGATGGTGCGCACGCGACCGAGCTCGCCGGCCTCGAAGGCGGCGCGGAGCGCCCGGCGACCGACGGCCGGCCAAGCGACGCCGTCGCGCGGGAGGGACTCGAGGAGCGCGTCGAGCTCGTCGCGCTCGAGCTCGGCGATCAGCGCGTCGAGGCGCGCGCGGGCCTCGTCCCGGGCGGCCGCGTCGACGCTGGCGGCGGCGAGCCGGTCGTACACCTCGACGGCCTCGGCGCGCCGCTCGAGCTGCTCGGCCGCGGCGCCGAGCGTGCGGAGCAGCAGCGCCGTCTCCTCGGGGTCGACCGTGCGCCCGACGAGGGGGCGGAGGCGCTCGATGGCGGCCTCGCTCTCGCCGAGGAGCTGGAGCGCGACGCCCTCGTAGAAGCGCCCGCGCTCGGCGAGGCGCGCGTCCTCGTGGGTGGCGACCTCGGCGAAGAGACCGCGCGCCGCGCCGGGATCGCCGGCGGCGAGGAGGACCCGGCCGAGGCCGAGCTTCGCGACGGGGACGAGCGGATCGCCGGGGTAGCGCTCCAGGAAGGCCCGGTAGCGCGTGTCGGCCGTCTCGAGGTCCCCGGCTTCGGAGGCCTCGCGCGCCTCGCGGAGGGCGGCCTCGGCTTCCGGGTCGTCGGTGGTCACGACGGGGAGGGTGGGCTCCGTGGGGCCGCGGGGGCATCCGGAGGCGGCGAGGAGCGCCGCGCAGGTGGCGAGGGCGAGGATCAGGGCGCGCATGACGGCCTCTTCGAGGGCGGCGAGGGCACGCCCGGCGTGTGGACGGACCACCTCCATGATGCCACCGGTGCCAGGGGCCCGGGGGGCGGGCAAGTTTTCCGCGACGGCCGCCATGCTATGCCTCGCGGATGGACGCGGAGGCGAGGCGGGCGGCGATGAGGGCGGCGCGGGAGCGGCGTCGGGCGGAGCTGGTCGGGGCGCGCATGCTGGGGCCGGCGGTGCGGGAGCTCGACTTCGTCGTGCGCGAGGGGAGCCCAGTCGCGTTCGCACCGGGGCAGTACGTGAACCTGCACCTCGCTGGCCGATCGGACGCGCCGCTCGCGCGCTCCTATTCCATGGCCGCGGCGCCGCGCGCGGACGGGCGGCTCCGCTTCGCCGTGACGCGGGTCGAGGGCGGGCCGGGCTCGGAGGCGCTGCACGGGCTGCCGGTCGGCGCCGAGCTGGAGCTGGACGGCCCCTGGGGGGTCTTCACGCTGGACCGGGCGCCCGAGGACGCGCCCCTGCTCTTCGTGGCGACGGGCACGGGGCTGACGCCGATCCGGGCGATGCTCGAGGCGGAGCTGGCGAGCGGGCGGGAGCGGCGCGTCGGCCTGCTCTTCGGGTGCCGCACGGAGGCGGACCGGCTCTGGCCGGAGGAGCTCGCGGAGTGGGCGGCGGCGCACGAGCGGCTCGCGATCTGGACGACGCTCTCGAAGGGGAGCGAGGCCTGGGAGGGGCGGCGCGGCTGGGTGCAGGGGCATCTGGCGGCGGCGCTCGCGGAGCTCGGCGGGGAGCCCCACGCCTTCGTCTGCGGGCTCCGCGCGATGATCGACGCGGTGCGCGCGGCGCTGAAGGAGACGCACGGCTTCGACCGCAAGCGCATCCACACCGAGCGCTACGATTAGCCCGGATGAGTCACCACCCGGCGTGATGATCGTGCGAGGTCTCGGGTTCACGGTGGATTCTCGCGGAGCAAGGAATACGGGCTGTATTTCGGCGAAGCGAGCATCCGCTGCGGGCCCGAAGGATCGGACGAGGGCGCGTCGACGGGTGACGAATCCGGGCTGGTACCTCTGCCCGGAAGTTCGAACCGGGTATCTGCGGCCCTCGGCGCGCATGTCGCGCGCCGACCTCCTCGAATAGGAACTTCCGGGCAGAGGTACGAGCGTCCGCGCGGCCGCTGGCGCGCGATTCGGTGCATCCGGTTGGGAGAAGGGCGGTCGGGCGGGCCGCGGAAGAGCGGCGCGAGGACGGTCGGGGGGCGTCCCGGGTCGGGCCGGAGCCCGGCGCTCATCGGCGGAGGTCGAGGCTGATCTGCTCGCGCACGTTCCGGCGGTTGCCGGGGAAGCTGCTGCGGCGGACCAGGGGCTCGACGCAGCCCTGGAGGCGGCGCGGGCGGACGGAGACCATGGCGACCTCGCCGTCTCCCTCGAGGACGATCACCAGCCGACCGGTGACGGCGCGCTCGTCGTCGCGGAGGCACTGGCGGATGTCCTGCATCACGGGCTCGAGCGCGGCCTCGACGTGGCGCCGGGTGACCCGCTGCGGGAGCTCGGGCTCGTCGCCCTCGCTCGCCTCCGCGGCCTCGGCGTCGCCATCGCCCTCGTCGCCATCGCCCTCGCCTCCCTCGCTCTCCGGCTCCTCGCCTGCGGCGCGCAGGGCCTCGAGGACCTCGGCGAGGCGGCCGCGCAGCGCGGGCGGCGCGAGCGGGTCACCCTGGACCTCCACCAGGAGCTCCTCGGCGGCGGGCCCTTGGAGCGCGACCAGCGCCTCGGCGGCGGCGACGACGCCGTCGGCGAGCGCCTCGTCCCGGGCCTCCGCGTGGTAGAGGCGGAGGAAGTCGCCGATGGGCTCGACCGCGGCGCGCGCGCCGAGCGCCTTCAGCGCGTCCAGCAGGGGCCTCAGCGCGCTGGCCGGCGTCGCCGGATCGCGCAGGTGGGCGATGAGGTGCGGCACGGCGGCCTCGGACTCCATGGCCACGGCCGCCCGCGCGAGCGGTCCGACGGGCGGCGCGCTGGTCCCCTCGAGGAAGCCGGCGTGCCGCTGGAGCGCCTCCAGCACGTGCGCCTCGCCGCTCTCGCGCCGGGCCAGCGCCCCGCAGGCCTCGCCGCGCACGGCCTCGGGGGCGCGCGCGTCCTCGCAGAGGGCGATGAGGTGCCCCGTGACCGCCGGGTCCGGGAGCGCGCGGAGCATGCGCACGGCCAGGGTCCGCGCCGGCACGAGGCGCGCGTCCGTGTTCTGCGCCGTGGCGAGGAGCTGGTCCTCGAGGCTCGGGGCGGCGCCCTCGGGCCCGCCGCTCGGCGCGAAGTCGCCCGCCGCGAAGCGGACCGCGGTCGGGGCCGCGTCCACGCTGGCGCTCCAGCGCCGCAGCCCGTCGGCCGCCCCCACGAAGGCGTAGCCGCCGCCCTGGTCGGCCAGGAGCAGGCCGCCCGGCTGGGCCGAGGCACCGACGATGTCCTCGTCGTGCTGGTAGACCCAGCGCACGGCGTCCTCGTCCGGGTCGAGGGCGAAGACGATGCGGTAGAAGACCGCGTAGAGCGTGTCGTCCTCGAGGGAGACGGTCTCGCCGCCACCGGCCGGGCGCCAGACGTAGCGGATCTTGTGGACCGCGCTCGAGGGGGAGGGCGCCGGTCGGTAGGGGTCGACGAGGAAGCTCGGCGAGCCCGGGAGGTCGCGCTCGAGGGGCGCGAAGAAGGCCGCCTGCTCGCTCGAGCCCGTCCGCGCGCTCGGCGTCAGCCGGAAGATGCCGCGCTGCCCGTAGTAGACGTCCCCGTCCACGCGGAGCGCGTGGCCGACGGGCGTGTCCGCGGCGCGGAGCCGGGCGAGCTCGTCGCCCGTGGCGGCGTCGAGGACGCTCACGTTCTGTGTCGCCCAGGGCACGAAGAGCAGATCGCCGGCGACCGCCGGCGCGCCGATCGCGTGGCCGACGCTCCGCTCCCAGGCGATGGAGCCCCCCCGGGCGACGACGATCTTCGAGCGCGCCCCCACGCCGCCGCCGGTCGTCAGCGCGAGGACGGAGAGGTTCCCCTCGCCATCGGCCCCGGCGAGGTGGAGGGCCTCGTCCGGGACGGTGAAGGCCACGGCGCCCGTCTGGAGGTCGCGGGCGACGACGCCGCTCGACTCGTGGAGCACGGCGAGGGGACCGGCGACGTGTGGCGCCGAGACCGGGCTCGAGACCGGCTCGGACCAGCGGAGCGCGCCGGAGGTGAGGTCGACGGCGAAGAGCCGCTCGGTGCCGATCCCGAGGGCGACCGGCGGCGCCGAGCGGGCCGGGGCCGCGCGCAGGCGCTGGAGCACGGCGGCGATGTCGGCCTCGCGGTTGTCGGGGAAGGTCGGCCCGAAGGCGCTCCCGCCGCCGCCCCCGCAGGAGGCGAGGGCGAGGAGGAGGGCCGGGGCGAGGAGGGCGCGTGCGATGGTCATTGGACGATCCGGAGGGCGGCCTGCTCCGCCGCGTCGGCCAGGGGTCCGGGGGGGAGAGCTTCGGCGAGGCCCTCGAGGTAGGTGCGGACCTCCGGGGTCGCGAGCTCGGCGAGGCGCCCGACGACCTCGAGCTTCACGTTCGTGGCCATGTCGTCGCGGGCGAGCACCTCGTCGAGGGCGGGCGTGAGCGAGTTGAGGGGGCGCTGCCCGAGGAAGCCGAGCAGGCGCTCGACGCCGTCCGCGTCGACGAGCTGGCCGAGGGAGGTGGAGGCCTCGTTCACGCCGCGGTCGAAGGCGTGGAAGAGCGGGTCGACGGCGTCGGCGGCCTCGAGCTGGCCCAGGCCGAGGGCGGCGGTCGCGCGGACGCGCGGGTCTGCGTCGCTGAGGGCCTGGACGAGGGCCCGGCTCGCGCCTCGGGGGCGGCAGGAGACGAGGGCTTCGAGGGCGCGCTGCCGGGCGGTGGCGCGGCGGTGACGGGCGAGCTCGAAGAGGATGGGCCCCGCCTCGCGCCGGCCGGTGAGGCCCAGGGTCTCGATGGCGAGGTCGAGGAGCGGCGCGGGGAGACCGCGCCGGATGCGCTCGGCCAGGGGCTCGACGATGCGCGCGGAGCCGATGGTCCCGAGGGCCTCGATGCCCATGCGGACCTCGTCGGCGCTCTCGGCGTTCAGCATCTCGCGCGCCTCGTTCAGGGAGAGCCCCTGCGCCTGGGCGGGGGTCGCGCCAGCGAGCGGCGCGAGGGCGAGCAGCGCGGCGAGCACGGCGGTGCGCGGGAGCGCGTGTGATCCGGCGGTGCGCGGGAGCGCGCGTGATCCGGCGGGCGGCGCAGCGCCCCTCGAACGGGGCCGGGTCCGGGACGGGCTCATGGCGGTCTCCTCCTCGGCGGCGAGGGGGTGAGGAGCCAGCCCCCCGACGCTCCGGCGAGGTGGTATCGCGCCGGCCTTTGCGTTTCAACCGTGCTCCGCGGGCGCGGCGTTGATCCGAAGGCGGCGCTCGCGCATGGTCCGGCCGTGCGCACGGTCTTCCTCCTCGCGGCGCTCTTCGCCGCGCCGCTCGCTCCCCCGCCCGGCGCGGCCGCCCAGGACGCCTCGCTCGCGGCCCGGGTCCGCGCGGTCGGCGCCGACCCGATGGAGCTCGCGCGGATCGCGCGGGACGCGGACGAGGCCGTGCTCGCGGCCTTGGCGGATGCGGCGGAGACGGCGCGGGCGGAGCGCTGGGCGGCGGCGCGCGTGGCGCCCTGGATCGACGCGCCCGAGCGGGCCCTCGCGCCCCTCGCGGCGATCGCCGGCGGGGACGATCCCCTCCTCGCCCCCGTGGCCGCCGAGGCCGGCTGGGCGATCGCCTCGCGCCTCGAGCCCGGGGATCTGGCGGCGCGCGAGGTCCCTCTCGCGCCCCTCCGGGAGGCGCGAGGGGCCTGGGCCGCGGTCGCGGCCGACGAGAGCGCCCGGGCGGACCTCCGCCGCCTCGCGGCTTTCACGGCGGACGCCCTCGGGCAGCTCGCCCCGGAGCCCGCGGCCGAGCCGGCCGAGTGACCGCGGCCCGGCCGGGCGATGCTTCGGCCCGGAGCGCGCGCGGCCCGGCGCGTCGAGAGCGGCGCCGAGAACGGGCCTCGAGATGGGACATCCGTTCTGGGCGTCCAGAGCGGGCGTCCGGAGCAGGCGTCGAAGATGTGGCGCGCCCGCTCGCGCCTCAGCGCGCGTCGAGGGCCGGCTCGAGCGTCGCGGCGAGCGCGGCGAATTCCTCGACCGAGAGGGTCTCCCCGCGCCGGCGCGGGTCGATGCCCACCGCCTCGAACGCCGGGTCGAGCACCTCCCGCGGGGCCAGCGCGCCGAGCGCGTTTCGCAGCGTCTTCCGACGCTTCTCGAAGGCCGCGCTGACCACCGCCCGGAAGGCCGGCGTCTCCTCGGCCCGCGGCGCCGGCCGGAGCCGAAGCACGGCGCTCGTCACCTTCGGCGGCGGGTGGAACGCGCCCGGCTTCACGAGCATCACGGGCTCCACGGCGAACGCCGCCGTCGTGAACACCGTCAGCGCCCCGTAGGCCTTCGTCCCCGGCTCGGCCAGCAGCCGGTCCCGCACCTCCCGCTGGATCATCAGCACGGCCCGGTCCACGCGCTCCCGCTGCGCGACCAGCCGCCGGAAGATCGCCCCCGTCACCGCGTAGGGCAGGTTCCCGCACACGGCGACCGGGCCCGCGAGCCCCAGCTCCGCGAGGTCGAGCGCCGCCGCGTCCCCTTCGCGCAGCTCGAGCCCCGGCTCCTCGCCGAGCTCCGCCTCGAGCAGCCCGAGCATGCGCCGGTCCATCTCCAGCGCCAGCACGCGCGCCCCGCGCCGGAGCAGCGCCGCCGTCAGCGTCCCCGCCCCCGGGCCGAGCTCCACCACGCGCTCCCCCTCGGCCGGCCCGAGCGCCTCCGCGATGCGCTCGACGACCCCCTCGCTCACGAGGAAGTTCTGTGAGAAGCGCCGACTCGGCCGGAGCCCGTGCCGCGCCAGGACCCGCCGCGGATCCTCCCAGGCCGGCCCGCTCACGCGGCCCGCCGCCGCGCCGCCCGCGCCCGGATCGCCGCCAGCCCGGGCGGGTCGCTCCGCTGCGCCACCACCACCCTGACGCCGAGCCCCCCGAGCAGGCGCCGCGCCTCGTCGAGCCGCCGCGCCTCCACGCGCCCGTAGATGCGCGCCAGGTCGGCTGCCACGCCCTCCCACTCGTCGGCGAAGCTCCGCCCATCCGGCAGCACGAAGGCCACCCGATGCCCGTGCGCCTTCACGAGCTGGAGCGCCTTCACCACCGGCGTCGCGTCGTCGATGGTGTCGAAGTCCGTGCACACGAGGAGGGCCGCCGGCGACCGGCTCCGCCCGCCCACGGCCTGGAGCGCGCTGGCGAGCGCCCGCGCCTTCGCGTGGTCGCCGGGGTCGGCTCGGTGCGGCAGGGGGAGCCCGCGCGCCCGGCAGAAGCGCCGCAGGAGCCGCCCCGTGGCGCTCTCGGCCTGCACCTCCCGCTCGAAGGGCTTCGCCTCCGCCTCGTCGCCGAGCATGCGCCGCACGTGCGCCGCCAGCCCGCTCCGATCGACCAGCTGCGTCCGCCCGCCGCGCCCCTTCCCGCGCGCGAAGTCGATGCCGTCCTGCTGCCGCACGTAGCGCGCCACGCGCCCCAGCAGCTCCGCCTCGCTCAGGTCGGTCAGGTCCTCGTCGACGATCTCCGTCGCCGCGAGGAGCGCCTCGTAGATGCGCAGCCGCTGGGCCTTCCCCTCGCCGGCCGGCACGTGGCTCACGATGCGCCCGTCGAAGGTGACGAGCCCCACCCGATCCCCCGCCTCGAGCGCCTCCCGCGCGTCCGCCGCCGCGGCCTCGAGCGCGTAGTCGAGCTTCCGCTCGCCCGGCTCGCCGGCCCGCATCGTCCCGCTCACGTCGACCAGGATCCAGCGCGTCTGCTGCACCTCCTGCTCGACCTCCTTGACCATCAGCCGCCCGCGCCGCGCGCTCGCCTTCCAGGCGATGCTCTTGAAGGGATCCCCGGGGACGAGCTCGCGCAGCTCGTGCAGCTCCGTGCCGCCCCCGCGCCGCCGCACCATGGTCCGCCCGGCGCGCTCCATGGACGAGGCCTGGGCGATGGGGGCCCGGCGCGTCCGGCCGGCGGCGGCCCGCGGGAGCACCTTGATGACCAGCGGGTTCGGGAAGTAGAGCGGCGTCGAGAAGAGCCCGAAGGGTCCGCGGAGCTGGACGGCGAGCCCGTGGAGCACGACCCGCCCGGCCGCCGGGGCCGTGAGCCGGAGCGTGAACTCGGTGCGGCTCCGCCCGTCGAGGCGCACGGCCCGGGGTCGCTCGAGGAGCTCGGCGCCCGCCGAGAGCAGGGGCTCGAGCGCCTCCACGGTGATCGCCTCCGCTCCTCGATGGCGCACGTAGCAGCGCACGACGAAGGGGGAGTGGGGGACGGCCGCGCCGCTCGCGACGCCGGTCCCGTGGTCGAGCCACCAGGCGAACTCCAGGCGCTGCCGCCGGAGCCGCCGCCCGAGGGGCATGGTCGCCGCGAGCACCAGCCCCACGCCCACGAAGCCGCCGCTCGCCAGGGCGATGGTCGGCGCCGACTGGGTGGTCAGCCCGGCGGCGAGCATGCCGACGAGCCCGAAGAAGACGAGCACCGCCGTCCCCGTGGGGATCGGCAGCACTAGCGCGTCTCCTTCGCGGCGCCCCGCACCGTCAGCCCTCGCGCCGGGGCGGCACCTGCTCGAGCGCCTGCCGGATGATCCGCTCCGGGCGCGTGCCCTCCATCTCGGCCTCCGGCGTGAGCACCAGCCGGTGGGCGAGGACCGGCGCGGCGAGCGCCTTCACGTCGTCCGGGAGCACGTAGCCACGCCCCTCGACCAGCGCCCGCGCCCGGGCCGCCTGCACCAGCGCCAGCGAGGCGCGCGGCGAGACGCCGAGGAAGAGCCGCGCGTGCTCGCGGGTGAAGGTGGCGAGGCGCACCACGTAGTCGAGCACCTCGTCCTCGACGTGGATCGAGCGCACCAGCTCCTGGAGCCGGAGGATGTCCTGGGGCTGGAGCACGGTGCGCGGCTCCGGCGCGCCGGTGAGGAAGCGCCGGAGGATGCCCCGCTCGTCCCGCGCCTCCGGGTAGCCGATCAGCAGGCGGATCAGGAAGCGATCGATCTGCGCCTCGGGGAGCGGGTAGGTGCCCGCCTGCTCGACCGGGTTCTGCGTGGCGAGCACGAGGAAGGGCGAGGGGAGGGCGCGCGTCTCGCCCTCGATGGTGACCTGCTGCTCCTGCATGGCCTCGAGGAGCGCGCTCTGGGTCTTCGCCGGGGCGCGGTTGATCTCGTCGCCGAGGACGATGTTCGCGAAGATCGGCCCCTCGCGGAGCGAGAAGGTGCCCTCCTTCGGGGAGAGCACGAAGGTGCCCGTGATGTCCGCCGGGAGGAGATCGGGCGTGAACTGGATGCGGCGGAAGGAGCAGCCCATGGTGGCCGCGAAGGCCTTCACGAGCGTGGTCTTGGCGACGCCGGGGACGCCCTCGAGGAGCGCGTGGCCGCGGGCGAGCAGGCTGATGAGCAGCAGCTCGGGCACCTCCCGCGGGCCCACGTAGACCGCCTGCACCTCGTCCACGACGGAGCGCGTGAGCTCGGCGGCCTGGGCGAGGGCGGCTTCGGAGAGATCGCGGACGGTCGCGGGGTCGTTCACGGCGTGGGGCGGGGGGTCGAGGACGGCGGGGCCGGCGGGAGCGCGGCGAGGATCCGCTCTCCGGTGTCTACCATGCGACGAAGGGCGCGGGGCGTCACGCGCGGCGGGCCGGGCGGAAGGTCGACGCGGCGGCGGAGGTCGTCGAGCTCGCGCAGGAGCCCGCGGAGGGCCTCCCGATCGCGCTCCGGGAGGCCGGCGGCGCGGGCGGCCGCGAGGACGTCCTTCAGCAGGGGCCGGCCCTCCAGGCCGAGCCGGCGCGTGAGCTCGCCTTCCAACTCGTACTTGTAGACCAGCGCCGGGTGCACGAGGTTCCCCTTCCGCCGCGCGAAGAAGGCCACCCGCCCGGCGAAGCCGCCACCCCCGCGCCCGGCGTCCCGCAGCAGGGCGCCCCCGTAGGGCGAGCGGAGGGGGAGGGTGGAGACGGCGAAGACCATGAGGATCGCCACGATCACGAGCGCCGTGAGCGTCAGGGCGAGGGGCGGGGGCTCGGCGTGGGCGGCCTCGGAGAGCCAGTCCCGGAGCCGGTCGACGGGCGTCCCGACCTCGCCGCCGTAGCGTCCCTCGAGGCGCACCGAGGGCGGCACGACGAAGACCCGGCCGCCCCGGCCGCCCTCGAGGTAGGTGAAGAGGTTCTCGGCGAAGCGCCGGTTGCCCCGGAAGCGCAGCATGTTGTTGATCAGCACGCTGGGGTCGCCGATGGAGACCAGACGCCCGCGCTCGACGGCCCCCGCGAGCACCAGCGCGTCGCCGCCGTCGTCGAAGGCGAGGATGGGCTCGAGGTCGGCGTGGCGCAGCACCTGCGGGTGGTTGCTCGCCAGCACGGGCACGCCCTCCACGAGCGGGTGGCGCGAGCGTGGGTGGGCCAGCCGGAGGGCCGGGTTGCCGCGGAGCCGGGGCACGCCCTCGAGGTCGCCCGGATCGCGGCGCTCGATCCCGTAGAGGCGGAGGAAGGGGGGCGCCGCGCCGTAGTCGTCGGCGATCGCGATGCGCCCGCCGGCCCGGAGGAAGGACGCCAGGCTCGCCCGGGGGAGATCCTCGCGGGGGTAGAGGATCAGGAGCGCGTCCTCGGGCGCGAGCGTCGCCAGATCGATCTCCGCCGAGGTGTCGATCCGGATACCTGTGCTCTGGCCGATCGCCAGGAGCTCGCTCAGGCCGTTCCAGGCGGTGCTCTCGAGCCGGTAGTCGGGGCTCTGGGCCTCGGCGGGGGCGGGACTCAGGCCGAGGAGGAGAGCGAAGGTGACGATCGCCCGCGCGAGGGGCCCGCGGCGCGTCGAACTCTTGTCCTGCACGGGCCGGTTGCTATATTCGGGGCCACGGGCGCGGTCCGCTTCCGGGCCCTCTCTCGCGATGCTTCCCCCTTTCATCATCGACCAGATCCGCAAGCGCGAGGACGACGAGCACCGTCGCCACGAGCGGCCGGTCGTCGAGCTGCCCATCGCTCCGAAGCCCATCGCCCCGAAGCCGGCGAGCGACCCGCAGCGCGACGACGAGTCCTCGGACCGCGGCGTGGTGGTCATCGACCTCTTCAGCTGAGCGGCCCGCCGGCCCGCGGCCCCGTGACGCATCGTCCTCGATGCGGGCGGCGCCGATCGGTCTGGACACGGCGGTCGGTCTGGACACGGCGGCCGCTCCCCGGTGAGGGGGGATCGCCGGTGCGTCGCTCGCCCGGATCGATCGCGCGCCGGTCGAGCCGGCGTGGATCGCCCCCGCGTTCCCTGCGCTCGGTTCCGGGCGCTCATCCGCGGGTGATCTCGCTCCAGGCCTCGGGCAGCTCTTCGAGCTCGAAGCCGCGCCCCTCGACGAAGGCGCCGGTCGTCTCCCGGCTCTGGAAGGCGTAGACGCGGCCCCCCGCGACCCCGAGCACCTCGCCGTTCACGTCGGACGCGCGATCCGAGAGCAGGTGGACGAAGAGCGGCGCGGCGTGCTCCGGCTCCATGGAGCCGGCGCCGATCTTGCGGAAGAGCGCCAGGTCCTCCGTGAGCCGCGTCCGCGCCGTCGGGGCGACGACGTTCACCCGCACGCCGTGGCGGCGCAGCTCGATGGCCGCGCTCCGGGCCAGCGCCACCAAGGCGGCGCCTCCGGCCGCGTTGGCCGCGTGCCGGGCCGTCCCGAAGAAGGCCTCGGGGCCGGCCGCGAGGACGACGCTCCCGGGGCGCCGCGCCTCGACGAGGTGCCGCGCAGAGGCCCGGAGCAGGCGCATGGGGGCGTGGAGCTGGTGCGCGAGGACCCGCTCGAGATCGGCGTCCTCGAGCTTGAGGAGGCCGCGATCGAGGCGAATGCCCGCACAGGAGACGGCGCCGGCGAGGCCCCCGAAGGCTTCGAGGGCGTCCGCGACGAGCGCCTCCGCCGCGCCCGCTCCGGTCACGTCCACGGCCCGGGCGATCGCTTCGCCGCCCGCCGCGCGGATCGCCTCGGCGGCCTCTTCGACCACCTCCGCGTCGCTCCCCTCGCCATCGGGCCCGCGTCCGTCGTCCGCCAGGACCAGCTTCGCACCCCGGCTCCCGAGCAGCTCCGCCGTCGCGCGCCCCACGCCCCGGCCCGCGCCCGTCACGATGAACACCTGGTCTCGGATGCCGTCGCCTTCGCTCATCTCGTCTCCATCGGCGGACTCCCCGCGCCCCCTCGTTGTAGTACGGTTCGGCTGGCCCGTCGCCTCACGCCATCGACGTCGCTCGGCGCTTCGATGATAGGCTCGGCGGGGGGCGACGCCGCCTCGAGGGAGCAGGTTGCAGGGAACGTCGCAGGGAACGCCGTACGGCCGCTACGAGCTCCTCCGCAAGATCGCGGCGGGCGGGATGGCCGAGATCTACCTCGCCCGCCAGTGGGGCGAGGGCGGCTTCTTCCGCGACGTCGTCATCAAGCGCCTCTTCACGAACTTCGTCGAGCATCGCCCGACGCTCCGCATGTTCCAGTACGAGGCGCGCCTGCTGGCCCACCTCGGCCACCCGAACATCCCGCAGGTCTTCGACCTCGGCATCGCCGACGGCACCTGGTTCCTCGCCATGGAGTACGTCGACGGCTGGAACGTCGCGGACGTCTGGCGCGCCGGGGTCCGCGCCCGGAACGTCATGCCCCTCCACGTCACGCTCGGCGTCGTGATGCAGGTCTGCGAGGCGCTCCACCACGCGCACGAGGCCCGCGACAAGGCGGGCCGGCCGCTCCGCATCGTCCACCGGGACGTGACGCCCCAGAACGTGATGCTCACCCGGGACGGCGTGGCGAAGCTGATGGACTTCGGCGTCGCCAAGACCGACGCGCGCGCCGAGACCGAGGCGGGCGCCGTGAAGGGCACGTTCTCCTACATGGCCCCCGAGCAGGTGCGCAGCCGCCCGGTGGACCGGCGCGCCGACGTCTTCTCCGTGGGCGTGATCCTCTACGAGCTCACGACCGGCTCGCGCCTCTACCGCGGCAACGACATGCAGGTGATGACGCAGGTCGTCGAGCAGGACGCGCCGCCGCCGACGAGCCGCATGCCCGAGTACCCGGCGGACCTCGAGGAGATCGTCCTCGCCGCGCTCCGGCGCGACCCGCGATCGCGCATCGCCAGCGCCGCGGACCTGGCGCTCCACCTCGAGCACTTCGCCATGCGGCACGGGCTGCTCGTCGGCCCGCGCGCGATCGCCCACTACCTCGGCGAGATCTTCCCCGTGGAGCGCGTCGCCGAGGAGGACGTCGCGCTCGTCCCGCCCAGCGACCCCTCGGCGGAGCCCCGAACGCCCGCGGCCGAGGTCGTCGAGGAGATCGAGGACATCTCGGGCGAGGTCGAGTTGCTCGGCGACGAAGAGCCCGCGAAGGAAGCGGGCCCCTCCTTCGCGCGCCTCGAGCTGCCCGAGCCGATCGCCGATGCGCCCGCCTCCGCCGCATCCGACGAGGGGAGCGAGCCCCGCTCGGACGCGGCGTCCCTCCCGCCCGAGCCCCTGGCCGGCTTCGACGACCCCGACGCGACCGGCGATCGGCCGGTCGTGCTGCTCGACGCGAAGAAGAGCGACGGCGACGAGGAGGACGAGGGCTACCTCGAGGACCTGATGCGCCGCCTCGAGCTGGACGACGACGCCGAGTCGGACGGCTGATTCCCACGCCATTCCGACTTCGCCGCGGTAGCTCGCCGCCCGCGTGAACGGCACGTCCCGGACGAGCCGGTGACACACGCTGCCCGGCGCGTTCTGCTACGCTCCGGCACGATGGCACAGGAGGGCGCAGGGCTCGCCGGAATCGAGGAGGCGGTGTCGCGGGGAGCGCTCCCGGCGGCGCTCCGGGCGGCCGAGGAAGCCGTCGAGGCGGAGGCGTCGGGGGCGCGGGCCCATCGGGCCTGGCTTCGGGCGGAGCTCGGTGATCTCGAGGGGGCCGTGGCGGACGCGGAGGCCGTCGACGAGGCGCACCCGGCGGCGGCCTGGGCGAGCCTGGCGCTCGGTCGGGTGGCGGCCGCCCGGAGCGAGCCCGAGACGGCGCTCCTGCGCTTCGACGACGCGGCGGCGCGGGCGCGGGCGAGCGAGCAGCTCGCGCCGCAGGTGCGGGCGCTGCTCGAGGGGGCGCGCGTGCTCCTCGATCGCGACGGGCCCGCGGACGGCTCGGCCGCCGTGGGCCGCCTCGCCGACGCGCGCAGCCTCTTGGACGAGGGCGACGCGGCGGACCCGTCCCTCCGCCTCGAGCTGCGCCTGCTCCTCGCCCGCGGCCGCTTCGTCACGCACGACGTGGAGGGCGCCGTGAGCGACCTGCAGGCGCTCCTCGAGGAGGCCCGCGCCGCGGCCCATCGGGAGCTCGAGTGGCGCACGCTCGCGGCCCTGGCGCAGCTCCAGGTGGCGCAGGGCGCCGACTTCGCCGCGCGCCGCCACGACCAGGCGGCCATGGAGGTCCTCGAGGGGATCGTCCTCGCGCTCCCGCGGGCCCTCCGCGAGCCCTTCTGGCGGGACCCGGAGCGCAGGGCGCTCCGGCTGCGCGCGAGTGCCAGCACGGACCGCTTCTTCACGAGCCGCGAGGACGCGCCCGGGCCCGAGCCCTCGGCCCTCGAGGGGCGCGTGGGCCGCCTCCTCGACCTGCTCAAGCGCCTGGCCAGCGAGCACGAGCTCGATCGGCTCCTCGAGCGCATCACCGACGCGGCCGTGGAGCTCTCCGGCGCCGAGCGCGGCTTCGTCCTCCTCCCCGACGACGCCGGCGAGCTCGAGCCTCGCCTCGTGCGCGCCGCGGGCACGGCGCCCGACGATCCCTCCGTCGCCTTCTCCCGCTCGATCGCCGAGGCCGTCCTCATCGACGGCGAGCCCATCCTCACCGTCGACGCCCGCGACGACCGGCGCCTGAACGAGTACCTCTCGGTGCACCAGCTCTCGCTGAAGTCCGTGGCGTGCCTCCCCATCCGCGGCCGCTCGGGAGCCGTGGGCGTCCTCTACCTCGAGCACCGCATGCGCCGCGGGCGCTTCTCCGAGGCGGACCTCGATCTCTTGCTCGCCTTCGCGGACCAGGCCGCCATCGCGCTCGAGAACGCGCGCCTCGTCGGCGAGCTCGCGGAGCGGAAGGCGGCGCTCGAGGAGGCCAACGAGGAGCTCGAGGCGGCGAAGGCGGAGATCGAGCGCGTGCTCGTCGCGCGTACGGGAGAGCTCGAGGAGACGAAGCGGGAGCTCGACCGGACGCGCGGGGAGCTTCGCAGCCGCCACGAGCGGAGCGGGATCATCGGGCGGAGCGAGCCGATGCGGAAGGTCTTCGCCGTGCTCGATCGGGTCGCCGAGACCGACGTGCCCGTCGTCATCCAGGGCGAGAGCGGGACGGGCAAGGAGCTCGTCGCCCGCGCCATCCACTACGGGGGGCCGCGCCGGAAGGCGCCCTTTGTCGCCCTGAACTGCGCGGCGATCCCGGAGGCGCTCCTCGAGAGCGAGCTCTTCGGGCACGTGCGCGGCGCCTTCACGGGCGCCGACCGGGACCGCAAGGGCGTGCTCGTCCGCTCCTCGGGCGGGACGCTCTTCCTCGACGAGGTCGGCGACATGCCCGCGAAGATGCAGGTCGACCTGCTGCGCGTGCTCCAGGAGAAGGTCGTGCGGCCCATCGGCGGTGAGGAGGAGGAGGCCGTCGACGTGCGCATCGTGAGCGCGTCGAACAAGTCGCTCCGGGACCTGGTCGCGAAGGGCGAGTTCCGCGAGGACCTCTACTACCGGCTCAACGTCGTCGAGCTCCGCCTGCCGCCGCTCCGCGAGCGCCAAGGGGACGTGCCGCTCCTGGTGGACCACTTCCTCACGCGCATCGCCGAGCAGGAGGGGCAGCCGCGCAAGCACCTCAGCCGGGAGGCGCTGCTCCGCCTCGCGCGCCACCCGCTGCCGGGGAACGTGCGCCAGCTCGAGCACCTGCTCCTCAACGCCTGCGTCATGAGCGAGGGGGACACCATCGGCGCCGAGGACCTGGCGCTCGGGGAGGACACGGCGGCGAACGACCTCGTCGAGGTGCCGAGCCTCCCCGAGCCGGCCCCCGTCGGTGGGCGCCCGCCGGCGCAGTCGCTCGAGGACTTCAAGGAGTCGGAGAAGCAGCGCATCCTGCGGGCCCTCGAGGAGAACGGCTGGAACCGCGCGGCGGCGGCGAGGGAGCTCGGGATCCCACGCCGCACCTTCTACCGGCGCCTCAAGGAGTACGAGATCCTCTGAGCGCGGTGGGCGGAGGGCGGCGGTCGACGCTCCCGGGAGGACGAGATACCGTGGGAGCGGTCCCGCCATGAGAGCCCTCTTCTTCGTCGCTTGCTCCTGTCTCCTGCTGGCCTGCCCGCGGGACGTGGAGGAGCCCGAGCCGCCCCTCGACGGGGAGGCGTGCGTGACCGACGACCAGTGCACGCCCGCGGAGGCGCCCTGCGGCGTCGTCTACGCCTGCGTGCACGGGTACTGCGAGCAGCAGCCGTCGCGGGCGCTGCCCTGCGACGAGTGAGCGCACTCCTCGCGCTCCTCGCTCCGCCCAGCGCCGACGCGCGACGCCCTAGACCGCGGCGTCCGGACCCGAGCCTCCGACCGGCCCCTCGACCGCGCCGGACCGAGCGCGCCGGACCCCCAGGGGCCGCTTCGAGCGGGAGGTCCGGGCCGACGCGTCGGGTGACCCGATGGGCGATGCGGGCGGGCGGCCCTCAGCCGGCGGGGTCGGCTTCGCGGCGGGCGGCGGCGTGCTCGTGTGCCGCGTCGTCGTCGTTCGCTGCCGTGGGCGCGTCGGCGGTCTCGTCGGCCGCCTCCGCCGTCTCCGCGCCGTCCGCGTCCTCTGCCTCCGCGCGCTCCGCGTCCGCGCTCTCCGCTTCTGCGCTCTCTTCCGGCGCGTCGGCCTCGCCGGCGTCGATGCGCTCCCGGGCCGCTCGGTCCCGCACGTAGCGCGGGGCCTCGCCGCGCCCGGAGACGTCGACCCAGTAGGCCGACTCCCGACGCACGTCGAGGTGCACGAAGGTGCTGTTCGGGTAGTAGCCGACTCCGACCCGATCGAAGGCGCGCCGGAGGTAGTCGCGGAGCACCCGGTTCGGCACGCCCTGCACGCGGAGGTCGATGGCATGCCCGCTCGTGTGCCGGCTCGACTCGCGCGTGTAGCCCCCGGCGGGGCGGAAGCCGCTCATCAGGTGGATGGTGCGGCCCCCGAAGTGGTCCGAGATCTGCGTGAGCATGCGCAAGAGGCGCGGGTGGGGCCGGTGCGCCCGGCCGGTCCGCCGGTGGCGCATCAGCCGCGCCAGGCGACGGCGCGCGGCGCGGCGCGGGCGCTGGGAGCGGTCCACGAGGCGCATGCGCGCCCGCTCGCGCAGCGCGGGTCGGTAGAGGGTCACGACGCCCGGGCGGCGCGGCCGGCCCCAGCGGCTCTCGGCCCGCTCGCGCTCCTCGAGGGCGTCGTGGCCGGGCAAGAGGAGGCGCTGACCGAGCTGGAGGGTCGCGCCGCGGCGAAGCCGGTTGACGCGGCGGAGGGCCTCCACGGAGACGTTGCGGCGCTGGGCGATGAGCGAGAGCGACTCGCCAGCGCGGACGTAGTGGGTGCCTCGCTCGGGGATGCGGAGGACCTGCCCCTCGCGGAGCTCGGAGGTCACGCGGAGCCCGTTCGCCGCCGCGAGGTCGTGCACGCGGACCCGGTAGCGCCGGGCGATCCGGCTCAGCGACTGGCCGGACCGCACCCGATGCTCGCGCGCCTCGGCGGGGGAGGGCGCGGCGAGGAGCGGGAAGAGCAGGAGGGCGACCAGCAGGGCGCCACGGCGGAGGCAATCGCGCATTCGGCGGGCCAGTGTCCCGCGTGTGAGACGTCCCGCAAGGGGAAAACCCGCGCCGGTCGTCGCGAGACCCTCCACTTTTTTGCTCCCGTTGTCCCCCGATGCGACGATGACCGCGGTCTAAACCAGGCGTTCGTTGACAACCGAGAGGAACGCGCCACGACGAGCTCGGCGCCGAAGAGGGTCCCCCAAGGGCCCTTCGAGGCGCCTGGATCGACCCGAGGTCGCGACCGAGGCGTGGCTCTCCGCGCGACCGTTCGATTCCGAGCGGCCGCGCAGGGAGCGGCGGACGGGTGCGGCACGGGTCGAGAGAAGCGAAGAGTGAGAGAGCGAAAAGGGCGATCGGGGACAGGCCCGCGGGATGCACCGCAGCCTCCCTCGGGTACCCCTAAAATACCTATCAATTACCGCTAATTTTGCATGAATTTACCGGGAATTGCTTGACGCTCTCAGGTTCGCACCATAGGGTTCGAGGCGTGGTCGTCGGGGGTCGACGCCCCCGCCGAATCACTACCCCGGACCCGTGCCGTCTTCCGCCGAGCGAGCTTTGAATCCCCTGAAATCATTGGGGAATCGCGAGGAGGAAGGCGGGCGACCAAGTCGGAGCGACGCGTCGATGGACCACGAAGGAAAGGCGACCAAGGCAGCCTCCACGGGAATTCCCGAGGGAGGCCGGTCGTCCGAGGTCGGGGTCCCGGTCGAGCCCTCTCACGAGGACGACCGCGTCGACGCGCCGAGCGGCCCGAGCGGGCCGGCGAAAGCCGCCGCTCCACCGCACCCGCCCGGTCCGCATCCGCCCAACCCCCATCCGTCCACCCCACCGGCTCAGCCTCCGGCTGCAGCTCAGGGAGCGGCCCAGGGAGAAGCGGCTCCGGCCAGCCCGGCGAAGAAGAAGCGGAAGCCCAAAACACCGCGTAAGCCCAAGCCGAATCATCTCCGCAAGTACCGCCAGGAACTCTGCCTCTCGCAGGCCGAGCTCGCCCGACGCGCCAACCTCTCGGCGTTGACGATCGCCCGAATCGAAAAGGGTTTCGGGTGCCGCATGAGTACGAAGCGGAAGATTCTCGAGGCTCTGGGTCTCAGCCTCGCGGACCGAGTCAAGGTATTCGGCGAGGAGGAGTGAACGTGGTCGGATGGCTTCCGAAGGCAAGAACCTGATCGGCGTCGACATTGGTTCGACGTCCATCAAGGTCGTAGAGATCAAAGAGAGCCGGGGCTCGCGGAAGCTGGTTCGTTTCGGACTGCATCCGCTGCCACCGGAGACGATCGTCGACGGCCACATCATCAACTCCGGCGCGGTCGTGGAGGGGCTCGAGAAGCTCTTCCACAAGGTCCGGCGGCGAAACGTCGCGCTGCGCGCCAGCGGGCACTCGGTGATCATCAAGAAGATCGCCATGCCGCTGATGACGCCCGCGGAGCTCCAGGAGCAGATCGGCTGGGAGGCGGAACAGCACATCCCCTTCGACCTGGCCGAGGTCCACATCGACCACCAGATCCTCCACCGGCGCGAGGACGAAGGTCAGATGGACGTGCTCCTGGTCGCGGCGAAGCGCGAGGAGATCGCGGACCTCACGAACTTGGCGGTCGAGGCGCGGCTCAAGCCGATGTGCGTCGACCTCGACGCTTTCACCGTGCAGAACGTCCTCGAGGTCGGCTACGGCGTGCCGCAGCCGCACGAGACGGTCGTGCTGATCCACGTGGGCGCGTCGCTGACGACGGTGAACATCCTCGCCGACGGGACGACCGCCTTCACGCGCGACATCGCGAACGGCGGCAACGCGATCACCGAGGAGATCCAGCGCCAGCTGAGCATCAGCCGCGAGGAGGCCGAGGCCTACAAGTGCGGCGGAGACGGGCGCGGCATCGTCCCGCGCGAGGTGCCGGAGATCATCAATACGGTGGTCGAGCAGCTCGCCGGGGAGATCCAGCGCTCGCTCGACTTCTACCTGGCCACGAGCGGTGACCGGGACCTGACGCGCATCTACGTGTCGGGCGGCACCGCGAACGTGCGGGCGCTCCTCGACTCGGTGCAGGACCGGGCGCGGGTGCCCGTCGAGGTGCTGGACCCGCTCCGCGTGGCTCAGCCGGACAGCAAGCTGGACCCCATGTCGCTCCAGGGGCGCACGGCGCAGGCCGTCGTCGCCATGGGGCTGGCGCTCCGCAAGGAGCGTGAGCGGAGGAACGCATGATCCGCATCAATCTGCTGCCCGAGGCGAAGCGCCAGGCGCGGGTGGCCTCGGGCCCGAGCGGCGGCAGCCAGGTCTGGGCCGGCGTCTACTTCTTCGGGGTCCTCGTCTGGGGCGCGATCCTGGCCGTCATCTACTTCAGCTACGACAGTGAGCTGGAGGAGAAGAGGCGGGCGAACAACGCGCTCCAGACCCAGATCGATCAGCTGCGCACCAAGAGCGCGCGGCTCGAGGAGGTGCGGGCGGAGCTGGAGCAGAGCCGGGCCCTCGAGGAGGTCGTCGCCGATCTGAACAAGGCGCGGACCGGACCGACCCGGGCGATCATGGAGCTCTCGCGGATCCTCAGCGCCTGCCCCGCCGGCGAGAGCTGCGAGGAGGTGGGCCCGACGATAGACCCGCAGGCCCTGGAGGAGCTCCGGCGCGAGAACCCGCTCGCCGGCTACAACCGGAGCTGGGACGTGCGGCGCCTCTGGCTGCTGCACTTCGAGGAAGAGAACCGCGAGTGCCGCATGCGGGGCCGCGGTCGGACGAACGAGGACGTGGCCGAGTTCCTGCGCCGCCTCGCGCTCTCCGAGCTCTTCGATCAGGTCACGCTGCAGCGCACCGAGCGCGTCGTGGACCGGGAGTCGGAGCTGGAGCTCATCGGCTTCGAGCTGACCTGCCAGGTCATCTACTGAGGGAGATTCACGATGGCGGCCAAGAAAGACTCGTCGTTCGAGAACCTCCCGCTGGTCGGGAAGCTCTTCATCCTCGGCCTCATCATCGCCGTGGTGGGAGCCATCTACTACTTCGCCTTCCACATGAGCCTCGCGGAGGACATCGAAGCCCAGGAGATCCGCGCCACCCGCCTGCAGAACGAGCTGCGTGAGGCGGAGCAGCGCCAGCAAGAGTACCTGCAGCTCACGCAGGAGCTGGCGAGCCGTGAGGGCATCGACCGGCAGAACAAGCGCGTGCTCCCGGAGGACGCCGAGATCCCGGCCTTCCTCCAGGATCTCAACCGCGTCGCGGAGCTGAGCGGCCTGCAGATGCGGCTCGTCGAGCCGCGGCCCGAGGAGGCGGAGCAGCTCTACATCCGCATCCCGGTGCAGCTGCAGTTCTCCGGGAAGTTCCACCAGCTGGCGAAGTTCTTCTACAACGTCAGCCAGCTTGAGCGGGCCATCAACCTCGAGAACATCACCCTGCGGGACCCGGAGACGAACGAAGCCGACGAGGTGGTGCTCACGGTCGACGCGCTCGCGACCACGTTCCGGCGCCCCGCCGAAGAGGGGCCGGCCTCGGCTCCGCCGCAGACGGCCGGCGCCGCCGTTGCCCCCGGAGGTGCGCGATGAAGCGAACGCGACAGCGAATCCTGCGTCCGCGGCTCCTGCAGCGGAGCGCGACCTTCGTGGCCCTGCTGCTCGGCCTGCTCGGCGCCGCGGGCTGCGAGGATCCGGTCGTCGTCGGCCCCCAGCCGCCGCAGGCCGGTCCGACGACGCCGGCGCCGCCTCCGGGGCCGGCTCCCGCGCCCGCCGCGCCGGTCGAGCTGGAGACGGACGCCGGTACGCCGGACTCGGGGCTCTCCTATGAGGACGACGACTTCGTCGAGGTCGACACGGAGAACCGGGATCCGTTCCGAAGCTTCGCCTCGGTCTTCCGCCAGCGCACCGTCGCCGCGCCGCAGCGCACGGTGATCATGCCGACGACGAGCATCGACGAGATGCGCCTCATCGCCATCATCAGCGGCGTGGCGCAGCCCCGGGCGATGCTCCTGGACGGCAACCGCGTGGGTCACGTGGTCAAGCGCGGCGACTACATCGGGCGGCCGGAGGTCATTCAGGCGGGTGGCGCCGACAGCATGCCCGTGACGCTGAACTGGCGGGTGGCGCGCATCCGGGCGGGTGAGGTGGTCCTCACGCGCGAGGATCCGACGGCGCCCGATCGGCCGCCGCTCTCGCGGACGCTCCCCCTCTACGAGGAGGGCGAGGATCCGCTCGAGCTTCGTCGCCGCGCGCTGGCGCGGGAGCTCGAGGAGCGGGGCGAGGACGAGCGCACCGTCGCGCCGGCGCCGGCCCCCACCCGCGAGCCCGTGAACCTGAACATCCAGATCGAGCCGAACAGCGGGAACGTCTCCACCATGTGAGCCACTTCTTCCGCTCGCTGACGCTCGCTATCTTTGGCTTACCAGCGGGCCCGTGGGGCCCTCGGCGCTCGCTTCGCTCGCGTCACACGGGTCGGTTCT
>PABA01000206.1 GCA_002699025.1 Sandaracinus sp. | reverse complement strand
CTCCGCCATGACCTTCATGATCGCGGCGGTCGTCGTCGTCTTACCGTGGTCGATGTGACCGATGGTGCCGACGTTGATGTGCGGCTTGTCGCGGACGAACTCTTCCTTGGCCATCTCTCGAGCTTCCTCGTTGGGGTACGGTCAGGGACGAAGCCGGCCCATCGTGTGGTCTCGGGCGGGGCGTCTTCGCCGTGGTGGAACTGGGGTCTTCTGCGAGAAAGAGGAGCCGGAGCGGCTCCCAGCTGTGGAGCCCAGGATGAGGCTTGAACTCACGACCTCCTCCTTACCAAGGAGGTGCTCTACCACTGAGCTACCTGGGCAGAGAGGGCAGGGCCCTCGTATTTCGGGTTCGGCTGAACCGGAGCGGGCGACCGGATTCGAACCGGCGACGTTCAGCTTGGAAGGCTGACGCTCTACCAACTGAGCTACACCCGCGGATCTTCTGCGGGGCGCCGCTTCACCGGGGCCCGTCGCCATCGTCCCCCGGCTCGAAGGAACGAGAACGGGGACTCGGGGCGCGCGACCTCAGCTCGTCGAGCCCGGCATGGTGGAGGGTGGTGGATTCGAACCACCGTAGGCATAAGCCGGCAGATTTACAGTCTGCTCCCTTTGGCCGCTCGGGCAACCCTCCGGAAATGTTCGGTTTTCACCAGGAACCGTGAGCTGGCGAAGGGATTCGAACCCGCAACCCCCTGTTTACAAGACAGGTGCTCTACCGTTGAGCTACGCCAGCCGAAGCGAGAAGCTCGCTTCTCTTTTTTCCCCTGCTCCCTCGAAATCCTGCTTCCTCAGAATCGCGGAGTGGATTCCGTGAGCGTCCGGATGTCTCGACCGCGCGTTTCGTCGCCGGCCGAGGACGCACCCGAGCGCCCCGTCGGGCCCGAAGGGGCGGCTTATTTACGTTGGCGTCCCGGAGGTGTCAAGCACTATCTGGGCGGGGCGGAGGACGCGGACGAGCCGAGCTCCTCGGCGTCTGTGCCTTCGAGGATTTCCGCCGTGTTGTCACCGGGTTGCGCCGTGTCGCCTGCCTCACCCGCGGGGTCCTCGTCGTCGTCCGAGCCGGGGAGGCGACCGGTGCGGGCGCGCTCCTGAGCAGCCGCGAGGCCCTCGGGGCCATCGGGTTGCTCGAGCAGGCGGGCGCGGGCTCGTTCGAGCTCGGCGCGGATCCGCTCCGTCCACTCGCTCTCCACCCCGGTGCGCTCGGTCATGAGGAGGGTGAGCTCCCAGTAGCGGATGGAGTGGCGGATGAGCGGCTTCACGAGGCGCGCGAGATAGGTGCGGTACTCCTCGTGGTAGGTCTCGAGGAGCTCGTCCTCGAGGGGGTTCTGCGGGGGCGGGACGGGCGCGCTGGTGATGGCCTCCCAGAAGTCGTCGTACATCTCGCCGATGCGGTAGCCGGCGGCGGCGGCCCAGCCGGCGTGGGTCTTCCGGATCGTGTCGAAGTAGGCGCGCTGGGCGTCGAGGATGTGCTGGGCGCGCCGCTCGAGGGCGGGACGCTGAACGGCGACGCCGCCCTCGGGGATCTCGACGGCGGCCGCCTGGAGGCGGTGGGTCTCGGCGAGCACGTAGTTGGCGGCGGAGGTGAAGTAGATGCCGACGACCTCTTCGTCGCCCCGGCGGGTGCGGGCGTAGGAGAGCGTGCTGCGCGCGAGGGCCGCGGCGTCCTCCCGGCGGCCGGCGCCGAGGAGGTGCTGGGCCTTGCGGGCCATGGCCTCGACGCGCTCCTCGGAGGAGAGACCGTCCAGGGCGAGGAGCGCGTCGGTGATCTCGATGCCGTCCTCGTGCCGCTCGAGGGAAAGGTAGATCTGCGCGAGCTGGAAGCGGGCGTGGGCGGCGTCCTCGGAGTCCGGGACCTCGCGGAGCAGGCGCTCGAAGCGGGACGCGGCCTGGGCGAGCGCTTCGGTGTCCCGGGGGGCGCTCATCGGGCCGACGCCGACGCCCGTCTCCTTGAGGCAGAGGCCGGCGTTGTAGAGGGAGGGGGAGACGAAGCGGCTCGAGGGGAACTCGTCGGCCACCCGGTCGTAGCGCTGGACGGCGGGCTCGCAGCGACCGGCGCGCATCTCGGTGAGGCCCGACTGGAAGAGGGTCTCGGCGTCGTAGGCGTCGAAGGCGTAGCCGCCGTCATCGGTCGGCCGGGCCGTGATGCGGAGCTCCTCGAGGTGGCGCACCTCCTCGGAGTCCGGGGTGGTCGGCGTGCTCTGGCGCCCGGCGCACGCGAGGCCGAGGGAGCAGAGGAGCGCGAGGGCGGTGGGGCGGCGCATGGGGTTCAGGACAACCGTGGGGCGGGCGGAGTTCCCGGCCAGGGGAGCGGGAGATCGGCGGGGGAGAACGGGGGCCGGACGGCGTAACAAGAAGGGCGGAGCTTCCCGTCACAGCGTAACAGTCAACTGTTACGCGTGACGCGTAACCCGAGGGGCCTCCTCTGGCTCGCGGGTGTTACGCCGCCCGAAAAACCGAATCATTTCGTGACCATCCTCGCTGGCACGACCACTGCACAGAGGTCCCCCAACCACGAGGCACACGAATGATGACCGAGACCCGCACCACCCTGCTCGACCCCAAGGACTGGACCGACAACGAGCTCCTCGCCCGGATGCTCGTCCGCGAAGGGAAGGCCTGGCGCGAGTTCCATCGTCGCTTCGACCGCCTGGTCTACCGCTGCATCCACAAGGTCACGGGCCGCTTCCGCAGCGTCATCAGCGACGAGGACGTGCGCGAGATCTACGCCCAGTTCCTCATGAACATCACGGCGCGGGACATGCGCAAGCTGCGCGCCTACCGGCCGGAGAAGGGCAACAAGCTGAGCTCCTGGATCGGGCTGCTCGCGACGAACACGGCCTGGGACTACCTCCGAGGGATCGCCCGGCGCCCGCAGACGACGGACGTCTGCGAGGCGGAGGAGCTCGGGACGATGGACTCGAGCCCCTACGACGAGGTGGTGACGAAGGAGCGCTGGGCGCTGGTGAACGAGGCGCTCCAGAGCTTCTCGAAGAAGGACCGGCGCTTCGTGAAGCTCTACTTCGTGGACGGGCTCGAGCCCGACGAGGTGGCGCAGGCGATGAACGTCTCGGTCAAGACGGTCTACAGCAAGAAGCACAAGATCCGCTGCCGCCTCGAGCGGGTCCTGAGCGAGCGGCTGATGCAAGACGCCGCCTGAGCCTTCCCCGCTCCTCGCCTCGAACGGCCCCGTCGCCCCGCGCGTCGGGGCCGTGGTGCGTTCGGGGCGGTCGTGCGTTCGGGGCGGTCGTGCGTTCGGGGCGGTCGTGAAGCGCTCCGGGGGGCGCCCTGCGCGAGGGGCGATCGGCGTCTATGCTCGCGCGCGTGTCTCCCTGGCTCGGTCCCGGCCTCGCCACCGCGTCCTATCTGCTCGGCTCGGTCTGCTTCGGGCTGGTGGAAGCGCGTCGGCGGGGTTTCGACCTGCGGACGACGGGCAGCGGCAACGTCGGCGCCACCAACGTCGGGCGGGCCTTCGGCAAGGGGGTCGGACGCCGGGTCCTGCTGCTGGACGCGTTGAAGGGGCTGGCCCCCGCCGGGGCGGCGCACGCGCTGCTCGGACCGGCGGACCCGTGGACGGCCGCGACCGGCTTCGCGGCGGTGTTCGGACACTGCTACCCGCTCTGGTTCCGCTTTCGGGGTGGGAAGGGGGCGGCGACGGCGGCGGGCGTGCTCCTCGGCGTCGTGCCAGCGGCGGGAGGAGCTGCGGCCTTGACCTTCGTGGTGTTGAAGAAGGCCACCCGGCGCGCGAGCGTGGGCTCGCTCGCCGGCGCGGCGGTGGGGCTCGGCGTGACCTTCGCCTGGACGGGCTCGCCGACCCACGCGGCGACGGCGATGGCGGCCGCGATCTTCGCGCTCGTCGTCTGGCGGCACCGCGCGAACGTGGTGCGGCTGATGCGCGGAGAGGAGCCCCCGGGATGAGACGTGCGCTCGCCTTCGCCCTGGCGCTCGCGGCCGGTTGTGGGGCCGCCCGACCGGGCCGCACGGCGCCCCCGACCGAGCGGCCGACGCTCCGCGTCGAGGGGCTCGAGGTGGCCGTGCTGCCCCGGCCGACGGAGGGGCTCGTGCACGCGTCCCTGTGGATCGACGCGGGCTCGCTGGACGGCGCGCCCCCGGCGGCGGCGACCTTGGCGGCCTGGGCCGCGGCGGGGTCCGCGGAAGGGCTGAGGGCTCGGACGTCGCCGGATCTGACGACGCTCTGGGCCGAAGGGGATCGGAGCGCCCTGCCCGAGCTGGTCGAGCGGCTGGCGCTCGCCCTGCGCACGCGGGAGCTGGCGCCGGAGCGGCACGCGACGCTGAGGGCGCGGCTGGACGCGGACCGGCGGCGGGCGCGGGCGCTGCCCGGGCGGCGCGCGCAGGCGCTGGCGATGGAGGCGGCCTGGGGCGAGGGGGCCTCGCCCTTCGCCGGGGATCCGGGGCGGGAGGCGGTGGAGGGCTTCCTCGCCGATCACTACGGCCCTGCCCGGGCGCTCCTCGTCGTGGTGGGGGACGTGACACCCGAAGGCGTGGAGGCGCGCGTACGAGAGGCCTTTCGCGGGGCCCCGGCGGCGGCGCGCGACCGGGCGACCGAGCCGCCTTCGCTCGAGGAAGCGATCTCCATCGAGGCGGGCACGGAGACCCGACTCTCGGTGGCGCTCCACGCGCCGAACGCGGGCTTCGCATGGGCCGCGGCCGAGGCGCTGGCGAGCCCGGAGCGCCCGGCGGAGGTCTTCGCCCATCGCTGGGGCGCGAGCGCTCTCCTCTCGCCGCGCGACGGGCTGACGGAGACGGTGCATGCGACGGCGCTGGTGGCCGTCCGCGAGGGGCGGCCGCCGGCGCCGACCTCGCCCCACGGGATCGCCGAGCGGCTGGCGCACGGCTGGCGCGCCGGCGAGGGGCGGCTCGCCGAGCCGCGGATCAGCGCCGGGGTGGTCTGCGCGGACGACGGCGGCTTCGAGGCCTGCCGGGACGCGGCCCGGCGAGGGTTCGCGCGGGCGCTCGAGCTGGCGCGGGCCGAGCCGGAGGTGACACCGCGGGGGCCGGCCTTCGAGGCGCTCGCCGCGTCGGGCGCGCGGGTGCGGGTCGAGGCCCGGGAGGGGGATCCGGTCGGCTTCGCGCTCCGCTTCGAGGCGGGGAGCGCCCCCCGCGGGGAGCTGGCGCTCCTGGCGCGACTGCTGGCAGACGCCTGCGCGGAGGCGGAGGTGCGCGCCGACGGTGAGGGCCTGACGCTCGTGGCACGGGCCGAGGCGGCGCACTGGCGAGCGGCGCTCGACGGGCTGGCCCGCTGCGCGCTGGGGCCCGTGCGGAGCGACGAGCGACGGCGCATCCAGCTCCTGCGCGAGCGCCGACTCGCCCCGGAGCGTGGCTGGATCGCCCGCGCGCTCGCGCCTGGGGCGGAGGCCCGCGTGGCGCCGGAGGGATCCGCGCGGCAACTCGCGGGGCTCCTCGATCCGGTCGGGCTCGCCGGCGAGCTGCGGGTGGGCGCGCGCACGACCCTCGCCATCGTCGGGCCCGTGCCGGCGGAGGACGCGCTACAGCGGGCGACGGCGCGGCTCGGGCTCTTGCCGGAGGGCGAGGAGGCGGTGGCCCCGCGCTGGGGCGAGCCGGTCCCGCTCGTCGCGGAGGAGTGGGAGGGCGAGGTCGCGCGCGTGGTCGTCGGCTGGCGGAGTGACGCCGGCGGGCGGGACGCGCGGCCGGTGGCGGAGGCCTTCGCGCGAGGCGCGGCCGAAGCGCTGACGGCGGAGGGGCGGCTGCTCTGGTTCGCGGGAGACGCAGGCGAGTGGGGCGCGTGGGCGGCGGTGGCCCTCGAGGTGCCCATCGAGCGCCTGGAGACGCTGCCGCTTCGAGCCCGCGACGCGGCCCCGGCGCGCGTGGAGGTGGCCGAGCGCGTGGAGGCGGCCCGCTGGCGCACGAGCGACGCGGGCGAGGCGGCGTCCCGGCTCGCTCGGACCGGCGCGACGCGGGCGCCGGCGCCGAGCGCGGAGACGCGGCGGGCGATCGTGCGCGGCCTACGCCTCGGCGCGCCGGTCTTCGCGATCGGGCGGCCCCAGAACCCCGCCGCCGTTCGACGCTCGAGGCGCCGTTGACGCCCCCGTCGGGGGGGTGCTAGTCCACGAGTGAACCGTCATTCAGTCCACGCGAGCCCGTCCACGCGGCCCGTCTTGGCTGAAGGAGCCGGCCGGAGAGGTTGGCTGGAGCGATGGCGGAGATGGTGCCGACGTCCATGACGGCGGCGCGAAGAGACGGGCGAGCGAGGAACGGCGGTGGCAGAGAAGAAGGGGTCGAGCGCGAAGGGCGGAAAGCGAGCCGGAGGCGACAAGCGGGAGCGCATCCTCCAGGCCGCCATCCGCGTGTTCGCCAAGAACGGCTTCTACGCGACGCGGGTGAGCGAGATCGCCAAGGCGGCCGGCGTGGCCGACGGGACGATCTACCTCTACTTCGAGAACAAGGACGACGTGCTCGTCCAGATCTTCGAAGACCGGATCGGCAAGCTCCTGGAGATCCTCCGGCGCGTCATCGCGAAGGAGGAGACGGTCGAGGCGCGCATCCGGCGCATCGTCGAGCTCCAGCTCGGACTGCTCGAGGAGGAGCGGGACCTGGCCGAGGTCATCACGGTGAACCTGCGCCAGTCGTCGCGGCTCCTGAAGCAGTACGCGGCGCCGCTCTTCACCAAGTACCTCGAGCTCATCGCCGGGGTGATCGCCGACGGGCAGAAGGAGGGCGTGCTCCGGCGCGACGTGAGCCCGCGCATCGCGGCGCGCTCGCTCTGGGGGGCGCTCGACGGGCTCGCGCTGACCTGGGCCCTCGGCACGCCGGAGCGCAAGCCGGACCCGGCGACGCTCCGGAAGGCGGCGACGCAGTTCGCGACGCTCTTCCTCGACGGGCTGCGCGCGCGCGACTGAGGCGGCCTCCGAGCGACGCGCGACCCCGCGGTTGTCCCGCCCTTCCCGGCGACGCGCCCGCGCGGGCGATCGGCGGGGGGTGGATCTCGCCCGAACGGGGGCGGCGATCGTTCGCAGCCCGCCGGAAACACGGCGGAAAGAATGAATGAGCCTTCATCCGCTTGACTCAGTGCGTCAAAACGCCTAGATCCACGGCGATTTCGGCGCCTTCGGGCCCGCGGACATGCGCGGGGATGCTCACGCCCCCTCCCCTCCGGGACGCTCCCGGAACCTCCGGGAGACCAGTGGACCGCCCCGCGCTCCCCACACGGGAGGCAAGGGTGAAGATCCTGGTACCGATCAAGCGAGTGGCCGACCCGGCCAACGCGAACAAGGTCAAGGTCGACGACGACGCGACGAAGGTCACGTCCGAGGGGCTCGAGTGGGTGATGAACCCGTTCGACGAGTGGTCCCTCGAGGCGGCGCTTCGGCTCACGGAGAACGCCGCGGAGAAGGCGCGCGTCGGTGAGATCGTGGTCGTCTCGATCACGCCCGGCGAGGGCGACACGGACCACATCCGCGAGGCGCTCGGCAAGGGCGCGGAGCGCGGCATCGTCGTGCCGGCCGGCACGGACGAGCAGCTCGACGCCTCGGTCGTGGCGAAGATCCTCGCGGCGGTCGTGAAGAAGGAAGAGCCGGACGTGGTGCTCATGGGCAAGCAGGCGGCGGACGGCGACTCGGCCGTGGCCGGCACCAAGCTCGCCGAGCTGCTCGAATGGCCCGTCGTGAACTACGCGACGAACATCGCGACCAGCGACGAGGGCAAGACCTTCGAGGTGAAGCGCGAGCTCGACATCGGCGTGCAGACGCTGAAGGTCGAGGGGCCCGTCGTCTTCACGAGCTCGGACCGCATCCTTCGCCCCGACTCGATCAAGAACGGCGTCACGCCGGACGACTTCGAGTACGCGGACCTCGGCGACCTCAACAGCCGCCTGTCCAACCTGAAGAACATCATGGCGGCGCGGAAGAAGCCGATCGACACGATGACCCTGGACGACCTCGGCGTGGAGCTGGGTGTCGGCACCGAGTACGTGAAGTTCACGCTGCCGCAGGGCCGCAGCGGCTCGGCGGAGTTCGTCGAGACCGTCGACGAGCTCGTGCAGAAGCTCCAGACCGAAGCCAAGGTCCTCTGAGGAAGCGGGAGAGATAGACATGACGGACGTTCTGGTCGTTGCCGAGCTGGTCGAGGGCGAAGCCCGCAAGACCACCCTCTCCGCCGTGAACCTCGCGAAGACGATCGCCGAGGGCACCGGGGGGGCTTTCGACATCCTCGCGATCGGCGCCGGCGCCGCGGGCGCCGCGGAGGCGCTCACGAAGTACGGCGCACGCAAGGTGCTGACCGCCGAGATCGAAGGCGATTACATCTGCGAGAAGTACGCTCCCACGGTCGCCGAGGTCGCCGATGACTACGAGGTCGTCGCCGCCTGCGCGAGCACGTACGGGAAGGACCTCATGGGCCGGGTCGCCGCCAAGCTCGAGGCGGGCGTGGCGTCGGACATCTCCGGCGTCGAGGTCGATGGAGACGACATCCTCTACACGCGCCCGATGTACGCGGGCAACGTCTTCGGCACGCTGAAGGTGACGACCGAGACGCAGGTCGTGACCGTGCGCCAGTCCGAGTTCGACCCGGCGGCCGAGGCCGGCGGCGCGAGCCCGGTCGAGAGCGTGGACGTGGAAGAGGACGACGTGGCCGAGAAGGTCGAGTCGCTCGGCATCGAGGTCGTCAAGAGCGAGCGCCCGGACCTCACCGAGGCCGACGTGGTCGTCTCGGGCGGCCGCTCGCTGAAGAGCGCGGAGAACTTCGAGAACGTGCTCGAGCCGCTGGTGGACGCGCTGGGCGCGGCCATGGGTGCCTCGCGCGCGGCCGTCGATGCGGGCTACGTGCCGAACGAGCTGCAGGTCGGCCAGACCGGCAAGGTCGTCGCGCCGAAGCTCTACGTCGCCGTCGGCATCTCGGGCGCCATCCAGCACCTCGCCGGCATGAAGGGCAGCAAGACGATCGTCGCCATCAACAAGGACAAGGAGGCGCCGATCGCGCAGGTCGCCGACTACTTCCTGGTGGCCGATCTCTTCGACGCCGTGCCGGAGATGACGGACGCGGTGAAGAAGGCGAAGGGCTGAGACGCCCCTCGCTCGAACGTCGAAACGGCGGCCCCGGTGGGTCGCCGTTTCGCGTTCCGTCCCCCTGCGTGGAGCGTATCGCGGGGGCGCCAGACGACCCGAGCGCGGGACGAGCCCATCTCGCGCCATCCCCGACGCTCGACATCGCGATGCCGTTCCTCGGTTCGCGGGGGGACGATCCGACCCCGTCGTGCTCCACGCTCCGCCCAGGGCCCACGCGATACGCACTCCCCCGTGCGAGGGCGGCGGGGGCGGCCCGCGGGGAAGCGGCCGCAGCGCTCGCTTCGTGGTAACTAGGAGCGCGTGTCGCGCAGGCGCCGAGCGGAGATGAGGCGAGACGGGGTCGAGGTGGGTCGCGGCGCAGCGGCGGCCGGGAGAGCGAGCTGCGTCGCCGCCTCCATGCGAACGAGGCGCGCGGGCCGGTTGGCGGGGCTCCTCGTCGCGGTGACGCTGACCGCGCCGATGGCCGCGGGGGCCCAGGACACGCCCTCCCTGGCCGGCCAGTGGCGCGCCGGGCCGCTCCAGATCCGGAACGTGATCGGGCGCTGGGGGGATGACTGCCCACAGCGCCTGCCCGCGACGCAGACGGAGCCGGGCGGGGCCGTCACGATCAGCGAGAGCGGTGACCACCTGCGCTTCTCGGGCGCCGTGCGGGGTGCCACGAACGCCTGCTGGAGCGAGCGGCCCGGGCTGCGGCGCATCTCGGCGCGCTACGAGGCCAACTCGAAGACCTGGACGGTCATCTGCCGCACGCCCTCGAGCGACGCGCAGCAGGAGAGCGGGCGCTACACCTTCCGGCTGGGCAGCGACGGGCGGCTCGGCTTCGAGGAACGCACGGAGTGGGATTGGCGCCTGAACGAGTCGCACTGCCAGGCCACGCGGCGCGCGACGCGCACCTTCACGCGCGTGGACGCGGCGGGGACGACCGAGCCCGAACCGGAGCCCGAGCCGGAGCCCGAGCCGAGCTGCACGCCCGGGGCGCCGGCGCGGCTTCGCCTCTCGCCCGGCGCGGAGACCATCGCGCCGGGCGAGGAGGTCTGCTTTCGCGCGCGGGTGGTGGACGCGGCCGGTTGCCGCGTGCCGGGGGCGCGCGTGGAGCTCTCGCTCGAGGGCGCCGAGGGGCGCGAGGGATCGCTGCGCGGGCGGTGCTTCCGAGCGGGCGCGAGCGCGGCCGAGGCGGAGGGCGAGTTCCGGATTCGCGCGCGGAGCGACGGGCTGCGGGCGAACGCGCGAGTGACCGTGCAGGCCGAGGACCTCTCGCACCTGACGGCGCGGCAGCTGCGTGAACGGCGCAACGGCGAGGAGGCGCTCTCGGACGCGGAGGCGGAGGGCGCGAGCGCGATCTCGGCGCGGGCCGTGGGCGGCAGCGGCGTGGGCGTGTGGATCGGGGTCGGCGCGACCGTGCTCCTGGTGCTGGCGGGGGTGGTGCTCTTGCTCCTGCGGCGGCGCCGTGGGGACGAGGAAGGCCCGGAGGACGAGGGGGGCGCGGGAGACGGCGACGGGAGTCCGGGCGCCGACGCCGAGGGCTCCTTCGCCTCGCCGGCGCCCGCCGCCCCCTCCGCCCCAGCGAGCGCACCGGCGGCGCCCCGCGAGGCCTCGGCGGCCGTGGGGGCGACGGCGCGGGCGCCGCGAAGGGTCTGCCCCGTATGCGGTCGGGAGGACGAGGACGGCAACGGCTTCTGCCCGGTGGACGGGACACGGCTCATGGACCCGGAGGCACCGGAGGTCCGCGCGCAGGGGATGATCTGCCCGGCCTGCCGGCGCGGCTACCCGGCGACGGCGAAGACCTGCGCGCAGGACGGCGAGGCGCTGGTGCCCTACGCGATGTTCGTCGCGCAGCGGAAGCAGGAGGAGGCCGAGGTGAAGAAGATCTGCCCGACCTGCGGGACGACCTACGACGCCGGGACGACCTTCTGCGGCAAGGACGGCTCGACGCTCACGACGCTGAACTGACCTCCCGAGGTCGGCGCGCCGTCGACGGTTCGCCCCCGACCTGCGCCTCTTCCCCTCCTCCAGACGGGGCGCTCCAGACGGGGAAGAGACGGCGCGATCCGGGCCCAGCTCGCGTCCACGGCCCCGGAGAGATGGGGGCCACGCGGCTCCGCGGGCTCGCGCAGGCGAGAAGGCGCTAGAAAAATTCGCCCTCGACCCCAATTCGACCCCCGCCCCCGTGTCTATCGGAACAAAGGCGCCGCGGCGCGCGGAGCATCGCTCTCCGTGTCGGCCCACGAGGTTGATCGCCGCGCGGCGCCACGACTATCATCGCGAACCGACTCGGGAAATCCGCCATGGGCGCGCCGCGCGCGTCCCGTGGGTGGCCCGATCCGAAGAACACATCACAGGGGCACACCGTCCATGAAGATCGTCTGTGACAACTGCGGAGCCAAGTACTCGATTGCCGACGAGAAGGTCGCCGGCAAGGTCTTCAAGATCCGCTGCAAGAAGTGCACGCACGTCATCGTCGTGCGTGGAGACCAGGTGGACGCTCCGCAGGAGGAAGAGGGAGCGACGCAGGTCTTCGACTATGGCGGCGAGGCGGTCTGGCACGTCGTCATCGACGGCGACCAGCAGGGCCCCTACGCACCCGCCCAGCTCGGTGCGCTCCTGACCGACGGCACCATCGACTGGGAGGCCTACGTCTGGAAGGAGGGCTTCGACGGGTGGAAGCCGGCGCGGGACGTGCCGGAGCTCGTCGCGGCCATCACGGGCGAGCCCCAGCAGGACGCTGGCGCGGCGGCCGGCGCGGCCGCGGCGGCCGGTGCAGGCGCGGCCGCGGCCGCCGCCCCGGCCGCAGGCCAGGAGGCGA
Source organism: Sandaracinus sp. (assembly GCA_002699025.1). Taxonomy (GTDB): domain Bacteria; phylum Myxococcota_A; class Polyangia; order Polyangiales; family Houyiibacteriaceae; genus Houyiibacterium; species Houyiibacterium oceanicum. The sequence goes on along the minus strand of PABA01000206.1, from coordinate 17,611 downwards.
TGGGCGCGGACCCCTTCGCGGGCGGCGACGAGGGGGGCAGCCCCTTCGGCGGCGACGCGGGCGGCGATCCCTTCGCGGGTGCCGCGGGCGCCGGCGAGGCGGCCCGAGCCGACGCGGGGGGCGACGCGGGCGCCGACCTCTTCGCGCAGTCGGACCCCTCCTCGAGCCCCTTCGGGGGTGTGGACGACGACGTCGTCGCCTCCGCGCCGAGCCCGCGGGTCTCGCAGGAGCAGGCCATGACCGGCCAGCGCAACGAGAACTCGGTGCTCTTCTCGCTCTCCAACCTCCAGGCGCTCGCGACGGGCGGCTCGGAGGACGGCGGCGGCGCGACCCCATCCGCTGGCCCGGCCCCGAGCGCGGGGAGCAGCCCCCCTCCGGGCCACGCCTCGGGCGAGGGCTCCGGCCTCATCGACATCCGCGCGCTGGCGAGCGCGACGGCCGCCACCAGCGGCGGCGGCGCGAGCAGCGGCGGCGGCGGCGCGAGCAGCGGCGGCGGCGAAGCGGACGACCTGCTCTCGATCGGCGGCGGCGGCGGCCTCGGTAGCTCGCTCGGCGCGCCCGTGCTGGCGCCGGCGGCGGCGGAGCCGGAGAAGAACAACAAGGGCATGATCATCGGCCTCTCGGTCGCGGGCGTGCTCGTGGTCGGCCTCATCGTGGCCCTCGTGGTGGTCATGACCTCGACGCCCGAGCCGGTGGCCGAGGCGTCCCAGACCGCGGCGGCGCCGCAGGCGGCCGGCGGCGAGGCGGCGAACCCGAACGCGGCGACGCCGGCCATCGAGGCGGCGCAGCCCGCCCAGCCGAGCCCGATGGCGGCCGAGCAGGCGACGGCGATGGCCGAGAACGCGGCTGAGGCCCAAGACGAGGGCGAGGCCGAAGAGGACGACGGCGGGGACGAGGGCTCGAGCTCGTCGGCGCGCCGGCGCCGTCGGCGTCGGGGGACCTCGCGCATGGCCGCGAGCTCCAGCTCCTCGGACAGCTCGTCCTCCTCGAGCTCCTCGTCGGGCTCCAGCGAGATGCGCAGCAGCGGCATGGCGTCGGGGAGCCTCGACGACCTGCTCAACGCGGCCATCGGCGGCGGCATGAGCTCGCGCATGAGCTCGCGCATGACGAGCTCCATGAGCAGCAACCTGCCCCAGCAGCCCTCCCGGGACGACGTGGGCCGCGCGCTCCGGAGCATCTCGGGCCGCGTGCAGCGCTGCGGCAACGGGCACTCGGGCGTCGCCAACGCGGCCATCACCTTCGCCAACTCGGGCCGGGTCCGGAACGTGCGCGTCAGCGGCGTGCCCCCGGCGGTCCAGAGCTGCGTGGCGCGGACGGTGCGGAGCGCGCGCGTCCCGGCGTTCCAGCGCTCGACCTTCAACGTGAACTTCCCGTTCCGCGTCCGCTGAGCGGGGAGACGACGACGAGAGCGCCCTCGCCTCGGCGGGGGCGTTTTCGTTCCGTCAGGCTGCCTCGAAGGGCGGCGCCCAGGACGACGACGAGAGCGCCCTCGCCTCGGCGGGGGCGTTTTCGTTCCGTCCAGCTGCCTCGAAGGGCGGCGCTCAGGACGATGACGAGAGCGCCGCCTCGGCGGGGGCCTCCGCGTTCCGTCGTCGGACCCTCGAAGGGGCAGGGCCCACCACGATGGAGGCATGGAGGTCCGCGGACTTCGGGGCGGGGGCTACTGGGGGTGGGGGTCCACAGGACGCCTGGAGGGGGCCTCCGCGTTCCGTCGGGGTCCTTCGCACGAAGAAGACGGGACCGCCCTCCCCTTCCCTCGAGCGTCGCCGCGCGCCTGGGAGGAGGAGCTCCCCTGCGAGCGCTCTCGCTCCGCCCGGGAGGCGCCGGCTCAGCGGCGGCGGCGGAGGACCGCCAGCCAACCGACCAGCCCGAGGACCAACACGGCCCCGCCCGCGAGGACGTAGGGGAGCGCCGAGGCGGGCTCCGGCGCGCCGGGGACCTCGACGATCGTGGTCAGCTGCTCGGGCGCGTTGCGCTCGACGTAGGCGAAGCGCGCCTCGACCTCCTCGGGCTCGGCGCCGGCTCCGCAGGCGACCAACGTCGCGCCGGGCTGCGCCTCGAAGGCGACGTCCGTGCGATCGAAGGTCTCGATGCGCATGCGGTCACGGAGCGTCACCCGATGTCGCCCGCCGGCGAGGGGCACGTGGGCGACCATCTCGACGGCGCCGTTCACCGCCTGCACGGGACCGATCGGCGCGAAGTAGGGCTCGCCCCAGGCCACGGCCCGCGGCTCCCCATCGACCTCCACCGGGAGGTCCTCCAGGAGCCCCTCGCCCCACTGCGCCATGTAGGCGTCCGCCTCGGCCTGCGTGACGACCTCGTCGCCGTCGGCGTCGGCGGCCCGCATCACGCGCACGGTCTCGCGCGGCCCGAGCGTCAGCGACACGACGAGGCGCACGCCCTCGGGCTCCGCGTCGAGCTTCAGGTAGCGCTCGGCGCGCGTCACCACGTGCCCGAGGTGGGCCGCCGCGGGGAGCGCGCCGAGCACGATCAGGGCGAGGGCGAGCCCGAGCGCCCGCCCCCGGGCCCGCTGCGCGCTCAGCCCTCGTCGGCCGGGGCCGCGAGGCGCTCGAGGAACGCGACGCCCACGCCCACGCCGAAGCCCGTGCCGCCCTTCGGGGCGCGCCCGTGCGGGCCATCGTTGAAGGCGGGGCCGGCGATGTCGAGGTGCACCCATGGCGTCTTTCCGACGAACTCCCGGAGGAAGAGCGCGGCCGTGATCGAGCCGCCCCACTGGGCGCCGGTGTGCTTCACGTCGGCGATGGGGCTGTCGAGCATCGACCGAAGATCGTCGTCGAGGGGCATGCGCCAGAGCTTCTCGTCGGAGGTCTCGCCCGCCTCGGCGTAATGCGCGGCGAGGTCGTCGTCGTCCGAGTAGACGGCGGCGCGGTAGGGCCCGAGGGCCACCATGCAGGCCCCGGTGAGGGTCGCGTGGTCGACCATCACGTCGGGCTTCAGCTCGTCGCGCGTCCAGGCGAGGCAGTCGGCCAGCACGAGGCGCCCCTCGGCGTCCGTGTTGATGATCTCGACCGTCTTCCCGTCGAGCGAGGTGAAGACGTCGCCGGGTCGGTAGGCGGCCGCGCCGGTCATGTTCTCCGTCGAGCCGATGATCGCGTGGACGGCGATGGGCAGCTTCATCTTCGCCGCCGCCAGCACGATGCCGAGCGTCGTCGCCGCGCCGGACATGTCGCACTTCATGTCGATCATGGACTTCGGCGGCTTCAGGCAGAGGCCGCCCGCGTCGAAGGTGAGGCCCTTGCCGACGAAGGCGACCTTCTTCTCGGCGCCCTCGGGCTCGTAGGCGATGTGGATGAAGCGCGGCTCGATGGCGCTGCCGCGGTTCACGGCGAGGAAGAGGTTCATCCCCTTCTTCTCGAGCTCCTTCTTGCCCCAGATCGTCACCTTCAGCCCGAGCTTCTCCGCCTCCTCCTTGGAGATGTCGGCGAGGCTGAGCGGGTTGAGGTCGTTGGGCGGCGCGTTGACGAGGTCGCGGGCGAGGTTGACGGACTCGGCGATGGCCTTGCCCTGCGCGAGCGCCGTCTTCAGGGCCGCGTCCTTCTTGTCGGCGACGAGCAGCGCCGCGCGCGAGAGGCCGCCCTTCGGGCGACGGGTCTTGTAGGCCGTGTAGCGGTAGGCGCCCGTGAAGACCGCCTCGCTGAGGGCGCGCACGACGGCCGGGCTCTCCTCCGGCAGCACGATGGACGCGCTCTTCTGGCGCGCCGAGGCCTTCGCCGCGGCGTGGCCGAGGTGGCGCGCATCGGCGACCGGGTCCTCGCCCCCGACGCCCACGACCACGACCCACTTGGCCTTCACGCGGGAGCGCGCCGGGACCTTGAGGGTCGTGCCCGGCTTCGCGCGGAAGCCCTCGTCCTTGATGTAGTCGCCGAGGACGCCGCCGAGCGCCTTGTCGAGCTTCGCGAGACCTTCGTCCTTGTCGACCTTCGGAGAGCTGGCGCCGATGACGAGCAGGTCGGTGGTGGCCGAGAAGGGCGAGTCGGTCGAGAGCGTGATCCTCATGGTCCTCCGGAACGGCGCGAGGAGGGGCCGCGTCGCCGGAGCGCGGACGTCGCGAGCACCGGAGCGGCCGCCGGCGCGCCGACAGCGCCGCGGAGGTTGGCACCTTTGCCCGAGATTCTCAAGGGAACCGGCGGGTTGCGGCGCGCCGGGCCGACTCGGGCGCGAGGCCGCGCGAGGGCGCCCGGGCGGAGCTCCGCGAGGGCCTCCGGGTGGCGGACCGCCACCCCTCCGCCGCCAATCCGCCAATTCGTCGCCGCAAGTACCCGAGATCATTCACGCGCATTTCCGGCACGGCGCCTGCTCCAGGTGAGGGGGCGCCCGTCGAGGGCGCAGAAAGGGTCCGCGATGAACGAACCGAACGACTCCCCCAAGGACTACAAGATCGTCTGGGCGATCCACGAACAGCCCGGCAAGCGCACGCGCTGGACGAGGGTCGGCGCCGCCTTCGAGAACCGCGACGGGAGCCTGACGCTCCTGCTCGACGCGGTGCCCATCCACGGGCGCCTGCAGGTCCGCGAGAAGAGCGAGTGGGACGAGGCGCCGCGCAAGCGCGCCCTCCCCGAGCAGCTCGCCGGCTGAGCGGGCCGCGTGCTCCTGCGCGCGCTCCCCTTTCCGACGACCCACCACCCACGAACCCACCACTCGAACCGAAACCCACTCGAACCGAAATGGAGAATCCCATGACCAAGAACCCGTCCCTCCTCCGCTGCCTCTTCCTCGCCGCCTTCGCCCTCGCCCTCGGCTTCGCCGCGCCGCCCGCGCCCGTCGGCGCCCAGGACGTCGGTGAGACCGTCGAGGAGCCCGAGCAGAGCGCGCCGACGGTGGACCTGAACCACGCGACCGAGGCCGAGCTCATCTCCCTGCCCGGCATCGGCCCCTCGAAGGCCCAGGCGATCCTCGCCTACCGGGAGCGCCGCCCGTTCCGCCGCGTGCAGGACATCATGCGCGTGCGCGGCATCGGCCGGGGCACCTACCGGCAGATCCGCGACCGGCTGACGGTCACGGCGCCCAGCCAGGAGTGAGCGGAGGCCGACCCCCCGACCCGCGCGAACCGGGTCGGGGGGTCCGGGCCGTTCGACGTTCGGGAGCGCGCCCCCGCGGTGTACGCTCCCCGCGTGACGTTGAAGCTGCGGCAGGCCCAGCTCTCCGACCGAGACCGCATCGTGTTCTTCCACCGCGCGCTCTACCTCGAGCACCGCGGCGAGATCATGCCGCCGGAGCTCGGCCCCCTCTACGCCTATCGCGGGTTCGAGGAGGTGCTGCGCGACGACGTCGACGCGATGCTGCGCAACCCGGCGACCCACCTGCTCGTGGCCGAGGACGAGGGCGGCGAGCCGCTCGGCTACGTGAGCGGCTACATCGCGAACGACCCGCGCCGCCTGCTCAGCCGCAAGGGCGTGATGGGCGACTGGTACGTGGTGCCGGGGTCCCGCGGCCGGGGCGTCGGCCGGCGTCTCTTCGAGGCGCTTCTCGGCATCTTCCGGGAGGCCGGCTGCAGCCAGGTCGAGACCTCCACCTGGCCCTTCAACACCGCGACGCGGCGGGTCATGGAGGAGCTCGGCTTCCGCGAGATCCAGATCACCTACCGGGCGCCCATCGACGCCTTCGACGGCGATTGAGGCGTCCCCGCCGCCCGGGTGAGCTTCGTCACCAAAAAGTCGTCGAAGACGAAGAGCCTGCAATCACAGTGTTTTCGTCCACTCTCACGAACCAGGAAATCTCCCCGAAACGCGGGACCGGCCAGAACCTGCTATCCATTTACGGTGACCTCGGCGTCCACCCCCCTTGCCACGCCCGAGGATGACGCAGACCCCGTCACGCCGACCATCGAGCTCCCCCGCTCGGGCGGCCTGACCCTGGACAGCCTCTCCTCGGCCTCCGCCCTCGACTCCTCGGAGACGCTCCTCGACGCGCGCCCCGCCGTCCTGGACGAGCCCGAGGAGCGCTACACGGGCCGTGGCGTCCTCGGCGAGGGCGGCATGGGCGAGGTGCGCCTCTACCGGGACGCCACCATCGGGCGCGACGTCGCGATGAAGGTCCTCCTCCCGGGCCGGGCCGCCGATCCCAGCGCCCGCGCGCGCTTCCTGCGTGAGGCGATCATCCAGGGGCAGCTCGAGCATCCGTCGATCGTGCCGGTCCACGAGATCGGCGAGACGGCGAGCGGCGACCCCTACTTCACGATGAAGCGCATCCGCGGGGTCACGCTCCAGGAGCTGCTCACGCGGCTGCGGCGGGCGGCGGGGCTCGGCAGCCACACGGGCCTCGAGCGCGTGGAGGATCTGGACGAGCTCGAGGCGAAGTACTCGCAACGCCACCTGCTCAACGCCTTCGCGCAGGCCTGCCTCGCCGTCGACTTCGCCCACTCGCGGGGCGTCGTGCATCGGGATCTGAAGCCCTCGAACATCATGCTCGGGGACTTCGGCGAGGTGTACGTGCTCGACTGGGGCATCGCGCGCGTGATGGGCTCGGACGAGGGCGGCCTGCTCGACTCGAAGATCATCCCGCCCGTCGGCACGCGGGCAGGCACGGTGCTGGGCACGCCGGGCTACATCGCGCCGGAGCAGGTCAAGGGGAGCGCCGCGGTCGACGGTCGCGCCGACATCTACTCGCTCGGGGCGATGCTCTTCGAGATCCTCACGCTGAAGGCGCTCCATCGGGTGGACCGGCCCCACATCATGCTCACGGAGACGCTCGCCGGCGCCGACCCGGCCGCGCGCGCCCGCCGCTCGCCGCGGAAGGTGGACCCGGAGCTGATGAGCATCTGCGTGCAGGCGACGCGGCTCGATGCGTCCGAGCGCTTCCAGACGGCGCGCGAGCTCCACGAGGCCATTCGCCGCTACCTCGAGGGGCACCAGCACCTCGAGCGGCGCAAGCGCATGGCGGAGGTGCACGCGAAGGCGGCCCACGAGGCGAAGACGCGCGCGCTGCAGGGCGGGATGGAAGCCGTGAAGTGGCACCGCTGGGCGATGCGCGAGGCGGGGCTGGCGCTGGCCCTCGACCCGCAGCACGCGGGCGCCCTCGACACGGTCCTCGACCTCCTGGTGCGGCCGCCGAAGACCCTCCCGCCGGAGGCGCGCAAGGCCCTGCAACGCTCGCGGCGGAAGCTCGGCCGCTTCGGCGTGCGGGCGCTGGCTCTCGCGCGTTTCAGCTGGGCGCTCTACCTGCCCGTGGTGTTCTGGATGGGCGTCCGGAGCCCGGGGCTGGCCGTGCTGATCTTCGCCCTCGCCTTCTCGGCCGGGTTCTTCCAGTACTGGGTCGTCAGCCAGGGCAATCCGTCGGTGAGCCTGGTGCGCGTCGCGTCGGTGGTGAACATCCTCAGCATCGCGCCGCTCACGTTCGCCTTCGGGCCCTACGGGCTGACGCCGCTCGTCGTGGTGGCCTCGCTCCCGGCGAGCATCCTCTACCTCGACGGGCTCGGGAGACGGCTCGCGGGGGCGCCCGCCGTGGTGGCCATTCTGGGGCCAGGCATCGCCGAGTGGCTCGGCTGGTTGCCGCCGATGTACGCCGTGGAGGGCGGGATCCTGCACGTCTTGCCGCAGGCCGTGCACTTCGACGCGGTCGGCGTGCGGGTCTTCCTCGCGGTCATCAGCATCGCCGCCGTCTTCACGAGCGTGCGCATGGTCGCGGGCGTGCGGGACTACCTGCAGAAGACCGAAGAGCTCCTGCACCGGCAGGCCTGGCAGCTCCGCCAGCTCGTGCCCCGTCCGAGCGACGAGGACGAGCGGAGCATCACGACGAGCATCACCGTCCCGCCGAAGCGCTGAGCGGCGCGGCGCGGCGTGTCGTCGCGAGCGCGGCGTCCTCCGGCCGACGCTTCACCGGCACGGTGGGAGCCGGTGGCAGGCGGCGCGGTGGCAGGCGGCGCGGTGGCAGGCGGCGCGGTGGCAGGCGGTGCGGTGGCAGCGCGGTGGCAGGCGGCGCGGTGGCAGGTGGTGCGTCCCCCTCCCCGGAACGCGCTCGCTCGGTCACGAAGGGCGCCGCGACCACGGCCCCTCGGCGCGGCGACCGACCGGTCGGCTCCCTCGGCCGAGTCAGTCCGCCGCGTGGAGGCGCTCCTCGGCCTCTTCCCGGTCCATCTCCAGCGCACGCCGCGCCGTGTCGTAGCCGAAGCCCGCGCGCCCGAGCGCCGCCAGCTGCTTGCGATGGGCGTCCCGATCCACCTCGGCGCGGGCGAAGGGCCCGAAGCGCCTCCGCCGCACGAGGCGGAGCGCCGCCACCAGCTCTGCGTCGCCGCCCTCGGCCTCCAGGGGAGCGTCGACCAGCTCGCCGGCCACGCCCTTCTCCGCCAGCTTCGCGCGGATCTTCCGCTCGGACGCGCCGCGCCGCCGCATGGAGCGCGCCTTCCCGCGGGCGTAGCGCGCGTCGTCGAGGTAGCCGAGCCGCTCGCAATAGACGAGCACCTCGTCGACCCAGCCGAGGGCCTCGTCCCGATCCCCGCCGTGCACGCGGAGCGCGCGGTCGACCCGGCGGACCAGGACGCGCCGGAGCTGCGCGCGGCTGGCGTCGCGCTGACCGAGGTAGCGGAGGGCTCCCTGCTTCAGCCGGTCGAGGCTGACGGGGCGCGGTCCGCGTCGCTTGCGCTGGGCCACGGGCCCGCTTCAGCTCACCAGCGCGCGGACGGTCTCGACGAGCGCCTGCTCCACCTTGGCCGTCTCGCCGTCGGCGCCGGCCGCGGCCTCGACCGCCGCGAGGAGCTTCGACTTCGCCTCGTCGGAGAGCGCGTTCACCCGCTCCTCCACCGGGCTGTCGAGGTCGATGCCCCGGAGCGCCTCCTTGCGCTCCGCCTCACCGAGGCCGAGCTCGTCCATCACCTTGTCCAGGTGCGCCCGCTCCGCGTCGCCGAGGACGCCATCGGCGATGAGCACCTGCCCCACGATCTGCACGAAGGTCTTCCGGTCTTCCGGCGTCATGATGCGCTCATGCTCCGCGGAAGCGGCCGCGGGCGCAAGCGGCGGCCGAGCATCGACGAGGGACGGCGCGCGTCCGGACGGTGAGCGTCGCCACCTCGGCTCCGGAACCCGCTCACTCGCGTCCCGCTCTCGCGAGCCCACCACGAGACCCTCCGGTCCGCGCAGCAGGCGCGCGCGGTCTGCGTCGCGCCCGAAGAGGCTCGTGCGTCGGCTCGAGCTCGACGTACACACCGCGCAGCGCGCCTTCGATGTCCTGGACGGGCACGCGCCTCACGCCGCCAGCAGCTCGGCGACGACGCGCTGGTTGCCCGGGTGCGTGAAGAGCAGCCAGTGGCCGAACGGGAAGAGGCCGTAGGGGGTCTCGATGGACTCCATGCCCTCGACCTCCCAGGAGGCGCGTGGGGTGACGAAGTCGCCACGCGTGCCGACGGAGACCAGGCGGACCCCGGGCGGATTCGGGGCGGCGTGGAGCTCGCGCATGAAGTCGCTGTCCGGCGCGGTCTGGGCCAGCGCGTGCGCCCACTCGACGGGGGCCGCGTCCAGCGCCCGGGCCGGCGCGCTCCCGTTCAGGGGGCCGCCGACGGAGACGAAGAGGTCCACGTGCGGGGCGCCGCCCCGGCAGCGCAGGTAGTAGAGGCCGACGAGGCCCCCGAGGCTCATGCCGACGAGGCTGACCTTCCGGGCGCCGGTCTTCGCCTTCACCTTCTGGACGTACTCGCCGACCCGGTGGGCGGCCGCGCGGACGTCTCCGAAGCCGAGGAGGCACTGCGGGGCGGCGAAGGCCTGGCGGTCTCCACGCACGGCCTGGCCGTAGGCGATGGCGCCGAGGCGAGGGGCGCCGAGGCCGCTGAGGATGACGACGGGCGAGGGCACAGCGAGAGCAGTTAGCACGTCGCGGCGCGGAGCGGGGCGATGGGAGGCGGGGCGACCAGGCGCCGCGGCGATGCGGGCGCGCACGATGGGGCCTTGCCCTTATTGAAAAAGCGTTTCATCTTCAGTGCCGTGTCGCGGGTGAGCACAGCGCGCCGAAAGCTCGCCGCGGGCATCGGCGAGAACGCGGACGACGGGAGCACGGCCGGGGAGCCCGCTGCCGCCGTCCGCCGCGCGCCCATCGGCTCGAGCGAGGCGCGCATCGCTCTCTTCGCCGTGGCCTCCCTCCTCGGGCACGCCGGCCTGAGCCTGGCCATGCCGAGCGACTGGGAGGTCCCCCCTCCCCCGCCGACCCCCGACGAGATCAGCTTCATGGTGATGCCGCCGGAGCCGGAGCCCGAGCCCGTCGTCGAAGTGGAGCCCGAGCCCGTCGAAGAGCCCGAACCCATCGTCGACGAGCCCGCGCCCATCGAAGACCCCGAGCCCGTCGTCGAGGAGCCCGAGCCCATCGTCGACGAGCCCGAGCCCGTCGTCGAGGAGCCCGTCGACGAGCCGCCCACCGAGGAGCCCCCCGCCGAGGAGCGGAGCGCCGAGGAGCCCGGTGATCCGGACGCGCCGGAGGACGCCTCGGACCCCGCCGGCGATCCGCAGGGCTCGGTCAGCACCTCGACCGAAGGCGGCCTGGCCGTCGCGCGCCCCGCCGGGAGCGGCCGCGACGGCGCGGCTCGGGGCACCCGCCGCGCGGGCGAAGGCGGCGGCGCCGAGCCCGCCCCGGCCGTCGACCGCCGAGCGCTGATCCGCGCCTACATGGTCCGCGTCCAGCGCGCCCTCGGCGCCCCGCGCTACACCCGCTCCCTCCTCCGGGCTGGCCTCGCCGGCTCGGTCCTGGTCGCCCTCCGCATCGATCCCGCCGGCCACGTCCTCGGCGTGCGCGTCCACCGCAGCAGCGGCGAGCCCCTCCTCGACGAGGCCGCCCTCGCCCACGCCCGCGCGACCGCCGAAGTCCCCGCGCCCCCGGAGGCGCTCCGCTGGACGACGCGCGAGGTGGTGCTCCCCGTGCGCTACGTGCTCCGCCAGCGCTGAGCCCACGCCCCTCGCGCTGCGCTGCCTACCAGCGGAGGACCATCTCGCAGGCGCCCTCGGCGAGCGACTCGGGCGCCGTCAGCAGCTCCGCCTCGCGCAGCCGCGTCCCCGAGAGCTCGGCCGACGCCTCCGCCCAGCCGAGCACGCTCAGCCAGAGCGCCCGATGCGGCCGCCGGAAACGTTCCACGCGGAGCTTCGCCCAGTCGCGCCCCGTGTCGACGACGAGCTTCCCCGAGGAGTAGTGGACGGCCCAGACGCGCGGCGCCCGTCGAAGGATGAAGGCCAGCGAGCCGACCTTGTAGAAGAGGCGGTAGACCGTCGGCAGGTTCAGCCGCGCGCCGAAGCGCCCCATCTCGCGACAGAGCGCGAGGTCGCCCTGGCCGAGCTCGGCGTCGATCGCCTCGTTGAGCGCGAGGAAGAGGTCGAAGGGCACCCAGGCGTTCTTGAGGACCCCCGCTTCGAGGCGCTCGGCGAAGGCCGGCGAGAGGCGCTCCAGGACCGCCGCCCGCGCCGCGTCGCCGCCGCGCTCCTCCAGGAAGCGCATGCGCGAGGTGATCGCGCTGCCCTTGCAGCGGACCTCCCCGGTTCGGCCCCCGTGGCCGTCGGCGGTGCGCGGCGCCCTCACCTCCCCAGTATGGGGACTTGGTGGCGCAGCCACCATGGGGGACGGGCGGGCGCAGCCACCATGGGGGATGGGCGGGCGCAGCCCCCATGGGGGATGGGCGGGCGCAGCCACCATGGGGGACGGGCGGGCGCCGCCACCACAGGCCGGCGCGGCCCGCCCACGCCGCGTGCTCAGCCTTGCTCGAGCGCGATCGCCGCCGCCTGGAGCGTCGCGGCGAGGCGCACGGCGTCGTGCACCTCTTCGCGCGGCACCTCGCCCTTCACGACCACCGCTTCGTGCGAGCGGACGCACATCTCGCAGCCGTTGATCGCCGAGACCGCGAGGCAGAAGAGCTCGAAGTCGACCTTCTCACCCTTGGGGCGGGCGATGCGGTTCATGCGCAGGCGCGCCGGCATGGTCCCGTAGTCGGCCCCCTCCACGTCCTCCATGAAGTGACGGAAGCGGTAGTAGACGTTGTTCATGCCCATCAACGAGGCGGCGGCGCGGGCGTCGTCGAGGACGTCCTCGGCCAGGCCCGCCTCCTGGGCGTCGGCGATGACGGCGTCGCGGACCTCGGCGTTGCGAGTGGCGATGGCGCAGGCGACGGCGGTGCCCCAGAGCCGCGCGAGGGGCAGCTTCGACTGGGTGAGGACCGACTGGAGGTTGAGCTTGATGTCCTTCGAGTGGTCGGGGAGGCGCTGGCGGAGCTCTTCGATGGCCTTCATGGGATCTCTCCTTCGAGTGCGTGCGTGAGGGTGTCGTGAGCCGGAGGGCGAGCGTGACGCCTCGCTCCGGGGATCTCGGGAGCCAGACGCGCGAAGACCCCCGGCGCGCGTGCGGCGAGGGTCTTCGGCGCGTTCGAGGCGGGGCCTCAGACGTCGAGGGTCGGCTGACCCTTCTCCCAGTTGCAGGGGCAGAGCTCGTCCGTCTGCAGGCCGTCGAGGACGCGGAGCACCTCGGGCACGCTGCGGCCGACCGAGAGGTCGTTCACGCTGACCCAGCGGATGATGCCGTCGGGGTCGACGATGAAGGTCGCGCGGAGGCAGACGCCGTCCTCGTGGAGGATGCCGAGGGCCTCGCTGAGCTCGCGCTTGGTGTCCGCGAGCATGGGGAAGGGGAGGTCCTTGAGGTCCTCGTGGTCGTTCCGCCACGCGAGGTGGACGAAGTGCGTGTCCGTGCTGCCGCCGAGGACCTGGGCGTCGCGGTCGGCGAAGTCGCCGTTGCGGCGGCCGAACTCGGCGATCTCGGTCGGGCAGATGAACGTGAAGTCCATGGGCCAGAAGAAGAAGACCTTCCACTTGCCCTCGTAGGACTTGTCCGTGATCTCCTCGAACTCCTTGCCCTTCTCGCGGGACACGCAGGCCTGGAGCTTGAACTCGGGGAACTTGTCACCGATGGTCAGCATCGCGTCGAACTCTCCTCTTTGGCGTTGAGAGCCGCGTCGGGGCGGCTCGGAGCGGGTGTGGGTGTCGCCCCCCGCGACCGCCCGAATCGGGCGGGTCGAAGCGAGAGGGGCAACGGGTGGAGCCTCCCTAAAGAAGCGCCGGGACCGTGTCAATAGAGTCGGCGCCCCGAGAGCGACAGGAGGAACCACACGGCCCCTCCGCGGGCGACGCGCGCCGCCGGCGCCGCCCCGACGCCCCTCCTCGAGGCATCGGGCTCGAGGCATCGGGCTCGAGGCATCGGGCTCGAGCCATCGGGCTCAAGGCATCGGGACGACCGGGCAGCCGAGCGGCGTCGCCGAGACCACGACCTCGTCCACGAACGCCGTCCCCTCCCGCCCGGCCGTCGGCGTCTCGAAGAGGCCCACCCGGGCGTGCGCGCTCTCCGCCTCGACGAACGCCTCCGCCAGCTCCGCGTCCAGCTCGAGCTCGACCCGCGCGCCGTCCGCTCCGGCCCAGGCGCGCCCCGTGGCCGGCTCCACGCCGAGCTCGACGCAGCGCCAGCCCCCGGCCCGCGGCGCGGCGGCCCCCAGCGGCGTCTCGGCCTCCACGAACGCCCGCCGGGTGACGAGCGCGGCGGCCCCCGGCTCCCAGCTCAGCTCGATGCCGTCCCGATCGTTCGACCGGTAGGCGTCGCCGAGGGTCAGGCCCAGCACGGAGACACGCTGCCCGTCGCCCTCCTCGAGCCAGAGCCAGGCGCGCAGGTAGGTCGCGACGCCCGCCTCCACCGGCACGGCGAAGAAGGCCGTGCTCGGGCTCTCGAAACGCACGAGCCTCAGCGCCCGCCGGCCGCAGAGGGGCGGCGCCGGCGGGGCGAGCACCGAGCCCGACTCGACGACCTCGACGCGCCCCGAGGGCGAGGTCTCGCACGGGGGCACGCCGCAGCGCGGCAGCGCGTCGAGCGTCTCGAAGCCCTCGACGAAGGCGCCGGGGATCGTCGTCGGGCAGGGGGGCGTGGGCCGGCCGCCGTCGATGGGGCCGCCGTCGATGGAGCCGCCGTCCATGCCACCGTCCGCGCTCCCGGCGTCCCGCCCCGCATCCAGCCCGGCGTCCCAGCGCGGGTCGTCGATGCAGGGGCCGGGCGCGAGCTCGCCCCCCTCGGTGGCGGCGGGCGTCACGCAGGCCGACGCGCAGGCACCGTCCCGGCAGGTCGTGCGCGTGTCGCAGCTCCGCTGCCGGCAGCCGGTCGTGAAGCGCAGCGTCACGTAGCGGGTGGCGCCCCGCTCGAAGGAGAGGTGCGCGCGCTGCACGCCGAGGCTCTCGCCCTCCGCGTCCACGGCCTCGGCGACCACGAGCACGCGCCGGCTCACGTCGCCGCCGAGGGGGACGATGGGCACGCGGAAGGGCCAGCGATGCGCGTCGGTCTCGCCGACGGTCACGCTCCGCTGGGTGCGGTCGCCGTTCTGGCTCACGATCTCCACGCCGAGGCGCGTGGCCTCCGCCTCGATCGTCGGATCGGCCTCGAGCACGACGACGACCTGCGTCGCGCCGTCTCCATCGCACGCCGTGCTCAGGCAGACGCTCGAGCAGACGCTCAGGGAGAGGGCCAGGGCGAACGCGGGCCCGGGCGCGTGGGGCCGGGAGCGATCGCGGGCGCCGCACATGGGGACCACTCTACCAGGGGGCCGGCGCCGCGGGCGTGGGCCGGCGCGCCGGGAAGGAAAGCGCGGTAGCATGCGGAGGCCCGGCGGTGTGGGCCGGGGCGCGAGGTCGTGGAGAGCGAGGTCGAGATCATCCGGGCGCTGCATGGTGGTGCCCTCGACGTGGCGCGGGCGCGGGCCGGCGCCGACCCGGCGTGGGCACGCGCGATCGGGGCCTTCGCGGCGCTGTACGACCTGGCGCCCGACGACCCGGCGCCCACCCGGGCGCCCGACGACCCGGCGCCCACCCGGGCGCCCGACGACCCGGCGCCCGACGACCCGGCGCCCGACCCGGCGAGCGCCGCGCCCGGGGAAGGCGCGGGGACGGCGGCCGCGCAGCGGGCCTTCGCCGAGGCGCTGCTCCACCTGGCCTCGCTCGGGGAGGCGCGCGCTCCCGGTCGGCTCGCGGGCGAGGGGGGCGCGGGCTGGCTCGCCGTCTCCGCCGGGCTCGCGCGTTGGGTCGCCGGGGCGGTGCCCGTCGCGCCGCCCGCGCTCGCCCGCGACGACCCGGCCCTCCGCGTCGCCCAGATGGTCTCGCGCGCCCTCTCGGCGCTCGCCGGGGGCGACCTGGACGCGGCGACCCAGCACGCGCGCCAGGCGACGCGAGCCGCCTACGCCGAAGGCCTGCGCGGCCTCGAGTACCTCGCCTACTGGATGCTGGCGCGCGTCCGCCGCGCCTCGGGCAACCCCTACGCCGCCGCGCGCATCCTCGGCGCGCTCGCCCGCGCGGCGCCCCCCGCCTGGCGCCCGCTCGTCGACTGGGAGCTCGCCCTCGCCGGGGGCGATGGCCGCGCCGTCGAGCGAGAGCTCAGCGAGCCGGCCGCGACCTGGCTCCGCCTCTGCCGCGCCGCCGAAGCAGGCGACGAGGGGGCCCTCCGCGCCGAACGGGACCGCCTCCGGGCGCGCCGCCTCCCGCCCCGCTTCGCCCTCGAACGGGACGCCCTCTGCGCGGGCCTCTCCACCGGGGGGGCCGTCGACCTCGCGGCCCAGCGCGCGGTCGCCGGCGCCCTCCACGAGAGCGCCGAGCGCCTCGGCCGCACGCCCGCCGTCTGGAGCGTCGAGCCGGAGGCGCCCCCGCGCCTCCTCTGGTGCGTCGCCGCCCGGGGCGTCGCAGAACCCCGCCTCTTCGACGAGGGCGATCGGGTGCGCACGCTCGTCGCCGCCCTCGCGCGGGCGGGGGCCGCCGGCGTCGACCGCGCGGCGCTCTTCGAGGAGGTCTACGGCTTCGCCTTCGAGCCGGCGGTGCACGACGGGGTCTTCCGCGTGCTCCTCCATCGCGTGCGCGGCGCCTTCGGCGATCGGCTCGAGCTGGCGCGCGAGGCGGATCGGCTCGCGCTCGTCGCGCACGCTCCCACGCTCCTCCCCGAGCCCCGGAGCGAGCCGCCCTTCGGTGATCGCATCCTCCGCCTGATCGCCACGGCGCCCGGGGCGAGCGCCAAGGAGCTCGCCGAACGGGCCGGCACGACCGTGCGCGGCGTCCAGCGCGCGCTCCGCCTGCTCCTCGACACGGGCGCTTGCCGCGCCGAGCGCGCGGGCCGACGCGTGGTCTACGCGGTCGAGGACACGACCTTCAGCGAGCCGACCCACTTCGGAGCCGGCTCGTGAGCGGGGCCGGCTCGTGAGCGGAGCCGACTCGTGAGCGGAGCCGACTCGTGAACGGAGCCGACTCGTGAACGGAGCCGACTCGTGAACGGGGCGGCCCCGCGCCGGAGCCCGCCGCCGGCCGTGGAGGTGATCGCCCGCGGCAGCACGGGCACGGTCGAGCTCGCCTTCCGGCGCCCGGGGGACGGCGCCGGCTTCCGCCGCATGGTCGCCATCAAGCGCCTGCACGAGAGCCTGCGCGAGGACGAGAGCGCGCGGCGCATGTTCCTCCGCGAGGCCCGCGTCACGGGCGAGCTCCGCCACCCGAACGTGGTCGGCGTCCTCGACGTCGGCGAGGATCCGGGCGGGCCCTACCTGGTGATGGACTACGTCTTCGGGCTCTCGCTCCGGGAGCTCCGCGCGCTGCTCGCCGAGCGCGGTGTGGCGCTCCCGCTCCAGGTCGCGCTGCGCATCGCGGCCGACGTCGCGCGCGGGCTCCGGGCGGCGCACGAGCTCGTGGACGCGCGGGGCGAGCCGCTGGGGCTGATCCATCGGGACGTGTCGCCGAACAACGTGCTCGTCGGCTTCGACGGAGTGGTGCGGCTGGTGGACTTCGGGCTGGCGCGCGCGCTCGAGGACGGGCGCACGGGCGAGCTCCTCCGCGGGACGAGCGGCTACGTCGCGCCCGAGCAGCTCCGCTTCGAGCCCATCGACGCGCGGGCCGATCTCTTCGCCCTCGGCGTGCTCCTCGTGGAGCTGGTCACGGGAGAGCGGCTCTACGGCGACCCGGACGTGCGGCGGGCGGCGCGGCGGATCCTGCGCGAGCCGGTGCCCGATCTCCGGCGCTGGCTCCCGGAGATCCCGGAGGGCGTAGCGGCGCTGGCGGCGAGCCTGCTCGCGAAGGATCCCGGCGCGCGCCCGACCGGCGCGGCCGAGGTGGAGCGGGCGCTCGAACGCGAGGTCCGCGAGCAGGTCGTGCGCGACGGGGCCGAGGAGCTCTGGCCCTTCCTCGAGGCCCACCTCGGCGACGAGGTGGAGGCGCGGCGGGAGCGGTTGGCGGCGCTCTGGCGGCGCTTCGAGGGGAGCGAGGCCAGGGCGGCGGGTGAGGGGCCGGCGCCGGTGGATGGCGCACCCCGGGCGGCGGCTCCGGAGGCGCCGACGAGCGCCGCGGCGGAGACCACGGATCGGCTCCGAGCGGTTGCGCCGCCGCGGCGTCGCGGCGTCCGGCTGGCCGCCGCGATCGGGCTCGTGGGCATGCTCGGCGCGGCGCTCGCTTGGCTGGCGCTCCGGCCCGCGGTGGGGACGCGAGGCGAAGGGGGCGAGCGCGGGATGCCGAGCGAGGCGCGGAGCGCGATCCCGGCGCCCGCGGAGGATCCCCCTCCGGCGGAGCCGGCGAGCGAAGCGCGGGCGGGCGAGGCGCCGGCGAACGGCGTCGGGGCGAGCGAGGAGCCGCCCGACGCGCCG
>PABA01000205.1 GCA_002699025.1 Sandaracinus sp. | reverse complement strand
TGTTGCTCGAGCTTGCGCTGTTGCTCGAGCTTGCGCTGTTGCTCGAGCTTGCGCTGTTGCTCGAGCTTGCGCTGTTGCTCGAGCTTGCCCTTGGGCTCGCGCCCGCACTGCTGCTCGACTCGCACTGCTGCTGGCACTCGCGCTGGCTCGTGCTCGCACTGCCGCTCGTGCTCGCACGGCCGCTGGCACTCGCGCTGCCGCTCGCGTTCGCGCTGCCGCTCGTGCTCGCACTGCCGCTCATTCGCGCTGCCGCTCGAGCTCGCGCTGCCGCTCACTCGCGCTGCCGCTCACTCGCGCTGCCGCTCGACCTCGAGCCGGCCTGCAACCGCCATCGCAGCCGCCCCGCCGCTCCGCCGCCGCTCAGCCAGCGAGCAGCACGTACGCCGCGCCTGCCGCCACGGCGGCCAGGCCGATCGCGAGCGCCAACGCCAGCTTGCTGCCGCCCCCGGGGGAGCGTGGGGGTGCCTTCATCTCGGCGGTGGCGACCTTCGGAGCGCGCGCGGGGAGGGCGCCGAGGGGGCGCTCGATCGCGTCACTCGGGGCGTCGATCTCGGGGGCGCTCCCTCCTTCGCTCGCCGACGCGCTCGCGCCCTCGCTCGCCGCCGCGTCGTCGTCCACGCTCGCGTCGAGCTCGGGCATGGGCTCGGGGGCCGGGACCGGCGCGTCGGGGCGGCGGGGGGGCGGCTCGGAGAGCACGGCGGGCTGGGCGCCGCCGACCACCTCGAGGTCGCCGCTGGTCTGCAGCTCGAGGAGCACGGCCAGCGTCTCGAGGGGCGGGAGGCCGCTCCGCGCGAGGGCGTCCGCGAGCGTCGTGTCCCCATCGAGGTGGCCGCGGATGGACGCGAGGGAGGGGGGCGCCTCGCCGACGAGGCGGAGGCGCACGCTCGGGCCGCCGAGCTGCTTCTCGTAGCGGCGCGCGAGGTGCTGCTCGAGGTGCGCGATGCTCTTGGCGATGGCGGCGTCGTCCGGGCGGGCCTCGGCCTCGTCGCGCAGGACGGCGAGCGCGTCCTCGTAGCGCTTCTCGCGGACGAGCGCGATCACCTCGAGGTCGGACGAGAGCACGGCCGCGCTGCCGGAGGGGGGCGGTCCCGTGTGGCGCTGCTCGTGGCGCTCGACGTAGCTCAGGCCGAGCATGGCGCGGGGGTGTCCCGGCTGGCGGGAGAGCGCCTCCTCGAAGCACCAGCGCGCGCGCTCCATGTCGCCGTTCGAGAGCTCCCGCCGGCCGGCCTCGACCAGCTCCTCGATCGGATCATAGTCGATCGTTTCGCGCGCCATCCCCCGGCAAGGGGTGCCACGAAGCGGCCCGAGAGCGCAACGGGACGCTGGGCGCGCGGGAGCGAGCGGGGCTCGCGCTTCGGGGGGGCCGGCGCGCGAATCCGCCGCAGCGGGCGGGGGAAGGGCGCCCGGCGCTACCAGCGCACGGTCTCGCCGCGGAGGTGCGCGCGCCAGAGCGCCGAGCCCTCCCGGAGCGCCCCGACGGCTTCGCGCGTCGCCTCGAGGGCGGCGTCCACGTCGGCCTCCGTGTTCCCGCGGCCGAGCCCGTAGCGGATGGAGGCGGAGGCGAGATCGGGGTCCACGCCCATCGCGCGGAGGACGAAGCTCGGCTCGACGCCGGCGCTCGAGCAGGCCGAGCCGCTCGAGACGGCGACGGTCTTCGCGAGCCGGAGCAGGAGGCCCTCGCCCTCGACGAAGCCGAAGGAGACGTTGAGGTTGCCCGGGTGGCGGGGGGCGTCGAGCGGGGGGCCGTTCAGGTGGACCTCCTCGATCGCCGCGAGCCCCTCCCAGAGGCGCGCCCGGAGCGCCGCGAGCCGTTCGGCCTCCGCCGGGCCCTCCTCCTTCTGGATCGCCGCCGCCGCGCCGAAGCCGACGATGCCGGGCACGTTCAGCGTGCCCGAGCGCATGCCCTTCTCGTGGCCCCCGCCGTCCATCTCCGCGACCAGGCGGACGCGCGGGCCGTCCTTGCGGCGCACCCAGAGCGCACCGACACCCTTGGGCCCGTAGAGCTTGTGCGCCGTCAGGCTGACGAGGTCGACCGGCGTGCGCGTGACGTCGAGGGGGACGTAGCCGAGGCCCTGGGCCGCGTCGCAGTGGAGCCAGGCGCCGACGTCGCGGCAGAGCGCGCCGATGCGCTCGAGGTCGTTCAGGGCGCCGACCTCGTTGTTGGCGAGCATGGCGCTGACGAGCGCGGTCTTCTCGTCGAGGTGCTCGGCCAGCGCCTCGGGATCCATGCGGCCTTCGCCGTCGACCGGGAGGCGGGTGACGCGGAAGCCGAAGGTCTCGAGACGCGTCGCCGCGTCGAGCACGGCCTTGTGCTCGGTGCGCGCCACGATCAGGTGGTCGCGCCCCTCGGCTTCGCGGCGGTGGTGGAGCACGCCCTTGAGCGCGAGGTTGTCGGACTCGGTGGCGCCGGAGGTGAAGACGATCTCGCCGGCCCGGGCGCCGAGCAGCGCCGCGACCTCGGCTCGCGCCGCTTCGACGGCTTCGCGGGCCCGGTGCCCGTAGACGTGCGAGCGGCTCGCGGCGTTCCCGAAGAGCGGCCCCTCGAGGGTCGGCCGCATGGCCTCGAAGACGCGCGGATCCACCGGCGTGGTGGCGTGATGATCCATGTAGATGGGGAGCACGACCCAACGAGTCTAACGCTCCCCCATGCCCAACTCCCATGCCCGTGCCCGTGCCCATGCCCGCAGGCCACCGAGCCCTCGCGAGCAGACCCAACGCTGTACGACCCTTCGACCCCATGCCCGTGCCCGCAGGCCACCGAGTCCGCGCGAGCAGACCAAACGCTGTACGACCCTTCGACCCCATGCCCGTGCCCGCAGGCCACCCAATCCGCGCGAGCAAACCCAACGCCGCCCGACCCACCCGACCCCGTGCCCGCAGGCCACCGAGTCCGCGCGAGCAAACCCAACGCCGAACGACCACCCGACCCCGTGCCCCCACCGGTCCCCACGGGCACGGGCCCCGGCGCTTCGTCGGGCTACGGCACGTACCAGATCGGGCTCGTCCAGGCGCGCTCCTGGATCGTCGGCGGGATGCTCCCGTCGCAGCACGCCTCGAGCGGCGAGCCCTCCGCCACCGTGTCGCAGTCGACCCCCTCCGCGAGGCAGAGGCGCTGGCTCCAGCGGCAGGTCGGGTTCTCGATCACCCGCGCGTACCAGAAGGCCGGCTGCTCCGGGTCGAAGCCCGGGTCCACCCAGCGCCCGCAGAGCTGCCCGGCGCCGGCCGCGTCCCACTCCTCGGCGCGCTCGCAGCTCATCAGGTCCACCGGCTCCACGCCCTCCGGCCCGGCCGTGCTCCCCGCGACCTCGTAGACCTCTTCGAAGGTCTCGCCGCTCTCCGGGTCGAACCAGCCCTTCACGATCTGCACGCGCTGCAGCGGCGCGCCGAGCGCGTCGGCCATGGCGCTCACCAGGAAGACCGGCGCGCCGTCCCCCTCGCGCTCCGGCAGCACGCCGCCCATGGGGACGCCCCCGTCGTAGCCCCGCTGCACCAGGTCCGTCGCCTCGCAGCTGTCCTCGCCGTAGCCCCAGCCGCCGAAGAAGCGCGCGACGATCCGCGTGCCGCTCGTGCCGTAGGTCTCGCGCCGCCGCATCGCGTCGAAGAGCGCGGGCCGCGAGTTCTCCTCCGCCCAGACCACCGCCAGGCCGCCCGGCGACGAGGTCCGCACGCTCACGGTGATCCCGCCCGGCGGGTCGAGGGCCTCCTCGATCTCGTCGTCCGTGTTGCCCGTGTGCCCGGGCCAGCCCGCCTCCTCGGTCGCCCCGGCGATGGAGCCGTGGGTGTCCGTGCTGGCGATCACGCCGAGCTGGAAGGGGTTCGCGCCCACGCGCGCCAGCTCGCTCAGGCCCGTGCGAAGCGCGCCCCGCAGGAGATCGCTCGGCGCCACGCAGCCGCCGAGGAAGGACGAGCCGGCCATCTCGTCGCAGACCGGGATGCAGTCCTCGTCCGGGTCGTCGGGCCCCGTGCAGAGGTTCTCGAAGACCTGCTCGAAGCCGCAGAGCTCGTCCTCGCTCGCGAGCGGATCGGCGACGCCGCTCACGCATTCGGCCGCGCCCTTGTGCTGGTAGATCTCCATCAGCGGCTCGAGGTCCGCGCGCCGCTCGGCGAAGGCGCGGTCGTAGGGCGTCTCGTCCTCGAAGAGCGGGACGAACATCTCGCCGACGCTGATGTTCGAGTTGTGCGGGATGGCGATGAGATCGCAGTCCGTGCCGCTCTCGAGGCAGCCCGCCTCGAGGCCGTCCCAGAGCAGCTCGGGCGTCGGCGCGTCCACGAAGGAGATGGGGCGCGCCAGGCGCGTCGCGCTCCGGAAGATGACGTTGCGGTGGATGTTGCGGCCGCCGCCGCCGGCCGAGCCGGTCCACTCGTAGGCGACGAAGCTCGTGAAGGCGCAGCCGCTCGTCCGGTCGTAGGCGGCCTCGGCGGCTTCGGCGGTCTCGGCCCAGACGTCCGCGAGCTCGGCGGCGCAGAGCGAAGGGTCGGCGCGGCAGGTCGTGACCGGGCGCGGCATGGCGAGGCCGATGCTCTGGAAGAAGTCGCCGAAGTCGGCCACGGCCTCGTTGCCGTCGCGGTAGGACTGGCAGGTGCGCGACTCGTAGGCGGGCGAGGCCGGGTCGGTGCAGAGGCTCGTGGCCGCCATGAGCTCCGCGTGGTCGGTGACGGCGGCGAAGTCGAGGGGGCGGTCGAGCTGCACCATGCGCGTGGGGCGGCCGTCGGCGTCGTAGGGGGGCAGGCCGATGGCCTCGCCGCGGGCGAAGCGGTAGGCGTCGGCGGGGCCCGTGCGCACGTCGTAGGCGGCGGCGTCGAAGCTGAAGCGCGTGTGGACGTGGAGGTCGCCGAAGAAGGGGCGGCGGAGCGGGTCGCGCTCGGCGCAGGCCTCGCGTTCGCTCGAGCCGACGAGCACGGTGGGGCCGGCGTCCGTGCCGGCGTCCGTACCGGAGTCGAGGCCCGCGTCCTCGGCGCCCGCGTCGGCGCCCGCGTCGCTCGGGTCGTCGTCGTCGCCGCAGGCGAGCGCGAGGAGGAGAGCGGAGAGGAGCCAGAGAGGGAGCCGGCGCACGGCCGGAGCTTAGTGCGTGATCCATCCGTGTAGAAGGGGACCTGGCTCGTCCCGACGCTCCAGGGCGGCGTTGCGCCTCCTCGCCGATGCACCCCATCGACTCGTCGGCGCGCCTTGCCCCGAAACGCCGGTCCCGCGCCGTCTCCCCTCCTACCCGTCGGATCGCTGCACCCGTACACGGCGCGACCCGCGACCCGCGACCCGCGGGGCCCGCCGGCGTGGAGCCCTACGCCCCGGAGCCCCACGCCCCGAAGCCCTACGCCTCGGAGCCCTACGCCCCGGTGGCGTGAGCGCCTGCGGGCGGCCGCGATGGGCCACGCCCGATCGGGCCAGCCCCCGAGCGAGCCAGGCGGGCTGGCAGGGTCGAGCCGGCGCTCAACGACCGAGGCGCGCGGCGAGGGCGCCCATGGCGAGCGAGAGGCTCCGGCGCTCACCGTGGCTGGCGTCGTCGACGAGGGCGTCGAGGGCGCCGGCGAAGCGGCCGACGGCCTGCGTGCGGATCCGCAGCGTCCCCCCGACCGGCGCCCGCGCCTGCACCCGGACGTGCGCCCGCAGGGTCGCCACGGCGCGCTCGCGGCGCCCGTTCAGCACGTGGTCGGCGGCGAGGTCGAGGGCCTGCCCGAGCGCCGCGTCGGCCACGGCCAGCGCCGCCGCCTCGGAGCGGAGCCGGGCCCGCGTTCCCCGCTCGACGCTCAGCGCTCGCTCGGCGACCCGCGCGCCGGCCGGCCCACGCCAGGCCACGCGCACGCCCGCCACGGGCTGCACCCGCGCCTGTACCCGGACGCGCACGCGGAAGGTCAGGCGCCGCTCCTCGCCGGCGGCCAGCTCGGGCAGGGCGAGCCGGACGCCCCCGGCGTGCGCTTCGGCCTCGACCGGGAGCTCCCCGGCGAGCTCGACGCCGTCCGGTAGCGCGACGTTCACGCGCACGTCCCGGGCGGCGGCGCGCACGTGGGCGCGGATCTCGGCGCGGAGCATGGGCCCGACGGCGCGCGCGTCCGGCGCGACGTGGTAGCCGCCGCGGCCGGCCGCGGAGAGCCCGCGGAGGAGGCGCGCGTCGAACTGGTCGCCGAGGCCGATGACGGTCGTCGGGCAGCCGAGCTCGGCGCGGGCCTCGGCGGCGAGCGGGGCGAGCTCCCCGACGCCGAAGGCGCCGCGGTTGGGCACGCCGTCCGAGACGAGGATCACCAGCGGGCGCGCGTCGTCGCGGACGCGGGCGGCGGCGCCGTAGGCCACGCGGAGGCCGGCCTCGAGGTGCGTGCCGCCGCCGATGGAGATGCCCGCGAGCGCCTCCCGGGCGCGCTGGCCGCTGCCGACGCGGACCGGCGGGAGCACCTCGATGGCGTCGCTGCCGTAGGCGACGATGTGGATCTCGTCCTGCGGCTGGAGCTGCTCGAGGAGGGCCTCGGCGGCGGCGAGCACCTCGGGCCAGGCCGAGTGCATGGAGGAGGAGCGATCGACGACGAGGTGGACGCGGACGCGGGCGCGGGTGGCGGCGGGCTGGCCGCCCCGGACGCGCACGACGACGTCGGTCTCGCCCTCGCCGGCGGGGAGGGTGGCGTGCGCGAGCTCGGCGCTCGCCTCGAGGTGGGCGTCGGTCGCGAGGCGGGCGTCGGCCTCGAGGGCCGCCCGCGGGGCGAGGGGGCCGAGGTCCCCGAGGCGGAGTCGCCAGCCGTCGACGTTCAGGCCGTCGCGCGTGGTGAGCGCGCCGAGGCGGGCCCGGCCGCGTCCGGTGGCGCGCACGCCCGCGCCGCCGCCGAGCTCCTCGGGCGCCACGCCGGGAGCGCCGTCGAGGATGGCGTCGACGCCGACCGAGACCTCCGCCGAGCCGCTCGCGTCCGCGCCACCGATGCCGCGCCCGTCCGCGGCCGCGCCGTCGCCCCCGCCGCTCGCGCCACCGATGCCGCGCCCGTCTGCAGCCGCGCCGTAGCCCCCGCCGCTCGCGCCGACGCCGGTGCCGCTCACCCTGGTGCTGCCGCTCACGCTGCTGCCGCTCGCGCCGACGCCGGTGCCGCTCACGCTGCTGCCGCTCGCGCCGACGCCGGTGCCGCTCACGCTGGTGCTGGTGCTGGTGCTGGCGCTGCCGCTCACGCTGCTGCCGCTCGCGCTGATGCTGGTGCTCGCGCTGGCGCCCGCGCTCGCGCTCGCGCCTGCGCTGGCGCTGCCGCTCGCGCTGGTGCTCGTGCTCGCGCTGGCGCCCGCGCTCGCGCTTCCGTAGGAGCGCCGCTCCGTCGCGCCCCCGACGGTCGCCGACCCGCTCGCGGCCGCGCCGCCCGCCGCGACCGCGCCGCCGAAGCCGCCCATGTCGAGCACCGCGACCGTCCCTCCGGCCCGCGCCTCGATCCGATCCCCGCTCATGTCGATCGACGCCGTCGTCGCGCCCGGCCCCTCCCCCACGGAGACCGCCATGCGGCCGCCGCCCGACGCGCGCGCTTCGCCCGGCGCGAGGAAGACCGGCTCGCCGACCACCGCGTCCACGCCCGCAGCGCCCCCGCCGGCCAGGACGACCGTTCCGTCCGCTGCCCGCACGCTCGCCGCGCCGTCCGCCCGGACGCCGGCCGCGCCGACTCCTGCCCGCGCGCTCGCGCTCCCCTCGACCCGGACGTCCGCTCGGACGCCCCGGCGCTCCTCCGCCTTCCCCGCTTCGACCTCCGCGCGCGACTCCGCCGCGACATGGGCCGAGGTGCTCGCGGAGGCCTCGATGGCGGGCGCCCGGACGTGGACGAAGGCACCGCAGCCGGCGAGGGGGAGCGCGAGGAAGAGGATCGAGGCACGCATGGGTGGGCTCGCCTTGGAAGGAGCG
Organism: Sandaracinus sp.; assembly: GCA_002699025.1. Lineage (GTDB taxonomy): Bacteria > Myxococcota_A > Polyangia > Polyangiales > Houyiibacteriaceae > Houyiibacterium > Houyiibacterium oceanicum. The sequence continues at coordinate 15,579 of PABA01000205.1, read as the reverse complement.
TGCCACCTGCGCGGAGCGACGAGGTTGGCTTCCCTTGTGCGATGAGCGGCCACATGTGGCCGACGCTGCCCAGGCGTTCCCGCGATCGTGAACGCCCTTGCACGTTCGCCGACCGGCGACCCGTGAACCCCCGTTGGCAGGGGTTTCCCCCGTGATTTCAAGCGATTGAATAGACCGCCGGCGGCCCCCGTCCGAGCCCCTTCGGCTGCCCTGCCTTGCGCCTGGCCGGGCGCGCCCCGATGCTCTCCCCCGGGCACGCGGAGAGGACTCCGTGCACCGCTCGCTCGCCCTCGCCAGCCTCGCCCTCGCCGCCCTCGCGCTCTCCGCCCTCGCGCCCTCCGCCCTCGCGCCCTGGACGACCGTGGCCCGCGCCCAGCCCTCGGCCGATCCCCCCGCAGGAGCCCAGCCGTCGGTCGCGCCCGCCCGCGTCGCCCCCGAGCGCGTCGAGCGCCTCGAGGCCTGGCTCGACCACCAGCGCCGCGAGATGCGCTTCGCCCGCCACGTCGTCGGCCCCATCAGCCTCGCCAGCGGCGCGATCATGTTCGCCCCCGGCGTCGCCGGCCTCGCCGACGGCATCTGGGACGAGCAGCCCAACCTCGGCTGGCTCGCCTTCGGCGTCGGCGGCCTGGCCATCGCCCAGGGCGCCGTCTGGCTCGCGATCCAGTCCGACCCGGAGGAGCGCTGGGAGCGCTGGGTCGCCGCCCGCGAGGCCGGCCTCAGCGAGACCGAGGTCGCGCGCTTCGAGGGGGAGCTCCGTGCCGCCGGCAACGTCGCTCGCATGGAGCGCGCCCTGATCCGCTGGAGCGGCCTCGGCCAGCTCTTCGGCGGCGGCCTCTACATCGGCCTCACCCTCGTCGACGATCCGCCGCGCGCCCACGCGCGCCTCGGCCACGCCCTCGCCGGCACCTACGCGGCCATCGGCGTCGCCATGCTCGTCTACTCCTTCGTGCCCGCCCTCGGCGAGGCCGCCTGGGCGCGCTACGAGGCGGGCCTCGGCCCGGAGGAGGAGCCGCCCGTCGAGCTCTCCCTCGCGCCCTTCGGCGGCTGCGTGCGCGAGGGCTGCGGCGCCGGCCTGAGCCTCCGCGGCGCCTTCCACTGAGGAGCGGAGCGTCGGCCCCGGCCCGCGCTCGCGCCGCCCGACGGGTCGCCGGACCGGCACGAGGCGTCGCCGCGTTTCGTGTAGGGTCGGCGCGACCAGGCGGCCGATGGGCCGCGAGGGAGGATTCGAGATGAGTGAGCTATTGAAGACGGGGTCGCAGGGCGACGAGGTGAAGGCGCTCCAGGAGAAGCTGAAGAAGGTCGGGTTCGAGGTGGAGCCCGACGGCATCTTCGGCGCGCAGACCAAGGCGGCCGTGGAGGACCTCCAGTCGGCCTTCGGCTACACGGTCGACGGCATCGCGGGCGACGGGACGAAGGGGCTCCTCGACGCGCAGATCGGTCACGGCTGGTCCGTGAAGGCGCCGGATGGGTTGAAGAAGGCGCTCCAGTCGCAGGGCAAGACCACGGACAAGGGGAACCTCGCCGGCGCGGAGCTGACGCGGCTGCTGAAGAAGGGCGTCGAGGGGGCGGACGTGCGGCATCTTCAGCGACGCCTGCAGGCGCTCGGCATCGGGGCGCCGCTCACGGGCGTCTTCGACGACGGCACGGAGAAGGCCGTGCGCACGCTCCAGTCGGAGTTCGGCTACACGGTCGACGGGATGGTCGGGCCGGGCACGCATACGCTCATCGACGCCAAGCTCGGGCAGGAGTGGAAGGCCGGGGGGAGCGGCGGCGCCAAGGCGGGCGCCGAGAAGGGCGCGGGCGGCGAGAAGGGCGCGGGCCCAGAAAAGAAGGGCTGAGGAGAAGGGGATCGCGGCGGGGGCGTCGACGGCGCGCCGGGCTATCCTCTGCCCGTGCGCCGCTTCGCCCCCCTCGCGCTCGCCCTCACCGCCTGCGCCGCCACGCCCCCGCCCGTCCCCGAGGTGCCGCGCCTCGAGCGCGTCCCCTCCGTCGCCGCCGAGCGCCCCGCCCCCGAGGCGCCGCCCGAGCGCGTCGTGCTCAGCGTCGTCGGCATCAACGACGTCCACGGCCACCTCGAGCGCCTCCCGCACCTCGCGGGCGCCGTCGCCAACCTCCGCCGCCGCCGCGCCGCCGACGGGGGCGCCGTCCTGGTGATCGACGCCGGCGACATGTGGCAAGGCACCCTCGCCTCCAACCTCGACGAGGGCGCCTCCATGGTGCGCGCCTACGAGACCCTCCGCGTCGACGCCGCCGCCCTCGGCAACCACGAGTTCGACTACGGCCCCGTGGGCTCGGCCGCCACGCCCCAGGGCCCGGACGACGACCCGCGCGGCGCGCTCCTCGCGCGCATCGCCGAGGCCGACTTCCCGATCCTCGGTGCGAACTTCCTCGACGCCGAGAGCGGCGAGTGGGTCGCCTGGCCCGGCCTCGAGCGCGCCGTCCTCCTCGAGCGCGCCGGCGTGAAGATCGGCGTCATCGGCGTGAGCACGGCCGAGACCCTCCGGACGACGATCCGCGCCAACGTCGCCGACCTCGAGATGGCCCCGCTCGCGTCGACCATCGAGGTCCTCGCCCGCGAGCTCCGCGAGGACGGCGCGCAGGTCGTCGTCGTCGCCGCCCACGCCGGCGCCCGCTGCGAGGCCTTCGACGACCCGCGCGATCTCTCGAGCTGCGAGCTCGACGAGGAGATCGTGCACGTCGCCCGCGCGCTCCCGGAGGGGCTGGTCGACGTCATCGTCGCCGGCCACACGCACCGGGCCATCGCGCACTTCGTCGGCGACGTCGCCGTCACCGAGTCCTGGGCCTACGGGCGCGCCTTCGGGCGCGTCGACCTGGTGCTCGAGGGGGGCGAGGTGCGCCGGCGCATCTTCCCGCCGCACGACCTCTGCACGGACCGCGACGCCGACTACCTCCGCTGCGAGGCCCCCGCCTACGCGGGCGCGCCGGTGGAGGCCGAGCCGGCGATGGTGCGCACGATCGAGCCGGCGCTCGAGGCGGCGAGGGCCCAGCGCGAGGCGCCCCTCGGGGTGACGCTCGAGGCGCCCTTCGCGCGGAGCCGGCAGGTGGAGTCGCCGCTCGGCAACCTGCTCGTGGACCTGCTCGCGGAGCTCGACCCCCAGGCCGACGTCGCGCTCCTGAACGGCGGCGGCGTGCGCGCGGATCTCGACGCCGGGCCGCTCACCTACGGCGCGCTCTACGAGGCCTTCCCCTTCGACAATCGGCTCGCGCGGGTGACGCTGACCGGCGCCGAGCTGCGGGCCATCGTGGCCGCGAACCTGGGCTCCGAGAGCGGCACGCTCATCTTCGCGGGCGTGCGCGTGCGGGCGCGCTGCGAGGCGGGCGTGCTCCGGGTCGAGCTCCGCGATCGGCGCGGGCGGCCCATCCGCGATCGGGCGCGCCTCGAGCTGCTCACGACCGACTACCTCGCGACGACCTCGCTCTTCACGGGTGTCGTCTCGCCCGACGCCGTGCGCGTGGAGGACGGGCCGCCGCTCCGCGAGGGCCTCGCCGAGCGGCTGCGCGCCCGGGGCGGCGCGCTGCGACCGACGGACTTTCTCGACGAGCGGGCGCCGCGCGTCGACCTGCCCGGCCGGCGTCCGCTCCGCTGCGCGCCCTGAGCAGCGAGCGCCGCGCGGCGCCCACGTCCGAGGCGCCCGCGCCGGAGCCGGACCGTGCGGTCGCGGCTTCCGGGCGACGCCGCGCTGGGGTCAGGCCCGGCTGGACGGGCCCGGCTGGACGGGCCCGGGACGGCGAGCCTGGACGCGCGCGGCTGGCCCACTGCGCCCGCGCCTGCGTCGTGGCGCGAGCGCGCCGGAGCGCGGATCGCGCGCGTCTCAGAGCGGCGGCAGCGCGCCGAGCTCCTCGCCGAGCTGCCCGAGGAACGCGCGCAGGAATGCCGCCCGCTTGCGCCCCTCCTCGCGCCCGCGCTCGGTGAGCATCGTCTCCGGCAGCGCGAGGAGCTTCGTGAAGAAGTGGTCCACCGTGAAGGCCCGATCGTCGAGCTCGCGCCGCGCCGCCCACGGGTCCGCCGGGTCGAAGTAGCGCGCCCCCATCCGCGCGCCGGTGCTCAGCGTGCGGCAGAGCCCGAGCGCGCCGAGGGCCTCGAGCCGATCCGCGTCCTGGAGCGCCCGCCCGAGCGCCGTCGCCGGCGTCGCCCCGCGGCTGAAGCTGTGATCGCGGATCGCGTCGCAGACGAGCGTCACGTCCGCCGCGTCGAAGCCGCGCTCCTCGAGCGCCGCCCGCGCCACCTTCGCCGAGCGCGTCGACGCCTCGTGCCGCGCCGGGTCGTCCTTCGGCAGGTTCACCACGTCGTGGAGGAGCGCCGCCGCGATCGCGAGCCGCGCCGGCACCTCCGGCGCGAGCCGCAGGGTCCAGAGCGCCACGCGCATGCAGTGTGCCTCGTCGTGCCCCGGGTCCTCGCCCTGCGGGTCCTCGGCCAGGTGATGCCGGAGCACCTCCCGAAGGGCGATGAGGTCGGGGTCCGCCTCGAGGGCCGCCCGGAGCGAGGCCAGGTCCGTGGGGGCCGGGGTCGACATGGCGCGAGCATGGCCCGAGAGAGCGCGTGGGCAAGGCGGGCCCGTCTCCGAACGCGTAGACTCCGGCCGCGCGGACGAAGGCGCGTCCCAGGCGACCATGGTGAAGGAAGCGAGCCGAGCGAGCGACGGAGGAGCAGCGCCCCCGGGGGAGGCGAATGCCCCCTGGCACGCGCGGCCGGCCGAGGAGGCGCTCGCCGAGCACGGCACGGATGCGGAGCGCGGCCTGCCGCCCGAACGCGTCGAAGCCCTCCGCGCCCGCTTCGGCGAGAACGCGCTCCCGGAGCCGCCCCGCCCCTCGGCCCTCCGCCGCTTCCTCGCCCAGTTCCGCGACCCGCTCGTCGGCACGCTCCTCGTCGCTGCCGTCGTCGCCGCCACCGTCGCCATCACGGAGCCCTCCGACGCCCCCTGGCTCGTCCGCCTCGGCGACACCTTCGCCATCACCCTCATCGTCCTGCTCAACGCCCTCCTCGGCTTCTGGCAGGAGCGCCGCGCCGAGGCCGCCCTCGACGCGCTCGGCGCCATGGTCGGCACGGCGGCCCGGGTCGTCCGCGGCGGCGCGACCCAGGACGTGGCCGCCCGCGAGCTGGTCCCCGGCGATCTGGTCGAGCTCGAGGCCGGCGACGAGGTGCCGGCCGACCTCCGCCTCGTCTTCACCCGCGACCTCGCCGTCGAGGAGGCCGTCCTCACCGGCGAGTCCGTCCCCGTCACCAAGGACGCGGACGCCGCCCTCGCGCCCGGCGCCGCCCTCGGCGATCGCGCGACGCTCGCGTTCTTCGGCACCAAGGTCACCCGCGGCCGCGGCCGCGGCGTGGTCGTCGCCACCGGCGCCGGGACCGAGGTCGGCCGCATCGGCGCGCTCCTCGAGGGCGAGCGCGACCCGACCCCCCTCGAGCAGCGGCTCGCGCGCCTCGGCCGCGTCATCCTCTGGATCTGCCTCGGCATCAGCGCTGCCCTCTTCGCCCTCGGCCTCCTCCAGGGCGACCACCGCTGGACGCACCTGCTGCTGACGGCCGTCAGCCTCGCCGTCGCCGCCATCCCCGAGGGCCTCCCGGCGATCACCACGATCACCCTCGCCCTCGGCATGCGCCGCATGGCCGCGCGGGGCGCGATCGTGCGTCGCCTCCCGGCCGTGGAGACGCTCGGCTCGGCCACGGTCATCTGCACCGACAAGACCGGCACGCTCACGGAGAACGCGATGACCGTGCGCGTCGTCGAGACGGCGGACGCGACCTATCACGTGAGCGGCGAGGGCTGGGACACGACGGGCGCGTTCCGCGAAGGCGACGCCGAGCTCGAGGCGCTCCCGGACGACCTCCGGCGCGTCGTCGAGGCGGGCCTCTACGCGAACCACGCGCGCCGCGGCGCCGAGGGCTGGCTCGGCGATCCGACGGAGATCGCGCTCCTCGTCCTGGGCGCCAAGGCCGGCCTCGAGCGCGAGCGCCTCCTCGGCGAGCGGACCATCGAGCGCGAGCTCCCCTTCGACTCGGACCGCAAGCGCATGAGCGTGATCCCGAGCGCGCCCCCCGGCGAAGCGCCCACCGCCTGGGTGAAGGGCTCGCTGGACGTGCTCCTGCCGCGCTGCGTGGCCGTGCGCCGCCGGGACGGCGTGGTGCCCCTCGACGACGCGACGCGCGAGGCGATCGGCGCCCGCGCGGAGGCCCACGCGGCCCAGGCGCACCGGCTCCTCGCCCTCGCGGAGAAGCCCGACCCCGGCGACGCGCCCGAAGACGAGCTCGTCTTCCTCGGCTTCGTCGCGATGCTCGACCCGCCCCGGCCCGAGGTCGCCGACGCCGTCGCCGAGTGCCGCGCGGCGGGCGTGCGCGTCGTGATGATCACCGGGGACCACCGCGCGACGGCGGTCGCCATCGCCGAGGACCTCGGCTTCTTCGGCGAGGAGGACGAGGCGCTCCGCGGCGACGAGGTCGAGGCCATGAGCGACGCCGAGCTCGACGCCCACGTCGGCCGCGTCGCCGTCTTCGCCCGCGCGAGCGCCGAGCAGAAGCTCCGCATCGTGCGCGCGCTCCAGCGGCGCCACGAGGTGGTCGCCATGACCGGGGACGGCGTGAACGACGCGCCGGCGCTCCGCGACGCGGACATCGGGGTCGCCATGGGCCGGGACGGTACGGACGTGGCGCGGGAGGCGGCGGCCATGGTGCTCGCGGACGACGACTTCGCGACCATCGTGGCGGCCGTGCGCGAGGGGAGGGCGATCTTCGAGAACGTCCGGAAGTTCATCTTCTTCCTCGCCTCGAGCAACGCCGGCCTCGTCCTCACGGTGATCGTCGCGAGCTTCTTCGACTGGCTCCCGCTCACGCCGCTCCAGCTGCTCTGGGTGAACCTCGTCACGAACGGTCTCCCGGCGCTCGCGCTCGGCCTCGAGCCGCCCGAGCCCGGCCAGATGGCGCGACCGCCGCGGCCCGTGAGCGAGGGCGTGCTCCGGCGGCGCGAGCTGGTCGGCATCCTCGGCGTGGGGGCGCTCATGGCCGCCGCGGCGCTCGCCCTCTTCGCGCTCCCCGAGCTGGCGCCGGCGCTCTTCCCGGTCGCCGAGCAGGCCGCCGCCGAGGCGCGCACCATGGCCTTCACGCTGCTGGCCTTCACGCCGCTCTTCCATGCGCAGAGCGCGCGGAGCGACCACGCCTCGATCTTCACGCTCGGGCTCTTCTCGAACCGCTGGCTCTGGCTGGCCATCGCGACGAGCGCGACCGTGCATCTGCTCGCCGTGCTGGTGCCGCCGCTCCACCCGGTCTTCCACACGACCGCCCTGACCGGCGCCCAGTGGGGCCTCGTGCTCGGGCTGGCGGCGTTGCCGGTGCCGGTGGTCGAGCTGCTGAAGCTCGTCGAGCGCGCGCGGCGTCGCTGAAGGCGATTCGCCTCGCCGGGGTCCGCGAGGGGAGGGAGAGCGCGCGGCGATCGGAGGGGGCGAGGAGAGAGCCCGCGTGGTAGGTCCCCTTCATGGGAGGGGCTCCCACGCGGGCCGAGCGCGCCGGGGTGCGGCTCGGGCGGATCGTCGCCGCGCTCGGCGTCCGGGCGCTCGGTGTCGTCCCGCTCGGCGTCCGGGCGCTCGGTGTCGTCGCGGCCGGTGGGATCGCGGCCGGTGGGATCGCGCCCAGCGTGGCCCACGCCCAGCTCGCGCTCGCCTGGGAGGTGCCGGCCGAGGCCGCCGAGCGCTGCCCGACGACCGAGCAGGTCGACGCCGAGGTCCAGCGCCTGCTCGGGGAGGCCGCCTCGCCCTCGGAGGCCCTGCCCGTCCGGGCGGAGGTCACGCTCTTGCCCGCCGACGCCGCCGCGCCCGAGCGCTGGCAGCTCCGGCTGCGCGTCGGCGAGGAGGGCGAGGCCGGCGAGCGCACCCTCGAGGGGGAGAGCTGCCGCGCCGTGGCCGAGGCCGCCGCCCTGATCGTCGCCCTGACCATCGAGCCCGAGCTCGTGCCCCCCGCGGAGCCCTCGCCCCTGACCGGCGCGCCCCCCGAGCCGCTGCCGGCCATCGCCCGGGCCGAGCCGCCCGAGGCGCTCTCGGACCCCGCCGAGCCCGTGGAGCGCGAGCCGGTGCCCGACGAGCCGCCCGCCGAGCCGGCCCCCGAGGAACCGCCCGCCGAGCCGCCGCCCGCGGACCCGGCACCGACCGAGCCGCCGCCGGGGCCGATCGAGCCCGCGCCCGCCCCGCGCCGCCCACCCCCCACGCTGCCTCGCCCCTGGGCGCTCCACCTCGCCATCGGCCTCGAGGCCGGCGTCCTCCCCGGGCCGAGCCCCAGCCTCGAGCTCGGCGCCGACCTCCCGCTCGGCCGCCGCGCGCGCCTCCGCCTCTCCGCGGCCACCGCCCTGCCGCGCGAGGCGAGCGGCCCCCTCGGTCGCGCCACCCTCGGCTGGCTCACGGCCCGCGCCGCCCTCGTCGGCACCTGGGCCGCCGGGCCCTTCCTCCTCGGCCCCCTCGCCGAGCTCGAGGTCGGCGCCCTCGGGGGCCGGGGCGCGGGCGTGAGCAACCCGCTGGCCGGCTGGAGCGCCTGGCTCGCCGTCGGAGGAGGGGCCTTCGCCGCGGTCCCGCTGGGGTCCCGGGTCACGCTCGGCCTCGAGGCGAGCGCCCGCGTGCCCCTCTGGCGACCGGCCTACGTGATCGAGCCCGCGGGGGAGGTGCACCAGGCCGCGCCGGTCGTCGGGCGCGCCGCGCTCCGGCTCCGGTTAGAATTCCCGTGACGGATTCTTCGATGGTCGACCACTCCGACGTGATGATGACCGCGACCGCGGCCGGAGCGGCCCCTGCGACGGCGGGGCTTGAGGACGAGAGCGGGGTGCGCCAGCGCGCCGAGCGGCCCGCGCTCGTCTTCGAAGAGGTCTACGCCCAGCACTTCGACTTCGTGTGGCGCACGGCGCGTCGGCTCGGCGTCGGCGACCTCCACGTGGACGACGTGGTGCAGGACGTCTTCGTCGTGGTGCACCGGAAGCTCGCGGGCTTCGAGGGCCGCTCGAGCCTGAAGACCTGGCTCTATGCCATCACCCGGCGCGTGGTGAGCGACCATCGGCGCGCCCAGAAGCGGCGCCGGCCCCACACGCCGATCTCGGACAGCCTCGCCTGCTGCGGGGCGAGCCCCCAGGAGCGCGCGGCGCGGCTCGAGGCCGCGCAGCTGCTCCACGCCTTCCTCGACACGTTGCCCGACGAGCAGCGCGAGGTCTTCGTGCTCGCGGAGCTCGAGCAGATGACGGCGCCGGAGACGGTCGAGGCGACCGGGGCCAAGCTGAACACCGTGTATTCGCGGCTGCGCCTGGCGCGGGCCGCCTTCGAGCGATTCGTGGCGCGGCACCGCGCGCGGGCCGGGAGGGAATCATCGTGAAGGAGCTCAGCCCGGAGGCGCAGGAGGTGCTCGCGCTCGCGCGGGGCGCCGACGACCCGACCGACGCGGATCGGGAGCGCGTGCGCGCGGCGGTGTTCGGCGCGGTCGGCGCCGGCGCGGCCGGCGTCGGCGCCACAGCGGCTTCCGTCGCCGCGAAGGCCTCGGCCCAGGTGGCCGCGAAGGCGGCTGGAGGCGCGGCGGGCGGCGCGACGGCTGGAGCCGTGGCGGCTGGTAGCAGCGCGGCGGTCGGTGGCAGCGCGGCGGTCGGTAGCAGTGCGGCGGTCGGTGGCGGTGCGGCCGCTGCCGGCGCGGCCGCGGGCTCGAGCGGCCTCGGCGCGGCCGGTGTGGCGGGCCTCGGCGCCGTCGCCGCGAAGGCCGTGACCACCCTGGCGGCCGTGAGCGCGGTGGTCGGCGTCGCCGTCACGCAGCCCTGGAAGCCCGCCGAGCCGGAGGCCGAGGCGCCGCACGTGGAGGCGCTCGCCCAGGAGGCCGAGCCCAGCCCGGCCGCGCAGCGCCGGTCCCGCGCCGCCGTCGCGGCCGAGCCCGCCGAGGCGCCTTCCCCGGAGCCCGAGGCCGAGGAGGCGAGCGCGCCCGAGCCGGCCGCGCATGCGGCGCCCAGCCCGCCCGCTGGTCGCGCCGAGCGCCCTCGCCCGGCCCGCGCGGCCCGGTCCGACTCGCCTGCCCCGGAGCCCGCCGAGGCGTCCGGCCCGGCGCTCGCCCTCGAGCTCGGCCTGCTACGCCGCGCCCGGAGCGCCCTGGGAGCGGGCCGGACGGACGCCGCCCTCGCGGCGCTCCGCGAGCATGCCGAGCGCTTCCCCGACGGCGCCCTCGCCGCCGAGCGCGACGGCACGCGCGCCCTCGCGCTCTGCGAGGCCGGGCGCCCCGGCGGCGCCGCGGCCGCCGAGCGTTTCCTCGCCGCGCATCCACGCTCCCCGCTCGCGCCCCGGGTGCGCCGCGCCTGCCCCTGAGCCGGCGCCATGAGCCCGCGCGAAGAAACTCTGACGGAACGCCCGCCGCGCGCCCACCAACCGGATAGGACGCACCCGCTGCGCCGGGAGGGACACATGCTTCACGATCGCTTCATCACCCTACGGGGCCTCTTCACCGCGCTGGCGCTCCTCGCGCTCGCCGGCTGCACACAGAGCAAGGTCAAGCTCGGCGAGGACGACGGCGGCGTCGACGGATCGGTCGTCGCCGACGGCGGCGGCGGCGAGGTCTGCGGCGACAACGTCTGCCGCGCGGGCGAGTACTGCTGCAACGCCAGCTGCGGTTTCTGTGCCCCCGAAGGCGAAGGCTGCATCACGATCGCCTGCCCGCCCGAGCCCGTCGTGTGCAACGGCGTCGTCTGCGACGAGGGCGTCCTCGAGTGCTGTCCCGGCTGCGAGCTCGGCGAGAGCTCCTGTGGCGCCCCGGGGGGCGGCTGCCCGCCGCAGCGCTGCGAGGAGATCTGCGAGGACGGCACCGTGTGCGGTCCCGACGAGGACTGCTGCCCTGGCTGCTATGGCGAGTCCTTCTGCGTCGAGCGCGGCTCCGGCTGTCCGGAGATCGCCTGCCCGCCGCCCATGGAGTGCCCCGACGGGACCCTCTGCGAGCCCGGCGGCCAGTGCTGCGAGGGATGCTTCGGCAGCTTCAGCTGCGCCCCCGCCGACGAGATGTGCCCGGTCGTCGACTGCCCGACCGAGTGCCGGAGCGGCGAGGACTGCCCGAGCGGCAACTGCTGCGCGGACTGCGAGACCGGCGCCCGCTACTGCTCCAGCGGGCCGTGCCCCGGTTGCCCGCCGCCGCCGGGGCCCTGCGAGCCCATGGAGGCCCGGGGCGTCGGCGAGTGCCTGCTCGCGCTCGGCGTCGCGTGGAACGGCGACGCCTGCGTGGGCCTCGGCGGCTGCACGTGCGAGGGCCCCGACTGCGGCCGGCTCTACGGGAGCATCGAGGAGTGCGAGCGCGCGACCTGGGGCTGCACCGATCGGAGCTGCGACTTCGACGCGAACTGCGACCCCACGGAGTACTGCGACCCCTGCGGCACGAGCTCCTGCCCGGAGTGCGACGACTGCGTCCGCGCGTGTCGCCCGAGCCCCTGCGCCACCATGGAGGAGCTGACCTGTCGCCTGGTTCGGCCGGAGTGCGGTACGGACGGCGTCGCCATCGTGGTCGACGGCTGCTGGCAGTGCGTGGACATGCGCAGCTGCGAGCCGATCGAGGACTGCCGGACGACGGGCTGCGAGCCGGGGAGCTCCTGCGAGCTCTGCTTCACCGACTACACCTGCATCCCCGAGGGCGCCGTCTGCTGAGAGTTCGGGGGAGCCTCTCTCCTCCAGCGTTTCGTTTCCTACTCCCATCCATCACACCACTGCAGCGGGGCCTCCTTCGAAGGAGGCCCCGCTGCGTTTTTTCGATGTCGCTTCGCGACGGCGCTGCGCGCCCTACCGCGCGGCCGCGGGCCGCTTGGCGCCGCGTCGCCGCGGCGTCACACGACGCGGTTCTTCGAGGTGGCGGCGGTGCGGCTCCGTGGGGCCGGGCGACCGGGCTGATATGGGAGCGCTCCCCCGGCCGAGGCGTGGGAGCGACGGGCAGCGGCAACGCTTCGCAGAGGGATGGGGGTCGCGTGGTCGCCACGTCCTCGGGCGCTTCGCAGAGACCGGGGCATCGACGTGGCGGCGGTGCGGCTCCGTGGGGCCGGGCTACCGGGCCGATATGGGAGCGCTCCCCCGGCCGAGACGGGAGAGCGACGGGCAGGGGAAGCGCTTCGCAGAGCGAAAGGGGGTCGCGTGGTTGCCGAGCGCACGTGACGCTTCGGGCGAACGCGGGCATCGGCTGGAGCGGGGGGTGCGCCCTACCGCGCGGCCGCGGGCCGCTAGGCGCCGCGTGCGGTTTCCGCTCGCTTCGCTCGCTATCTTTGGCTTGCCAGCGGGCCCGTGGGGCCCTCGGCGCCTCGTGGCCGCGGCGTCACACGGCGCGGTTCTTCGAGGTGGCGGCGGTGCGGCTCCGTGGGGCCGGGCGACCGGGCCGATGTGGGGGCGCTCCCCCGGCCGTGGCGTGGGAGCGGCGGGCACCGGAAGCGCTTCGCAGAGCGAAGGGAGTCGCGTGGGTGCCACGTGCTCGGGCGCTTCGCAGAGACCGGGGCATCGAGGTGGCGGCGGTGCGGCTCCGTGGGGCCGGGCGACCGGGCCGATGTGGGGGCGCTCCCCCGGCCGTGGCGTGGGAGCGGCGGGCAGCGGCTGCCTGGGGCCGGGCTACGGGGCCAATGGCGGCGGTGCGGCTCGGGCTCCTGCTCGCGTTGGGCTCCTGCTGCGCTCGGGCTCGCCGCTCGGGCTTGGGCTTTCTGCGCGAGCTCGGGCTCGGGCTGTCGCTTGGGCTCCGGCTCGGCGTGCTCGGGTTTGGGCTCGTGCTCGGCGCTCGGGCTCGTGCTCGGTGCTGGGCTGCTTTCTCGTGCTCGGGCGTGCGGCGCTCGGTCCAGGTGCTCCGCGGGATTCTCCGAATCCCGCTTCAGCGCGCGGCCGCTGCCGCGCGCTCGGCGACGGCGAGGCGCTCGCCGCGCAGGAGGCGGGCGAGGCGCGGGTGGCCGCCCCAGTCGCGGAGCCAGTCGCGCGAGTCTCCGTCGAAGCGCACCTCGAAGCCGGCGCCCTCGAGGAGCGCGCGCATCTCGGCCGGCCGGTAGCGCGCCTCGAGGGGCTCGCCGAAGAGCATGCGGAAGCCGAGCCGCACGGCCGGCGCCAGCGGCACGCCGTCCTCCGCGAGGTAGCTGATCACCAGGCGGCTCCCGGGCGCCGAGCGCTCGCCCAGCTGCGCGAGCGTGTCCCGCACGGCCACGTCGGGCAGGTACATGGTCACGCCCTCCCAGACCCACGCCGTCGGCACCGTGGCGTCGTGCCCCGCCGCCTCCAGCGCGTCGGCCACCCGCGTCGTCGCGAAGTCCACGGCCACGTAGCGCGGCGCCCCCTCGGTCGGCGCTCGCTGCGCCTTGCGCCGCTGCGTGTCCGGGTGGTCCACCTCGAAGAAGGGCACGCCGAGCGCGAGCCGCCACGCCCGCGCGTCGAGCCCGGCCCCGAGCACGACCACCTGCCCGCACCCGGCCGCGACGGCTTCCCGGAGCGCCTCGTCGATCGTCGCCGTCCGCAGCGCCACGTGGTCGACCACGCCCCCGCTCGCGACGCGCGCCGCCTCCCGCACGAGCCGCGAGCGCATCCCGGCTTCCACGAGCGGCCGCACCCGGCTCGGCACGAGCGCCGCCGCGTGGGGGTCGCGCACCCGCGGCGCGAGCCCCCGGCAGACCGCCACCAGGGTCGCCGTGCCGCTCGGCTCCCCCTCACGCATCGAGGGCCCTCCGCAGCGCCGCGATCGCGTCCTCGAGCGCGTCCCGCGCCGGGCCGAGGCGCGTGTAGTGGATGAACCCGTGCGTCAGGCTCCCGTGGACGATGCGCGTCGTCTCCACGCCCGCCCCGGCGATCGCGTCCGCCAGCGCGTCCCCTTCGTCGCGGAGCACGTCGAAGCCGGCCATCACCACCCGCGTCGGCGGGCAGCGCCCGAGCGCCTCCGAGCGGAGCGGCGAGATGCCGGGGTCCGCCACGTCGTGGTCCTGCGCGTACTGCGCGACGAACCAGTCGACCGTGCTCTGGTCGAGCCCGAAGCCCTCCCGGCAGCGCCGCTTCGAGGGCGTGTCGGCGAGCACGTCCGACGAGGGGTAGATGAGGAGCTGGAAGCGGAGCCCGTCGACGCGCTGCCCGACGTTCACCGCGAGGTTGCCGCCGGCGCTGTCTCCCGCGAGCGCCACCCGCGCCGCGTCCACGCCGAGGGTGGGCCCCTCCTCGAGCACCCAGCGCGCCGCGGCCTCGCAATCCTCGATGGCCGCGGGGAAGGGGTGCTCGGGGGCGAGCCGGTAATCGACCGCCACGACGACCGCGCCGACGTCCGTACAGAGGCGCCGGCACACCGGGTCGTGCGTCTCGAGGTCGCCGATCACGAAGCCCCCGCCGTGGAAGTAGACGATGGCCGGGTAGGGCCCCGCGCTGCCCGGTCGGTAGATCCGGACCGGCACGCGCCGTTCGCCGTGCGTGATCACGCGGTCGTGCGTGAGCGGCGCCGGGCGCTCCGGCCGGCCGAGCAGCGCGCAGATGGTCCGGTACTCGTCGCGGGCCGCCTCCACGCTCCCCAGCGTCTCGAAGCCGCCCGCCCCCGCGAGCTGCTGCACGCGCATGAGCAGCTGGATGCGCGGCTCGAGCGTGTACCGGCCGTCGCGCTCCGGAGCCCCCGCCACCCGCCGCGCGAGCGCCGAGGGCACGTCGAGAAGCCGCGGCGCGACGAGAGCACGCACCCGTTGTTCGAGATCCACGCGCCGAGGGTACACCGCCAGCCGCAGGGGAGCGGGCGAGAGCCGCAGCGAGAGCGGGAGCCCCACTCCGAGCGGCAGCCCGAGCCCGAGCGGCAGCCTCAGCTCGAGCGTCAGCCCAAGCTCCAGCTCGAGCCCAAGCCCGAGCGGTGAGCGCGAGCGCTGCCGGCCCGAGCGGGAGCAGAAGCCCGAGCCCGAGCGGTAGCCTGAGCCTGAGCGACCTCAGCTCGAGCTCGAGCAGGAAGCCCAAGCTGTGCGGCGAGCGCGAGCGCTGCCGGCCCGAGCGGGAGCAGAAGCCCGAGCCACACCCGCGCAGCGTCGATGCCTCCTCCCCTGCGAAGCGCCCGAGTCCGCGGCGACCACGCGACCCCCATCCCTCTGCGAAGCGGCCCGGCGGCCCGCCGCGTCCACCCCCCGGCCGGAGGAGCGCCCCAGCATCTGCCCCGTCACCCAGCCCCACGGAGCCGCACCGCCGCCACGTCGACGCCCCGGTCCCTGCAAAGCGCCCGAGGACGTGGCACCCACGCGACCCCGACCCCTCTGCGAACCCTTGCCGCGGCGCGTCGCTCCCACGCCCCGGCCGGGGGAGCGCCCCAGCATCGGCCCGGTCGCCCGGCCCCACGGAGCCGCACCGCCGCCACCTCGATGCCCCGGTCTCTGCGAAGCGCCCGAGGACGTGGCACCCACGCGACTCCCTCCGCTCCGCGAAGCCTCACCGCGGCCCGTCGCTCTCCCGTCTCGGCCGGGGGAGCGCCCCCACATCGGCCCGGTCGCCCGGCCCCACGGAGCCGCACCGCCGTCACCTCGAAGAACCGCATCGTGTGACGCCGCGGCCACGCGGCGCCGAGGGCCCCACGGGCCCGCTGGCAAGCCAAAGATAGCGAGCGGAGCGAGCGGA
>PABA01000204.1 GCA_002699025.1 Sandaracinus sp. | reverse complement strand
GTGCTCGAGGTGCTCCTGAACGGGCAGCTCGTCGCCCAGAACGACGACGTCACGCCCGGCGACCTCTCGAGCCGCGTCGAGCTCGACGTGCCCGCGACCGCGACCTACACGCTGCGGGTCCGCCCCTACGCGCCGCAGACCCTCGGCGCCTACGCGCTGACCATCGCCCCGGCGGGCGGCGCGGCGCCCACGGCGCCGACGACCACGCCGACGACCCCCGGCGGCGTGCAGGTGCAGGGGCAGCTCGACGCCGACGGTGAGGAGCATGCGGTGGACCTCGAGGCCGGCCGCTACGCCATCGCCACCGGGGGGCTCTCGGGGGCGGCCGACACCGTGCTCGAGGTGCTCCTGAACGGGCAGCTCGTCGCCCAGAACGACGACGTCACGCCCGGCGACCTCTCGAGCCGCGTCGAGCTCGACGTGCCCGCGGACGGCCGCTACACGCTCCGCGTCCGCCCCTACGCGCCGCAGACCCTCGGGAGCTACACGCTGACGGTCACGCGCATGGGCGGGGCGGCTCCCGGCACGACCGCCGCGCCGAGCTCCAGCGCGAGCGTGCTCGACCTCCGGGGCCAGGCGCTCGGCGCCGCCGGGCAGACGCACGAGGTCCAGCTCGAGGCCGGCCGCCGCTACGTCGTCACGACCGGCGGGCTCACGGGCGCGACCGACACCGTGCTCGAGGTGCGGCGGGACGGGCAGGTCGTCGCGCAGAACGACGACGTCACGCCCGGCGACCTCTCGAGCCGCGTCGAGCTGACGGCCCCCGCGAGCGGAACCTACGTCGTCACGGTGCGTCCCTACGCGCCGCAGACGACCGGCACCTACGACCTCCAGGTCGCGGTGCAGTGACTCCGGCGGGCCGGCGCCTTCGGATCCCCCGCGGGTGCCGGTCCCCGGAGAGAGTGGAGAGAGCGTCTCGGAGAGAGACACGGAGAGAGCGAGCGGGGGCCCGGCCGGAGACGGTCGGGCCCCCGCGAGCCTTTTGGCCGGAGCGCGCGGGCGCTCCGTTCGCCGTTGCTATGCTGGCGCCGATGACGCGGGCACGGATGGGCGGGGACGGCTTCGGGTGGGCGCGGGCGGCGACGCCCTGGGCGCTGGCGCTCCTCCTCGGCGGCCTCGGCTGTGGCGACTCCACGCCGGACACGCCCCGCGACGCCGGCGCGCAGATGGACGCGGACGCGGGCGCCGACCTCGACGCCGGCGGCGACGCGGGCTCCAGCGAGGCCCTGGAGGTCGAGGTGCTCGGCGAGGGCGAGGAGCCCTTCGACGGACGCACGCACCGCTACCTCCTGCTCCGCCTCGAGCGCGCCGGCCACGTGAGCTACGCGCAGTGGTGCGAGCCCGACGAGGGCGTTCGCGCGCGCTCCCCGGTCGTCGTCCAGACCCGCCCCTACGCCGGCATCGACTGGACCGGCGAGGCCCTCGACGCCCGCTGGGCGGCCCTCGGCGACGGCCAGCACCCGGACGTGGACGGCCCCGCCTACGACCCGGAGACCTCGAGCCCCATCGCCTACGCCGCGGCCTCCCCCCGGCGCGTTGTCGAGGACGGCATGCTCTACCTCCTCAACGGCGTGCCCACGCTCTCGATCTTCGGGCGCTTCTACGCCGGCGGCGGCCCCGAGGACGACATCGCCGACATGCTCGTCGGGCTCGCCTACCTCGGCGAGCGCGACGACGTGGACCCGGCGCGCATCGGCGTCGTCGGCGGCTCCTGGGGCGGCTTCGAGGCCGTCTACCTCACGGCCCGCGCCCCCGCCGCGCTCCGCCCGCGCCTCACCCTCGCGCTCTACCCGCTCACGGACTTCGAGGCCGAGTGGCGCTTCACGGACGCGCTCGCCGCGCTCGAGGGGCCGCGGCGCGACGAGTACGTCGCCTTCTTCGAGCCCTATCGCCGGCGCATCGCCGCGGACACGGGCGGCGGCCCACCCGAGGGCGACTTCTCGGGGCTGGGGCACGCGGACCTCGCCCTCGACGTGCCGATCCTGACGGCCCACGACGCCGAGGACACGCTCGTGCCCTTCTCCATGGCGGAGGACTTCGCGGCCGCCTTCGACGTCACGCCGCTCACCTTCCGCCAGCCCGAGCCCGCCGATCCGGCGGTGCTCCCGCCGAGCCACGGCGCGTCCATGGCCGAGCACGCGCTCAGCGTCTACACGGTCCTCCTCGGGCGCTTCCTCGCCGAGCTCCTGCCGCCGGACGAGCCCGTGCTCCTCGCGGGCGATGGGCCCGCCTTCGCGGCGATGCTCGGCCAGCTCCGCGCGCAGGCCGATCGGGGCCAGCCCCTCGACGCGCTCCCGGAGCTGCTCGCGGCGCTCCTCGCCGAGCGCGTCTCGGTCTTCGACACGAGCACGGGCATGCTCGTCCCCGGCGCGCGCTTCGTCAGCGACGGCTTCAACGCCGCCTGGGGGACGGCGCACACGCCCGAGACCCTCGGCGACGCGCTCTCCGCGCTCTGACCCCCGGAGCTCGGATCCCGGGCCTGGACCCGGCTCGGGGCGCCGGCGGGCTCGGCTCAGTCCTCGCTCGCCGGCGTCACCGGCGGCGGGAGGAAGTCGCAGCTCGAGTCCTCGAGGCACTGGTGTCCGTCCGGATCCGTGACGTAGCGGAGGTCCTGCCCGCTCGTCGCGCCCCAGCGCGCCACCAGGTTGATGAGGTACTGGCTCGTGTCCCAGGGCACGTCCAGGTAGACGATCTCGTCGAAGCCGTGGACGCCCCGCGGGATCGCGTAGTTGTTGAGCAGCCCGCTCACGTCGTCGCCCGGGAGCACGCTCCAGACGCCCTCGCCCCCGCTCGCCACCGAGGCGCTCCGCCGCGTCCAGCGCAGCGGATCGTCGAGCCGCGGGGCCTGCGGGGCGTCCGGCTCCGTGCTCTGGTGTCGCCCGTCGTCGCGGAAGCGGAGGCGCCCCTCGCTCACGTCGTCGACGTCGAAGAGGTAGAAGTCCTCGCGCCCCTCCGCCGGGTGCCGGTTCAGCCGGTCGACGCCCTCGAGCACGTGGTACTCGTTCAGCAGATCGTGCGGCGTCGCGAGCCCCGGGTAACGCGAGGCGAAGCCGCTCGGCGCCCGCCACTCCCGCAGGCTCTCGGGCCCGTCCGGCGGCACGAAGGGCAAGACGCCCGCCGCCCGCGCGTAGGCGTTGCCCGTGCTCACCGGCACGCTCTGATCACCCACCGAGTTCACCACGAGCAGGTTGGTCGGCCGCTGGGGCGCGTCCGCGGCGCCCACCGGCTCGAGGAAGACGCGCCGCGCGTAGTTCACCGGATCCGCCGGCTCGAGGCCCGACTGGGCGAGCATCAGGAGGCGCCGCAGGTCCGGCGTCTGCCGCGCGTTGCCGAAGCCCATGGCCGGCGAGACCAGCCGGTCGCCCACGGCCCACTCGAGCTGCTGGTAGCGCGCGCAGCGCTCGCAGGCCTCGCTGCCGACGCGGAAGGTGTCGATCACGTCCGCCGGCGCGCCGACCGGCTCGCGGAAGTGGCACTCGCCGAAGTCCATCGCGTCGCGCGCGTCCGGGTAGATCTCGACGTGCACGCGGTCGCCCGGGTCCGCCGGGAAGCCCACGCGGAAGCGCCCGGCCTCGCCGCCCGTCGCGCCGGCGCAGCTCAGCTCGTCGTGCGCCTCGCTCCGGACCACGATCACCGCGTCCTCGTCGAGGAGGCCCGCGTCGACGCAGGCGAACTCCACCGAGCGCGTCGAGTTCAGGCTGCTCGCGTAGAAGTAGAGGCTCACCTCGCCGTCGGGGCAGCTCGAGTCCCGCTCGCTCCGCGCGTCGGCCGGCGCCGCCATCACGAAGGGGCCCATCATGCGGAGGTGCATGGCCGCCCGCACCGTGCCCATGTCGATGCGCATGGCCACGTCCGTCAGGCCGCCCGCGCCCACGATCGGCGCCACGGCGCGCACGGCCGGCTCGGCCCCGCCGAGGACGCCGCTCACGATCCCGCCGAGCGAGCCGCCGGTGAAGAAGTAGTTCTGGTCCACGCCGCCGACGTCCGGCACGCCGTCGCCGTCCAGGTCGCCCGCGAGGTCCGCGCCCTCGTAGGCGAAGGCGTCGCCGTCGTAGACGATCGGCGGCGTGCTCACGACCTCGTTGCCCTCGGCGTCGACGCTGACCTCCGGCACGAAGGGCGGCTCCCCGATGCCGGCGAAGGAGGCGGCGCCCGCGCGGCGCTCGCCGTCGAAGGAGCGGAGGATCTGGATCGCGCGCATGTGGTCGAGCACGGACTGGCGCACGACGTCGCGCGTGTGGAAGACGTAGGCCGTCCAGAAGTCGACGCCGCTGTCCACGGCGCCGTCGCCGTCTCGGTCCTCGGCCCGCCCGCCGAGGATCGCCGACCCGGCCGGCCCGATGCAGTTGGTCGAGAAGATCAGGTCGACGGCGCTCGTCAGCTCGGGCGGGAGCGGCACGCCGTGCCCCTCGGCGTTCACCATGGCCGTCGCCACGCCGTGCTGGAGCATGTAGCCGGCGAAGGGGATGGGCTCGGCCGAGGCGCTCCCGTAGCCGTGCACGTAGAAGGCGACGGGGAAGGGCTGCGCGGCGGCGGCCGTCTCCTCGGGCACGAAGAGGATCATCGAGATCGTCTCGCGGCTCACGCGCGCCTGCCCCGTCTGCCAGTCGACCTGCCAGCTCTCCTCGAGCGCCTGCTGGTCCGGCCCGGGCCGCGGGTCGCCGAGGAGGTAGGGCGTGTCGAAGGTCAGCACGGCGACGTGGCTGAGGTTGCGGTAGCTCCCGAGCACCTTCTCGGTCTGCTCCTCGCTCAGCCCGAGCGCCGCGCCGCCCACGGACTCGAGCGCCGCGAGGAAGTCCTCGCCGTCGGCGACGCGCGTGTTCACGCCCTCGACGGGGCAACGGCCGCGGTTGCCGCCGTAGAGCTCCATGGGCGCGTAGTCGGGGGGGAACTCCTCGGCGAGCCAGGCGAAGGCGCCGTCGCCGTAGAGGCCGGCGCGGAGCCCGTCGAGGTCGTCGTGGACGCTCTGCGTGGTGAAGGACCAGGCGAAGGCGACGCCCTCCCAGCCGCGGTCGGCGAGGTCGCCGTAGACCTCCGGGTGCGCCGCGAGGAGCGAGGGCAGGTCCTCGAGCGTGTCCTTCTGCGTGAGCGGGTGGACCATCTCGAAGGGCGAGCGCACGGGCTCGCCGTCCTGGCCGCGCAGCCGGTCGGTGACGACCACGGCGTAGGTGGTGCGCGGCTCCATGGGGATGACGGGGCGGAGCACGAGCGTCTTGGTCTCACGCTCGTAGAACCAGGTCATCTCGTCGACCGTGTCGAGCGGATCGCTGGCCGTGCCGTCGAAGGTGTTCGGCGCGTCGAGGACGCCGTCGAAGTCCGTGTCCTCGCCCGGGTCGAGGACGCCGTTGCCGTTCGCGTCCTCGTCGACGGTCTCGTAGAGGAGGTTGGACTCGCCGGCGCGCGGGTCGTTCTCCCAGTACTGGTTCGGGTTGTCGAGGACGTACTGGAAGTGGCCGCCGTTGACGTCGAGGGGCACGGGCTCGCCGGTCTCGAGGTTCACGAGGTAGACGGCGTGCTCCTGGAAGCGGGAGGCGGAGAAGGCCGCGCTCCCGCCCTCGCCCATGCGCGCGTAGACGTCGCGGGTGTCGAGGTGCCGGTCGAAGGGGATGGAGATGGCGCCGTAGGTGCCCCAGCCGTCGACCTGGTCGAAGAGCTCGCGCGTCAGGCGCTCGAAGCCGGTGGGCGCGACCTGCGAGACGTTGATGCGGCGGCCGGTCGGCGAGGTGGGGTCCGGCCAGGTCGCGAGGTCGTTGGGGAGCGGGAGCTCGGGGAGCGGCTCGTGGTTCAGATCCCAGACGATCCGCGGGCCGTCGCCGGCCGGTGTGGCCCGCCAGCCCTCCGGCAATCCACCGTCCTCGCAAGCCGCCATCCCCACGGCGACGAGCGCCGCGCAGAGCGCGCGACGCGACCGAAAGCACCCCGAAAGCATCGCCGCGCACTATCGCATGGAGACGGGCGTGAACCCAGCTCGCGGGCCCCGCCGGGCGCAGGCCGCGCCGGGGGACGAATCAGGGGGGCGCGGCGCCGCGGCGGCGGGCCTCGGCGCTCCGGCGGCAGGGGTCGATGAAGCCGTAGTAGAGGCGCGCGAAGCGCTCGTAGAAGGCGAAACGGCGCGCGTAGGCGTCCGGATCCTCGGCGGGGAGCTCCGCGGCGGCGAGCTGCACGCGGGCGCCGGCGCACTCGAAGAGGCGCCGAGCGCGACGCAGATGAAAGGGCGCGCTGACCACGATCAGCTCGGGCACGCAGGTCGGATCGGCCCCGCAGAGGAGGGCGACGGTGAAGCCGGCGTTCTCGATGGTGTCGCGGGAGCGGGGCTCGATGCGGATGCGCTCGGCGGGGACGCCGCGGGCGAGGGCGAAGCGGCGCATCTCCTCGGCCTCGACGTGGCCGCGGCCGTCGGGGCCGCCGGTGAAGACGAGGAGGGGCGCGTGGCCGGCGCGGAAGAGCGCGAGGCCCTTCTCGAGGCGGCGGCGGAGCTCGGGGCGGACGTTCCCCTCGGCGTCGACCGGGGGGCGGTTGCCGAGGACGACGATCGCGTCGGCCGGGTGGAGCGGGGGGGTCTCGGGGAGGAGCCCGCGGGCGCAGCCGGTGGTGGCGAGGAGGAGCGCGAGGGCGGCGGCGCGGGTCGCGGGCGGCACCCGCGGAACGGGCGGAACGGGATGCTCGGGGGGCACGGGATGCTCGGGCAGCGTCAGGGCCCGCGCCAGACGTAGCCCGCCACGCCTTCGTCCACGTAGCCGAGGCTGGCGATGGCGTCGTCCCGCTCGGCGGCGCTCGTCGTGTAGAAGTGGTTGGGGCCGTTGTTCAGCCGGTAGAGGGGCACGGCGCCGCAGGTCGCGCGGGTGGCGATGAAGCCGAGCATGCCCTCGGAGGTGCCGCCGCCCTCGCAGCCGGCGCTCCGCGTGTAGAAGCGGTTCCCGTTCGGCTTCAGGCAGCGGTAGAAGGCGGCGAGGTCCGGGCCCGGGCCCGCGTAGAGCCAGTAGTAGTTCTCGAACTCGAGGGCGAAGCCGCCGCCCGAGGCCTCGGCGAGGTTCGTGGTGTAGAAGTGGCCGCCGTTGCCGTAGCTGCGGTGGACGCCGACGCGGCAGCCGGCGAGGGCGCCCTCGTCGCAGTCGCCGTCGCAGTCGTCGTCGACGACGTTGCAGCTCTCGGCGGGGGGCGCGCAGCTCGGGGCGCAGCGGTCGTCGCAGGCCTGGGTGCCGGTGGAGCCGCAGCTCGTCGCGCACGCGCCGCCGGGCACGCACTCGTCGGGCGCCTCGCAGCCGTCGAGGGCGCTCGCGTTGCAGTCGAGCCAGCCGTCCTCGCAGCGCGCGATGGTGCAGGCGCCGGCCGCGCAGCCGGCGACGGCGCGGGGGATCACGCAGGTGCGGCCGCAGGCGCCACAGCTCGTGGGCTCGCCCGTGGTGTCGACGCAGGCGCCGCCGCAGCGCTCGGTGGGCGGGGCGCAGAGGCCGGCTTCGGCTCCGGCGTCGGCTTCCGCTCCGGCGTCGCGCGGGGAGCCGGCGTCGCGCGGGGAGCCGGCGTCGACCTCCGGGCTCCCGGCGTCCACGGCGCCGCCGCCATCGCGCCGCGAGGTGTCCTCGGCCGGGCCGGCCTTGGCGCAGCCGAGGACGAACAGGAGCGGGAGGAGCCAGCGCACGGGGGCACGATAGCAAGGCCGCGCGGCGACCCGGCAGTCGGCGCAACGCCTGACAGACGCGGGGGAAACGAGGCTCGGGCGCGAAAGCCCTTCACGCAGGACGCCGCGCCGAGGGGACGGGCCGCCGGTCCCGGCTCGCGTACCGGGTCCCGCGCTGGCAGGCTGGCGCCGTGCTGCTGCTGAAGCGCCAAGGGGAGGACGACGCCTTCACGCCCCCCGACGAGGAGACCCGGGAGAAGGCCCCGCCGCGCCGGCGTCGCATCCGCTGCCCGCTCTGCGCCTGGGAGCCGCGCCCGGAGGACCGCTGGGGCTGCGTCTGCTTCTGCGTCTGGAACACCTTCGACACGGGTGGCGTCTGCCCCGCCTGCGGCCGCCACTGGACCGAGACCCAGTGCCTCCGCTGCGGCGAGTGGTCTCCGCACGAGGCCTGGTACGAGGACCCGGACGACGACGCCGGCGCATAGCGCGGCGCGGGGAAGCGCCGAGCGGGGAACCTCGCCGGTCGTGCCATCGCCGAGCGGGCACACGCCCTCGCCAGCGCGGGAGCACGCGGAGCACGGGAGCACGGGAGCACGGGAGCGCCGGCCGGGCGCCGAGGCCGAGCGAGACCGGCGGCTTGCCCCGACGAGCGCTTCCCGCGGCGGGCGATCGCTGCGAGGCTCCGGTCATGGGGACGAAGGACGGGAGGGAAGAGGGCAGCGCGAAGAACCTGGGCTTCGACGCGGCGAGCTATACGGCGCTCGCGGGCTTCGATTCGGACTGGCGCGACACCTGGTGGCACCAGGACACGCTCGAGCTGATGGCGCGACGCCTCGGCTTCGGGGAGGCGCGCCGCGTGCTGGACGTGGGCTGCGGCGCCGGGCACTGGGGGCAGCGGCTCTCGACGCTCCTGCCGCCGGACGCGGAGGTCGTCGGCGTCGATCACGAGCCGGCCTTCCTCGAGGCCGCCCGGGAGCGTGCCGAGCGCTTCCCGCACGCCTTCACCTACCGCGAAGGCGACGCGCTCGCCCTCCCCTTCGAAGACGACCGCTTCGATCTGGTGACCTGCCAGACCGTGCTCATCCACGTGGCCGACGCCGCCGCCGCGCTCCGGGAGATGGCGCGGGTGACCCGGCCGGGCGGGCTGGTCCTCGCCGCCGAGCCGAACAACCTGGCCAACGCGCTCCTGTTCGAGCTCGGCGAGCCGGAGGCGCCCTTCGAGGCCATCGTCGAGCGGCTCCGCTTCGCCCGGGCGTGCATCGCGGGCAAACGCGCTCTCGGCCAGGGCGACGCGACGGTGGGCGAGCGGCTGCTGCTGCTGATGCAGGACCTCGGCCTCGCGGCGCCCGAGGTCTACAAGAACGACCGCTGCGCGCGCTGGCTGCCGCCCTACGACACGCCCGCCGAGCGGCTCCAGGTGGCGCAGCTCGCGAGCACCGAGGGCATGGAGGCGGGGCTCTTCGGGGACCGGGCGACGACGGAGCGGCTCTATCGCGCCGGGGGCGGGGACCCGGCGCGCTTCGACGCGCTCTGGGAGGGCGCGCGGGCGCGGGATCGGGAGGTGCGCGCGGCGGTGGAGGCCGGCACCTACCGGACGACGGGCGGCCTCTCGATGTACCTCGCAGCGGGCCGAAAACCGGCCGCGCAGCCGGAGGACGGGTGAGAGCGCGCTCGCGCCGCGGACTTGCCCGGGTCCGCTCCTGGCGGTAACCCGTCGGGGAACGGGGGAAGACCGCCTTGCGCCTACGCTACGCCGCCGACATCCGAACGCTCTTCTTCGTCGCGCTCTACTTCGGGACGCTCGCCTTCCTCTGGGTGGCGACGCCGGAGCACTGGGCGAACGTCGACTGGCGCTGGTGGGCGCCGGCCTTCGTGGTGCTGCTGGTGACGAGCTTCCAGGGCGCCGTCTCGACGCACAACGCCGTCCACTGCCCGATCTTCAAGTCGCGGCCGATGAACAAGCTCTGGCAGGTCGTGCTCACGCTGACCTACGGGCACCCGGTGAGCTCCTACGTGCCGGGGCACAACCTGAGCCACCACAAGCACACGCAGAGCCGCCGCGACGTGATGCGGACGACCAAGCTCCGCTTCCGCTGGCACCTGCTGAACCTGCTCTTCTTCTTCCTGCGCTGCGTGCCCTCGATCATGAAGGCCGACAGCAGCTACGCGAAGGCCATGCGCACGCGGCACCCGCGCTGGTTCCGCCAGCTGGTGATCGAGGGCGTCGCGCTCTGGGTCGTGCAGATCGCGCTCTTCGTGCTCGACTGGCAGAAGGCGCTGGTGCTCTGGATCGTGCCGCACCTCTACGCGCAGTGGGGCATCGTGACGATGAACCTGCTCCAGCACGACGGCTGCGACGAGACGACGGAGTACGACCACTCGCGGAACTTCGTGGGCAAGGTGGTGAACTGGTTCACGTTCAACAACGGGTTCCACACGATTCATCACATGAAGCCGGGGCTGCACTGGAGCCTCACGCCCGAGGCGCATGCGGAGCTGGTAGCGCCGCACATCCACCCGGAGCTCGATCAGAAGTCGCTGGTCAAGTACCTCTTCGTGACCTTCGTGCTGAACCGGCGCGTGCGGCCGGACGGGACGCCCTACTTCCCGCCGCCCGACGGGCCGGACGAGGAGTGGCTGCCGCGGCCGGAGGAGACGGCGGACGACCTCGGGGCCGAGGGGCTGCCGGGCGAGGAGCTGGCCGCGCAGGTGGCGCACGCGCCGCAGCCGCGCTGAGCGCCTTTTCGTCGGACGGCTTCTCCCGCAGACTCGGGAGATGCGTCGCGTCGCCCCGATCTCGCTCCTCCTGGCCGCCTTCGCCTGTGGGGAAGCGGAGCCGGGGCCGAACGCCTGCCGGGACGAAGGGACGGAGGGGGCGACGGCGGCCTGCCTCGAGCCGACGCTCCCGCCGGAGCACTACGTGGAGCAGGCGCTGCTCTACTTCGACACGCTCGACGTGGACGCGCCGATCGAGAACGTGCCGGACTACCACCCGCTGGTCGCGCGCTGGGAGTGGCCGCCCTGGCTGCTGCTGACGGGCTTCGGGGCAGAGGACATGATCGACACGGGGCTCTCGCTGCGGGAGCTCGATCCGTCGACGGTGCCCGAGCGGGACTGCCGCTTCTTCGAGACGCAGCCCTTCGCGCGCTGCTACGTGGTCTTCGAGTACGAGGAGGGGCCCTGCCCGATCTACGAGGAGTTCACGTTCGACGCCGAGGGGCGGGGGAATTTCATCGAGGCGTGGTCGGACCTGCCGGGGCTCTTGCCGCAGGATCGGGCGGCGGATCCGTGGGGAGAGGCGCCGGGCTTCCCGCGGCTGGCGAACCGGATCCCGGGGCTGGGGAATGCGAGCGGGTCGGTGGAGCTGGAGGGCGAGGCGATGCGGCGGGCCGGGCGGCGGGACCCGGAGGTGGCGGACTTCGCGGAGCGGGCGATGGACTGGGAGCGCGCCTGGGCGCGGGAGCTGATCGCGGCGGATCCGGATTTCTTTGCGCAGGGCTGCGGCTGGTGACGAGCCCGAAGACCCGTGCCCGTCCCTACCCGTGCCCGTGCCCGTGCCCTTGCCCGTGCCCGCCGGTCTCCAGGGTCGGTCGGGTCTGCCGAGTGGTCTGCGTGTCGAGCTGAGTACGTCGGGCACGGGGGGAGGGGACGGGGCCCGCCGGACCCCGCTCCGGCTCGCGCCCCGCTGTCGCGGGACGCTCCGCCTGCGCTCCGAAGCTCGCCCAGGACGTCGGCTGAAGCCGCCGCCCTGGACGACTTCTATGGTCCCACGGGCCCCATCCCCTCCCCCCTCCGTGGTCCCCGTGTCCGGCGCGGAAGGAGAGTGGCTTGGGGGCTCGCCGTCTCGTCCATAGCGGAAGAGACGACGAGCCCTGGCCCCTCCACCCCGCGGCTGTCTCGGCCCCGTTCGG
>PABA01000203.1 GCA_002699025.1 Sandaracinus sp. | reverse complement strand
GCGGGCGACGCGAAGCGGCGCGCGCTCCCCGCATCGGGATCGCCATGGACAGGCGAAGGCCGCGGACGGCGTTAGCCGGACGGGGCCGAGAGGAGCACGGGCAGGAGGAGCCAGGGCTCGTCGCGTCTTCGGCTATCGACGAGGCGGCGAGGTGCCGAGGCCCGACGACGCGCGAACGAGACGGAGGTCGTCGGAGTCGCTGGCAAGGCGCGCGACCGAAGGAGCAGCAGCGCTACTTCGAGGGAGCGCAACGCCGCCAGCGGCTTCGACGGGCCCGTGTCGTCGCGTGGCGTCGGGCCTCGGCACCTCTCTCGCCCCCAGGCCACTCACTCACCGCGCCGGCCACGGGGACCACGGAGGGGGGAGGGGATGGGGCCCGCGGGACCATAGAAGTCGTCCAGGGCGGCGGCTTCAGCCGACGTCCTGGGCGAGCTTCGGAGCGAAGGCGGAACACTCGGCACGAGCCGAGTGTGAGCCGGAGCGGGGTCCCGCGGGCCCCGTCCCCTCCCCCCGTGGCGGACGAGCGGCTGGGGTAGACGAGCAGCAGGCAGACGAGTGACTGGGGTAGACGAGCAGTAGGCGAGCAGGCTGACGTGCTGGCACGCGGACACCTCGACGAGCTGGGTGACCTGCGGGCAGGGGCACGGGCAGGGGCACGGGCACGGGCTTGGACGTCCGCCTCGTCTCCGCCCGCTCTCGATCCGGACCCGCTCCGTCGTCTATGCTGCCGGGCGATGCCGGAGCCCCTCGGACGTTACGAGCTCGCCCGGAAGATCGCGACGGGCGGCATGGGCGACGTCTACTTCGCCCACCAGTGGGGCGACGGCGGTTTCGTGCGCCCGAGCGTCGTCAAGCGGCTCCACCCGCACCTCGCCGAGCGCGGCACGGCTCTCGACGACTTCCGCAACGAGGCGAAGCTCCTCGCCCAGCTCACGCACCCGGGCATCCCGCACGTCTACGACTTCCGCTTCCTCGAGGGGCGCTGGTTCATCGCCATGGAGTTCGTGCGCGGCCCCACGCTCGCGGAGGTCCGCCGGGCCGAGGCGAGCATCGGTCGCACCATGCCCTGGAAGGCCGCGCTCAGCGTCGTGCTCCAGCTCTGCGACGTCCTCGCCTACGTGCACGACCGGCGCGACGACGACTCGGACGAGCCCCTCGGCATCATCCACGGCGACCTCAGCCCGGCGAACGTGATCCTCGGCCGGGACGGCCAGGTGCGCCTGCTCGACTTCGGGATCGCCGGCAGCGTCGAGCATCGCCGCCAGCAGCGCGAGCGCGAGAAGGGCATCCGCGGGACGCTCGGCTACCTGGCGCCGGAGCAGATCCGCCACGAGCGCACACCGGACCGGCGCGCCGACGTCTTCGTCCTCGGCGTGCTGCTCTACGAGATGACGACCGGCCAGCGCCTCTTCCCCGGCGACGGCCTGAACTTCATGAACGCCGTGCTCGAGCGCGACCCGCGGCCGCCGACCGAGTGGCGCGAGGACTACCCGCGGGAGCTCGAGCGCATCGTGCTCCACACGCTGCAGCGCGAGCCCGAGCACCGGCCGGCCTCGACGCGCGAGCTCCAGCATGCGCTCGAGACCTTCGCGAAGGCGAACCAGGTGCCCGTCGGCGAGCGGGTGATCATCGACTACGCGGAGACCCTCTTCCCGGCGCGCGAGGACGCGCGCGTGACGCCGGGGGAGAAGCCGGGCGGGATGGAGACCGAGTCCATGCCCGCCGTGCCGATGCCCATGAGCGACGCGCCGCCCGAGGGGACGCTCACCGCCGAGGAGCGCGAGGAGGTGCTGCGCGATCTGCAGGACCTCTTCCCGAGCGAGGAGCGGGCGCTCGACGACGAGGAGCCCGCCTTCGCGTCCGAGCCGCCGGAGCCCCTGAGCCTCCCGCCGGAGGCGCTCCAGTCGGCGCCCCCGTCCGTGCAGCCGCCCCCGCCGCCCATCCCACCGACGCCGGTGCCGTCGGCCCCGCACGCGCCGACGCCGACGCCCCCGGCCCCCGAGCCCGAGCCGCCGTCGCAGACCCAGACCCGCGCTCGGCGCCCCCCCGGCGAGTCCGAGACCGAGGGCACGCGCGACGCGGGGGTGTACATCTACGTCGCCGAAGACGACTGACCGAGCCCAAGAACCCGTGCCCGTGCCCGTGCCCCTGCCCCTGCCCGCAGGTCGAAGGGGAGAACGGGCAGTCCGGCTGGAAGCCTCGACCCGAAAAACCCGTGCCCCTGCCCCTGCCCGCAGGTCGAAGGGGAGAACGGGCAGTCTGGAAGCCTCGACCCGAAAAACCCGTGCCCGTGCCCGTGCCCCTGCCCGTGCCCGCAGGTCGAAGGGGAGAAAGGGCAGTCCGGCTGGAAGCCTCGACCCAAGAACCCGTGCCCGTGCCCGTGCCCCTGCCCGCAGGTCGAAGGACAGAAAGGGTCGTCCAGAAGGAAGCCTCGCGCCCACCCCGTTCCGCCGGGTCCACCGGGGAGGGCGAGCACGATCGCGTCAGGCCCGTCCGGTTCTTCGCGGGCACGGGCAGGGGCACGGGCAGGGGCACGGGTCGTTCCGCCGCGTCAGGCTCGTGCGCCTCTTCCTACTTGTAGCGATCCCCGTACATCCGCTCCTGCAAGTCCGTGTACCACCCCTCGAAGTCCTGGAACGGGAAGAACAGAAACACGGGGATCTGCGCGATCCCGTACGCATAGGCGCGTGCCGTCGGCAGACTGAGCCTCTTCTGCGCCGCGTCGATGGCCACGTACAGGCTCATGAACTTGGCGAAAGACGCCCCACAGCGCAGGGCCGATCGAACCCGGTTGGGGCTGTGGACCGCGTGGAGCGCCAGCAGGTTCCGCACCCGGATGGTGTTGACGCGAAAACGGCCGACCTTGCTGTCGTTCCCGTCGGCGTGGAAGAAACCCGCATCCGGAGCCACGAGCAACCGGCCGAGCTGGGACATGCGATAGGAGAAGTCGCTGTCCTCGTGGGTGGCGTAGTAGCGCAAGAGCTCCGTCCACCCCGACTCCTCGGCGAGCTCGCGACGGAAGGTCGTGCGCCCCCCGTTCACGAGCCGGCAGGGGAAGACGTTCAGGTGCTCCACGGACTCGGGCACGGGCCCCATGTCCACCGGGTCGTCGTAGGGCACGAAGTGGCTGCCGAGCGCGAGCTGCTTCTCGACCCACTTCCGCAGCTTGGTGCCCCGCAGCTTGGCGCCGGAGCCTCCCCTTCGAGCGGGCCGAGGACTCCGCTTTCGTTTCGCGTCGTAGGGGCCCGGCATGAACCGCCCCGTGACCATCGCGATCTCGCGGCGCGTGTCGGCCTCGTACACCTCCATCACGATCTCGGCGGCATCGGGATAGAGATAGATGTCGTCATCCAGCGAGAACACGACGTCCGAGGTCGCGAGGCGCAAGGCCTGGTTGCGCTGGAAGGTCAGGGACCGCACCTCGGCCGGCACGTAGACCAATCGGACCTCGTCCCAATGACGCTCGAACTCCGCCACCATGGCTTCGCGGGTGTCCTCCCAGTCGTCCGAGGCATCCACGACGACCACCTCGGCGGGCGGGCGTGTCTGACCGAGCGCGTGGCGCAGCGTCTCGACCAGGAAGTGCGGCCGGTTGTAGGTGCAGATCGCGAGCGTCCAGTTCAACGTCATGGGCTTCCCCACTGTCCATCGGAGCTGGAACACGCCCGGGGTGCCCGAACGCACCCGAAGGGGGGCTCCAGCGTGGGAGCTCTCCGCGAGACGAGGGCGCCCACGCCGTCATCCAACCGATTCCCCCCACGCCGATGACCATGCCCGACCTTCGCGAGAACGTCGTCACCCGCCTTGGTGAGAAATAGCCGCACGCTCCAAACGGGAATCTCGTGGAAACCCGCGCCCGACTCGCGCGAGGGGGAGAGTAGGATTCACCCATGCCGGCCAACGAACGCGAGCAGTACACGCCCCGCCTCGACGACGCCCTCCAGCTCGCCGCCGACGCCTTCCGCAAGCAGGTCCGCAAGGGGAGCGGCATCCCCTACCTCATGCACCTGCTCCAGGTGATGGTCACCGTCGGCGAGCACGGCGGCGACGAAGACCAGATGATCGCCGCCGTCCTCCACGACTACCTCGAGGACGTGCCCGAGGCGACGGGGGAGGAGGTCGAGGCCCGCTTCGGCCCGCGCGTGCGCCGCCTGGTCGAGGCCCTCAGCGACACCGTCGAGACGCCCAAGCCGCCCTGGGAGCCGCGCAAGGTCGCCTACATCGAGGCCCTCCGCGCGGAGCCGCCCGAGCTCAAGCTGATCAGCGCCGCCGACAAGCTCCACAACGCGCGCTCGATCCTCCGCGACCTCGGCGAGCTCGGCGACGCCCTCTGGGACCGCTTCACGGCGAGCAAGGAGCAGTCGCTCTGGTACTACCGGAGCGTCGTCGACGCGCTCGCCGAGGGCTGGAGCCACCCGCTCGTCGACGAGCTCCGCGCCGTCGTCGAGGCCATGCACCGCGAGGCGGGGGTGGCGCTCGAGCGTTGAACGCCGAATGCTGCGCGCCGTGCTTCGCCTCTTCTTCGCCACGATCCTCTCCCTCGCGC
This sequence comes from Sandaracinus sp., assembly GCA_002699025.1. Classification (GTDB taxonomy): domain Bacteria; phylum Myxococcota_A; class Polyangia; order Polyangiales; family Houyiibacteriaceae; genus Houyiibacterium; species Houyiibacterium oceanicum. Next base: position 64,113 of record PABA01000203.1, on the reverse strand, counting down.
TCCTCGCCTGCGGGGACGACGACGCCCCCCTCGACGCCGGTGTCGACGCGGCGGCCGAGGACGGCGGCCCCGACGCGGGCCGCGACGCCGGTCCGGCGCGCTGCATCCGGGACGCCGACTGCGAAGACGACGTCTTCTGCAACGGCCGCGAGCGCTGTCTCCCGGACGACCTCGCCGCCGACGACCGCGGCTGCGTGGGGGCCGACGCGCCGGCCTGCGCCGAGGTCGAGACCTGCGACGAGGAGCTCGGCCGCTGCCTGAGCGAGTGCGACCTCGAGGGGGACGTGGACGACGACGGCGCCGTGTCCATCGCGTGCGGGGGCGCGGACTGCGACGACATGGACGACACCATCTTCCCCGGGGCCGACGAGGTCTGCGCGGACGAGGTCGATCAGGACTGCGACGATCGCCTCGACGAGGGCTGCTGAGCTCGAGGAGGTCGCGCGGGCCGGCGCTTCGCGGAGCGCCCCCGGGCGATTGTCGAGTGTTTTCGGCCCCGCGAGGCGGACGCCGGGCCGGGCCAGCGAGCTCCGCGGGCGCGGGGCGTGGGGCCCCCGTTGCCCACGTCACACCGGCCGAGTAGGGTCCCCCCTCGCCCGGCGCCCGACCCGCGCCGGGAGCGAAGAGCGGCAGCTGGGGCGCCGAGGCGCACCGCGAGGAAGACCCAGCCGTGGCTCGCCCGAGGCGGCCGCGAACGAGAGAAGACATCCACACGACGACCCCGCTGGGGGTCGGCCCCGGGCGAGGGGCGGTCATGCGGGGAAGCGAGTAGGACGAGATGGCGCGAGAAGGTCTCAACAAGGTGATCCTCATCGGCAACCTCGGGATGGATCCCGAGGTGCAGTACACCCAGAGCGGCATGGCGCGCATGCGCATGCGCCTGGCGACGACCGAGTCCTTCGTGAAGCGCTCGGGCGAGCGCGACGAGAAGACGGAGTGGCACACGGTCATCGTCTGGGGGAAGCGCGCCGAGGCGCTCGGCAAGTTCCTCCAGAAGGGCCGGACGATCTGCGTCGAGGGCTCGATCGAGTACCGCCAGTGGGAGGATCGCGAGGGCAACAAGCGGAACTCCACGCAGATCCGCGCGCGCAACATCATCCTCCTCGGCGGCGGAGGCGGCGGCGGGCGCCGTGACGACTTCGGCGGCGGCGGCGGCGACTTCGGCGGCGGTGGCGGCTACGGCGGCGGCGGCGGTGGTGGCGGCGGCTACGGCGGCGGCGGCGGCGGTGGTGGTGGCGGCGGCGGCGGCGGCGGCTTCGACGACTTCCCTGCCGACGACTTCGGCGACGACGACATCCCGTTCTGAGCGGGGCAGCCCACCGATGAGCGGACGCGCGCGAGCACGGTTCGAAGGCATGCGCCTCGATCCCGAGCTCGCGCGCGTTCTCGATTGGGGCGAGCCGGGCGTCCTCCTGAGCGGCGGCCCCGACCTCGACGGCTGGGAGACCCCCGCCTTCCGCGCCGTGCGCGTCTCCTGGACCGCCCTGCGCGTCGTTCGCTGGGGGCCGCGCCGCGTGAAGCTCACCTTCGTCGACCGGCGCATCCGCCAGAGCCGGGAGGTGAAGCCGCCCCGGAGCGCAGGCGCACGCTGGGCGTCTCACGCCCGGGCCTTCGCCGAGGCGGTCGCCGCTCGGACGGAGGCGGAGCTCTGGGAGGAGCAGGGCCGGGCCTTCGAGGGCGACTGGGAGGGAGGACCGCGCATCGCGTGGAGGGGCGACGTGCTGCGTCTCCCCGTCGAGCGGGAACGCCACTACCAGACCGTGGTGGGCGAGCTCCTCAGCGGCTCGGCCCCATGGCCGCATACCGACATCCATTGGCGCGAGGTCGAGCACGCCACGCCTGACGACCTCTGGCCGGTCGTCGCGCTGAGCTGGAGGGAGCGTGGCCATACGCGCGTCGCCTTTCTCGGCCGCGAGGACGACGCCGACTGGGGCGAGCAGATCGAGGCACTCGTCGCCGAGCTCGAGCAGCGCCGCCCGGGCTCGGTCCGCCGCATGGGCTGGCTCGCGCGGCCGGACCAGCGCTTCGTGCGCTCCGAGCGCTGGCCGACGGACGCCCGCCCCGAGGGGGGCTACCGCACCTCGGCCCGCGCCGAGGAGATCGTCGCCCATCGGGAGCCGACGCGCTTCGGTCGCCTGGCGGACGCCATTCGCCGCTGGATCGCCTCCTCGTCGCTCCCCGAGCCGGGCCCCGAGCGCACCCGCCTCGCTCCGATCGAGGTCGTCCTCACGGCCACGGACCTCGTCGCCCGGGTCGCGGGCGGCGACGTCTTCCGCATCCCGCGCGCCGCGCTCGTCCGCCGCGAGGGCGAGCGCTGGCTCTTCGGTCGCCGCGCCTGGCTCTACCTCGACCCCCGCGAGGGCTGCCCGGTCGAGGCCGCCCTCGAAGCCCAGCTCGCCCGCTGAGCCCGTCGCGCGCCGAGCCCATCCAGGGGCGCCTTCACATGCCGTCGGGCAGCCGGATGCGGTTCAGCAGCAGCCGGGTCAGGAGCGCCGCCTGCGCGCCCGTCAGCGTGAGCTCGCCGAGGAGCGTGCTCTCTTCGCGCCGTAGGGTGATGCTCTCGAGCGCGCTCGCCAGCCCCGCGAGCGCGAGCACCGGCATCCGCGCGGCCGCCTCGATGCGCCGCTCGGCCATCGCCTTCGCCCGCTCCGCCTGCTCCGCGTCCGGATACGCACCGCGAAAGGAGAGCGCCATGGCCGGCGGCGCCTCGCCCTGCGTCGGCGCCACCCGGAGCCGCGCCTCGAAGCGTTCCGGCATCAGGGAGCTCCGGGCGTAGCGCCGCCGGGAGGGCTCGGCGCGCAGGGCGGCGAGATCCTCGCCCGGTCGCCAGAAGGCCTCGAGCGTCGCGTCGGGGCGCAGCCAGGGGAGGGCGCCCGGCGCCACGCTCACGACCCGGTGCGGGTGGTCGGCCCGCGCCAGCGGCGGCTCCCGCCAGCCCGGCACCTCGCGCCAGCCGTCTCCCCGCGCGCCCAGGGGAGCCATCGCGTCGAGCCCCGGCCGCACGTCGTCGTCGTGCGTCGTCACCATCACCCAGTCCCAGCCGAAGGTGACGAGGGCCACGTAGATCGTCTCCGCCTCGAAGGGGTCGAGGCGCGGGTCGGCGAGGAGCGCCGCGATGTCCGGGCGCCGCTCGCGGTAGTAGCTCTCGGCCTGCGCGAGGGCCGGCGCGCAGGCCGGGCTCGCCTCGCAGGCGCTCACGTCGACCCAGAGCCGCGAGCCGAGCTCGGGGGGCGCGGGCCAGGTCTGGGGCAGCGGGGCCGGCGCTGGCGTGCGCACGGCCACCGGCGCCACCGGCGGCGGCGCGCTCTCGGCGCTGCCGCCGCAGGCCGCCAGCATCAGCGCGGCGAGCGCCGCGGCCCGGCGACCGACGCGCGAGCTGCTACGCTCGCGCCGCCGATGGCGAAGAAGGTCCGGGCCGACGTCCTCCTGCACGAGCGCGGGCTCGCGCCGAGCCGTTCCCGCGCGCAGGCGCTGATCCTCGCCGGCAAGGTCTACGTCGGCGAGCAGCGCGTGGAGAAGGCCGGCGAGCGCCTCGCGTCCGACGTCGAGCTCGTCGTGCGCGGCACCGACAACCCCTACGTCTCCCGCGGGGGCCTCAAGCTCCAGGGCGCCCTCGACGCCTTCGCCCTCGATCCGGCCGGCCTCGTCGCCGCCGACTTCGGCGCCTCCACCGGCGGCTTCACCGATTGCCTGCTCCAGCGCGGCGCGGCGAAGGTCTACGCGATCGACGTCGGGTACGGTCAGCTGCATCCGAAGCTCCGGAACGACGCACGCGTCGTCGTCATGGAGCGTACCAACGCGCGCCACCTGAAGGCCGGCGACCTGCCCGATCCCATCGATCTCGTCGTCATCGACGCCTCCTTCATCTCACTCCGGAAGCTCCTCCCCGCGGCCGTCGCGCTGCTGCGCCCGGGGGGCGAGGTCGTCGCGATGGTGAAGCCGCAGTTCGAGGTCGGCCGCCGCGAGGTCAGCAAGACGAGCGGCGTCGTCCGGGACCCGGCGCTCCGCGCGAAGGCCATCGACGCCGTCGCCGCCGAGGCCGCCGCGCTCGGCCTCGAGGAGGTCGCCCGCGCCGACGCGCCCATCAAGGGCCCGAAGGGCAACCACGAAGCCTTCCTGCGTCTCCGCGCACGCGCCTGACTCCGCCGCGCTTCGAAGGGGGCGACGCCGCGCCGACTGCCCGCTCGTGGGGCGCGTGTCGATGGGCGGGCCGGGTGGGCGAGGTCCACCCCACGAAGCGGAGGGAGCCCCCGGCGAGAAGAGCTGGCGCCTGCCGTTCGCGGAGCGGGACGTCGAGCGGATCCCCGGAGCGGATCGCTGGAGGGACTCCGACCCGCGGCGCGGCGCCTCCCGTCCTCGACCGCCGGGGCGGCCTCACGCAGCCGGCTCGGCGCCGCGGCGATCGAGGTCGGGCGCTGGTTCCGGCGCGTGGATTCGAACCACGATTCGCGGATTCAAAGTCCGCTGTCCTGCCATTAGACGACGCCGGAGAGAGTGGCGCGGCCGGGCCGCGCTCGGATGTCGTGCACATACCACGGGCGCGGCGGCCGAGCCACGAAGGCCCCGCCGCCGGATTGCCCCTTTCGCCGCCCGCGCCGCGCGGTATGCTCGGCGCCCCATGGCCACCGCGCGAACGCTCGAGCTCACGGACCCGATCAAGCGCCGCCTGCTGCACCTGCGCTACGTGAGCGGCACGAAGACCGACCCGACGCTCGACGCGGCCCTCGTCGAGGACGTCGAGAAGACCCTCGGCCTGAAGCTCGGCGACAACCTGCTCGCGCTCCTCGCGAACGGCGACGTCGCCCTCGAGGGCTTCGACGTGCGCCTGCAGAACGTCGTCTCGCTGACCAAGGAGCTCCACGCGAGCGGCGGCCCGCGCGGCATGGTCGGCCTCGGGCGCGACCCGGGCGGCGACGTGCTCGTGGCGGCGCCCCTCGGCGGGAAGGGTGTCGCCTTCTTCGACACGCGCGACCGCTCGATCGACGCCGTGCCTCTCGAGGCGTGGCTCGACGAGCTGGTGGGCACGCAGCTCGAGCAGCTCCGCGAGGACGAGTCGGACGACAAGGCGCGCGCGTTCAAGTCCGTGCACGACGAGGACCTCGGGGGCTTCCGGCCGGCGCTCGTCGTGGACGAGACGCCCGCCAAGCGGGTCTCGCACCCGAAGTTCGGCGGCGGCGCGATCCTGCGCGAGCTGGACGGCGGCGCGAAGCTCGAGGTGCGCTTCGACGACGGATCGAAGCGCACGCTGCTCGCGCGCTTCCTCACCCGCCAGGGCGGCGGGGAGGAACCTTCGGGGGACGCGGGCGCGGAGGCCTGAGGAGGCCGGCGAGGAAGCTCGAGCGTGGAGGCTCGGCGCCGCCTCGCCCCGGCGGACGTGCCGGCCGCCGCCCTGTTCGAGAGCGGGAGGGCCGGAGCAGGTCGACCGAGCGGGCAGCCCGAGCGTGTCTGCTCCATGAGGCGCGGCGAGCCCGGACGGTTCGCGCGGCGTGGTGCGAGAAGCGGGACTCGAACCCACATCTTCGGCGTGGCGCACCGGTGTCCTGCCGTTGGACGATTCTCGCGGAGGCGCGGCCCGGAGCGCGGGCCGCGGGAGCGACGAGCGGGAGTCGAACCCACATCTCCGACATGGCCAGCCGGTGTCTTGTCCATTGGACGATCGTCGCAGACGCGCCTCCGAAGAGGCGCGGTGCCTCGCCTCCCCCCGCGGGTGCGAGGAGGGGCGCGGCGTGGCCGCTGGAGCAGCCGGGAGGAACGACGAGTCAGCGCTCGTCTTCCAGGAGCTCGAGGTCCTTCAGGCCGACCACGAAGCGCCCGCCGGAGCGGGCCATGGTCGCGAGGGTCTCGAGCTGGCGAAGCTTCAGCAGGGCCGGGTGCGCGGCGAGGGCCTCGGCCTGCTCGACCTCGGCCCGGAGCGCGACGCGCTGGCGTTCCAGCTCGGCCGCCGAGCGCTCCTTCTCCGCCTCGAGCTCGAGGTGGAGCCGCTCGCGCTCGGCCTCGAGGCGACGCCGCTGCGCCTCCTCGTCGGCCCGGGCGGCCAGCTTGCGGGCCTCGATGTCCTTGCGCTGCTGGATGAGCTTCGCCTCCGCGCGGCGCTCGGTCTCGAGGACCTGGTTCATGATCGTCTTGAGGTTCCCCGGGAAGACGAGATCCTTCACGTCCGCCCGGTGGATCTCGACGCCGTAGCCCTGCGCCGCGTCCTTGACGGTCTCGCGGACCGCGTCCGAGATCTCGTTGCGGTCGCTGAGGATCGCGTCGAGGTCGCGGCTCGCGAGGAAGCGGCGCGCAGCGAGCTGCACGTCCTCGTAGATGCGCGCCTCGTAGTCGGCGACGTGGTGCTTGGCGGCGACCGGGTCGACGACCTCGAAGTAGACGAGGAGCGAGACGCGGATCGCGACCTTGTCGCGGGTCAGGATCTCCTGGCCCTTGATGACGAGGGAGCGCTCGCGGAGGTCGACGAGGTCGACGCGGCGGACCTTGCGGTCGAAGAGGCCGCCGCCCAGGGGATGGCGGCCGGGGGGGAGGGCGTCCTCGTAGACGCCGTCCACGTAGAGGAGCCCGACGTGGGCGTTCGGAACGACGAAGTGCGACATGGTGCACCTCCTGGGGAAAGGGGTGGAAAGGGAGGCCGAGCGCCTACGCAGTGGCAAGACGTAGAACGGGGAGCTCCGGCGGGACGCGCCGGAGGGGCCGGACCAGTACGAGTGGCCTGATCTCTTGGAAGGAGAGACTCGCTCCGGCCCCGCTACTTCCATGGGGCGCTCGGCGGTGCGGTGAGGGGGAATCGAACCCCCGTCTCCAGGATGGGACTCTGGTGTCGTGCCGTTGGACCATCACCGCAGGCGGGGTGCCCCGGAGGCGGGTGCACCCCTCATCGCTCCTCCGCACGAGCTCCGGTGCCGCCCACCGAAGGAAACAGAGGACCGGGGTCGCGACGCCGTCGTCAGCAGAGGCGTCGCGCCGGCGGAGAACGGAGGTCTCGAACCCCACACCCACGCGGGTGCGCACGGTTTAGCAAACCGGCCTGGCCGCCCGGCCAGTTCGTTCTCCAGAGGCCTCGAGGGAGGCCGAGGCGCGCCCGAAGGCGCACCGGCACGCCGGCCAGGAATCGAACCCGACTCACCGGATTTGGAATCCGAGCTGCTCCCAGAGCACCGACGTATGAGCTCCCGAGCGACCCGGCGTCGTTCGACGGGGCCGTCGTGATCGTCTCGAGCGACGCGAGCGCCTGCGCCCGCGCCGGCCCTCGTGGACCGCCCCCACGCTCTCGTTCGAAGAGCGTGCGAGCGAAGCGAGGGCGAGGGGGAGAGCGGCCCCTCCATGAACGCGGCGGCGGAGAGCAGAGGACTCGCACCCCACGCCCGCGAAGGCGCGCACCGCTTTCGAGGCGGGCTCGGTGGCCTGCACCGATTTGCTCTCCAGGGTCGGCGGAAGCGAGAGGACTCGAACCCCACGCCCATGGGCGCGCATCCGCTTCCAACGGAGCCTGGTCCCCCGACCAGCTTCGCTTCCATCGATCGCGCTCCGCAGAGCGCGGTCGGGGTGGCAGGAGTCGAACCTGCACCTTCCCGGCCCCCAGCCGGGCGTCTTCCCCCAAGACTTCACCCCGAGGGCTCCGCCGGCGCCGGCGGAGGGGCGTCACCCGCTGGGCGACGCGAAGAAAGGACCGGGAGGGAGGCGCGCGTTCCCGCGGCGTTCGTTGGCGCGCCCCCCTCCCGGAGGGCCCGCGCCGGGACCATTCCCGACGCGGAAGGCGCTCCCCATCAGGCGAGCGCCGAGGTCCAGGACATCCACGTCCGCCAGTGCTGCGGGATGTGCGAGACGTCGAGGTGCAGCGTGCCCCCGGGCAGCCACTTCGGCCGACGCGGCGCCTTGCGGAGCGGCATCTTCGCCTGCTGCGGCGTCCGGTCCGCCTTCCGCTCGTTGCAGCGGCGGCACGCGGTCACGATGTTCTCCCACGTCGTGGTGCCGCCCTGGGCGCGCGGCAGGACGTGGTCGTACGTCAGGTCACGCATCGGCAGCTTCTCGCCGCAGTACTGGCAGCTGAAGCCGTCCCGCAGGAAGACGTTCAGGCGCGAGAACTTGATGCGGTGCTGGCGGAAGCGGTTCCCCTGGCGGAGGCGCACGACGGCGGGCATGCGCATCGCGAGGCTGACGGAACGGATGACGTCCTCGTACTCCTCCACGACGTCGGCCTTGCCCACGTACAGGAGCGTGACGGCCTTCTGCCAGGGGACGATTTGGTGCGGTTGGTAGCCTTGGTCGAGAACGAGCGTGCGCATGGCGAGATCTCCTGCGTGCCTGCGGCACGCGGTGGTGGACGAGACGGGTCGCCCCCGCGAAGGGGGACCCGCTGGCCGACCATTCGGCCGAGCGACGCGCGGCGATCTCGTGCGCGTCGCGGCGACGGATACGGGACTCGAACCCGTGTTTCCTGGCTGAGAACCAAGCGTCCTGGGCCACTAGACGAATCCGTCGGGAGGCGGCTCGCGCCGCCGGTACCAGGGACAGGAGTCGAACCTGCATGCCTCGAGGGGCCACACGACCTCAGCGTGCTGCGTTTACCGTTTCGCCACCCTGGCGTGGCACGCCCGGTCGGGGCGCGTGTTCGTTCGCGGCGCAGAGCGCGCCGCCGCGTCGGTACGGGATCAGGGGATCGAACCCTGCTCCTCCGCCTCGTCATGGCGGCGTCGTCCCCAGACGACTCATCCCGTGTGATCCGCGCCGGAGCTCGCCTCCGACGGGGGAGGGGCGAAGCTCAGCCCCGAGCGAGCGGTCCGAGAGCGGGAAGAGGAGGGCGGCCCGGTGTCTGCGGGCGCGCCCGTGGCGAGCGATGGCGCCGTGTCGTGCGAAGCGACCGCGCCCGCATCTGCCCGCTCGGCCCGGCCTCGCAGGCCGCGCTCGCCCGGACTCGAAGAACGGGGAGGCGCGTGCGAGCGAAGCGAGCGCGAGGGAGGGGGACCCGGCGGAGCTCGCCTCCGACGGGGGAGGGGCGAAGCTCAGCCCCTCCCATCAATACCGGTACCGGAGACAGGAGTCGAACCTGCATGCCTCGAGGGCCACGCGTTCTGAGCGCGCTACGTATACCGTTCCGCCACTCCGGTGCATGGACGGCCGAAGCCGTCGGCGACGCGTACGGGAATCGAACCCGTCTCACCCCGGAGACAACGGGGCTGCATACCCAGATGCACAACGCGCCATGATCGATGAGCTCGCTCGCGCGAGCGGTGCTGGAGGCAGGAGTCGAACCTGCACGCCCGAGGGCCACGTGGTTTGAGCACGCTGCGTCTCCCGTTCCGCCACTCCAGCGCCGAGCCGCCGCGGACCGCGTCGTCGCCACCTGGGCTCGGGGGCTCCGGCTCGCAGACGGACCGGCTGCTTCCGCGAAGGTCGGCGCCTGGGCGTCGACCTCGGTACGGGGCCAGGGAATCGAACCCTGCTCGTCCGCCTCGTGACGGCGGCGTCGTCCCCAGACGACTCGCCCCGCATGGCTGCGGAGAGACTCGAACTCTCGCGGCCGCCCGTATGAGAGGCGTCGGCCGTCCTCGGCCCGCAGCCGTTCGTGATGGCGGGTCGCCGCGAAGCGACCGCCGGCGCTTCCGCCAGGATTCGAACCTGGAACTCGGGTTTCGTAGACCCGCGTGATGATCCGTTTCACCACGGAAGCAGGCGCCGCCCGCGGGCGGCACGAAGAGTGGGCGAGGGCGAGCGCACGGCACCGCGCGCCGAACGCGCGGGCGGTGATCGTCTCCTCGCCGGAGTGCCGAGTGGGAGTCGAACCCACCTTCGCCGGGTTGCAGCCGGCGGCGTTCCCAGAACACCGGCACGCGATGGCGCTCCCCCCAGGGCTCGAACCTGGAACGCGGGCTCCGCACGCCCGAGTGATTCCGCTTTCACCAGAGAAGCATCGGCACCCTCGCTCCGACTCGGCCGGATGGAGAGCGCACGCGAAGGCGCCGAAGCGCCGGTCCGTGTGGACGGATTCGAACCGCCGGCCTCCCCGACCCGAACGGGGCGCTCCTCCAGCCTGAGCTACACACGGAGGATCTCTCTCGAGCGCGGCGCCGAAGCTCCGCCATGAAGAAGCGGAGCCGAGCTCCGCGGCACTCCCGCCACGATTCGAACGTGGACTTCAGGCTCCGGAAACCTGCGTGATTCCCTTTCACTACGGGAGCGTGGTGACGCGTGGGGGATTCGAACCCCCGCCTCCCCGGCTGAAAACCGGGTGTCCTGGTGCCGCTAGACGAACGCGCCGGAATCGTCTGGAGCCCATGCCGGGACTCGCACCCGGCTCTCCGCCTTACGAGGGCGGCGCGTCGCTACCTACGCTTCGAGGGCAGGAGCGCGTCTTCCGACCCCGAAGCCCCCGCCGGAGCGGAGCCGCGGAGCCGGAAGGCGCGCTGGGAGAGGTCGGCGCCCCTCCCGCGGGAACGAACAACGAACGACAACTCGAGAGATGGAGCCCCCGCCGGGAATCGAACCCGGCTCTCCGCCTTACCGGGGCGGTGCGTCGCCGACTACGCATCGTGGGCATGGCGCGGCGCCGGGCGCCGTCGCGGTGGAGATGGCGGGAATCGAACCCGCGGCCTCAGCCGTGCCATGGCTGCGCTCTCCCCCTGAGCTACATCCCCTCTCGAACGCGCCCCGTTCGGCGCGCGGTGGAACCGGCGGGACTCGAACCCGCAGTCTCCGGCTTGCGACACCGGCGCCCTCCCCGTTGGGCCACGATCCCTCGCGAACGCTCCCCTCGCGGGGCGCGCGGTCCACTCGGGAAGAATCGAACTTCCGTTTCCCGCGTATCAGACGGGCGTCTTCACCATTGGACGACGAGTGGGTGGCGCCGCGTACGGGAATCGAACCCGTCTCACTCCGTAGACAGCGGAGCTGGTACGCCAGCTTCATCACGCGGCAGCGTCGGGCGGGCGGTGCGAGGCCTTCAGCCCCTCCGCCCACGCGGTGGCTCGAGCAGGGATCGAACCTGCACCTTCCGGGCTTCAACCGGACGCGCTCACCAGATGCGCTTTCGAGCCGTCGCGGCGACCGGAGTCGCCGCCCGGCGGGGAGGTGCGGAGTCGAACCGCAACAACCCCGGTTAACGGCCGGGGCGCTCTCCCTGAGCTACCTCCCCACGCACCGGGCTCCCGGTGCGCGCGCTCGCTCCGCGGAGCGAGCCGTGGGGTGACCGGGGGGAATCGAACCCCGACGCCGACTCGGGTCACGGCCGAGCGGACAGACCTCTGCGCGGTCACCACGTCGCAGGCCGCCGAGCCGAGCTCGAAGACCTGCTCTCCGGCGCCCCAGCTCGTCTGCGAGCCGAAGCGCCGGAGTGACGTGAGGCGGGCGCGACACCGCCCCACGTCCCCCGATTGTCAAAGACCTCCCGCCACCCCCGCTGGGGTGACGCGGTACCGGACCAGGGAGTCGAACCCCGACCTCGTGGTTCAGAGCCACGCGTCCTCGCCGTTGGACCAGTCCGGTGTGTTCTCGAAAGAGCGATGGGAGCCGGGGGCTCCCGGGAGCGGGCGCAGGGCGCACCTCTCCCGTCGCGTCGCGAGCGGGTCGCGGCGCCGGTAGGGCACCAGGGGGTCGAACCCTGATCGACCGGTTAAGAGCCGGCTGCTCTGCCGTTGAGCTAGTGCCCCGTGCCGAGGCCGGGCCTCGGTCTCGTCGTTCGCTCGCGCTCCCCCCACTGGGTCGTCGGAGAACGGGGTCCTCGGAGGGAGCTCTCGCGGTCGGGCAGGAAGGAATCGAACCTCGTGGGCAGAGCCCCGGCGACTTTACAGGCCGCCTGCCGGCCACCGGCGCCTACCCGGGCGGGGACGGAAACGAAGACGGGCCACCTGCGCTGACGCAGGCGGCCCGTAAAAGGAGCACGAGAGCCTGGCGTCAGTCTGCTGGACACCCTCCACGAAGGGCCGGCGCACCGGCCTCCTCGCGCTTCGCCTCTTCCCTCTGTTCCGCGGAGTCGTCCGCAGAATGGGCATCACGTTCGGCGAGAGTGAGCAAACTATGAGTGTTGTGATTCGATGAAAATAGAGATTGATTCAGCGCGTACGAGTCCCCTCGTCCGGCCCCCCATCGGGGGCTGGGCTGCCTCGAGCTCACCGCGCAGGCCCTCGTTCGAGGTCGTGCTCGGCCACCGAGGCGCTCGCTCGGGACGCCCGGGATCCGCCCGTCGCGTCTCGAGAGATGACCTCCCGCTGCGTCCATCTCGCTCTCGTTCCGGCCTCGGCCGGTCGTTCTCCTCTCCTCGTTCGTTCCTCGGGCCGGGGCTCTTCCCCGGCATGCTCTTCGCTTGGGTCGGCGGCCCGGGATCTCCAGCCCAGACTCTCGAGCCCAGACTCTCCAGCCCAGACTCTCCAGCCCAGACACGAAAAAAGCCGCCGGCGAGGTCGCTGGCGGCTTCATCCAAACCTACCGGCCATGGGCCGGTGTGGTTCCACCGCTAGCTGGGGGGACCCTCCTCGAGACGCTCGGCGCTCAGTAGCATGGCGCCGAAATCACTGGCGATCTCGCCAGCCGCCGGGAGGGAGGCCCCGCCGATATCCTGCTGATTGTCGGTCGACGGACGACGAAAGCCGTCCTTCTTCTCCGCGCGATAGGCGAAGCACGTGGCCGCCGAGGCAGGAGCAGGCGCACAGGCCGACTCCGACCGTCCGAGCGAGACCGCCGTCCAGGCGCCCGACATGATCGGGCTCCCCGACGGATCCACGACCCGTACCTCGACCACGCCGCCGCGGGCATTCCGCGGGGCAGCCTGCCAGGAGCAGGTCGGCCGGTGGGTATGGGCTTGCCTCGTCATCGTGCTCTCTAGCTAACGCACCCCTCTGGGGGTGTCAACGAAAAATCTTTTCCGAAATCAGTTTTTCTTCTCGCGGCTGCCCACGAGCATCAGTGCGTGCTCTTTCGGATCACCCCGGGAAGCTATCGTGCATGTCTTCGATCGCATCCAGGAACACACGCGCTTTCAGCTCGGTCTCCGCGACCTCGCGCGCCGCCTCCGAGGCCCATACGAGCCCGCCCCCGGCGAAGTACTCGACCGCCCCGCCGCGCACGACGGCCGTCCGGATCGCCACCGCAAGGTGCGCCCCGCCGCGCCGATCCACGTGCCCCACGCAGCCGCAGTAGACGCCACGCGGGTGCGGCTCGAGCGCGTCGATGATCTCCAGCGCCCGCCGCTTCGGCGCCCCCGTCACGCTTCCCGGCGGGAAGGTCGCGCGCAGCACGGCCCCGAGGTCCGTCCCCGGCCGCGTGCGCGCGCGCACCGTCGTCACGAGGTGATGCAGCTTCGCGTAGGGCTCCACGGTCAGCGGCGCGACCACCTCCACGCTCCCGATCTCCGCGACCCGGCCGAGGTCGTTGCGCATGAGATCCACGATCATCGCGTGCTCGGCTCGCTCCTTCGTATCCGCCCGGAGCGCCGCCGCCTCGGCGCCGTCGTCCCCCCGCCGCGCCTTCGTCCCCTTGATCGGCCGCGTCTCGATCCGCCCGACCCCGCGCACGTCCGGCGTCCAGTCGAGGAAGCGCTCCATGGTCCGCGCGAGCACCTGATGGTCCCCCGCGTCCACGTAGAGCCCATAGGGAACCGGGCTCGCCCGCCGCATCGCCTCCCAGAGCGTCAGCGCCGAACCCTCGAAGCTCCCCCGCCAGCACCGCGCCAGGTTCACCTGGTAGATGTCCCCGGCCGCGATGTGCTCCCGCGCCGCCTCGACCGCGCGCGCATGCGCGTCCGCCGGCGTGACCTCGAGCGCGCCCACGTGCGCCGCCTCCCGCTGCCCGGCCCCCACCAGCCGCTCCCGAAGGCGCGCCGCCGCCGCCGCGTCGTCCGCGACGATCCGCCCGACCCCGCGCGCGTGGTCCACCTCGAGCACGGCGTCGTAGCGCCCCCACCAGAGCACCGGCCCGCCGTGGCTTCCGCGCGCGTGCCGTGACGCGCGCCCCGCCCACCAGGCGTCGTAGGCCACGTAGCCCACCCAGCGCGGCGCGTCCGAGTCGTCGCCGCATCCCTCGAGCCGCCCCGCCGCGCCCAACGGGTCCGCGTCACCGTGCTCCGCCCGCACCACCTCCACCGGCGCGCACGCGAGGTAGCTCCGCCGCCCGGCCCCCGCGCTCCCATCGCCGTCGAGCCACGCCAGCCCGCCGGCGCCCCGCAGCGCCCGCGCCGCGTCCTCCACCGCCTCCCCCGACCAGCGCCCCGCGTCCTCGACGTGCACCGAGCGCGGATACCGGCCCGCCCGCGCCCCGGCAACCCGCCTCGCCGCCGGCCCGCCTCCGCGCTCCCCCTGCCGTCCGGGGGGCGACCCGCTCCTTGCCGCCCCCGCCCCGCTCTCCCACGCTGCGCCCGTGCGCCGGCTCCTGCCGCTCCTCTGTCTCGCCCCCGCGCTCCTCGGCTGCGAGGACGACCCCCCGCGCGCCGCGATCGACGTCCGCATCGTCACCACCACCGGCGAGGACCCGCTCGAGGCGCCCGGCGTCGCGCGCTTCACCCTCGCGATGGAGCAGACGGGCCGGGCGCGCACGGAGCTCGAGGCCGACGCCGACGATCGGAGCGCCGCCATCGAGCTCGGCTCCCTCTCGGCCGACACCCGCCTCCGGGTCCGCCTCGAGAGCGCCGACGGCGCGGTCCTCCTCCACGGCGCCCCGCCGACCTTCGCGCCCATCTCTGCCGGCGGCCTCGTCCGCGTGCTCGTCGGCCCGCCCGGCGTCTGCGAGGTCGTCCCCGAGGCCGAGCTCGACCTCCCGCGCACCCTCCCGGCCGGCGCGCGCCTCGACACCTTCGCCCTGTTCCTCGCTGGCGAAGCCTCCGGCGCCCCCTCGTCGGCCGTGGAGTTCCTCGACCTCCTCCGCTTCTACCCGGGCGAGCTCGAGGACCTGAGCCTCGCCCAGGGCCCGGCTCGCGGCGCCGCCGTCGGGCTCAGCACCATGCTCGCCGTCACGGGGGAGGGCGCCGTCCTCTACGACCTCGCCTCCGCCGACGAGCGCGAGACCTCCCTCGCGCTCCACGACGGCGCCGACGCCCAGAGCGCCACCGTCGCGCTCCCCGGCGGCGGCGCGCTCGTCGCCGGCGGGACCGCGAGCGCCGGCCTCACCTTCGTCGCCGCCGACGGGAGCACCAGCGCCGCCACGCTCACCGCGCCCCGGGCCGCGCCGCTCCTCGTCCCCTTCGACGGAGGCCGCGTCCTGGTGGTCGACGCCGCCGAGGGCGCGGAGGTCGTCTCCGCCGCGGGCGCGCCGAGCCTCGTGGACCTCCCCGCCTTCGCGCCCGCCGCCGCCATCCGCGATGGAGACGCCGTCCTCCTGGTCGGCGAGGGCTCCGACGGCCCGGCGACCCTGGCCCTCGAGGGCTGCCCCGGCGCCTGCGTCGCGAGCGCCGGTCCCGCCTGGCCCATGGCCCGCGCGGGCGTCGTCTCCGCCGGCCCCTACCTCGTCGGCGGCGCCCTCGTCGAGCGCGCGACCCACGGCGAGGACGGCTGGCGCATCGAGCCCGCCTGGGAGCTCGCGCGCACCCACCGCGCCCCGCTCGCGCTCCTCTTCGAGTCTGGCGTGCTGGTCGTCGTCGCCGGCGAAGACGACGGCGGCCCCGTGCCCTTCGTCGAGCTCTGCTTCCCCGAGACCCTCACCGAGCTCTGAGGGCCGCCCGGCGCCCGCCCCCTCGCCGCCGCGTCAGCCCGTGTCGCGCTCGTCGGTGTCCCGCCCTTTGCCCGCCCTTCGCCGGAATTTCACCTTGCGGACCAATTCGGCCCCGGCGGATAGTCGCGCCGCCCCCTGCTCCGCGAGGGCCGCGCGCGGAGGACGGCGCCCCTGCGATGCTGCGCAAGCTCGAGAAGTACGAGCTCCTCGAAGAGATCGGCCACGGTGGCATGGCGACCGTGTTCCGCGGCCGTGACGAGCGCCTCGACCGCCTCGTCGCCGTCAAGGTGCTCCACCCGCACCTCCAGAAGGCCCCCGAGGCCCGGATCCGCTTCACCCGCGAGGCCCGCAGCGTCGCCAAGCTGAAGCACCCCAACATCCTCGAGGTCTACGACTACAGCGGCGAGGACTCGCCCGAGTCCTACATCGCCGCCGAGCTCCTCACGGGCCCGACCCTCAAGCGCTTCGCCGAGGACCACGGCGCGCTCCCCCCGGAGATCGTCGCCGCCATCGGCATCCAGATCGCCCGCGCCCTCGCCACCGCCCACCAGCACGGCATCGTCCACCGCGACGTCAAGCCCGAGAACGTCCTCTTCCACGAGGCCCGCACGGTGAAGCTCACGGACTTCGGCATCGCCCAGATGGTCGACGCCCAGTCCTTCACCGCCACCGGCCAGATCCTCGGCTCCCCCGGCCACATGGCCCCCGAGCAGGTCGAGGGCGGCGACATCGGCGCCTGCTCCGACATCTTCTCCCTCGGCACGGTCCTCTACTTCCTCGCCGTCGGCCGCCTCCCCTTCACGGGCCGCAACCCGCACCAGGTGCTCAAGCGCATCATGGACGCCGAGTTCGCCGACCCGCTCCGCGTCCAGCCCGCCATCGGCGGCGAGCTCCGCCGCATCGTCCTCCGCGCCATGGCGCGCGAGCCGGGCGAGCGCCACGCCTCCGCCGAGGAGCTCGAGGCCGATCTCCTCGCCTTCCTCCAGGGCCTCGAGCTGGACGACCCGGACGCCCTCCTCGAGCGCTACCTCGCCGACCCCGAGGCCGTCGCCGCCGAGCTCCGCGACAACGCCATCGCCGTCCTCACCCGCCGCGGCCGCGAGGCCATGGAGCGCAAGGACCGCGCCGCCGCCCTCGAGTGCTTCAACCGCGTCCTCGCCCTCGACGAGGGCAACGAGGAGGTCCTCCGGCTCCTCGACAAGCTCGGCGACGACGGCCAGCGCACCCTCTGGCTCGGCGGCGCCGCCCTCTTCCTCGGCGCCGCCGCCCTCGCCGCCGTGCTCCTCTGGCCCGAGGACGGCGGCGGCTCCTCCGGCAGCCTCGACGCCGGCGCCCTCGTCACCGACGCCGGGGACGGCGTCCTCGGGGACGCCGGTGCCCTCGACGCCGCCCCGGCGGCCCCCGACGCAGGCCCCGCCGACGCGGGCGCCGCCGACGCCGGCCCGAGCGACGCCGGCTCCGCCTCGCCCCCGGACGGCGGCCCCCGCCTCCGCATCCTCCGCCCGCCCGCCGGCAAGCGCACCGTCGTCTTCCGCCCCCGCCCGGCCAACGTCACCATCGCCGTCGACGACGCCCCCGCGCGCCCCTTCGGCCCCCCACCCGGCATCCGCTCCGTCGAGCTCGACCCGGGCCCGCACAGCTTCGCCATCGCCAGCCCGAGCGGCTGCTGCGTCGAGCTGGTCATCCGAAACCGGCGCATCCCCCCGGGCGCCGACCCCTACTTCCTCGACGCCCAGCTCCGCTTCCGCCCGGCGCGCCTCATGGTCCGCGGCCTCGTCGGCGACGTCGAGGTCGACGGAGGCCCGGGCGCCGCCGCGCGCGGTCGGACCAACGCCCTGCTCCCCGTCCCCATGGAGGAGCTCCGCGAGCGACGGCGGATCCGAGTGACACGGGACGGTCGCGAAGTCTATACAGGGCGAGTGGACCTCAGGGCTGGGGAGGTGACGGACTTGCGCGTCACTCCACCGCGGGACGAGGAATAGGCTCTCCGCCCGCGCGCCCTCTCATCGCATGGCACGCGGCTTCGGCATCACGGCGCTACTCCTGGCGGGGCTCTTCGCAGCCCCCGCGGGCGCGCGCGCGGACGAGCTCGCCGACTTCGAGGCCGCCCGCGAGGCCTACGACGAGCAGCGCTACGCCGACACCATCGCCCGCCTCGAGGCCATGGTCGGCGGCGAGGTCCCGGCCATCCAGAACGAGGTCCTCGTCCTCGAGTCCCGCAAATACCTCGGCGCCGCCTACATCTGGGAGGGCCGCCGCGAGGAGGCCGAGACCCAGTTCCGCCTCCTCCTCCAGGACGACGAGACCTACCAGGTCGACCCGCTCGCCTTCCCCGCCGCCATCGTCGACGTCTTCCGCGAGGTCCGCCAACGCTACCTCCAGGAGCGCGCCGACGCCGAGCGCGAGCGCCGCGAGCGCCTCGAGCGCCTGAATCGCGAACGAATTCAACGCATGTTGCGCCAGCAAGAGCGCATGAGCCGCCTCGAGGAGCTCGCCACCGAGCAGGTCGTGGAGGAGCGCAACAGCCGCGGCCTGGCCCTCGTCCCCTTCGGCGTCGGCCAATTCCGCAACGGAAACCGGCGCCTCGGCATCACGCTCGCCATCGGTGAGGCCGCCCTCGTCGCCGGCAGCCTCGCGTTCTGGGGCTGGCACCGCTGGCTCCGTGGCCAGGTCGACGAGGTGACCCCCGCCGAGCGCGACCGCTTCGAGCGCCTCGAGCGCTCTGCCCGCATCGGCAACCAGCTCTTCACGGCCCTCTTCGCGACCGTCACCCTCGCCGGCATCCTCGAGGCCCAGATCAACTACGTCCCCGTGCGCACCGAGACCCGCGAGCGCCCCCTCCCCGACGACCTCCCCGAAGTGGAGCCCCCCGAGCTCGAGCTCGAGGTGGGCGTCGGCCCCGGCTCCGCCGAGCTCCGGCTCCGCTTCTGAGCTCCCCGCCCCCTCGCGGCCACCCCCACGCGCCGCCCAACGGGCCGTCATCACACGTGATCCGCCGCCCCGCCCCGGAAACACCGCAGAAAAGGCCGAAACCGCCTTGACAGCCCCGGGCTCGCCGGTATCTTTCGCCTCCCCGAAACGCCGGGTCTCGAATTCCCGGTGTTTTTTCGTGGCTCATGGGAGGGCCGCGCGGGCCGCGAGAGCGGACGCCCCCTCCCTCACGACGGGGTCAGCGAGACTTCGGGCGCTCCGGCTACCGCCGGGCCCCACCCAGGACAGGCCGACCGAAACGATGCCGACCATCAACCAGCTCGTGCGCAAGGGGCGCAAGAAGGTCCGGAAGAAGACCGACTCCCCCGCGCTCCAGAAGTGCCCGCAGAAGCGTGGCGTCTGCGTCCGCGTCTACACGACGACCCCGAAGAAGCCGAACTCGGCCCTCCGGAAGGTCGCGCGTGTGCGTCTCTCCAACGGGATCGAGGCCACGACCTACATCCCGGGCGAGGGCCACAACCTGCAGGAGCACTCGGTCGTCCTCATCCGTGGCGGTCGTGTGAAGGACCTGCCCGGTGTCCGCTACCACGTGGTCCGCGGCACGCTCGACGCCACCGGCGCCGGCGGCCCGTCGAACACGAACAAGGCCAACCGCACCCAGCGCCGCTCCAAGTACGGCGTGAAGAAGCCGAAGAGCTGAAGCCATGAGTCGCCGTCGCACTGCGCAGAAGCGTTCGATCACGCCCGACGCCAAGTACAAGGACAAGATGGTGGCGAAGTTCGCCAACATCCTGATGAAGGGCGGCAAGAAGAGCACCGCGGAGGGCATCCTCTACGGCGCCTTCGACATCATCGAAGAGCGGCACAAGCAGCCGCCCCTCGAGGTCTTCCGCAAGGCCCTCGACACCGTGAAGCCGCGCGTCGAGGTCAAGAGCCGCCGCGTCGGCGGTGCCACCTACCAGGTCCCCGTGGAGGTCCGCCAGGACCGCCGCATGAGCCTCGCCATGCGCTGGCTCGTCAACTACTCCCGCCAGCGCGGTGAGAAGTCGATGGTCGAGCGGCTCGCCGCCGAGCTCGTGGAGGCCTCGCAGGGCCGCGGCAACGCGGTCAAGAAGCGCGAGGACACCCACAAGATGGCCGACGCCAACAAGGCCTTCGCCCACTACCGCTGGTGATCGCCGCCTGAACCTCTCGCACCACCATCCCGACAGGTCCCGCCTCCGAGCCAACGCGCCGCGAGCGGGAAACCCCCGGGAGACATGGAGCCCACCCCGCTAGATGACGAACCGCCCATAGACGAGAGCTGCCAGGAAGACCGCCGGGTCCGCGCGCTCACCGAGCCCGCCCGCGACTGAGCACTCTCGAAGCCCCTTCCGAAACGTTCCCCAGGGAACAGGCCAGACCCGAGGTGGGTCGGCCCGGCTCGGAGGGGCTTTCGTGCGTCTTCCGCCCTCTCTCGTCTCCGGCTTCGACTCCTGGCTCTACGCCCCTTCCTTCGGCTGCACCCGACCCGACGAATCGGAGATCATCGTGCCCCGCCAATACCCGCTCATCCGTACGCGCAACATCGGCATCATGGCCCACATCGATGCCGGCAAGACGACGACGACCGAGCGGATCCTCTACTACACCGGAATCAACTACAAGATCGGTGAAGTCCACGAGGGCGCGGCCACGATGGACTACATGGAGCAGGAGCAGGAGCGCGGAATC
This sequence comes from Sandaracinus sp., assembly GCA_002699025.1. Lineage (GTDB taxonomy): Bacteria > Myxococcota_A > Polyangia > Polyangiales > Houyiibacteriaceae > Houyiibacterium > Houyiibacterium oceanicum. The sequence continues at coordinate 43,842 of PABA01000203.1, read as the reverse complement.
ACGATCACCTCCGCGGCGACCACCTGCTTCTGGAAGCCGCTGACCGGTCCCTTCTCCGAGGATCAGTTCCGGATCAACATCATCGACACGCCGGGCCACGTCGACTTCACGATCGAGGTCGAGCGCTCCCTGCGCGTGCTCGACGGCGCGGTCGCGGTCTTCGACGGCAAGGAAGGCGTCGAGCCCCAGTCGGAGACCGTCTGGCGCCAGGCGGACCGCTACCGCGTCCCCCGCATCTGCTTCGTCAACAAGATGGACAAGGCCGGCGCGGACTTCCCGGCGGCCCTCGCCTCCATCCGCGACCGGCTCGGCGCCCCCGCCGTCGCCGTCCAGCTCCCCCTCGGCAGCGAGGACATGCTGAAGGGCGTCATCGACCTCATCACGATGCGCGCCCTCGTCTTCCAGGACGACAAGCTCGGCTCCGAGTGGGACGACACGGAGATCCCCGAGGAGTTCGCCGAGGACGCCGAGCTCGCCCGCACCGAGCTCCTCGAGGCCCTCGCCGAGGTCGACGAGACGCTCATGGAGCGCTTCCTCGAGGACGACACGGACTGGAGCCCGGACGACATCCAGCAGGCGATCCGCCGCGCCACCCTCGCCCAGAAGCTCGTCCCCGTGCTCTGCGGCTCGGCCTTCAAGAACAAGGGCGTCCAGCAGCTCCTCGACGCCGTCGTCACCTACCTCCCCTCGCCCCTCGACGTCCCCGACATCGAAGGCGAGGACCCGCGGAACGCCGAGAAGAAGCTCAAGCGCAAGGCCGACGACGACGAGCCCTTCGCCGCGCTCGCCTTCAAGATCATCAACGATCCCTTCGTCGGCCAGCTGACCTTCATGCGCGTCTACTCGGGCACGCTCGAGGCCGGCAAGGCCGTGCTCAACGCGGCCAGCGGCAAGAAGGAGCGCATCGGGCGCATCCTCCGCATGCACGCGAACAGCCGCGAGGAGATCAAGGAAGTCTTCGCTGGCAACATCGTCGCCGCCGTCGGCCTCTCGAACGTGACCACCGGCGACACGCTCTGCGACTCGAAGCACCCGGTGCTCCTCGAGCGCATGGACTTCCCCGAGCCGGTCATCTCGATCGCCATCGAGCCGAAGACCAAGGCCGACTCGAAGAAGCTCGGCGAGGGCCTCTCGAAGCTACAGCGCGAGGACCCGAGCTTCCGCGCCCACACCGACGAGGAGACCGGTCAGACGATCATCTCCGGCATGGGCGAGCTGCACCTCGAGATCATCGTCGACCGCCTCAAGCGCGAGTTCCAGGTCGAGTGCAACGTCGGCGCGCCCCAGGTCGCCTACCGCGAGAGCGTCAGCAAGTGGGTCAAGGCCGAGGGCAAGCTCAAGAAGCAGACCGGCGGCCGCGGCATGTTCGGCCACTGCTGGATCGAGCTCGGGCCGGCCGAGGAAGGCGAGGGCTTCGTCTTCGAGAACAACATCACCGGCGGCGTGATCCCGAAGGAGTTCATCCCCTCCATCGAGAAGGGGATCAGCGACGCCATGACCCGCGGCGTCCTCGCCAACTACCCGGTCGTCGATGTCCACGTGAAGCTCTACGACGGCAGCTACCACGACGTCGACTCGAGCCAGGCCGCCTTCGAGATCGCCGGCTCCCTCGCCTTCCAGGAGGGCGCCAAGAACGCCGGCATCCAGCTCCTCGAGCCGATGATGGACGTCGAGGTCCGCACCCCCGAGGAGTACATGGGGGACGTCATCGGTGACCTGAACGCCCGCCGCGGGCAGGTCGGCAGCATGAAGACCATCGGCAACATGCAGGTGATCACCGCCCTGGTGCCCCTCGCCGAGATGTTCGGCTACGCCACGGACCTGCGCTCCAAGACCAAGGGCCGGGCGACCCACACGATGCAGTTCGAAAAGTACGCGCCCGTGCCCAGCAACATCTCCGATGTGCTGGTCGCCAAGGTGAAGGGGCTCTGAGCCCGCCGCCGCGCTCCCCGCAACGAGAAGATCCCGCTCCTTCAGGAGGCAAAGACAATGGCCAAGGAAGAGTTCGTCCGCGACAAGCCCCACATCAACGTCGGCACCATCGGTCACATCGACCACGGTAAGACGACGACGACCGCCGCGATCATGAAGGTCATGGCGGAGAAGCACGGTGGCGAGGTCAAGAGCTACCACGACATCGCGAAGGGCGGGACGGTCCGTGACGAGACGAAGACCGTCACGATCGCCACCTCGCACGTCGAGTACCAGACCGAGAACCGCCACTACGCGCACGTCGACTGCCCCGGTCACGCCGACTACGTGAAGAACATGATCACGGGCGCGGCGCAGATGGACGGCGCCATCCTCGTGGTCTCGGCCGTGGACGGCCCGATGCCGCAGACGAAGGAGCACGTGCTCCTCGCGCGCCAGGTCGGCGTGCCGCGCATCGTCGTCTGGCTGAACAAGGTCGACGCCGTGGACGACCCGGACCTGCTCGAGCTGGTCGAGATGGAGGTCCGCGAGCTCCTCGACAAGTACGACTACGAGGGCGACGACGCCCCGGTCGTGCCGGGCTCGGCTCTCGGCGCCATCAACGGCGAGGAGAAGTGGGTCGAGTCGGTCGTCAACCTGATGAAGGCCGTCGACGAGTACATCCCGACGCCGGAGCGCGACATCGACAAGCCGTTCCTGATGGCCGTCGAGGACGTGTTCTCGATCAAGGGCCGCGGCACGGTCGTGACGGGCCGCATCGAGCGCGGGAAGATCCACCCCGGCGACGAGGTCGAGATCCTCGGCTTCACCGACCCCCGCAAGACCACGGTCACGGGCGTCGAGATGTTCCGCAAGCTCCTCAAGGAGGGCATCGCGGGCGACAACGTCGGCTGCCTGCTCCGCGGCATCGGCAAGGAAGAGGTCCAGCGCGGCCAGGTGCTCTGCGCGCCGGGCTCGGTGACCACGCACTCGAAGTTCGAGGGCGAGGTCTACGTCCTCAAGAAGGAGGAGGGCGGCCGCCACAAGCCGTTCTTCACCAACTACAAGCCGCAGTTCTACATGCGCACCACCGACGTCACGGGGACCATCACGCTCCCGGACGACGTGAAGATGGTGATGCCCGGCGACAACGTGAAGATCAACGTCGAGCTCATCACGCCGGTCGCCATGGAGGACAAGCAGCGCTTCGCCATCCGCGAGGGCGGCCGCACCGTCGGCGCCGGCGTCATCTCCAAGATCATCGAGTGAGTCCAAGATGAAGATCCGCATCAAGCTCAAGGCGTACGACCACCGCCTCCTCGACCAGTCGGCGTCCGAGATCGTCGACACGGCGAAGCGGACGGGCGCGCGCGTCGCGGGGCCCATCCCCCTCCCGACGCGCATCAACAAGTACACGGTGCTGCGCGGTCCGCACGTCGACAAGAAGTCGCGCGAGCAGTTCGAGATCCGCACCCACAAGCGTCTCCTCGACATTCTCGAGCCCACCCAGGACACGATCGAGTCGCTCTCGAAGCTCGATCTCTCCGCCGGCGTGGACGTCGAGATCAAGACCACCTGAGGTCATCATGCCGAAGACCACCGTCTACAACCTGAGCCGGGAGAACGTCGGCGAGATCGATCTCGCCGAAGACGTCTTCGCGGCCGACGTGAACGAAGGCCTCCTCTACGAGGTCCTCAAGGCGCAGCTCGCCTCCAAGCGCAAGGGCACGCACCGCGTGAAGAACCGCGCCGAGGTGCAGGGCTCGAGCAAGAAGATCTACCGCCAGAAGGGCACGGGCCGCGCCCGTCACGGCACCATCCGCGCGCCGATCTTCGTCGGCGGCGGCCAGGCCCACGGGCCCAAGCCCCGCAGCTACGCCTACCGCCCCCCGCGCAAGATGCGCCTCGGCGCTCTGAAGAGCGCCCTCTCCATGAAGCTCGCCGAGGGCCGCCTCACCGTGGTCGACGACTTCGAGCTCGAGGAGATCAAGACCAAGAAGCTCGCGAAGGTGCTCGAGAACCTCCAGGTCGACTCGTCCGCGATGATCGTCGACGACAAGGCCAACGAGAAGCTCCGCCTGAGCGCGCGCAACCTCCCCTCTCACCAGGTTCTCCCGCCCGAGGGCGTCAACCTCTACGACCTGCTTCGCCACGATCACCTCGTGCTCACGAAGAAGGCCGTCGAGGCGCTCACGGCCCGGTGCAACAAGGCCTGAACGGAGCGCTGACCAATGCAGATCGAAGACGTGATCAAGCGCCCGCTGATCCTCACCGAGAAGGGCAGCATCCTCCGCGACGACGAGAACAAGTACCTCTTCGAGGTCGATCTCCGAGCCAACAAGATCGAGATCAAGAAGGCCGTCGAGGAGCTCTTCAAGGTCAACGTGCTCGACGTGAACACGCTGATCGTCCGGGGCAAGCCCAAGCGCATGGGCCGCCGCCGGCTCAAGACCCGCAACTGGAAGAAGGCGATCGTCACCCTCGGCCCGGATGACTCGATCGACTTCTACGAAGGAGCCTGATCCATGGCGATCAAGAAGTTCAAGCCGACGTCCCCGTCGCGCCGTTTCTACGAGTCGCCGGATTTCGACGGTCTCGCCAAGAAGCGCCCGGAGAAGAAGCTCACCTCGAGCAAGAAGGGCTCGGGCGGCCGTAACCACCACGGCCGCATCACGACCCGCTTCCGCGGGGGCGGCCACAAGCGCCTCTACCGGAAGATCGACTTCAAGCGCGCCAAGATCGGCGTCCCGGGCGTCATCAAGAGCCTCGAGTACGATCCAAACCGGACGGCCCGCATCGCCCTCGTCCACTACAAGGACGGCGAGAAGGCCTACATCCTCGCCCCGGACGGCCTGAAGGTCGGCGACGAGGTCATCAGCTCGCGCAACGCCGACGTGAAGCCCGGCAACGCGATGCCGCTCCGCCACATGCCGCTCGGCACGATGATTCACAACATCGAGCTCAAGATCGGCAAGGGCGGCCAGCTCGTCCGCTCCGCCGGCACGGCCGCGCAGCTCATGGCGAAGGACGGCGCGTACGCCGTCATCCGTCTCCCGAGCGGCGAGATGCGCCGGGTGCACCTCGACTGCCGCGCCACCATCGGCCAGGTGTCGAACCTCCAGCACGCCCGCGTGACCATGGGCAAGGCCGGCCGCACCCGCTGGCTCGGTCGCCGCCCGCACAACCGCGGCGTCACCATGAACCCGGTCGACCACCCCATGGGCGGTGGTGAGGGCCGGACGAGCGGCGGCGGACACCCGCGCTCGCCCTGGGGTCAGCTCGCCAAGGGCAAGAAGACCCGCACGAACAAGTTCACCGACAAGTTCATCGTCCGCAGGCGGAAGCAGAAGTAATGGCACGTTCGATCAAGAAGGGTCCGTACATCGACCTGAGCCTCGTGAAGAAGGTCGAGAAGGCGCAGGCCACCGGCGACCGGAAGATGATCCGGACCTGGTCCCGCCGTTCGACCATCACGCCCGACTTCGTCGGCCTGACCTTCGCCGTCCACAACGGCACCAAGTTCATCACCGTCTTCGTCACGGAGAACATGGTCGGGCACAAGCTCGGAGAGTTCGCGCCCACGCGCACTTTCCACGGCCACATCACTGACAAGAAGGGCCGTAGGTAGCCGAAATCGCACGAATCGCGACGCGGGTCCGTTTCTCCCTTGTGACCCCGTCGCCCTCGTGCTAGATCCCGCGCCCTTTCGCCGAGGGTGGCCATTTCGGCCACGATTTCGACGAGTTCGCGGGCCTCGAGGAACACCATGGAAGCCACCGCCAAAGCACGGTTCCAGCGCATTTCGCCCCGCAAGGCGCGCGCCGTCGTGAACCTCATCCGCGGCAAGAACGTCGCCATCGCGCTCGATCAGCTGCGCTTCACTCCGAAGAGCGGCGCCCGCATCGTCGCGAAGGTGCTCGACAGCGCCGTCGCCAACGCCCGGCAGCAGGACGAGAACGTCGACCTCGACGCCCTCGTCGTGAAGACGGCGTTCGTGGACAAGGCCCCCGACCAGCACATGCGTCGCTGGCGCCCCCGGGCCATGGGCCGCGCCACCCGCATCGTGAAGGGCATGAGCCACATCACCGTCGTCGTCGGTGAGGAAGAGTGAACGATGGGCCACAAGACCCACCCCTACGGTTTTCGTCTCGGCGTCATCAAGCCTTGGAAGTCCAAGTGGTACCAGGACCGGCAGTACGCCTCCTGGCTCCATGAGGACCTCGCCCTCAAGGACAAGATCCGCCAGAAGTACGGCCACGCCGGCATCGCGGACATCGAGATCGAGCGCGCCGCCAACAACGTGAAGGTGATCATCTACACCTCGCGTCCCGGCATCATCATCGGCAAGCGCGGCTCGGGCGTGGAGCAGCTCCAGCGCGACCTGCAGAAGCTCAGCAAGTCGAACGTCATGCCCCCGGACATCCAGGAGGTCCGGAAGGCCGAGACGAACGCCCAGCTCGTCGCCGAGAACATCGCCACCCAGCTCGAGCGCCGCGTCGCGTTCCGCCGGGCGATGAAGAAGGCCGTCTCCACCGCCATGAAGTTCGGCGTCAAGGGCATCCGCGTGGAGGCCGGTGGCCGCCTCGGCGGCGCCGAGATCGCCCGGACCGAGTGGTACCGCGAGGGCCGCGTCCCGCTCCACACGCTCCGCGCCAACATCGACTACGGCACCGCCGTCGCCAAGACGACCGCCGGAACGGTCGGCATCAAGTGCTGGATCTTCCGGGGTGAGGTCGTGCCCCAGCAGCGTCGCCCCGGCGTCCGCCGCTGAACCGACGAGGAAGTCATGCTTCAGCCCAAGCGCACCAAGTTCCGCAAGCAGATGAAGGGCCGCCTCAAGGGCAAGGCCTACCGCGGGTCCGACGTCTCCTTCGGGGACTTCGCCCTGCAGGCCACCCAGCGCGGCCGCGTCACCGCCCGGCAGATCGAGTCCGCCCGTATGGCCATCCAGCGGACGGTCAAGCGCCAGGGCAAGCTCTTCATTCGCGTCTTCCCGGACAAGCCCATCACCAAGAAGCCCCTCGAGACTCGAATGGGTAAGGGTAAGGGCTCCGTCGAGGCCTGGGTCGCCCAGGTCCGCCCCGGGAAGGTGCTCTACGAAATCCAGGGTGTGCCCGAGGAGGTCGCGCGCGAGGCGTTCCGCATCGCGGGCCACAAGCTCCCCATCGGCACCCAGTTCATGAAGCGGAGTGAGCAGCTGTGAAGCCGTCCGAGATCCGCGAGCAGACCACCGAGGAGCTGGAGGGACTCGAGCAAGAGCTCCAGCGCAAGCTCTGGCGTGCTCGCTTCGACAACCACACCAACCAGCTCGACGACACGAGCGAGATCGGCCGCCTGCGCCGTGACATCGCCCGCGTGAAGACCATCCTCCGGGAGCGTCACGCGGAAGCGAGCACCGAGGCGAGCACGGAGTCGGCCGAGGCCTGAGCGCCGTCGCCTGGAGTTGAACGATGTCCGAAGAGCAGACGCAGGAAGCCGCGACCGAAGAGGCCGCGCCCGCCGCCCCGGAGGCCGCCGCGCCCGAGGAGAAGGCCGAGGCGCAGGCGCCCGAGGTCGAGGCGAAGAAGGGTCCGGGGCAGCGCCGCCGCCTCGTGGGCCGGGTCGTCAACGACACGAAGAACCCGCACCGCGCCAAGAAGACGGTCGTGGTCGAGGTCATTCGTCGCTTCCGTGACCCCTTCTACGGGAAGTACGTGAAGCAGAAGAAGAAGTACCACGCCCACGACGAGCGCGAGGAGTTCCGTACGCGCGACCTCGTGGAGATTCAGGCGTGTCGGCCCAAGTCGAAGACGAAGCGCTGGGTCGCGACGCGCCTGCTCGAGCGGCCGCCGGAGGTGTGACGTGATTCAGACGGAAAGCGTTCTCGACGTCGCCGACAACAGCGGCGCGAAGAAGGTGGCCTGCCTCAAGGTCCTCGGTGGCTCGCGCCGCCGCTACGCCGGGCTGGGCGACATCATCGTCGTCTCCATCAAGGAGGCGCTGCCCCAGGCCCGCGTGAAGAAGGGCGAGGTCGCTCGCGCGGTCGTCGTCCGCACGCGCCGCGAGTACCAGCGCGACGACGGCACCTACATCAAGTTCGACACGAACAGCGCCGTCCTCATCGACAAGGACAACCAGCCCATCGGTACCCGCATCTTCGGGCCGGTGGCGCGAGAGCTGCGCGGCAAGAAGTTCATGAAGATCGTCTCGCTCGCGCCGGAGGTGGTCTGATGGCCATCCGCATCAAGAAGGACGACCTCGTCCACGTGATCGCCGGCAAGGAGAAGGGCAAGCAGGGCCGCGTGCTCCGCGTGCTCGACGACGGCCGCGTCATCGTCGAGGGCATCAACGTCATCAAGCGTCACCAGAGCCCGCGGAAGTTCCGGGAGGCCGGGATCGTCGAGAAGGAGGCGCCCGTCGACGCCTCGAACGTGATGCTCGTCGACCCGGAGACCGAGAAGCCCACGCGGATCCGCATGGGCGAGGACTCCGACGGCAAGAAGGTCCGCATCGCCGTGAAGAGCGGCGCCGTGCTCGACTGAGCGCCTGCTCGAGCGAGCCCTTGCTCGACCGAGCTTCTGCTCGAGCGAGCTTCTGCTCGACCGAGCCAGGACACCCCCCACCCCACGACTACGGAGCTCAGGCTCCACACCCCCCGGCCCATCCGGTGGTCAGGCACCGGATGCAACCCGGAGGAGAACATGACCGAGTACACACCCCGACTGAAGAAGCAGTACCGCGACCAGGTCATCGGGCAGCTCATGAAGGAGTTCGAGTACGCGAACCCCATGACCGTGCCCCGGCTGAAGAAGGTCGTCGTCAACATGGGCCTCGGTGAGGCCGTCCAGAACGCGAAGCTCGTGGAGAGCGCGCTCGAGGAGCTCACGGCCATCACCGGTCAGCGCCCCGTCGTGACGCGCGCCCGGAAGTCGATCGCCGGCTTCAAGCTCCGCCAGGGCATGCCCATCGGCTGCATGGTGACCCTCCGCGCCGAGCGCATGTGGGAGTTCACCGACCGCCTCGTCAGCCTGGCCCTCCCGATGACCCGCGACTTCAAGGGCGTCAGCCCGAAGGCCTTCGACGGCCGCGGGAACTACACGCTCGGCGTTCGCGAGCAGATCATCTTCCCCGAGATCGACTACGACAAGGTCGACAAGATCAAGGGGATGAACATCACGTTCGTCACCACCGCCACGACCGACGAAGAGGGCCGCGCGCTCCTTCGGGGTCTCGGCATGCCCTTCCGGAAGTGAATTAGAGGTTCGTCGCCATGATGACCGATCCCATCGCGGACATGCTGACCCGTCTTCGGAACGCCTCTCTCGCGCGTCTCGACCGGGCCGAGATGCCCCTGTCCAAGCTGAAGCTCAACATCGCGAAGATCCTCAAGGAAGAGGGCTACGTGAACGACTACGAGGTCGGCGATCGCCACCTCACGGTCTTCCTCAAGTACGGGCGTGACCGTCGCTGTGCCTTCGAAGGGCTCAAGCGCGCGAGCCGCCCCGGCCGTCGCTTCTACGTCGGCCGCGAGAGCATCCCCAAGGTCCACAACGGCCTCGGCGTCGCCATCCTCTCCACGTCGCACGGCGTGATGACGGACAAGTCGGCGCGCGAGAAGGGCGTGGGCGGCGAAGTCATCTGCGAGGTGTGGTGATGGGTACCGCGACCCCGATCACGCAGAAGCAGTCGCGCAACGGCAAGAAGCCGGTGGCGATCCCGAGCGGCGTGACCGTCTCCATCGAGGGGACCAAGGTCACGATGAAGGGCAAGAAGGGCGAGATCGCCCACGAGTTCCGCCCCGAGGTGACGATCGAGCAGGAGGGCAACGAGCTCCTCGTGCGCCCGGTCGACGGCTCCGGGAAGCTCGGCCTCCAGCACCAGGGCACCACCCGCGCGCTGCTCCAGAACATGGCCCTCGGCGTCTCCGAGGGGTACACGCGCAGCCTGGACTTCCGGGGCGTCGGTTACCGCGCCGAGTTCAAGGACGGCACGCTCAAGATGACCGTCGGTCTGTCGCATCAGCCCGAGCTCGCCATCCCCGAGGGGATCTCGGTGAAGATCGAGCAGATGGACATCGGCGGAACCAAGTTCCCCCGCGTCCACCTCGAGTCGGTGGACAAGGCCCTCGTCGGCCAGGTCGCGGCCCGTATCCGCGGCGTGCGGCCCCCCGAGCCCTACAAGGGCAAGGGCGTGCGCTACACCGGCGAGAAGATTCGCGAGAAGGCCGGCAAGTCGGGCAAGTGAGGGTAGGACGATGAACACGAGTCTCACCGGCCGCGCCCGCCGCAAGCGGCGCATTCGCAAGAAGGTCTTCGGCACGCCGGAGCGCCCGCGCCTCTCGGTCTACCGGAGCGCCAAGCACATCTACGCCCAGGTCATCGACGACACGTCGGGCCGCACGCTCGTCTCGAGCTCCTCGCGCCTGAAGGACTTCGGCGCCGAGGGCGACAAGAAGTCGAAGGCCAAGGCCGTCGGCGAGGCGCTCGCCAAGGCCGCCCTCGAGAAGGGCATCGACAAGGTCGTGTTCGACCGCAACGGCTACATCTACCACGGTCGCGTGAAGGCGCTCGCCGACGGCGCGCGCGAAGCCGGCCTGAGCTTCTGAGGACGCCATGGCGTACACCGACCCCATCATCGACCCGAACTCGCTCGAGGACCTGACCGAGCGCGTCATTTACATCAACCGCGTCGCGAAGGTCGTGAAGGGCGGCCGGCGCTTCAGCTTCAGCGCCCTGGTCGTCGTCGGCGACGGCAACGGCCACGTCGGCATCGGCCTCGGCAAGGCCAACGAGGTGCCCGACGCGATCCGCAAGGGCAACGAGCGCGCGAAGAAGACCATGTTCCGCGTGCCGCTGGTCGGCACCACGATCCCGCACCGGGTTCGCGGCCACCACGGCGCCGGCAAGGTCATGCTCCGCCCGGCCTCGCCCGGTACCGGCGTCATCGCCGGTGGCGCGATGCGTGCCGTGCTCGAGGCGGCGGGCGTCAAGGACGTCCTCGCCAAGATCATCGGCACCACCAACCCGCACAACGTGCTCGGCGCCACGGCGGACGCGCTCCGCCAGCTCGAGGACGCCGAGATGGTCGCCCGCCGCCGCGGCAAGGCCGTCGAAGAGGTGCAGGCATGAGCGCCGCCAAGAAGCTCAAGGTCACCCAGGTCCGCTCGCAGATCGGTCGCCCGGAGAAGCACCGCAAGGTGCTGAAGGGGCTCGGCCTGCGCGGCCCGCACAAGAGCGTGGTCGTCGACGACACGCCCGCGTTCCGCGGCATGATCAAGAAGGTCATCCACCTGGTTTCGGTGGAGGAAATCGATGGCTGAGGAAGAGAAGAACGTCCCCATCCTGTCGCGGCTCCGGCCGCCGCCGGGTGCGGTGCGCCCCAAGAAGCGCAAGGGTCGGGGCAAGGGCTCCGGCATCGGCAAGACCGCCGGCAAGGGCATGAAGGGTCAGAAGGCCCGTCACCCGGGCGACTTCGGCATGCTCGGCTTCGAGGGCGGTCAGACGCCGCTCTACCGGCGCATCCCGAAGCGCGGGTTCACGAACAAGTTCGCCAAGCGTGTCGCGACGTTCAACGTCGACGACCTGGCGAAGAAGTTCGACGCCGGCGAGACCGTCGACCTCGAGGCCCTGAAGAGCAAGGGGCTCCTCAAGCGTCGCGTCGACATCGTGAAGATCCTCGGTGACGGGGAGCTCGACAAGGCCCTCACGGTCCAGGTCCACGCCTTCAGCAAGTCGGCGAAGGAGAAGATCGAGAAGGCCGGTGGCAGCGTCCAGGTGCTCGGTGGAGCGCCGGAGGCCGCCGCGGAGGCGCCCGCCAGCGCCGAGTGAGCGAGACGCGGCCGGCTCCACGCCGGCCGCTCTCGTCTCTCCCTCCCGGTCGCGTCGCCCCGCCCAGTTGGCGGGGGGCCGGGAGGGCGCCTTTTTCGACGCAAAACGCGGGTGAACGCCCGCCTCACTTACAGACCCTCCTCGTCTGCGTGCGTCCCCGGCCGATCGTGGCTATGTAAGGCGCCCGCGGCCGGGGCCCGGCCTCACGCCGCACGTCAGCCGCACGTCAGCACGTAGAGCCATCGATGAGCGCCTTCGCCAACATTGCCAAGATCCCGGAGCTGCGCCGGCGCATCCTCTTCACCCTGGGGATGCTCGCGGTCTACCGGGTCGGCATCTTCATCACCACGCCCGGCGTCAACCGGGACGTGATGCGGAAGGTCGTCCAGAGCCAATCGGGCACCTTCCTGGGCATGTTCAACCTCTTCAGCGGTGGAGCGCTCGAGCAGCTCTCGATCTTCGCGCTGAACATCATGCCCTACGTCTCGGCGAGCATCATCCTCTCGCTGATGAGCGTGGTGATCAAACCGCTGGAAGAGCTCCGCAAGGAAGGCGAGGCCGGCCAGCGGAAGATCAACCAGTACACGCGCTACGGCACGGTCATCCTCAGCATCATCCAGGGCTTCGGCATCGCCATGTACCTGGAGGGCCTCAACGGCAGCGCGGCCTCGGGCGGCGCGGACGTCGTCGCGGACCCGGGCTGGGCGTTCCGCTTCATGACCGTGCTCGCGCTCACGACGGGCACCGCCTTCCTGATGTGGCTCGGTGAGCAGATCACCGAGCGCGGCATCGGCAACGGCATCTCGCTCATCATCTTCGCGGGCATCGTCGCGAACCTGCCGGACGCCCTCTTCCAGACGGCGAGCCTGGTGCGGAACGAGCAGATCAAGCCCATCGACCTGCTCCTCATCGTCTTCATCGCCGGCCTCGTCACCGCGGTCATCGTCTTCTTCGAGCGGGCCCAGCGGCGCATCCCCATCAACTACGCGAAGCGCATCGTCGGTCGGAAGACCTACGGCGGCCAGCGCTCGCACCTCCCGCTCCGCGTGAACATGTCGGGCGTCATCCCGCCCATCTTCACGTCCTCGCTGCTCATGTTCCCGATGACGCTCGCCAACCTCGGCGTGCCGGGCATGAACTGGCTGAACAACCACCTGCAGCCGACCGGCCCCAACGCCTGGATCTACCTGGTCGTCTTCGCGGGCATGACCATCTTCTTCTGCTTCTTCTACACGGCGGTGACCTTCCAGCCGGTCGACGTCGCCGAGAACCTGAAGAAGCAGAACGCCGTCATCCCCTCGGTCACGCCGGGCAAGGCGACGGCGGACTACATCGACCGAGTGCTGACGCGCATCACGGTCGGCGGTGCCGCCTACGTGGCGGCCGTCTGCACCGTGCCGACGCTGCTCCAGTCGAACTTCCAGGTGCCGTTCTACTTCGGCGGCACGTCGCTGATGATCGTCGTCGGCGTCGCGCTCGACACGGCCCAGCAGGTCGAGTCGCACCTGATCACCCGTCACTACGAGGGCCTGACCGGCGCCAAGGGGCCGCGGATCCGCGGGCGCCGGGGCTGAGGGGAGAGCACGATGGATCTCGTACTTTTCGGACCGCCCGGAGCGGGCAAGGGGACCCAGGCCGAGCGCCTCGTCGAGAAGCTCGACGTGCCCCAGATCTCGACCGGCGACCTGATGCGCGCGGAGCGGAAGTCGGGCTCCGACCTCGGGAAGAAGTTCGACGAGTACATGTCCGCCGGCAAGCTCGTCCCCGACGAGCTCGTGCTCGAGCTCATGAAGAAGCGTCTCTCGCAGAGCGACGCGCAGAAGGGCGCCATCTTCGATGGCTTCCCGCGGACCCAGCCTCAGGCGGAGGCGCTCGACGCGCTTCTGTCCGAGATGGGCCGGAAGATCGCCAAGGTCGTGGTCATCGAAGTGCCCGTCGAGGACATCGTCGAGCGCATCACCGGTCGCAGAGTTGATCCCAAGACTGGACAGACCTACCACGTCCGCTATAATCCGCCGCCCTCCGGCGTGGAGGTGGAGCAGCGGAAGGACGACACGGAGGAAGTCGTCCGGACGCGCTTCGAAGGCTACAAGAAGAAGACCGAGCCGGTCCTTCCCTACTACGAGAAGAAGGGCCTCGTGGCCCGCGTGGACGGAGTCGGCTCCCTGGACGAGGTGACGAAGAGGATCGAAACCGCGCTCGGCCTCTGAGAGGCAGCGCGAGAGACCTGCAGAAGACGACGAAGAGCCCGTGAGCCACGACGCGCCCGCCATCCTCCACGGCGTGGTCGACGCCACGCTCCCGAAAGGGCTCTTCCGGGTACGCCTCGACGACGGCTCGGTCCTCCGAGCCGCGCTTTCGTCTCAGGCCCGCCGAGTCGTCGTCAAGCTGCTCCCGGGCGACCGGGTCCGCGTCTCCCGCTCTCCCAACGACCCCACCCGCGGCCGCATCCTCGAGAAGCTCCCCTAGACCTCCGGCACCCCGCCCTCCGACACACCGTCCTCCGCTCGCCCTCCGATACACCGAAGTCTCTCAACGCAACCCTTTTCCCCGATGTTCGGGGCGTTCGAACACACAGGTACGAATCATGGCTCGCATCGCTGGCGTCGACCTTCCCGCTCGGAAGCACACGGTCATCGCGCTCCAGTACATCTATGGCATCGGCCCCGCCCGCGCGAAGAAGCTCTGCGAGCTCACGGGCATCGCCGAGGACAAGCGCGCGGACGACCTCACGGACTCCGAGGTGCGGAAGATCCGCGAGGCGATCGACATGCACTTCAAGGTGGAGGGTGACCTTCGCCGCGAGGTGACGCTCCACATCAAGCGTCTCATGGACCTCGGCTGCTACCGCGGCCTGCGTCACCGCCGGGGCCTCCCCGTCCGCGGTCAGCGCACCCACACGAACGCCCGTACCCGCAAGGGCCCGCGCCGCGGCCCGATGTCCCGCAAGCGCTGAGGCGCCCAGAGTTTTCACCGCCTAGCTCGGTTTCCGGAGAAGCACCATGGCCAAGGGCAAGACCACCAAGGGCAAGAAGTCCTCGAAGAAGCGCTCCAAGAAGGCGCCCTCGAGCGGCATCGCCCACATTCAGAGCACCTTCAACAACACGATCGTCACGATCACCGACCTGAACGGGAACGCGGTGTCGTGGTGCAGCGCCGGTGCCCGCGGCTTCAAGGGCTCCCGCAAGAGCACGCCCTTCGCGGCGCAGCTCGCCGCCGAGGAGGCCGCCCGCCGGGCCGCCGACCTGGGCATGCGGACGGTCGCGATCTTCGTGAAGGGCCCGGGCGCCGGCCGCGAGTCGGCCCTCCGAGCCTTCCAGAACGTCGGCATGCGCGTCACGCTCATCCGTGACGTCACGCCCGTCCCCCACAACGGCTGCCGCCCGCCGAAGCGGCGCCGGGTCTGAGACCCGTGCAGCGCGGCTCCGCGCCGCGCTCCCGGTTTCTTTGACTTCTTCGCTGGTCCAGAGGAGAGAGCGAGAACATGAGCACCCCGACCCTCGTCGCGCGCAACTGGCGTGAGCTGATCCGGCCCAAGTCCGTCCCGGTCGATCAGGATTCCCTGACCGAGACCTACGGCAAGTTCGTCTGCGAGCCGCTCGAGCGCGGCTTCGGCATCACGATCGGCAACTCCCTCCGGCGCGTGCTCCTTTCGTCGCTCCAGGGCGCGGCCATCACCGCCGTCAAGATCGACGGGGCCCTCCACGAGTTCACGTCCGTGCCGGACGTCGTCGAGGACGTCACCGAGATCATCCTGAACCTCAAGGAGGTCGTGGTCCGGGCGCACAGCGCCAAGACCCAGGTGGTCCGGATCGACAAGGAAGGCCCCTGCGAGATCACGGCCGGCGACATCCAGGTCAACGACCAGATCGAGATCCTGAACCCCGACCACGTCATCTGCACGGTGGCGAAGGGCGGCCGCTTCTCGGCGGAGCTCACGGTCAACGTCGGCCGCGGCTACGTGCCCGCCGAGCGCAACAAGGCGCCCGGCATGGCCATCGGGACCATCCCGATCGACGCGCTCTTCTCGCCGATCAAGAAGGTCAACTACACCGTCACCAACGCCCGCGTGGGTCAGGTCACGGACTACGACAAGCTCACCCTCGAGGTGTGGACCGACGGCTCGGTGCTCCCGGCCGACGCGGTCGCCTTCGCGGCGAAGATCCTCAAGGACCAGCTCACCATCTTCATCAACTTCGAGGAAGAGGAAGAGCCGATCGAGCCCGAGGAGGAGGAGGAGCCGCTCAACGAGAACCTCTTCCGCTCGGTGGAGGAGCTCGAGCTCTCGGTGCGCTCGGCCAACTGTCTCCAGAACGCCAACATCCACCTGATCGGCGAGCTGGTGCAGAAGACCGAGGCCGAGATGCTGAAGACCAAGAACTTCGGCCGGAAGTCGCTCAAGGAGATCAAGGAGATCCTCGCCGACATGGGCCTGTCCCTCGGCATGAAGATCGACAACTGGCCCCAGATGCTGGAGCGCTGGAAGAACCAGCAGGCCAACCAGTGAACCCGAGGTAGGACGGGGCCGGCGACCACGTCGGGCCCGCCCCCTCCAAGGGCGAGTCGGTTCCCGGCTCGCCTTCGCTTTCGCCCCGGGCGGAGCGAGAACCCAGGCTTTCTCATCGAGCGCCGCGAGGCGCACGAAACGCAGGGCAGAACGATGCGACACCTCAAGGCAGGCCGGAAGTTCGGGCGGAACACCCCTCACCGCCGGGCGATGTTCCGCAACCTCGCGGGGAACCTCGTGCTTCACGAGCGGATCCGCACCACCGACGCGAAGGCGAAGGAGCTCCGCCGGATCGTGGAGCGCCTCATCACGCGCGCCGTCCGGCTGGGTGACGACCTCACGGTCGACATCGGCACCATCTCGGACGACGCCGAGCGCAAGCGCGTGATGTCCGCGCGCATCCACGCGCAGCGCGAGGTGGCGAAGTTCCTCCCGAAGAAGATGGAGCGCACCATCGACGAGGAGACCGTCGAGGAGGTGGACCTGGTCCACAAGCTCTTCCACGAGATCGCGCCCCGCTACGTCGAGCGCGCCAAGGAAGGCAAGGGCGGGGGCTACACGCGCATCGTGAAGCTCCACAACCGGAAGGGCGACAACGCGCCCATCTCGGTCATCGAGCTCGTCGGCTCGGCCGCGCCGGCTCGCAAGAAGGCGGTCCGCGAGGAGGAGTGATCCTCCCCGCCGCCTCGAACGCATGAGCCCGGCCTCGCGGTCGGGCTCTTTGCGTTTCCGGGGCGCGTCGCCCTGCGCCGGCGCCGGCGCGCGGGGCGAGTCTTCGCCACTAATTTGCCGGCGCGACGCCGTCTGAGGCAGAAGCGAGGAGTCCCATGGGACAGAAGCGCATCCAGCTCGTCGTGCGCGGCCGCGTGCAGGGCGTGTTCTACCGGGCGACCGCTCAGCGGGAGGCCCGTCAGCTCGGATTGACCGGTTGGGTCAAGAACCGCGGTGACGGGACCGTCGAGATGGTCGTCGAGGGCGACGAAGACGCCGTGAAGGATTTCCTGGCCTGGGCGCAGCAGGGACCCGCGACCGCGCGCGTCGACAAGGTCGAGACCAAATGGCGGAGCTACACGGGCGAGTTCTCCGACTTCCGCATCGCGAAGCGCTGATCGCGGGGCCGGTGCGGCGGGTCGGACGAGGGGTGCTGGGCGTGCTCGCGCTCGCCTGGCTCCTCGCCGCGGCCACGCTCGCGTCGGCCCAGCCGGCGCTCGAGCGGTCGGACCTCGAGGCGTGGGCCGAAGACCTGCGCGCGGAGGATCCGGCGAAGCGGGCGCGCGCCGTGGAGCGCCTCGGTCACCTGCCGCCCTCGGCGCTCGGGGCGATCGACGCGCGGGTGGCCTACACGCGGCGTCAGATCATCCCCGGGGAGGACGGCTACGACGCGCTCCGGGCCTTTCGGCATGCGACCGGGAGCCGCCGCGCGGACGACATGGTCGACATCGAGCCCGGGATCCTGCCGACCCTGGCGGAGCGGCGCGACGCGATCATCGGGCGCTCGGCGGAGCGCCTGCTCTTGATCCGCTCCCTCGAGCGCATGGGCACGCTCGAGGCGCAGCGGCGCATCGGCGACGTGCTGGCGCTCACGCCCGAGATGTGGCGCTGGGAGCGGCGGCGGATCGTCCATCGGCACGGCGAGGCGCTCCTGCCGGCGCTGGTGGTCCTGCGCGGTCATGACGACCGCGACGTGCGGCGCTGGGCGCGCGTGAGCATCGACGAGCTCGGCATGAGCAACCCGGCGACGGCGCTCCAGACGGAGGACCTCGGGAGGCTGGCGGAGCTGGTCGGGGCCTACGCGGAGATCCGCGAGCTCGACGCGATGCCGGTGACGATCTCCTTCGTCGATCATCCGGACGATCGCGTGCGCGAGGCGGCCCGGGCCGCCATGGAGGCCTACGGGCGGAACGCGCTCTGGCAGTTCCGCATCGCCTTCCGGCACAAGCTCGACGAGGAGGCGCCGCTCGAGTGGGGCTGGCGGCGGACCATGCGCGCGCTCTACGAGCGGCTCGACGAGCGGCGCCTCGCGCCGGTGAACGCGCGGATCGACGCGGCGCTGGAAGCCCTCGAGGCGGGGCGCCACGAGGAGGCGGAGCGGGCGCTGGACGCCGTGCTGCGCGACGCGCCGGAGCCGCCCAGGCCCGGGATCGTGGGCGATGCCCTCTTGCGCCTCGGCGTGGCGCGGGGGGACGAGCTCGGCGGGTTGCGGCGCGCGCTCTGGCTGGCGCCGGACGCGCCCGAGGCGGCGCGCTGGCGCGGGCGGCGGATCTTCCTCGAGGCCGAGGCGGATCGGGCGCGGGGCGTGCTCGACGCGGAGGGCTACCGCGAGGCGGCGCGGCTCGATCCGCGCGCCGAGCACGGGGAGCGCGTGGCGGAGCTCCTCGGTGAGGAGGTGCCGGTCGAGGCGGCGCCGCGCGCGGAGGGGGGCGAGGCGGCGGTGGCCGAGGCGGCGCCGGGTGGGCGCGGCTGGGTCTGGCTGCTGGCGCTGGGGCTCTTCGGTGGGGCGCTCTTCGTGCTGCGTCGCGACCTCGCGCAGGTCGCCCGGAAGCTCGGCGCGAAGGCGCGCTCGAGGGCGGCTGCGTCGGCGGAGAAGTCGGCCGGAAGCTCGGCCGGATCCGAGGACGCGCTCGAGGATCCGGAAGCCGCGCCCGGGCGCGGCGCGCGGCTTCGGGCGCGCCTCGCAGCGGGGCTCGCGGCGGGGCGGGAGCGCGCGTCCGAGTGGATGTCCCGCTCGGCGGGCCTCCGCAGGCTTCGGCGCGCCTGGACCATCTGGCGCGGCAGGACGGGCCGGACGTCGAGCTCGGACCGGGCCCAGGGGCGTGCGCACGCGGCCGGTGGTCGACCGAGCCCCCGGCGTCCGGAACGGAAGACCCGCGCGGCCGCGAAGGGTCCGCGACCGAAGACGACGGCCCGGGCCGCGAAGGCGGTGGACGCGCCGACCTGGCTCTTCGGAGGGAGCGGAGCGGGCAGGGAGAGCGGGGCCCCCGCCGCGCCGGGGCCTGCGGAGACAGAGCGCGCCGCGTCGGAGCCGGCGGAGCCGAGGCGCGCCGCGTCGACGCAGCTTGGCTCGGAGGGGTCGACGCAGGGCGCTCCCGGCGGCGTCGAGGCGCTGATCTTCGGTGCGGCGCGGGCGCCGGCCCGGCCTCGGGGGCCCGCGAGCCCACAGCCGGTCGACGCCGCGCAGGCGCTCGTGCTCGGCGGCGCCCACGACACCTGGGTCGCGACGCCCGACGCGCCCGACGCGACGGAGCCCGGCCTCGCTCCCCGAGGCGCCTCGGACACCTGGGTGCAGGAGGGCGGGGCCGCCGATGGAGAGGCTCCGTCGGAGGGCGCAGAGGGGCCGCGCACCGAGCCCGACGTGCCGGCGCCGACGGGCCCGGAGGGGGCGGCCTCGGATCCGATGGCGGCGCTCCTGCTGGGCTCCCCGACCGAGTCCGACACGCTCCCGGGCGCGCCGGCGCCTCACTGAGCGCTCGGGTGGCCCTCGCCGGAGGGATGACTATTCTGGGCCGGATGCCGGACGACGAGAAGAAGCCCTACATCGGGGGCCAGGCGGTCATCGAGGGCGTCATGATGCGCGCCCCCAGCGGCCTCTCGGTCGCCGTGCGCCGCCCGGACGGCGCCATCGCCGTGCAGGAGATGCCGCTCCGTACGCGCTGGGACGGCAAGCTCTGGAAGCTCCCCGGCTTCCGCGGCGTCGCCACCCTCGTCGAGTCCCTCTCGCTCGGCTTCAGCGCGCTCCAGTTCAGCGCGGAGCAGCAGATGACCGACGAGGAGCGCGAGGCCGAAGCGGAGGGCGGCTCGAAGCTGGCGATGATGCTCTCGACGGCCTTCGCCATCGGCCTCTTCGTCGCCCTGCCGCAGCTCCTCGCCTCCGGCTCCGGCAAGCTCTTCGGCCACGAGTTCGGCCTGAGCGACGCGAACTACCACCTCGTCATCGGCGGCTTCAAGCTGCTGATCGTCTTCGGCTACCTCGTCGCGATCAGCCGCATCCCCGAGATCCGGCGCGTGTTCCAGTATCACGGCGCCGAGCACAAGACGATCCACGCCTGGGAGAAGGAGCTCCCGCTCACGGTCGAGAACGTCCAGGCGCAGACCACGCTCCATCCGCGCTGCGGGACGACCTTCCTCGTCGTCGTCGTGATCGTGTCCATCCTCGCGGGCTCGCTCTTCGCGCCCCTCCTGCTCCCGAACGCCGAGGGCGCCCTCGGCTGGATCGCCCTCCTCCTCCTCCGCATCGCCCTCCTGCCGCTCATCGCCGCGGTCTCCTACGAGCTCCAGCGCCTGAGCGCGCGCTTCTGCACCAAGGGCCCGCTCCAGGTCTTCCTCCTCCCGGGCTTCCTCTTCCAGAAGATCAGCACGCGCGAGCCCACCGACGAGCAGGTCGAGGTCGCCATCACGGCCATGGAGGCGGCCGCCTGGCGGCAGCGCGTCGGCGAGCGCGCCCCGGCCGGCGGCGAGGATCCGCTCGTCTTCCCGAGCTTCGACCGCTTCGTCGACGCGCTCCCGGCGCTCCGCCCGGTCGTGGCCCAGCCCGACGCCTGAAGGCGCCCCGCAGCCATGCTCCCCCTGAAGAAGCTCGAGTCCCTCGCCGCGCGCTACGGCGACATCGAGGAGATGCTCTGCCGTCCGGAGATCGTCAGCGACACGGACCGGCTGATGAAGCTCACCAAGGAGCGCGCCGACCTCGACGAGCTCGTCCAGGCCTTCGCCCGCTACCGGGAGGTCGGCGAGCAGATCGCCGACGACAAGGAGGCGCTGAAGGATCCGGAGCTCCGGGAGCTGGCCGAGGCCGAGCTGCCCGAGCTCGAGAAGGAGCGCGAGGAGCTCGAGGAGCGGCTGCAGCTCCTGCTCCTGCCGAAGGATCCGAACGACGAGCGGGACACCATCCTCGAGATCCGCGCCGGCACGGGGGGCGAGGAGGCGGCGCTCTTCGCGGCGGACCTCTTCCGCATGTACTCGCGCTACGCCGAGCGGCAGGGCTGGAAGGTCGACGTCACCTCCAAGAGCGACGCGAGCGCCGGCGGCTTCAAGGAGATCATCGCCGTCATCAGCGGCGACCAGGTCTACTCGCGGCTCCGCTTCGAGGGTGGCGTGCATCGGGTCCAGCGCGTGCCGGCGACCGAGTCCCAGGGACGCATCCACACCTCGACCGCCACGGTCGCGGTCATGCCCGAGGCCGACGAGGTCGACGTCGCGATCGACGACAAGGACCTGAAGATCACGAAGACCGCCGCGAGCGGCGCCGGCGGTCAGCACGTGAACACGACCAACTCGGCCGTGAACCTGTTGCACATCCCGACTGGCATCATGGTGCGTTCGGAGCAGGAGCGCTCCCAGCACCAGAACCTCGCGAAGGCGATGCAGATCCTCCGCGCGAAGCTCCTCGAGCAGGCGCAGGACGAGCAGGACGCGGCCATCCGGGACGAGCGCCGGAACATGGTCGGCACGGGCGAGCGCTCGGAGAAGATCCGCACTTACAACTACCCGCAGAACCGGGTCACGGATCACCGGATCGGGCTGACCATCCACAGCCTCGACAAGTTCGTCGAGGGCGAGATCGACGACGTGCTCGGCGCGCTCCGCGCGTCCCACCAGGCCGCCCAGCTCGAGCGCCAGAGCGAGATCTGAACGCTCCCGGCGGGCCGCGGGCGAGAGAAGTTCGCGCGCGGGGCTCGCACTTTCCTCGAAACGATCGCACGCTTAGCGACGTCACAGCCTCTAGGGGACGGCATGCCCTGCTTCGACGGTCCGCCAGAAACCTGGACGGTACCTTGACAGGGACGGGGCCGGACCTAGATTGCCGGAGTCGCCAACTCCGCTAACTGGAAGTCATTGCTGATGAATTCGCAGTCCTCTGTCCGGGTCGAACGCTACTCGGAATGTCGCCTGCCCACCGAGTACGGGGCCTTTCAGGTCATCGCCTACCGCGAGCAAGGGAACCCCAACGAGCACCTGGCCATCGTGCGCGGCGACGTCCAGGGCGCCCGCGAGGTGCTCTGCCGCGCGCATAGCGAGTGCTTCACGGGCGAGATCCTCCACTCGCTCAAGTGCGACTGCCGCGAGCAGCTGGACCTCGCGCTGCGCCGCATCGCCGAGGCCGGCACCGGCGTCGTGCTCTACCTCCGCCAGGAGGGCCGCGGCATCGGGCTCGGCGACAAGCTGCGCGCCTACCACATGCAGCAGAAGGGCTACGACACGGTCGACGCGAACCGTGTGCTCGGCTTCGACGACGACCTGCGCCGCTACCACATGGCGGCGGCCATGCTCGAGGACCTCGGCGTGCGCTCGGTGCAGCTGATGACGAACAACCCCTCGAAGGTCGAGCAGCTCCGGGCCGAGGGGATCCAGGTCGTCCGGCGCGTGCCGCACCTGGTCGAGCCGCACGAGCTGAACCGCGGCTACCTCGAGACGAAGCGGGCCCGCATGGGGCACATGTACGACCTCGAGGACGACGCCGTGCCCAAGCCCGCGCCCCTCGCGCCGGAGTACGACCCGGCGGTCCTGCTCGACGCCGAGTGAGGACGGCGGGCGCGCCGCAAGCGTTTGCGGACGGCCCGGGCGCCCCGTAAGACCGCGGCATGGCGAAGCGCAAGAAGCGGGACCCCGGCAAGCCCGTGCTGCGACGTCGCGGCAGCGGAGAGCCGCGGAAGGGCCTCGACCCCGAGCTCGAGGCGCTCGCGCGGGGCGACGAGGACGTGTATCGGCCGCGCCGCAAGCGGGGCCCGCGCCTGCGCGATCCGCGCCCGGTGGCGCTCGTCCCGGGGGTCGCCAACCGGGACGCGCGGAGCGTGCTCGACGCGCGCGTGGCGCGCATGCGCGAGGCCCGTGAGGACGACGCGGAGCTCGGACGCCTGCTGGCGGAGGCGCTCTGGCTCGGCCTCTGGCGCGGGCGCAGCCTCATCGACTTCGACGCGCTCGCCGAGGAGGTGCTCGAGGTGCCCGCCGACCGGGCCCAGGCCCTGGCGAAGGCCGCCTGTGCGGCGGCGGAGCTGCCCATGGACACGCTCTCGGACGAGGCCGTGGCCATCTGGATGCGGGCCGAGGCGGCGCTCCTGGATGCGGGCTTCGAAGGCCGTGTCTCGGCCGTGGACCCGAAGACGCTCCGCTTCGAGCTCGCCGTGCCCGTCGCCCCGCAGGCGCTCGCCGCCATGGGCCGCCGCATGACGCCGCTGGTCCGCGATCGCGAGGGCGGTGGAGGCGGCGGAGGCCGTCGGCCGCCGCGCCGCGAGGGGGGGGCGGGCGGAGACCGCCGACCGCCGCGTCGCGAGGGGGGCCCGAAGGGCGGCGGCAAGAAGGGGCGCTGAGAGCGGATCGGCGCCCCGGCGACGCCGGAAGGCGAGGAGATCCGCGGAGATCCCGGCGATCGCGAAATTCTCCTTGCGGCCGGCTCCGTTCTCCATACACTTCGCCTCCCCCATCGCGGCGCCGCGCGCCCGGAGGGGATCGGCTCATCGCCCGCGATTCTCACGTCGAGGCCCGCCGCGATGACCTCCTGGTCCGGCGATTTTCGAGCCGGCGACCCCTGGAAGAAGAGCAAGCCATGTACGCAGTCATCAAGACCGGCGGCAAGCAGTACCGCGTCAGCGAGGGCGACGTGATCCGCGTCGAGAAGCTCGCGGGCGGCGTCGGTGATTCCGTCGAGTTCGACGAGGTCCTGATGGTCGGCGGCGAGAAGGTCGCCGTGGGTACGCCCACCGTCACGGGCGCGAAGGTCAGCGCCGAGATCGTCGCGCAGGACCGGGCGAAGAAGATCATCGTCTTCAAGAAGAAGCGCCGGAAGAACTACCGCCGGAAGTACGGGCACCGTCAGCCCTACACCGAGCTGAAGATCACGGGCGTCAGCGCCTGAGGAGCGGAGGAAGAGATGGCGCATAAGAAGGGTCAGGGCTCCTCGCGCAACGGGCGCGATTCCAACGCGCAGTACCGCGGGGTCAAGGTCTTCGGTGGCGAGACCGTCACGGCGGGCAGCATCCTCGTCCGGCAGGTCGGCATGACGTTCAAGCCGGGCGCCAACGTCGGCGTCGGCAAGGACTACACGCTCTTCGCCAAGGCGGACGGCGTGGTGAAGTTCGAGCGCCACGGCAAGCGCGCCAAGCGCATCGCCGTGTACGCGCCCGAAGCGGCCGAGTGAACGCCGCGTAGCGCGCCGACAGGCGCGCGCATTCGCCGAGGTCGGCTCCCACCGGGGCCGGCCTCTTCGCGTTCCGTCGTAGCCGTCGCGCCGTCGCGCCTTCGAAACGTCGGACCGTCCCCGGCGACCCGCCGCTCCGTCGACTGGGCAAGCCGTTGCGTGCTGGAGCGGCCCACCGGCGACCCGTCGAACCGACGCGCCGTCGAGCGGGCGAACCGGCGACCCGTCGAACCGACGCGCCGTCGAGCGGGCGAACCGGCGGCCCGTCGAAACGTTGGGCCTCATGGCGTCCTGGGCTCCGTCTCCCTCCCCTCGCTCCGGCCTCCGATCGTGGCGTCGCTTCCGGCGAACCGCGGGGGCTCGGCCGTGATAGCGTGGGAAGGTGCAGCTCACGCTCCCGCTGCCCGAGGTCGCGCAGCTCGCCGGCGGCTCCCCGCCCACCCCCTCGCATCGCATCTACTGCAACCGGAGCTTGCGGCTCGAGGACGTCGACTGGGTGGGGTTCGACATGGACTACACCCTGGCGATCTACGACCAGGACGAGATGGACCGCCTCTCCATCGAGGCGACCATCACCAAGCTGCTCGAGCGCGGGTACCCGGCGGCGCTCCGCGACATGAAGTACCGGACGGACTTCCCGATCCGCGGCCTCCTCGTGGACCGCAAGCTCGGGAACGTCCTGAAGATGGACCGCTACAAGTACGTCAAGCGCGCCTACCACGGCATGCGCGAGCTGACGAAGGAGGAGCGGCGCCACGCCTACCACACGCGGCGGCTCCGCCCGGCGAGCCCGCGTTACCACTGGGTGGACACGCTCTACGCGCTCGCCGAGGTCACGGTCTACTGCGCCGCGGTCGAGCACCTCGAGGCGGTGAGCGACGAGCCCATCGACTACGACCAGCTCTTCGCGGACGTGCGCGAGGGCATCGATCTCTCGCATCGCGACGGGAGCATCCTCGACGCGATCCTCTCGGACCTGCCGCGCTACGTGTACCGGGATCCGATGCTCGGGCGGACGCTCCACCAGCTCCGCTCGGCCGGGAAGAAGGTCTTCCTGCTGACGAACTCGCAGCCGGATTACACCGAGCGGATGATGACCTACCTGCTCGGGGACACGCTGCCGCAGTACCGGGACTGGCGGGGCTACTTCGACCTGGTGCTCTGCGCGGCGAAGAAGCCGACCTTCTTCACGGGGGAGGCGCCCTTCGAGGAGGTGCTCGAGGACGGCGACCGGCGGGCGGCGGAGAGGCTCGAGCGCGGCAAGACCTACGCGGGCGGCGACCTGCGTGGGCTGCAGTCGTTCCTGGGGACGACCGGGGACCGGGTCCTCTACGTCGGCGACCACATCTACGGCGACGTGCTCCGGGCGAAGAAGGAGACCGCCTGGCGCACGGTGATGATCGTCCAGGAGATGGAGGAGGAGCTCGGCGCGCACGGGGAGGTCGAGCACTCGCTCGCGCGGCTGGACGCGCTCGACGAGCAGCGCTTTCGGCTGCTCGAGGAGCTGCGCGATCAGCAGCGGGCGCTGAAGGCGCTCGAGCGGGAGCGGAGCCAGCGGGCCCTGGCGCCGGCGCTCGAGGCGGAGCGGGTGCGGCTGAGGCGGGCCGTGGACCGGCTCAAGCAGCGCGTGCGGATCGCCGAGCGGGAGTACGACCAGCTCGAGGGGGGCGTGGACCACCGCTTCCACCGCTTCTGGGGATCGCTCTTCAAGACCGGGCCGGAGGTCTCGAGCTTCGGGCATCAGGTGGAGGCCTACGCCTGCCTCTACACGGCGCGGGTCTCGAACTTCCTCTACTACTCGCCGCTCCACTACTTCCAGAGCCCGCGCGACCGCATGCCCCACGAGCTCCGCTGAGCGATCCGTTTCGGGTCCGCGTCCGGACCTCCGAGGGGCGGACGGAGGAGGGCGCCATCCCGAAGGCTGCGTGGGCCGAGCGAAAAGGGCGTTGACGCATCGCGTCGTCTTGTCCGTTTTCCGCTCCTGCTGCTAGTCTGCGCGCTTGGCCGCGCCAGGGATGGTGGGCGCGGGCCGTGGAGGACCACGACGATGCGCTTTCTTCGAATCACCCTCATCGCCTCTCTCGCCCTGGGCCTCGCCTGCGGGGACGACGACGGCGGCGACGTGGACGCCGGTGGCACGGACGCCGGTGGCGTCGACGCGGGCGGCGGCACGGACTCGGGCACGGACTCGGGCATGCCCCCCATGGACGCGGGCGGCGAGGACGCCGGCACGGACGCGGGCACCGCGCAGGAGTGCGACCCCTTCGAGGCCGACAGCTGCGGCGACGGCGCCAAGTGCGCGGTGGCGCTCGAGGCCGACGAGGCCGGCGACATCGTCGACGTCTACTTCGCGTGCGTCGAGGGCGACCGCTTCAAGGGGGAGGGCGTGCTCTGCTCCTTCAACCAGGACGTGACGCCCGACGACACGACCGACGACGTCATCGCCGACGACTGCCAGCAGGGCTTCTTCTGCACCAGCGCGAACCGGCCCGGCCCGGCGCCGCTCGCCGTCTGCCAGCGCATGTGCGACGGCGAGACGACCGACTGCGGCGAGGACGGCATCTGCCTCGGCGCGAACAGCGATCCCTTCTTCGGGTTCTGCCAGACGGCGAGCAACTGCGACCCCGTCTACCAGACCGGCTGCGACGAGGGGCAGGCCTGCTACGTGCTCGGCGCGACGAACGGCGACCTGGTCGCCGACTGCTTCGACTGGGAGCCCGCCGAGGGCGAGGATGGCATGGAGGGGAGCGCCTGTGAGTTCCTCGACCAGTGCGCGCCCGGGCTGAGCTGCCGGCCGACGAGCGACACGGGGGGCGCCTGCTTCTCCTTCTGCGAGGTGCCGGGCGAGGAGACCGACGCGGGGACCGCGCCGCCCGATGCGGGCGCCCTGCCGGACGCCGGGACCCCGGAGGACGGGGGCGTGGCCTTCAGCGGTGAGTGCGGCATGGATCTCGAGTGCCTGCCGCTCGAGCCCGGGGACATGGCGGAGGTGCGGACGCCGACGACGCCCGGCATCTGCGTGACGCCCGAAGAGGAGATGTGAGCCCCGCGGCGCGCCCCGAAAAAACTCTTTGACACGGGGCGCGTCCTGGACCACAACCTCGGTCCCCCGCGGGGGACCACTCCTGGGGCTGTAGCTCAGCTGGGAGAGCGTCGCACTGGCAGTGCGAAGGTCAGGGGTTCGATTCCCCTCAGCTCCACCAAGGAGAATCCGAAGGCGAGAGGCGTGCCTCTCGCCTTCTTTCTTCCGTCGAGGTTCTCCTCCGTCGAGGTTCTCCTCCGTCGTGCGTCCGGCCCCGAGGGCCCGTGGGCCGTGCGCGCGACGTCGGAGCGCGGCGCCCTCCGCTCGCGCTCGAGGGCATGACGGTCGAAGTCGGCAGGCCCCTTCGCGGGGCCCGCGCGAGGGGGTCGTCGAGGGCTGCGACGTGCCGCCTCGCCGGCGCGCTGCCGAGCGGCTTTTTTGACGGGATCGGCGCCCGACGCGAGGGTCGGGCGTGCTCTCCTCGCGCCCCCTCGCCGTCGCCCTCGCGCTGATGCTGGGCGGGTGCGCGCCGACCGTGGACGCGGAGCTCCTCGAGGTCGAGGCCGTCGGGCCGGAGCGCCTCGATCGCGGCGCCGTGCTCCGCGTCGAGGCCGAGGGGCTGCCGGTCGGTCGGGAGGGGACGCTACGCCTCCGCGGCCGCTTCCACGCGCCGGGGGAGGCGCCGCGGGACTACGACGAGACCCTCGAGGTCCGCGCCGTCGCTGCGGACCGGGCGGAGGTGCCCGTGGAGGACGCGCTGCTGCGCCGTCTCGGCGGGCGCGGCACCTTCGTGGGCGACGCCGAGCTGGCCTTCGCCTCGCCCCGCGGGCAGCGGGTGGTCGGTCGCCAGGAGGCGCGCCTCGACCTCGGCTCGCCGCGGGCCGTGGGGATCGACCGGGATCAAGAGCGGGCCGCCGCCGCGCACGGGGAGGCGCTCGGGCTCCGGCTGGAGGAGGCCGAGCCGGGGACCCTCGGGCTCGGCGTGGCCGAGGTCGTGGACGGCGGGCCCGCGGCGCGGGCGGGCGTCCGACCAGGAGATCGGATCGTGGCGGTCCACGGTTGGCGTGCGCGGAGCCCGGCCGAGCTCCTGCCGCAGCCCGGCGCGGCGCCGCAGCTCACCCTGCTGCGCGACGACGTCGGCGGCGAGCGGCGCGTTCGCATCCCCCTCGAGGCGCCCCGGGCCCCTTCGCCGTTCCCCTTCGGCGCGGCCGCGCTGCTCCTCTTCGCGGCCCTCGTCGGGCCGCTGGCGCGGCTCCGCTTCGAGCGCAGCCGTCGCGTGGGACCGCTCGTCCGCCTCGGCCTCTTCGCGCTGGGGGGCGCGGCGCTCGTCCGGACCGTCGGAGGCGACTTGATGCTCTGGGGCCTCGCTCTCGCGATCCTCGCCCTCGGGCGCGGCTTCGCCTGCCGCCGGCCGCTCGGGGCCCTGCTCGAGGTGGCGCCGCTGGGGCTGGCCTTCGGCGCGGCGGCGCTCCAGCTCGGCACGACGAGCCTCGCGGCCGCGCTCGCGGCGCAGGGGGAGGGCTGGGGCGACGCCCTGCTCCTGCGCTCGCCCATCTCCGCGCTCGCCTTCTTCGGGGGCCTCGGCGCGCTGGGGGCCGGCGGCCTGGGGCCGCGGGTGCTGCGGGACGTCGAGCGGGGGCTGGCGGCCGGGCTCCTCGCGCTCCTCTTCGTCGGGGGCGCGCTGGCGGCGGCGCCCCTCCCGGTCTGGTTCGCGCTCGCCGTCGCGCTGGGGCTCGCGGGCGGGGCGCTCCCGGCGGCGGCGCGGCGCTTCGCGGGGCCCACGGCGCTCGCGGGGCTGGTCTGGGCCATGGTGGGCGCGACGAGCGGAGGCGCGCCCGTGGACCCGGCCGAGCTGACGCCGCCGGACGCACGCGCTGCGTTCTGGATCGCCGGCTGCTTCGCCCTGGCGCTGGCCGTCGTGCGCTCGCGCCGGGCGCCCGCCGAGGCGCACCTGCACCTCTGAGCGTCAGCGAGCCGCGAGCCGTCGCCGGCGAGCTCGCTCGCGCGGGCGATGGTGCGCAGGTGATGGTGCGCGGGTCACGGTGCGCGGGTGATGGTGCGCGGGTCATGGTGCGCGGGTCACGGTGCGCAGGTGATGGTGCGCGGGTCATGGCGCGCAGGTGATGGTGCGCAGGTGATGGTGCGCAGGTGATGGTGCGCAGGTGATGGGGCTCGCGTCGGGCGGTCGTCGAGGCCCGCCCCTCCGAGCGTCGGCGGAGCCCGTGCCGCGGGCTCCGTGATCGCGGAGTGGCTCGCTCGTTCGCCTCTTCGCTCCATGCCATGCTCGCAACCGACCTGGTCCCGGGGCGAAGAGGCTCCGTGCGCGCCGTCCTCGCCGCCCTCGCCCTCTCCCTCCTGATCGCGGGCTGCGCGCGCGGGAGTGGCTGGCCGCGGCTTCGGCTCGCGGCGGAGGCGCGGCGGAGCGTCGAGCGTAGCTCGGGGAGCGCGGCGCGCGCCCGGAGGCGCTGGAGCGGCGTGCTCCTGGCGCGCCTCGTCTGGAGCCCGGCGATGCCCGAGCGACCCGCGCGCCTCCCGCCGCGGGCGGCGGCGCTCCCGGGCCGGCTCGCTGGCCGCCTGCCGTGTCGGAGCGCTTCCCTCTGCCGCTGGGAGCGACGCCAGGCCCTCGTCGCCCTCCGCCGCCTGCTCACGGATCCGACTGGAGACTCGCCATGACCCTCGCTCGCCTCGCCCTCGCCACCTCGCTCCTCTCCGCCCTCCTCCCCGCCGCCTCCCGGGCGCAGGTCCCGCCCGCGCCCAGCCCCGAGGCCGTGGCCGAGGCCCTCGCCGCCTACGAGCACGAGCCGCGGCTCGACGAGCTCGTGGAGGCCGTCTCGGTCGATCCCGCCTACGACCCGGCGCGGGCGCGGCAGGTCGCGCGGCGGGCGCGCCGGGGAGGTTGGCTGCCGCAGCTCCGGGTGGGCGTGCGGCGAGGTCAGCAGCGCGATCTGAGCGCGCAGATCGAGGACGAGGAGACGCGCATCTCGACCGACGACGACCTGGTCCTCGATGCGTCCCTCACGTTCCGTTTCGACCGCGCGGCCTACGGGCCGAACGAGGTGGGGCTGCTGCGCGAAGAGCGCCAGCGGGCCCTGCTCCGGGACGAGCGCGTGCGGCTCGTCGTCGAGGCCTTCTACGAGCGGCGTCGGCTCCAGCTCGAGCGCGATCTGCTGGGCGCGCGGGATCCGGGCACGCTCCTGCGCATCCGGGAGCTCGAGGCGCTCCTGGACGCCTTTACCTCCGGCGCGTTCACCCGCATCCTCGGGACTCGGGGTGGAGCCCGCCGGCCGCGTCGTCGGGTGGGGGACGTCGGGGCCCCGAGGTGATGGGAACGGATGGGCCGCGTGGCGCGCGGCAGGGGCGAGTCGATGGGCAACGAGCAGAGGCAGCATCAACGCTACCCCGTCGAGGTGGCGGGCGAGATCGGCTTCAAGGGCGAGACGGTGGCCGTCTCGACGCAGAACCTCTCCGCCGGTGGGGTCGGCCTGATCATGGAGCACCCCGTCCCCGACGGCGCGACGCTGAGCCTGACCCTCTTTCTGACCCAGGACGGCATCGAGGATCCGGACCAGGATCCCTTCGAGGCGCGCGGCGCCGTCCGCTGGTCCGCCGAGCGCGACGACGGGCTTCACCTCATCGGTGTCCAGTTCGGCGAGCTCAGCCCCCTCCAGCAGCACCAGCTCGAGACCTTCCTGACCCTGATCGGCTAGCGACGGCCGGGAGGCCGTCGCTCTAGAGGGTGAGGGCGGGGGCGTGGGCGATGGAGACGAAGCGGTCGGGGAGCTTCAGGCCCACGGCGGCCACGATGCGCGCCTCGGCGGCGACGCGGAGCACCTGCTCTCCGACCTTCGGGATGCCGCACTCGCGCACCTCGCGGCGGACGCCTTCGCCGCGGGGGGCGAGGACGATGGCGCGAAGCACGAGGGGGGCGTCGCCGGGCGCGAGGCGTCGGGCGCGTTCGAGGCCGGCGGGGGTGACGCGCCAGGCGACGAGCGCTCGCTCGGCCTCGAGGGCGACGGCGACGCACTCGTCTCGGTCGCCCTCTTCGTCTTCATCGGCGCCTTCGTCGCCGAGGCGCTGGGCCTCGCGCGCGAGCTCGCCGTCCTCCGGGCGTTCGCGCAGGAGCTTCTGGTAGATGGCCCGGGCGCGCCGCTGGAAGCCCTGCTCGGCGAGGATGCGCGCCATGGTGCGGGTCTGGATCGGCTCCTGCTCGAGGAGCTCGTCGAGCTCGGGATCCTCGGCGAAGGGCGCGGGGCGGCCGGTGGTCGACGGTGTCTCGCTGACGGGGACCGGCGTCGGCTGGGGGCTCGCGTCCCTCGCCGGGGCCGGAGGCGGCTCGGGCGCGGGCGAGGAGGACGGCTCCGCCCGCGGCGACCCTGCTGTGGGTGGCGCGGCCGCGGCATGCGTCGCGGAGGTCGGCGCGGCGGAGGCCTGCGCGGAGGCCTTCGGCGCGGCGGGCGTCGACGGGCTCGCCTTCGCGCTCTCGTCGGTGGGCGGGCGGGGGCTCTCGGTGGCGCGGGCGGGCTTCGGTCGCGGCGGGGCCGGCCGCGGGGGCGCGCTGCGCGGCAGGCTCGGCGCCGCGCCCGCGAGCGCCTTGGCGAAGCCCAGCACCTTCCGGAAGGCCCGGCGCGCGCGCTTGGTCGTGGAGCCGCCGCTCGCGTCGCGGATGCGTCGCTCGAGCTCGCGCCGGTCGAGGCGTTCGGGGCGCTCGACGCCGAGGCGCCGCGCCTCCCGCTCGAGCTCGCCGCGCCGGTAGCGATAGAGCCTGTTCAGATCCACTCGAGCCGCCCCTCGTCGGCCGCGTCGAGCGCGGCTCGCCCCTCTTCCACGTCCCGCCCGAGCTGCGCCACGAGCGCGTCGACCCCGTCGAACTTCCGCTCGCCGCGCAGCCGCGCCACGAAGGCCACGCGCAGGCGTCGGCCGTAGAGGTCCCCCTCGAAGTCGAGCAGGTGCACCTCGAGCGAGCGCCCGGCCTCGAAGGTCGGGCGGACGCCGATGTTCGCCACGCCCCGCAGCGGCGGTCCGTCGTCGGCCCGCGCGATGACGGCGTAGACGCCATCGGCCGGCACCATACCGAGCGGGCTGTCCTCGGGCCCGGCGAGGTTCGCCGTCGGGAAGCCGATGGTCCGCCCCCGCCGGTCGCCCTCCACCACCACGCCCGTCACGTCGTGGTACCGGTCGAGGAGCGCCGACGCCGCGGCCACCTCGCCCTCGCCGATCAGCCCCCGCACGCGCGTCGAGGAGACCACGCCCCCCGCCTCGCGGACCGGGTCCACGACGCGCACGTCGAAGCCATGCGCCTCGCCGAGGCGCCGCAGCACGGACACGTCCCCGGCGCGCTTCGCGCCGAAGCGGAAGTCCGGGCCGCAGACGATGGCCCGCACCCGGTGCTCGCCCACCAGGACGTCCTCGACGAAGGCCTCCGGCGACTGGGCCGCGAAGGCCGCGTCGAACGTCCGCACGTCGACCGCGTCCGCGCCGCGGGCCCGGAGGAGCTCGGCCCGTCGCGCCGGCTGGGTCAGCAGGGGCGGCGCCGCCTCGGGCCGGAAGAAGGCCGTGGGGTGCGGATCGAAGAACATGGCGACGGCGCGCCAGCCCTCCGCGTCGGCGCGCTCCCGGGCGGCGCGCACGAGGGCCTGGTGGCCGAGGTGCACCCCGTCGAAGTTCCCCGGTGTGAGCACGGCGGGCGTCACGTCGTTCGAGATATCGCGGGCGGCCCTCCGGGTCAAAAAGCCCGGGCGGCGCCGAGCGATTCCCGAAACGCGACGAGGCGGGCCCGGTCGGGCCCGCCTCGTCGTCGGAGCTCGTCGCGCGCGCCGCTCAGCCGGCGGCGCCGCAGCAGAGCGCGGGCATCTCGAAGGGCACGCAGTTCGGGATGACGCGCCCCTGGTCGTCCGTCTCCGAGCTCGTGGGCGAGCTCCGGATCATCAGGCCGCCGCCGGCGTCGATGGCCTCGCAGAGCGGGAGCCCGCAGAGGTGCTCGATCGGGCCACAGCAGATCTCCTCGACCTCCGCGGCGGCGTCGCCGTAGGCGGTCTCGAAGGTCTGGTACACGATGTCGCGCTCCATGCCGTCTGCCGGGTCGACGGCTCGGTCGCAGCCGGCGCGGCCGCCCTGGCGACCCACGGGGCCCTCCGGGTTCGGGTCGTAGACCACGTAGAGCCCCTCGGGCCCCTGGCTGGCCACGGCGGCGTCCTCGCCGACCTGGCTCGGGTCCCCGAGCGCGTTGGGCACGGCCCAGCTCTGCGAGGAGTACTGGCCGCCGATGAGGTTCCGCTGCGTGTCGGAGATCAGGTTGAGCACCTGGCAGCGGCCGTCCTGGCACGCGGCGCCCGTCCGGCATGCGGCGCACTCGCCCGCGTTGTTGCAGACCAGCCCGAAGGGCTCGCACTGGGTGTCCGAGACGCAGGGGTCGCCGATGCCGGGCGCGCCGGCGTCGCACTCGCGGACACCCCCGCCGGCCGGCAGGGCGCCGGCGAGACCCTGGAGCACGTTCGTCGCGTAGAAGCCGGCCGGGACCTCCTGGCAGTCGACGGGGATGCGCTCGTAGTTCGCCGTGGTGTTGCCGGGCGGGATGTAGGGGAAGGTGCAGCGGTCGTCGGCGGCCGTCGACACGGCCCCGACCGGCGCGATCGCGATGTCGATGTTCGGGTAGAACACTTCCTTGTTGAGCACCTGCGTCGGCCGCACGGTCGGGACGAGGAGCACGCTCGGCACCCCGGCGGCGACCTCGATCTCGTTCTGGACCCGCTGCTGGAGGACGATCGGGAAGTACCAGGGGATGTTCGCCGAGCCGAGGATCGGGTGCAGGTCCTGCTCCTCCGGGTTGTCGTCGACGTTCACCGGGCGGACGTACCAGGCGTAGGCGAACTCGTTGGCCGTGTTCAGCGCGAGGCCGCCCACGTCCATGGCGCTCATCAGCGCCGCCGTCTGCTCGTCGTCCGGGTTCCGGGAGAACATCTCGAGCCGGGTGTTCGTGTTGTCGTAGAGGTCGTTCTCGCGGACGATCGGGTCATCGGAGGTCGGCAGGACCTCCTCGGCGTTCAGCGGATCGCCGGTGAGGCGGAAGGCCGGGAGCTCCGTGTTGATCGGCGCGCCGAGGGCCACGCTGATGCCGCCGATGACCTCGCCGTTCGGCCGGTCCTGCGCGGCGCCGAAGCGGATCTCGCGGAACTCGCGGACGGCCGCGTTCGGGTCGACGAAGGCGCCGCCGGCGATGTCCCCGGCCGTGCCGAGCCGGGTGATGCCGAAGAACGGGATGAAGTCCTCGTCGTAGTCGTAGAAGCCGCGGATCTGGTAGCCGAGGGGACCCCCGTCCCCGAGCGGGATCTCCGGCCAGGTGAACTCGACCGAGCGCACGATGAACTCGGCCCGCTGCTCCGGCGTCGCGTCCTGCGGCAGGCAGTCGTTCAGCGTCGTGAAGAGCAGCTGACCGGGCACCGTGAGCAGGTTCGCCGCGCCCGTCGCGCTGCCGTCCGGCGGCGGCGGGTTGTCGAAGACGAAGAGCGTCAGGACGACCCGCCCGAGCACCCGCGTCGGGTCACCGGTCACCTCGTCGTACTCGCAGACCGGCCGCGGCCCGGAGTAGAGGATGGTGCCCTGGATGACGCCCGTCGGGTCGGGCGAGGCGCCGCCCTCGGAGCGGAAGTCGTCGACGGGGATGTCGCCGCACGCCGCCAGAGCGAAAGCGGTCAGAAGGAGCCAGGAGTGTCGCAGGGTCTTTCGCATTCGCGGTTCCTCAGAAGCTGTAGGCCACGGTGCCCAGCACGCGGGCTTCGAGGCGCTGACCGAAGGGGTGCTGGCGGATCTTGTTGTTGGTGAGGTTGAAGACGGAGAGGCCGAGCTCGAGCTGGTCGTCGAAGAGGCGCTGTCCGACGCGGGCGTTGAGCAGGTAGTAGGCGTCCAGCGGGAAGTTCTGGAAGCGCACGCCCTCCTCGGCGTCGAAGGCCTGCTCGAGCCAGTCCTGGGCGCTCACCCAGTGGAAATCGAGGGCGATGTCGAGGCCGAAGGGCGAGCGGTACTGGATGCCGAGGTTCAGCTTGTGCGTGCTCGTCCGCTCCTCGTCCTCGCGCAGCGTCTGCCCGTTCGGGAGCGTGCTGTTGGTGACGAAGGCCTGGTTCAGCGCGTAGTTCGCGTAGATGTCGAGGCCCGTCACCGGGTAGATGCGCGCCGCGATCTCGCCGCCGACCACGTCGAACTCGGACGGGTCGTTGATGAAGCCGATGGTGCCGATCGGGTAGCTGGCGACGCCCTCGTCGTAGCCCGCCGGGCTGTCCTCCGCGCCGAAGTCGGAGAGGGCGAAGGGGCGGATCTGCGAGAGGATGACGAGGTCGGTGACGCGGTTGTAGTAGGCGCTCACCTCGACGTCGAAGTAGTCGCTCTCGTCGTTCCGGTAGCCGAGCTCGGCCGAGAGGATGCGCTCCGGGTCGAGGCGCGGGGTACCGAGCCGCTGCGCGCCCGGCTCCGAGCCGAGGGAGAGGACGCTGACGCCGTCGAGGGGCGTCGGGTTCTGGAGCTGCAGGTAGCTCTCGAGGAAGGTCTGCGTGCGGAAGGCCGTGCCGACCGACGCGCGGATCGCCGAGCCCGCGGTGGGGCGAACGACGACGGCGCCGCGCGGCGAGAAGATCGGCTTGTCGAGGAGCGGGTGGAAGTCCGTGCGGAAGCTGGCGACGAGGATGAGCTTGTCGAGGATCGTCAGCGTGTCCTGGAAGAAGACGGCGCCGTGGTTCTCGAACTGCTCGTCGCTCAGGTAGGCCCAGTCGATCTGCTTGCGCCGGTAGCTCGCGCCGATGTGCAGGTTGTGGTCGACGAGGAAGTGGAACTCCCGCGCGAGCTCGGCCTCGACGTCGTAGGTGTTCCAGTCGAACTCGCCGCGGAGCGAGTCGCCGCCGAGCACGGGCGCGGGGAGGCCGGCGTCCGCGTTGACCCGGTTCCAGAAGAAGCGGACCGAGCCCCAGCTCGAGGTCAGGCCCGCCATGAGGTGCGAGTAGGGGCCCTGCGAGAGGAAGTCGCGGAGCGGGCCCGTGCCCTGGAAGTTCTGCTGGTTCGAGCTGAAGCCGCCCTGGAGGTAGGTCTCGACCTCGCGGCTCAGCCGGTAGCGCGCGGAGGCGTTGAGGTGGGCGGTGTTGACGCCGATGTTCCGCGACTCGGGGAAGGTGAACTCGTGGTCGACGCGCTCGTCGGAGACCTCGCGGGTGAAGCGGTCCTGCCGGTTGTAGCCGGCCGCCACGCGGTAGGCGAAGGCGCCCTCGCTCCCCGAGGTCGAGACGTGGCCGTGGACGCGCCCGGCGTTGCCGCCGCCGAGCACGACCCGGGTGCGCGGCTCGCCGGGCGGGCGCGTGAGGATGTTGACGATGCCCGAGAAGGCGTCGGCGCCGTAGAGCGCAGAGGCCGGGCCGCGGATGACCTCGATGCGCTCCACGTCCTCGACGTTGAAGGGGAGGATGCCCCAGAAGGTGGCGCCGAGCGGGTCGATGTAGACCGAGCGTCCGTCGATGAGCACCAGGGTCCGCGGCGAGAGGCGCTGGTTGAACCCGCGGAAGCTGACCGACACGTCGGAGGGCGTCAGCGTCATGACGTCTGCGCCCGGCACGCGCCGGAGCAGCTCGCCGATGTTGGTCAGGCCCGAGAGGCGGATGTCCTGCTGCGTGATGTTCGTGGTGGCGTTCGGCGCGTCGAGCGGCGACTGGGCGAAGCGTGAGGCCGAGACGACCTGCTCGGCGTAGATGTCCTCTTCGCGCTCGCCCCCGAGCTCGAGCTCGGGCAGCACCTCGTCGCCGGGCTCCCCACCCCCCTCGGCGGTCGCGCCACCCCCGGTCGGAGCGGGGGCGCGGCCTTCTCCGGCGTCGCGGAGCTGCTGGGCGAGCTCCTGGAGGCGAGCGGCCCGCGCCCGGAGCGACTCGCTCTGGGTGGCCTCGGCGAGCTGCGCGATTTGCGCGGCCGACTCCTCGAGGGCGGCGATCTCGTCGTCGGTGGCCGCGGCCCCGACGGGGAGCTCCGGGCCGCCGGTCGTGGTGGTGGGCTCCGCCTCGCCCTCGCCGCCCTCCGCCGCGGCGGGCTGCGCGGCGGCGATCCGCGTCTCGATGGCGTCGATGAAGCCGATCACGTCTTCACGATCGGGCGGGTCCGTGGCGAGGTAGCGCTCGAAGTACTCGAGGGCGTCCTGGTAGCGACCGGCCTCGGCGTAGGCGCGGCCGATGTTGTAGAGGACGTTCGGGTGCGGGAGCGTCTCGTAGGCGAGCTCGAGCTCCTCGATGCCTTCGTCGAGGCTGCCGTCTGCGATGAGCTGCATGCCGCGGCGGAAGTGACGCCGCGCCTCCGTGCGCACGTCCGCTCGGGCGAACGGCGCCATCAGCAGGACCAGCGCCACGGAGAGGGCGGCGCCGGCCGCGGAGCGGCGTCGAGGCTGGGAGACGGGCGTCATGAGAAGCGATCGCGATCAGAAGCGGAAGATGCCGGAGCCGATGATCCGGGTGTCGACGGGGACGCTGAACGGGTGCTGGCGCACGCGCTGGAACGTGAGGTTCGTGCCCGTGATGCCGAGCTCGAGCTTGTCGTCGAAGAGGCGGAGGCCGACGCGGGCGTTGAGCAGCGTGTAGCCGTCGAGCGGGAACTGCTGGAAGCCGACGCCGCGGGTCGCGTCCGTGACCTGCTCGACCCAGACCTGGTCGCTCACCCAGTGGACGTCGATGTTGAAGTCGAGGCCGATGGGGGAGCGGTACTGGATGCCGGCGTTGATCTTGTGCGCCGAGGTGCGCTCGTCCTGGCCGCGGACCGGCGTCTCCTGGAAGTCGCTCTGATCGGTCGGCTCGGTGTCGTGGTAGGCGTAGTTCGCGTAGATATCGAGACCGTCCACGGGGAACACGCGGACGCCGAGCTCGCCGCCGATCTGCCGGAAGGTCGCGTTCTCGTTGTCGAACTGGAGGTTTCCGACCGCGAAGGCTTCCTTGCCCTCGTCGTACTCGATCGCGCCGCTGCCCCAGTCCTGGAGCGTGAAGGTGTCGATGGCGGCGAGCTGGATCTGGTCGAAGACGAGGTTGTAGTAGACGTTCGCTTCGAGGGCGAAGAAGTCCGTCGCCTGGTTCATGTAGCCGAGCTCGAAGCTGATGATGCGCTCGGGATCGAGGTCCTGGTTGCCCTGGCCGATGGTCGTCACGCCCCGGAGCGGCGTGCGGTTCTCGAACTCGAGGTAGCTCTCGAGGAAGGCCGGGGAGCGGAAGGCCGTGCCGCCCGTGAAGCGGAGCGAGTTGCCCTCGATGAAGCGCCAGACGATCGAGCCACGCGGCGAGAACTGGACGCCGTCGAGGAGCGGGTGCCGGTCGATGCGGACGTTGAGCGTGAGGCGGAGCGTCTCGTGGAGCTGGAGGGCGTCCTGGAGGTAGCCGAAGAAGTGGTGCTCGGTCTGGTCGTCGTTCATCCAGTCCCACTCGACGTCCTTGAAGCGGTAGCCGACGCCCATGGAGAGGTTCTGGGGGATGCCGAGCTCGAACTGGCGGTTGAAGTTGAGCTCCGTGTCGACGATGTCCTGCCGGAGGTCGCCGACGGTGGGGAGCGCGCCGGGGGGCTCCTCGAAGCCATCGACGTCCGTGCTGAAGCGGTTCCAGTAGGTACGGAGGCCGATGCCGACGGGGGTCGTGATGCTGAGGTAGGACTGGGAGAAGACCGAGTTCTGCGCCTGGGTCTGCCGCAGGCGGCTGATGCCCTGGATGGTGCCGTCGCCCTGGTTCACGGCCGCGCCCGCGCGGATGACGAAGCCGTCGCCGACGCGGAAACGGAGGTCACCGTTGAACCAGAGCCGCTCGATGCCCAGCTCCGGGTCCGAGACGATGTCGGCCGTGCCGTAGTCGACCCGCTCGGGGTCGATGAGGTTCTCGAAGTGGTCCATGCGCTGGTAGCCGCCGCTGATGCGCATGCCGAAGTTCTCGGTGCGGCCGCTGACCGAGGCGGCGAGGCGCCCGAAGGCCTGGCTGCCGCCCGAGCCGCGGACGTAGTTCTCGTTCTCGCCGGGCTCGCGGAGGATGATGTTGACGATGCCGGAGAAGGCGTCGGCGCCGTAGACGGCGGCGGCCGGACCACGGATGACCTCGATCCGCTCGATGTCCTCGACCGAGATCGGGAGCATCTGCACCCAGGACATGCCCAGGAAGTCGAGGCGCGTCATGCGTCCGTCGACCAGGAAGAGGGTCTTGTTGCTCTGGCGCTGGCCGAGGCCGCGGATGTTCACGTCCGTGTGGCCCGGGTAGTGCTGCATGACCTCGACGCCGGCGACGCGGCGGAGGAGGGCGCTGATGTCGGTCAGGCCGGTGAGGCGGATGTCCTGCCGGGTGATGATGTGCGTCGAGTTCGGCGCGTCGAGCGGGGACTCGGCGAAACGCGAGGCGGAGACGACCTCCTCCTCGAAGACCTCCGTACGCTGCGCGCCGAGCTCGAGCTCGCCGCCCGTCTCCTCGCCGCCGCCGGTGGCCACCTGCTCGCCGCCGCCGGTCTCCTCGCCGCCGCCGGTCTCCTCGCCGCCGCCGGTCTCCTCGCCGCCGCCGGCAGCCTCCGCGGCCGCCGCCTCCTGCGCCGCGAGGGCTTCGGAGCGTTCGCGGAGGTTCGCCGCGAGCTGCCGCAGGCGGGCGGCCCGCTCGCGCAGCGCGTCGCTCTGCGTCGCCTCGGCGAGCGCCTCGATCTGCGTGGCGGACTCCTCGATGGCGACGATCTCCTCGTCGCTCACGTTGGTCTCGACGATGGGCTCGGGCTGCGCCTCCGTCGGCTCCGGGGCCGTCTCCGTCGGCTCCGGCTGGGTGGCGGCGAGGCGCGCCTCGATGGCGTCGATGAAGCCGATCACGTCCTCGCGGTCCGGCGGGTCGGAGGCGAGGTAGCGCTCGAAGTACTCGAGGGCGTCCTGGTAGCGACCGGCCTCGGCGTAGGCCCGGCCGATGTTGTAGAGGACGTTCGGGTGCGGGAGCGTCTCGTAGGCGAGCTCGAGCTCCTCGATGCCCTCGTCGAGGCTGCCGTCTGCGATGAGCTGCATGCCGCGACGGAAGTGGCGGCGTGCCTCCGTTCGCACATCCGCGAAGGCCGTCTGGGTGAAGGAGAGCGTGACGACGGCGATGACCGCCGGGAGCGCGAGGCGTCGAAGTAGCTGCTGCACCGAGTAGTCCCGTGGATAGGCGTTCGAGGGAGCACCCGGACCGGAGATGACCGGGCGACGAAGGAAGAAAGCGTGTTCGCGGGCCGGGCGGAGGCGCCCGGTCGGTCAGTAGGGCTCGAGCTTGTAGCCCTTGATGCCGATGGAGGGGCTGTCCCCCATGGACGAAGTCATCATCGGCGTCGTCGGGCGACGCCAGCGGCGGCGGCGGATCGGATCGAGGGTGGCCTCGACCGTGATGTCCTCGCCGACGAGGGTGCGGGTGACGGTGAAGTCGCGATGGTCCGCCAGCTGGAACTGGAAGGTGACCTCGCGGCCCATCGCGGCCTCCTCGCCGGTCCACTCGACCTCGGCCGGGGTCGGACCGTACTCGTGCTCACCGACGACCACGGTCGCGCCGGCGGGCTCGGAGCGGAGGGTCACGCGGAGGCGGGCGACCTCGTCCATGCCCGTGCCGGCGGCCTCGCCGCCCATGGCGCTCGCCTCCATGGTGCTCGCCGCCTCCATGGTGGCCTCCATGGTCGGCGGCTCCGGCTCGGGCGGCTCGGGCTCGGTCTCGGTGGTCGAGCTGTCGGCGATGGGCTCGCTCGGCTCCTCGTCGCCGCTGAGGGCGAAGTAGCCGCCGACGAGGGCGGCGAGCAGGAGGACGGCGCCGGCGAAGAGGATGCCCTTGCCCTTGCGGTTCGGATCGGCGAACGGGTCGCCGGTCGTCATCGAGTCGTCCTGGGCGATCGGCGGCTGGAGCGCGCCGCTCGGGGTCACGTTCGGCACGCTGCCGCTGCCCTCGCCCGTGATCTGCACGGAGGGGTAGGAGCCCGTGGACCCGCCGGAGATGGCGAACTCGCCGCTGAGCGCGGTCTCGCCGGAGCGCGACACGGCCAGGCCGCTCTGCGCCGCGGTCTGCTTCAGCGCGACGAGGAACTCGTCCATGCTGCCGTATCGCTCGTCCGCGTTCTTCGCCATGCCCTTCATGACGACCTGCTCGAGGCGCGGATCGATGGCCGCCTCGGGCACGAGGTCGTTCATCGAGGGCGGCTTCTCATGGACGTGCGCCATGAGGATGTTCACCGAGTTCGGCCGGTCGAAGGGGACCTTGCCGCAGAGCATCTCGTAGAGGATGACGGCGAGGGCGTAGACGTCGCAGCGGGCGTCGACCTTCTCGCCGCGGATCTGCTCCGGCGACATGTACTTCGGCGAGCCCATGAAGAGGCCCGTCTGCGTGAGGTCCTCTTGCTTCTCGAGGTCCTTCACGAGGCCGAAGTCGAGCACCTTGACGAAGTCCTTCTCGTCGCCGTGCTTGACCAGGAAGATGTTCGCGGGCTTCAGGTCGCGGTGGATGACGCCGAGGCCGTGCGCCTCGCGGAGGCTGCGGCAGACCTGGCGGGCGACGTGCATCGCGCGCTCGGCGGGGAGGCGGCTCTCGTCCCGGAGCGTGCGGTGGAGCGTGCGGCCCTCCAGCAGCTCCATCGCGATGTAGTAGACGTCGTCGTCCGTGCGCCCGTAGTCGAAGATCGTGACCGTGTTCGGGTGCGTGAGCTTCGCGCAGATGGACGCCTCGAGGAAGAAGCGCTTGTGGAACTCGGGGTCGTGCTCGCCGCTGTAGTTCGGGTTGAGGATCTTGAGGGCGACCTCGCGGCCCAAGGGGGCCTGCTCGGCGCGGTAGACCTTGCCCATGCCGCCGCGGGCGATGACCGAGGTGATGCGGAAGCGGTCGTTGATGACGCGCCCG
The DNA here is from genome assembly GCA_002699025.1 of Sandaracinus sp. Classification (GTDB taxonomy): domain Bacteria; phylum Myxococcota_A; class Polyangia; order Polyangiales; family Houyiibacteriaceae; genus Houyiibacterium; species Houyiibacterium oceanicum. Next base: position 1,610 of record PABA01000203.1, on the reverse strand, counting down.
ATCAGCGGATCGGGGCCCTTCTTCCGGCGGCCCGAGGGGGCGGGCGGAGGCTTCTTCGCCTGCGCGTCGGCGGCGTCGGGCGCGTCGGCGTCGGCGGATCCCTCGCCGGGATCGGCCGCGTCGGCCTTCGCGTCTTTCGGCGCTTCCGTCGTCACTCCATCCCCCAAAAAAGCCCGGTGATCTCACCGGCCCACACACACCCGGGAGCGGCGCTCACCAGCGCTCGACTCCCCATCCACCACGATTGACGCATCGGAGACTCGCAGATGTCAACGATTCGCCAGGACCCGGAGGATACCGAAGCTTCCCCGGCCACGTCGAGAAGGACGTGCACATTTGGGGTGGAAAAATCCGTGCCCATCCATCTCGCGGTCTTGCGGTCGACTCCGGGTGACCGCAGCCTGTTGGGATGCGCGGCCTTCCCCGGATGGGGGGCCCACCCTCGGTCATGAGTCAGCCGGAACGCCTCTCCCTCTCGGTCCGTCGATGCTTCGCGTCGGCGTGGGGGGAGCGACGCGTCGGCGGGAGGCGGCGGTGGACTGGGCGCTGTTGATCGGTGCGCTGCTCGCGGCGGTGGGCTTGCAGGCGATGGCCCGGTCGCGCTCGAAGCGGAGGCGGGGCGAGCCGGGCGAGGAGGCGCCGCTGCGGGCGATCGGGGAGCTGGCGCCTGGGCGCTTCCGCGTGGTGGGGCGCATCGTGCCGCTCGAGACGAGCCCGAGCTCGGTGGACGGGGCTGCCTGCGTCTTCCTCGAGCACGCGACCTACGGGTCGCTCGGGGGGGCGATGCGGCGCGAGCGTGAGCACGGCTTTCGTACGCACGCCTTTTACCTGGACGACGGGACCGGGCGGCTCTTCGTGGATCCGGCCCTGGCGGACGTGGAGGCGGCGACGCTCTGGGAGGACGGCGGGCTGACGGCGGAGCGGCGGCTGCGCGCGGGGGAGGAGATCGCGGTGGTCGGCTGGATCGAGCGGGCGCCGCTGGAGCTGGACGAGGCCGGGCCCTATCGGAGCCCGACGGCGACCTGGGCCGTGTGGGGGTCGGAGGCGGAGCGGCCGCAGATCTCGACGCGGACCGAGCCGGGCATGCTGAGGCCGGACGACGACGTGGCGGCGTTCCTGCGCGGGGCGTCGTTCCTGCTGGCGGCGGGGGCGGCGATCCTCGGCGTGCTGGTGCTCCTGGTCGGCTGACGCGTTTTCCGCTCGCTGGCGCTCGCTATTTTGGCTTACCAGCGCCGCCGTGGGCGGCTCGGCGCCGCCTTCGGCGGCGTCACACAGGTCGGTTCTTCGTGGGTACACGAACGCGGCTCCGTGGGGCCGGGCTACGGGGCGGAGATGGGGGCGCTCCCCTTCGCAGAAGGGTGACTTCGCCGCGTGCGCGGCCGGGGCGCTCCCCTTCGCAGTGACGCGGCTTTGCCGCTGCGCGGCCGGGGCGCTCCCCTTCGCAGAAAGGTGACTTCGCCGCGTGCGCGGCCGGGGCGCTCCCCTTCGCAGAGACGCGGCTTTGCCGCTGCGCGGCGTCTTCCGCTCGCTGGCGCTCGCTATTTTGGCTTACCAGCGCCGCCGTGGGCGGCTCGGCGCCGCCTTCGGCGGCGTCACACAGGTCGGTTCTT
>PABA01000202.1 GCA_002699025.1 Sandaracinus sp. | reverse complement strand
GACTCCTTCCCATGCTCATCGCGGCACTCCGCGATAGCCAGCTCTACGACCGTCGGCGGCGGCAGGGAATTCTGCCACAAGCCGCTTGACGGACGGTGGGAGGTCCGTGCCCGTGCCCCTGCCCGCAGGTCGGAGAGGGAGCTCGGGCGGGTCCGGGCGGCGGGGCAGGCCGCCGTCGAGCATCCGGGTGGGGGGTGGCGGCTGCGATGAGCCCGTCGCGCCGGTGAGGGCCTCGACACGGCTCGGACGTCCCCCGGGTGCCAGCCGGGCCCGGACCCCCTCGGTGCCTACACCGCGCGGACGAGCCGCGCCGCGAGCAGCTGGTAGAGCACCTTGCATACCTCGAAGCTGCCGAGCCCGGTCTTCGCGATCAGCTCGCGCACGCTTCGCCTCCCGTCGATCACGTCGAGCACCGCCCGCTCGTCCGGGCTCATGCGCTCCTCGTGCGCCGGCGTCAGCGCCCGCCGGTCGATCTGCACGACCAGATCGAAGCTCGCCACCTGCTCCTCGATGAGGCGCCACTCGTCCACGCGGCGCAGCCCCTCCATCAGGATCGACGTCACCGGCAGCCCGAGCGCCGCCTCCCGCGCCTCGTCCCGCGTCGCGTAGCGGAAGAAGGCGAAGCGCCCCCGCGGCCAGCGGAGCGCCTCGTACACCAGCTCGCTCGTCTGCCGCGCGAGCGCCTGCTGGAGATCCTCGCGCGTGATGTAGCCGAGCTTGATCAGCCGCTGCCCGAGCCGCCCCCGCTCCCCGCCCGCCTCACCCGGTCGCCCGCTCGGCCGGCGCAGGAGCCGCTCGAGGTCCGCCGGGTCGATCAGGTCCTCCGCCACCAGGTAGCGCCCGAGCAGGAACTCGCTCGGCACCCCCCGCGCGAGCGCCAGATCCACCCGCCCCTCGCGCAGGCAGATCACCACCGCCCGACCGTCCTCGGACTCCACCCGGAGCACGCCCGAGTGCGTCTGCCCGAGCAGCTGCAGCACCTCGCCGAGGCCCACGTGCTCGAGCCGCCCGCGCAGCGCGACCTCGCCTCCGGCCGCGAGCCGCCCGAGCTCCTGGGCCAGCGCGAGTCCCCGCGCGTCCGGCAGCTCCGCCAGCTTCGCGCCCGCGTCCAGGTCCGGCGCGAGCTGGAGCAAGAACCCCTCGAGCGCCGCCCGCACGGCCGCCGCGCGCTCGCGCCGCTCGGCCGCGTCCTCCTCGGCCTCGGCGAAGGGGTCCTCCGCGTGCGCCTCCTCGCGCTCGAGGGCCCGCGCCGTGACCGCCAGGAGCGCCTCGGGCCCGAAGGGCTTGCGGATCCCATCCGCCGCCCCGTCGACGCCCTCGAGCAGCTGCGCCCGCGCGCTCATCACGACCACCGGGACCTCGCGCAGGTTCGAGATCGCCCGGAGCGCCTCGCAGAACGCCCGCCCGGGGAGGTCCGGCAGGGACACGTCGACCAGCACCAGGTCGGGCACGTAGCGCTGGGCCACGTCGAGCCCGGCCCGGCCCTCCGCCTCCGCCCGCACCTCGTAGCCCGCCCCCTCGAGCGTGCGCTGCGCGATGCGGCGCACCGTGTCGATCGGGTCGACGATCAGGACGCGACGCTGCCGCGCCATCAGCCGAGCAACCCCGCGTGCTGCCGCACGTGCATCGCCGCCCGCGAGGCCCAGAAGGCGACCAGGTCCGCCACCGGCTCGGCCTCGCGCAGCAGCGCCGCGCCCTCGAGGTTCTGCATGTTCGCCTCGGTGCGCCGCAGCACCTCGGTCACGCCCCAGAGGTCGTCCGCGAGGAGCGCCGCCACCCGGTAGGCCGTGCGCCGCGCGCCGAAGGTCCAGCGCGGGAAGTCGACCCGCCCCACCTCCACGTAGGCGCGCGCCGCCTCTTCCATGCCCTTGCGATGCCGCCGACCCAGCGCCTTGTAGAGCCGCTTGGCCTGGTCGTTCAGGAACTCCTCGCTCGTCAGCCCGCGCCCGTACCCCTCGCGGACGTTCCGCGCCGCGCTCGCCAGCAGCACCTCGAGCTCCCGCGGCGTCAGCTTGTCGACCGCCTGGAAGCCCCGCGCCACGTGCACGAGGGGCCGCGCGAGGAGGAAGACCTGCTGCGGAAGCGGCAGCTCGGCCACGGTGGCCGGCACGAGGATCATCGCCGGGCTCCCGAGCTCGAGGCCCATGCCCCGCGAGCGCACCCGGTGCTCGAAGATCTCGTAGCTCTCCACGCCGATGATGCTCGCGATGCGGTCCGCGAGCTGTTTGAGCGGATGCCCGCTCTTGGTGGTCAGCTTGTCCCGCGAGCCGAGCCCGTAGCTCTCGAGGTCGGGCGGGTAGAGCTTCGCCAGGGCCGGCTCGAGGCTCCGGAGCAGGTCGCCGGCCGCCTTCTGCTCGGGCGTCGGCGTGCCCAGCCGATCGAGCAGCGGCCCGAAGGTGCCGGCCCGCGCCGCCGCCGGCGTGGGCGGCTCCTGGCGCAACAGGGACTGCTCCCGCTCGGTCATCCCGCCGAGCAGGCGGAGCGGCTCGATGGCGACCCGCGCCGCGCGGCGCTGCCCCACCTCGAGGTGCGTGCGCGAGAGCTCGCGCCACGTGTCGGCCCGCGTGAGGTTCGCCGCCGCCAGCCGCCGGAGCGCCTCGATGGCGCGGTCGTGGAGGCCCGCCATGCGGAGCCGGAGCGCCAGCTCCCGCTGCACGGTCGCGTCCCCGGTCGCGTCGGCGCCCTGCTCGAGCGCGGCGATGGCCTCCTGCGGTCGCTCGAGCTGGTCGTAGATCACGCGCCCGAGCTCGAGGTAGGTCGGCGCCGCGTCGCCCGGCTGCAGCCCCGCGAGGTGCTTCTCGAGGGCGCTCACGTACTGGTTCCAGCCGGCCGTCGTGTCCGTCAGCGCCTTGCACTCGAGCGCGGACTCGGAGCCCGGCCCCTCGATCGCGACCGCCTCCCGGAGCGCCTCCGCCGCCGCCGCGTCGTTCTCCCGCGCGCGCTCGAGCCGCGCGAGCCGGACCAGCGCCGCCGCCCGCCCGGGCCCCGCGTCGGGGAACGCGCCGAGCAGGTCGTGCGCCGTCTCCGCCGCCTCGCCCGTGCGCCCCTCGCGCTCGTGGAGCTCCGCGAGCTGCGTCAGCGCCTCCGCGTGGCGTGGCTCCACCGTCAGCACGGCCTGCAGGCTCACCAGCGCGCGCGATCCGTCGCCGAGCTCCTCGGCCCAGATGCGCGCGAGATCGAGGTGCGCCTTCAGCAGCACGTCCTGGTCGGGCGCCAGCTGCACGAGCCGCGTGAGGTGCTCGGCGGCCTCGGCCCACTGCCCGTCCCGCGCGTAATAGTCGGCGAGGCGCCGCAGCGTCGGCACGTGGTTCGGCGTCTGCCGGACGACCCGGGCGAGCGACGCGATGGCCGAGGGCAGGTTCTGAAGCTCCTCGGCCTGCAGCTCGGCGACCGCGAGCCAGAGCGCGCTCGCCCGATGCGAGGCCTCGGCGGCCCCGGCGGCGCGCGCGAGCAGGTCGGCCAGCCGCGCGTGCTCTCCGCGGGCCCGGAGGATGCGCCCCAGCCAATGCGCGGCCTCCTCCGAGTCCGGGTGCACCTCCAGCGCCCGCTCGAGGTCGCTCAGCGCCCCCTCGACGTCGCCGAGCCGGTCGGTCCGCACCTCCGCGCTCTCGACGAGGTGATGGGCGACGGCGGCCGGGTCCTTCGCCAGCTCCGCCTGCTTCCGCGCCGCCTCCGCGAGCACGGTCGGATCGTCGAGCTTCGCGGCGATGCGCGCGAGCCCCCGGGTGGCCGCCAGGCTCGAGGGGTCGTGCCGCAGCGCCTCGCGGAAGGCGTCGAGGGCGCCGTCCCCGCCGGACGCCTCGAGGCTCTCGCCGAGCCGGGTCACGTGCGCCGCCCGCACCGCCTCGTCCTCGGCGATGGCCGTGAGCCGCCGGTCGACCTCGACGAGCCGCTCCGGCGAGCCCATCTCGAGGGCCACCGCCTCCAGGCCCTCGAGCGCGCCGCGGTGGGTCGGGTCGACGTCGAGCACGCGCTCCCAGACGCTCGCCAGCTCGGCCGGCGTCCCCAGCTTGCGGGCGAGCATCACCTGCGCCTGCGCCTCGAGCGCGGCGACCCGGGCGGCGGCGTCCACGAAGACCCGCGCCTCGGCCGCGTAGACCTTCGCGAGCGCCTCCCAGGCGCCGACCCGCCGGTAGAGCCCCTCCAGCGCGAGCAGCGCGCCGAGGTGCGTCGGCTCGCGCTCCAGCACCGCCTCGAGCGCGCCGATGGCCTTCCGCGGCTCGTCCAGCTCCTGCGCCCAGAGGGTCGCCTGCCGGAGCTGGGCGTCCACGGAGAGCATCGGATCCGCGGTCGCCTCCGCCTCGCGCCCGAGCCCCTGGGCCAGCGCCCCCCAGGCCGCCTCGCGCGCCCGAAGCCGCGCCAGCGCGTCCAGCGCCGGTCGGTAGGCCGGGAGCGCCTCGAGCGCGCGCTCGTAGGCCCGGAGCGCCTTCTTCGGATCGTCGAGCTCCTCCTCGTGGACCTCGCCGATGCGGTAGGCCTGCCGCGCCTTCGCCGTCGGCGTGTCGAGCCCGCCGAGCTCCTTCTCGAGCACGTCCACGAGCGCCGCCCACTCCCCGCGCTCCCGCAGCCGCCGCGTCAGCGCCTTCAGCGCGGGCCCGTAGGTCGCGTCCAGCTCGAGCGCCTTGCGGTAGTGCTCGAGCGCGTCGTCCTCGCGCCCGAGCCGCTCGCTGCAGAGGTCGCCCATCTTCTGCCGGAGGACCACCGCTGCCGGCCCGCGCGGGCTCAGCTCGAGCTCCTTCTCGTAGATCCCCAGCAGGTCGTCCCAGCGCCCCGCCGCGTGGTGGAGCCGGCCGAGGCTCGCGAGCACCGGCGCGTAGGTCGCGTCCAGCTCGAGCACCTTCGTGAAGTGCTCGAGCGCGCCGCGCCGATCCGAGAGCTGCTCGAGGAGCACCTCGCCCGCCCGGTGGAGCAGGGCGACGACGTGCGCGTTCACATCGCTCTTGTCGGCCTCGAGCTCGAGGGCCTTCACGAGGTCCCGGTAGCGCCCGGCCCGCTCCGCCGCCCGCTGGAGCGCGTGGATGGCGCCGAGGTGATCCGGGTCCAGCTCGAGGATGCGCTGGAAGGTCTGGGCGGCGTGGGCCGGCTCGTCGAGCAGGTCCTCGTAGACGGCGCCGATCTTGAAGAGGTGCGCGATGGCGAGGGTCGTATGCGCCGCGCCATCGACGGCGCGCTCGTGGAGCTCGATCAGCTCGCGGAACTTCCCCGCCTCCGCGTAGAGGCGGGTGAGCGCTTTGAAGGACGCCGGAAAGAGCGGGACGATGCCGAGCGCCTTCGCGTGGTGCTCCATGGCGTCGCTCTTTCGGTCGAGCTGCGTCTCGAGGATCTCCGCGACCCGCGCGTGGGCGGCCGCGCGCCGCTCGGCCTCCTTGGTGGCCTCCGCCTCGGCGAGGTGCATGGCGACCAGCGCCTCGTGCTCGCCGTGCTTGGCGAGGATGGGCGCGAGCGCCTGGAGCGTCGGCGTGTGCGTCGGGTCCACGCGGAGCGCGCTCTGGTACCAGTGCGCGGCGGCGTCCTCGCGCTGGAGCCGCGTGACGTAGAGGTCGCCGATGCGGTGGAGCAGGGCGATGCGCTCCCGGGGCTCGCTCATGGTCTGCACGAGGCTCTGCAGCGTCTCGGCGAGCGCGTCCCAGCGCCCGGCCTGCTCGTAGAGGCGCGCGAGCTCGCCGAGGATCAGCGGGTCGTCGGGTGCGACGCCGTGGGCCTTCTCGAGGGCCGCGAGCGCCTCGTTCCGGTTGCCGAGCCGCTCCGCGTGGAGGCGCCCGACCCGGTAGAGGGCCATCGTCCGCACGCCGTCGTCCTCCGTGAGCTCGGCCTCGAGGCCGAGCACCCGGATGAGGTCTCGCCAGCGCCGCTGCGCGTGGTGGAGGCGCTTGAGGGCGGCCAGGGCGCCGGGGGCGCGCGGGTCGAGGCGGAGCGCCGTCTCCCAGAGCTCCGTCGCCCGCTCCGGCGCGTCCCCGTGGCGCTCGACGAGCCGCGCGCGCGCTGCGACGAGGGTCGCCCGATGCCGCGGGTCGTCCGACACCGCGTTGGCCGCCTTCTCGAGGACCCGCTCGAGCGCGTCCCAGGCCTTCTCCTCCGCGTGGCGCTCGGCCAGCGAGCGCAGGATCGCGGGGTTCGCCCGGTCGAGGTCGAGCGCGTGGGCGTAGGCCTCGCTCGCCTCCTTCTTCTTGCCGAGGACGTCCTCGAGGATGCGCCCCTTCGCGTGCAGCAGCGCCGCCTTCCGCGCCGGGTCCGCCGTGATGCGCACCTCGCGATCGAAGAGTTCGAGGGCCGACTGGTAGCTCCGCCGCGTCAGGAGCACGCGGCGCGCGCCGCGGATCGTCGGCAGGTGATCGGGGAGGAGCTCGAGCGCCTTCTGGTAGTGGGCCGCGGCGACCCGGAGGTCCTGGAGCGGGCCCTCTGCCAGCCGCGCGATCTCGTAGTGGAGGCGCCCGGCCTCGCGCGCGGGCGGGTCCTGCCGCAGCTCCGCCTCGCAGACCGCCGTGAGCTGGCGGGCGGCCTTCACGGCGGGCTCGGGGAAGCCGGCCTCGGCCTCCGGCGGAGGCGGCGGCACGGAGGGGGCCGAGGGGCGCTTGGCGGTGGGGGCGTCGTCGTCGACGGGGGGCGGCGCCTTCGGCGCGCGGGGCGCCGGCGGGGGCGCCGGTCGGGGGGCCGGGCGGTCCATCGCCCCGGGGAGCGGGGGAGGGGGCGCGGAGGGGGTGGCGCTCGCCGCGGGAGGCGCGGGCGGGGGCACGGAAGCCTTGCGCGGCGTCGAGCTCGCCGGCGGTGGGACGGAGGCGTTGCGCTTCGCCGGGCTCGCAGGCGGTGGCGGGGGCGCGGAGGGGCGGGCCGGTGCCCCGCTCGGCCGCTTCGCCGGGGGCATCCCCGCGATCGTGGCCTTCTTCTTCCTCTTCGCTGGCTTCTCCGGCGCTCCGTCAGCGCCGGGCGGTGGGGGCGGAACGGAGGGCTGGGACGGGACCCCGTCGGCTTCCTCCTCGAGCTCGTCGAGGAGGACCTCCATGGTGGACTCGGCGCGCTTCTCGTCGGCCATCTACGCCCATGATGCCCGCTGGGGCGTCCAAAACACAGGTGAGATTCCGGCGGTCCGGGCGTTCCCGGCGCGCTCCGAAACGTGAACGCGCGCCACGGTTTCCGCCGGGCGCGCGATCGGAGGTGGGGGAGGGCCGGAGACGCCCGCTGGCGGGCTCAGGCCGCGGCGAAGTCGCGGAGGCGCTGCCGGAGCTTCTGCTTCGCACGGGCCTCGAGCTGGCGCGCGCGCTCGCGGCTGACGCCGAGCTCGCGGCCGAGCGCCGCCAGGGTCATCTCGTCGTCGTCGTCCTGCAGCAGCCGGTTCTCGACGATGTAGCGCTCGCGCTGGTCGAGGGCGTCGAGGGCGTCGTCGAGGCGGAGCTCGATGCGCTCCTGGCGGGTCCGCCGGGCGACCACCTCGTCCTGGGGGTCGGCCTCGGCGACGAGCGTATCGACGAGCGAGAGGCCCGAGTCGTCGAAGACCTTTCCGTCGAGGGAGACGTCCTTGCCCTCGAGGCGACGGAGCATCTTCTCCATCTTCTCGAAGGAGACCCCGAAGCGCTCCGCCATGATCTCGATGCGCTTCGTCGGGTCCTGCTCGATGTTCGCGACCCGTGCGCGCTCCCGGCGCAGCCGGAAGAAGAGCTTGGAGCGGAGCGGCCCGCTGCCGGCGCCCACGAGCGAGGTGGAGCGCACGACCGCCTCCAGGACGAAGGCGCGGATCCAGTATCCCGCGTAGGTGACGAAGCGGGTGCCGCGGTCCGGATCGAACTTCCGCACGGCCGTGACCAGGCCCACGCTGCCTTCGGCGATGAGGTCCCCGAGGGGCACGCCATAGCGCCGGTACTGGAGGGCGACCGCGACGACGTAGCGGAGGTTCGCCTGGACGAGAGCGTCCGCGGCTCGTTGGTCGTCTTCGTCGCGGACGCGAACGGCGAGGTCGTGCTCGTCTTCCCGACTGAGGGTCGGGATCTTGCGCACCTTGTCGATGTAGCGGTCGAGCTCGGGATCCTTCTGATATGCCACCAGGACCTCTTCTTCTAGACTGTTTCTAGACGTTCCGTTACGTAACGTGAAACTCGCGGCGCTGCAATACCCTTCCGTACCTTTTTGGTCCTGTTTTCTCCCACAGGCCGAAATCGTGGGGGAAAATCGTGGGCGGCGCCGCTGGGTCAGCGCGGCCGACCCGAACGAAAAGACGGGGCTCGCGTCGAGGCGTTACGTCAGCCTCGTCGCGGCCCCGTCATCGGGTCCGTGGACGCCCGGCGTGCGGGCGGGTTTGCTCGGGAGCCTGCTCGGGGGAGCCGGCTCGAGGGAGCCTGCTCGGGAATGCGCTCAGGCGGAGAAGGAGGACCCGCAGCCGCAGGTCGACTTCGCCTGCGGGTTGAGGAACTTGAAGCCCGCGCCGTGGAGACCCTCGACGTAATCGATCTCGGTCCCTTCGAGGTACTGGAAGCTCATCATGTCGATGAAGATCGGGATCCCGTGCGACTCGAAGCGCTGGTCGAGGTCCGTGGTCTCGTCCTCGAAGAAGAGGTCGTAGGAGAAGCCGGAGCAGCCGCCGCCGATCACCCGGACGCGGAGCCCCTGGTCCCCCAGGCTCTCCGCCTCGCGGATCTCCTTCACCTTCTCGGCAGCCTTGGGCGTGAGCGCGATCATTCTCGTCGTTCCTTCCGGTGCACCGCTCCGCGCGGAGCGGGTGACGTTGCGTAACTTAGGGCTCGCCCCCGGCGCGAGCAACCGTCGCGTCGCCCTCGACGAGCGCCCAGCGCGTGAGCGCCCGTCCCCCCACCTCGAGCGGAGCCTCGCCTTCGAGGGCCTTGCGCTTCACGAGCGCGAGGGCCCGCGTGCCGGCGGCCGAGGTGACGCGCCCCACCTGACGCTCCGCCGCCTCGACCGGGGCCCCGACCTCGACCGCGTCCTCGAGCTCGAGACGCACGAGGCGCTTGGGCGGCTTGCCGCGATGCTCGAGCATCACGACCGGCTCCTGCCCGAGGTAGCAGCCCTTGTCGAAGGACACGGCGTGCTTCAGCCCCGCCTCCTGGGGGAGCGTGTCGGCGCCGAAGTCGCGGCCCCAGCGCGGCACGCCCCGCGCGATCCGCGCGCGCTCCCAGCCGGCCTCGTCCACCTCGTCCACGCCCGCCTCGATCAGCGCGCGCCGGGCGGCCTCGAGCCCGTCCTCGGGGAGCAGGAGGTCGACTCCCTCGGCGTCGAGCCGGGGCGTGGCCAGCCCCTCCAGCCCGGCGCTCTTCACCCGCGCGGCGGCGCCCGGGCCCGCGACGTGGAGCACCCGCCGCGGATCCGGCTCGAGCTCCACGTCCTCCATGATGATGTACCGGTCGAGGTGCGCGAGCACCGCGTCGGCCGCCGCCTCGGGGAGCCGCATCACGAGGTGCTCGCCCTCGTCCGAGAGCCAGGCGTCGCTCTGGACCCGGCCCTGGAGCGTGAGCACCAGGGCGTAGGTGGATCCGGGGCGGGGCTCGCGGAGGTCCGCCGTGACCTGCCCGTTGATCCACTCGCGGGCGTCGTCGCCCTCGACGCGCACGACGCGCTCGTCGAGGAGGTGAATGAAGGGGGTGGCGGGCGCGTCGGCGCTCATGGGCGTCGATGTGGCGCCCGGGGCCCTCGCCGGCAAGGGCTCGGCGTGACGGATCTTCCCGGCGGCGTGGGCAGGCGTGAACGCGCGTTCTCGCCCGAACGCTCACGAGCGTGCCGTCCCGGGCCGTTTCAGCCGCGATCCCGGGCTCCTCGGGGCCGATCGATGCGATGGCCCGGACGTTGCTTTACCATGGGGCCGGAGGCCTCCCCGTGCGCACGAACCGACTCCTCGCCCTCTTCGCCCCGCTCCTCGCCCTGGCTGGCGCCGCCCCCGCCGGGGCTCAGTCCCCCGCCGTCGACGCCGACGGCGAAGCCCGCATGTTGATGCGCATCAACGACATGCGCGCCGCCGAGGAGCTCCCGCCGCTCGCGCGTGACGATCGCCTCGACGCCGCCGCCCGCGCCCACAGCGTCGACATGGCCGCGCACCAGCAGCTCGTCCACGTCTCCCAGCGCACGGGCGACCCCGCCCAGCGGGTCCGGGAGGCCGGCGCCAGCACCGTGCGCATCGCCGAGAACATCTCCCGCCACGCCAACACCGCGGGCGCCTTCGCCGCCATCCTCCAGAGCGACGCGCACCGGCTCCAGCTGCTCGACCCGGGCTTCACGCACATCGGCCTCGCCGCCGTGAGCGGGCCGGACGGCATCTACGTCACCCAGGTCCTCGCCGAGCTCGCGCCGCCACCGGCCGAGCTCCCCCCGCCCGCCGTCGCCGAGGCCGCGCCGGCCGCCCAGCCCGAGGCCGTCACGCCGCCGCCCCCCGCGCTCGAGACGGAGCCCGACGAGGCGCCGGAGGCTCCCGCGGCGCCGCCCGCGCCCGAGGCGCCCGCCGCGCAGCAGGGCTCCGCCGCGCAGGCGCCTTCCGCGCAGGCGCCCTCCGCGCAGGCCCCCTCCGCGCAGGCGACCTCCGTGCCCACCATGCGCATGCCGCGCACGCACCGGCGGGTCGCGGGATACTGGATCCAGCACGGGGGCCGCTGGTGGTACTTCCCCGTCCCGCCCCGCGCGACGGCCGGCCAGGTGCTCTACCCGGACCCGAACGTCCAGGGACCGCCGCCCGGCTACCGCCCCCGCCCGAACCTCCGCAGCCCGGCCGCGCCGCCGCCCCCGGTCCGCTACCGGACCCAGCCGCAGACGCCCCCGCAGCAGCGTCGGACGGCGCCCGGCACGACCATCTACTGGTATTGAGCGACCGGGGGAGCGGGCCGGCGTCTCGTCTTCACCGCTCTCGCTCGCTCGCGGATGCTGCCGATCAGCTCGCTGGGCGGACCCGGCCCGCGCGGACTTCGCGCGGGCCGTGACGCGTCCGGAGCAGGAGCGCGCCATCCGGGCCGAGGCCGGTCAGGCGCCCCTGGAGCGCGCCGGCCTCGACCTCCTCGCCCCGCCAGAGCAAGCGCTCCTCGACGGCCCGCGCCACCGCTGCCGGGTCCTCGAGGAGCCGGAGCGCCGCCTCGAGCTCGCGGAGCAGCGCCGCCAACACGGTCTCCCGCTCGAAGGCCCGCCCGGCCTCGAGCGCCAGGGAGGTCGCGAGGAGCCCCGGCGGGAACGCCATCTGGTTCACGTTGAGGCCGACCCCGACGACCTGACCCTTCGGCGCCCGGCCGCCCGCCGAGCGCGCCTCGACGAGGATGCCCGCGAGCTTCTTCGCCGGCTCCCCCACCCAGACGTCGTTCGGCCACTTCACCCGCGCCGCGCCCGGCCGCTCGAGCAGCCCGTCCACCGCGCGCGCGAGCCCCAGGCCCACGGCGAGGGTCAGCGTCGCTCCGCCGGGGCGCTGCCGCAGCACGAACGAGAAGGTGAGGTTCTCGCCCCCGCGCGACTCCCAGCGCGCGCCGCGCGAGCCGCGGCCTTCGGACTGCGCGTCCGCCAGCACGAGGGCGCCGTCGGGCGCGCCGGCTTCGAGGTCGGCGTGCGCCTCGTCCATCGTGGACGCGCAGGCCTCGAGCCAGCGAAAGGGGCGCCCGAGGCGCTCGGTCTCGAGCGCGCTTCGGAAGCGGTCGACGTCGAAGCTCGAGCGATCCATGCGGCGCGCTCAGCGGGCCTCGGCGCCCCAATCGAGCCCGAGGTCGACGGCCGGCGCCGAGTGGGTCAGCGCCCCGGAGCTGATCACGTCGACGCCCGTCTCGGCGAGCTTCGGGATGCGCGCGAGGGTGATGCCGCCGCTCGCCTCGAGGATGGCGTGGCCCTGGACGTGCGCGACGGTCTTCGCGACGAGGGCGTCGTCGAAGTTGTCGAGGAGGAGGATGTCGGCGCCGGCGTCGAGGGCCTCGAGCATCTGCTCCCAGGTGTCGACCTCGCACTCGATGCGTGAGGTGTGGGGCGCGTAGGCCTGCGCCGCCTCGATGGCCGCGCGCACGCCGCCGGCGGCCGCGATGTGGTTGTCCTTGATGAGCACGGCGGAGGAGAGGTCTTCCCGGTGGTTGTGCGCGCCGCCGCAGCGCACGGCCCAGCGCTCGAAGGCACGCAGGCCCGGCGTCGTCTTCCGCGTGTCCGCGATGCGCGTCCGGCTGCCCTCCGGGAGCGCGTCGACGTAGCGCCGCGCCTGGGTCGCGACACCCGAGAGGCGCTGGGCGAAGTTCAGGGCGACGCGCTCGCCGACCAGGATCGCCCGCGCCGGACCGACGAGCTCGCAGGCGGTGGCGCCCGGCTCGAGGCGCTCGCCGTCCGCGGCGCGGGCCACGACCTCGACGGCGCCGCCGAGCAGCCGGTAGACGGCCTCGACGACCGGGAGCCCGCAGAAGACCAGCGACTCCCGCGCGTTCAGGAGCGCATGCCCGCGGACGTCGGCGGGCACGCAGGCCTCGGTGGTGAGGTCGCCGCGCGCGACGTCCTCCTCGAGCGCCATGCGGACGATGCGCTCGAGGACGAGCGGGGAGGGTGGCTCGGCGGTCGGCTGGCTCATGCGCCGGGTATACGCCCCGAGACGACGCGACGCGACCCCGCCCGCGCCGGAGCCCGACTCGCGCCAGCTTCGACCGCACGAAGCGACCGGACGAAGTCGGCGCACCAGCCTCCGGTTCCGCGGCTTCGCGGCGTTCGGTGTGGCGCTGGCGCTGACGCGGCCAGCCTCCATCGGTGCAGCGTCGACGAGGAGTCGGGGAGCCGTGTCCAGTGGGCGTGACGGCGCGAGCGGCGAATGCGCTCGACCCTCCCGCGAAATCCCCTCGGGGATTTCGCCAGCGCGGCCGGCCAGGGGCCGGTCGCTAGCGCCAGCGTGCGACGGGCCAGCCGCGCCGACGGGCCGCCCAGCGGAGGCGCGGGTCCGGGTTCACGACGCGCTGGTTGCCCACGCGCTTCAGCATCGGAAGGTCGCTGACGCTGTCCGTGTAGAAGGTCGAGCGGTCGAGGTCGACGCCGTGCCGATGCGCCCACTCCTCGGCCATGCGGACCTTTCCGTCCCCGTAGCAGAGCTCGGCGCAGCGCCCCGTGAAGCGCCCGTCCACCACTTCGAGCTGCGTGCAGATCACGTGCTCGATGCCCAGCTCGGCGGCGAGCGGCCCGGCCGCGTAGGGGGTCGAGGCCGTCAGGATGGCGAGCACCCGCCCCGCGGCCCGCTGCCGCTCGACCTCGGCCCGCGCCTCGGCGCTCACGTGCCGCCGGACCCGCTCCTCGTACCAGCGGTGGAGCTCCGTGCGGAACGCCGTCTCCTCGATGCCCTCGAGCGTCGCCAGCGCCCGCGTCGTGATCTCGCTCGGGTCGATCACGCCGAGCGAATACTCCGCCAGCCAGCGCCCGAAGCGGGCCAGATCCCGCAGCCCGGCCTGCTTCTGCTCGAAGCGCCACCAGGCGTAGAGGCGCCCGGTGTTCACGCGGACCAGCGTGCGGTCCATGTCGAAGAGTGCGGCGGTCGGGCGGCCCATGGCGGAGAGCGGGCGGCGCCTCATCGGAGCCACCCTCGGAAGAGGAGCTCGGAGAAGACGTTGCTCGCGGCGTGGAACACGATGGCGGCTCCGATGCCGCCGCGCCACCCCCGGAGCCAGCCGAAGACGAGGCCCGGGAAGAACACGGCGAGGCGCGCCGGGTTCGGGTCGGCGACCACGTGGACCAGCGCGAAGAGGGCGGCCTGGAGCAGGAGGGCGGCCGGGTGGACGGCGGCGCCGAGCAGACGACGCGTCGCCGGCCAGGCGTCGCCGAGGCGGGTCTGCACGAAGCCGCGGAAGAAGGCCTCCTCGGGGAGCCCGACGACCACGAGCTGGGCGGCGGCGAAGGAGGCGAAGTCCTCCGGTGGGTTCCAGCGGAAGGGGTGGGCGGCGCCGTGCCAGAGGTGGAAGCCCCAGGCGAAGGGCGGGAAGATGACGGCGCAGAGGCCGGCCGCGACGCCGACCTCCCGGAGCGCGCTCGGCAGGCCGCGGCGGACGGTGCGGGCGAGGTCGAAGAGGCCGAGCGGGCCGGGGGAGGCGTCGGCGTCCTCCGGGGGCGGCGGGCCGAGGAGGCCGCCGAGGTCGATGCCGAAGCGCCGGATGCCCCCCGGGCCTTCGCGGCCGGCGAGGTGGAGGGCGGTGAAGAGGAAGAGGCCGCCGACGAGCAGGTGCACGTACTCGGCGAGGGCGGGGATGGCGCGCAGGCGTGTGAGGCCGAGGGTCCCGGCGGCGATCAGCGCGTAGACGAGCAGCACCTCGCGCACGGGGCGGGGGCGAGGCTGCTCCTCGGGGGTGGAGGCCGGATCCACGGCGCGTTGATAGGGCAGGGCGCCGCCGGGGTCGAGGCGCGGCGGCCCGGCCCGCTCCGCGCCCTCGCCGCGCCGCTCGCCGCCGCGCGGGGGGCCGGGCCGCATTCGGCGGAGCGAGAATCCGCTGCGGGCTCGAAGGGGCGTGCGAGGCCGCGTCGACTGCGGACGAATCCGGGCTAGACTGCCCCGCCATGATCCCGGAGCGGACCATCGCCGACATCCGCGAGAGGATCGACATCGCGGCGTTCGTCGGCGAGTACGTCCGCCTGAAGAAGTCCGGCGCCTCGTTCAAGGGCCTCTGCCCCTTCCACAACGAGAAGACCCCGAGCTTCTACGTCCACCCGCAGCGCCGCTTCTTCCACTGCTTCGGCTGCAGCGCCTCGGGGGACGTCTTCGCCTTCCTCATGCGCCTCGAGGGGCTCGCCTTCCCGGAGGCCGCCCGCCTCCTCGCCGAGCGCGCCGGCGTCGAGATCCC
The DNA here is from genome assembly GCA_002699025.1 of Sandaracinus sp. Lineage (GTDB taxonomy): Bacteria > Myxococcota_A > Polyangia > Polyangiales > Houyiibacteriaceae > Houyiibacterium > Houyiibacterium oceanicum. The sequence continues at coordinate 5,510 of PABA01000202.1, read as the reverse complement.
CGCCGACGACCCGGCCCGGGACGCCGCCTTCAAGCGCGAGCGCAAGCGCGACGAGCGGCTCGCCGCCCTGGTCGACGCAGCCGCCGGCTTCTTCATCGCCCAGCTCGACGACCACCCGCTGGGGCAGATGGCGCGCGACGCCTACCACGGTCGGCACATCGACGACGACACGGCGCGGACCTTCCGCCTCGGCTACGCGCCGCACGGCTGGGATGGGCTGATCCAGTTCCTGAAGAAGGGCGAGTGGTCCCCGCGCGACGCCGAGGCGACGGGCCTCATCGTCCCCCGCAAGCGCGGCAGCGGCTACTACGACCGCTTCCGGCACCGGCTGATGTTCCCGGTCGCCGACCACCAGGGGCGCATCGTCGCCTTCAGCGGCCGCGCGCTCGACCCGCCGCCCGGCGAGGACGAGGGCCGCGAGCCCGGCGCCAAGTACATCAACAGCCCGGAGAGCCCGCTCTACACCAAGGGCAAGGTGCTCTTCGGGCTCTTCGAGGGGCGCGTCGAGATCCGCCGTCGCGGCTGGGCGCTCCTCTGCGAGGGCAACTTCGACCTGCTCGCCCTCCACCAGCACGGCTTCGCCAACGCCGTCGCCCCGCTCGGCACGGCCCTGACGGAGGACCAGGCCAAGCTCCTCAAGCGCTACGCCGAGCGCGCGGTGCTCCTCTTCGACGGCGACGCGGCCGGGCGCAAGGCCACGCGCGCCGCCTACGACATCCTCGCGAAGGTCGGCCTCGCCGCGCAGGTCGTGACGCTCCCCGAGGGCGGCGATCCGGACACCTTCCTCCGCGAGCAGGGGCCCGAGGCGCTCCAGGAGCGCATCGACAACGCGCCCGGCATCGTCGAGCACCTGATCGACCAGGCGGCCATCGACGGGCAGCGCGACGCGGCGGCGAAGGCGGAGGCCATCGCGGCCCTCGGACCGGTCCTGGCCAAGGTCGGGAGCCCGGTCGAGGCGCGGCTCCACGTGGAGCGCGTGGCCCGCAAATTCGGCATCCACGACGTGGAGGCGGTGCGCCGCCAGCTCAGGGCGGGAGTGCGCAGCGCGCGCCGTCGTCGGCGCGGGGAGCCAGAGCCGGAGGCCCCCCGGAAGTTGCAACGCGCCGGAAAGAAAGTAGATTTCGACGGACTGGAGCTACGACTGCTCGGTCTCCTCCTCGATTGCCCGGATCTCTTTGGAACAGCAGAAGCGAAGAATTTTGGAGAGCTTTTGACGAGTCCGGATCTTCGCGCCATCTTTCTTGGCACCTCGCGCCTGGTGGAGGAACGCGGGGGGGTGGAGGCACCGGCGCTGCTGGAAGAGGTTCAGGGAAACCCGGCGCTCCCTTGGCTCGAGGGACGTCTGGCGAGGCCCGAACAGGAAGACTCGAGGGGGGCTTTGGAGTTGCTGCGAAAAGGGCTGCGCCAGTTGGGGCAGCGCTCGCGGCAGGCGCGCTTGCGTGCCCTCTCCCAGCAGATCCAGCAGGCCCGCCAACGCGGGGACGATGCGGCCGCCGACGAAATGATGAAGAAGTACGTGGCGCTCTTTCGGGGCGCCCGTGATGAGAAGGGCTCGAGAGGTGACGATGGCGACGAAAGCTCGCGGTTCGAAGACCACGGCGCGTAAGACGACGAAGAAGGCGAGCCCCAAGGCGAAGGCCAGCAAGAGTCGTCCAGCCAAGGCGCGCGCTCGGGCCAGCTCCCGGACGAACGGTGCGGCCACCAAGGGCGCCCGCAAGCGGAGCTCCGGCTCGGCTTCGAAGAGTGCCAAGAAGAGCACCACGAAGCGCTCGTCGTCGAAGGCCAATGGGGCCTCCAAGGCGAAGGCCTCGAAGTCGGCCTCCAAGTCGAAGAACTCGGCGTCCAACGGGAGCTCGGCGAAGTCGCGCTCGCGTCGGCGGAGCAAGGCCAAGGATCGGCAGGAGATCCAGCATCTGCTGGAGCGCGGCCGGGCCAAGGGCTTCCTCACCTACGACGAGGTGAACGACGCGCTCCCGCCGGACGTCGTGAGCTCGGATCAGATCGACGATCTGATGCAGCGCCTCGACAACGAGGAGATCGACGTCGTCGACAACGCGGCCCAGGCCAAGCGCCGGGAGGCGAAGAAGTCGTCGCGGTCCAAGAAGAAGAAGAAGAAGGACTCGATCCTTCCGCCTTCGTCCGACCCGTACACGACGAAGTCGAACGACCCGGTGCGGATGTACCTCCGCAAGATGGGCTCGGTCTCCCTGCTCACCCGCGAGGGCGAGGTGGAGATCGCCAAGCGCATCGAGGAGGGCGAGGACAAGGTCTTCGCGGTCATCCTCGACAGCCGCGTGGGCGTCCAGGAGATCATCGACATCGGCGAGTCGCTCAAGCGCGGCAAGCTGCGGACGAAGGACGTCGTCAAGGACATGGGCGACGACCCGGAGGAGGACGTCCGGGCGCGCATCGTCAAGCAGATCGAGAAGGTGAAGCGCTGGGAGAACCAGTCCGCGCGCCTCAAGGCCGACCTCGACGGCGGCAAGCGGATGGCCGAGCGCACGCGCAAGCAGCACCGGCAGACGCTGGAGAAGAACCGGCGCGAGCGGATCTCGACGATCCGCGAGCTCGGCCTGCACAAGAAGCAGATCGACAAGGTCGTCTCGCGCATCAAGGGCTACATCCGGCGCGTCGAGCGCGCGGAGCGGGCCATGGCGGACGCCGAGGCGCGCTGCGGGGGGCTGCCCGAGAAGGACCTCAAGAAGAAGCTGAAGGAGGTCGAGGCGAGCCCGGCCGCCGAGAAGCGCTTCATGAAGAAGACCGGCGCCTCGGTGGAGGTGCTGCGCATGGCCGACGAGGCCATCCGCGAGGCCCACAAGTCGATCAAGAAGGTCGAGGAGGACCTGGGCCAGCCGATCGCGCAGCTGCGCGAGACCTACGCCGAGCTGCGGCGCGGGGAGCGGCAGGCGGACCAGGCGAAGGCGGAGCTCGTGGAGGCGAACCTCCGGCTCGTCGTCAGCATCGCCAAGAAGTACACGAACCGCGGGCTGCAGTTCCTGGACCTGATCCAGGAGGGCAACATCGGCCTCATGAAGGCGGTCGACAAGTTCGAGTACCGCCGGGGCTACAAGTTCTCGACCTACGCGACGTGGTGGATCCGCCAGGCGATCACCCGCGCCATCGCGGACCAGGCGCGGACCATCCGCATCCCGGTCCACATGATCGAGACGATCAACAAGCTCATCCGCACGAGTCGCTACCTGGTGCAGGAGCTCGGGCGCGAGCCGGTGCCCGAAGAGATCGCCGAGCGCATGGAGATGCCGCTCGAGAAGGTCCGCAAGGTCCTGAAGATCGCCAAGGAGCCGATCAGCCTCGAGACGCCCATCGGTGAGGAAGAGGACTCGCACCTCGGCGACTTCATCGAGGACAAGTCGGCGGTCTCGCCGGTGGACGCGGTCATCAACGGCAACCTCGAGGACCAGACGCGGCGCGTGCTCAAGACGCTCACGCCGCGCGAGGAGAAGGTGCTGCGGATGCGCTTCGGCATCGGCGAGAAGAGCGACCACACCCTCGAGGAGGTCGGTCAGGACTTCGAGGTGACGCGCGAGCGCATCCGGCAGATCGAGGCCAAGGCGTTGCGGAAGCTCCGGCACCCGAGCCGGAGCAAGCAGCTGCGGAGCTTCATCGACGGCTGAGGGAGCGCGCGACGCTCCTCGGGAGGCCCGTTTCGCTCGCGAGCCGGGCCTCTCTCGATCCGGGCACGGTGCGCTCCCGGGGGGGCCTTTCCCAATGCTCCGCGCCGGGCCATCGCGATCGGGGCTCGACGTGGCGTGGTCGGTGTCGTACATCGGGGCTTCGCGGGCCCATAGCTCAATTGGTTAGAGCCGCCGGCTCATAACCGGCTCGTTGCTGGTTCGAGTCCAGCTGGGCCTACCCGCGACACGGGTCCGCCGTTCAGGCGGGCCCGTTCGATTTTTTCGGGGGTTTCGCGAGCTTCTGGGCGTCCCGCGCTTGCGCCGAGCCCCGCGCCACGGTAAACGCCGCGCAAGCCGCCCCGGGCGGCGCGGAGGTGACCCAGCGTGCGAGACCAGCTGAGGGCTCTGGCGAAGCTCGCCAAAATGGACGAAGCCGCGAAGGACTTCGACGAGGAGCTGAAAACGCTCCCCCAGCGCATCGAGGCGATGCGCCAGGACGTGGATACTCTGGAGAAGTTGCTCGTGCATGAGCGCTCCCAGCTCGAGGAGGCGCAGAAGCTCAAGCAGATGCGCGTCGACGAGCTGTCGGAGCAGCGCGAAGCGCTGGCCCGGGCCAAGGCCAAGGCGAGCCGGGCGCGGACCATGAAGGAGGCCGACGCGGCCGAGCGGGAGGTCGAGGCCAACCGCCGGGCGATCGGGGATCGCGAGAAGGAGATCGCGACGCTCCAGGAGACGGTCGAGACGAAGACCGCGACGCTCGAGCAGCGCGAGTCGCAGTTCGAGGAAGCGCAGGACATGTTCCGCAAGGAGGCCGAGGCGGCGAAGAAGCGCCTCGCCGAGGTGCAGGCGCTGCGCGGAGAGGTCGTCGTCGGGCGGGACGAGGAGATCGCGAAGCTGCCCCGGCGGCTCGTGAAGCGCTACGGCCGGCTGCGCGAACGGTCGAAGTACGCGCCGGTCTCCATCGTCTCCGACGGAACCTGCGAGGCGTGCCAGATGGCGCTGCCGCCGCAGCTCTTCATCGAGATCCAGAGGGGCGAGCGGGCGAGCGATTCGACCGGGGACTACACGATCCACGACTTCTACACCTGCCCCCAGTGCCACGCCTTCCTCGTCTATCACGGGCTGGTCGCGGACGTGCTGCCGCGCACCGAGGCCGAGGAGGAGTCGGCGGAGGCGAGCCAGGAGGCCGAGGAGGCCGGCGCTTCGTCGGCCGAGGCCGGCGCCGAAGCGACGAGCTGAGGGCGCCACCGGACCGCGTCGAAGGCCCCGCTCCGGCGGGGCTTTCGCAATTCCGGGGCTCGCGCTGCCTCGCTCTGGCGACTCCGGGGGTCAGTCCAGCTCGCGAAGCTCCGTGAGGGCCTCGTCGAGCTCGGGGTCGGCGGCGAGGGCGCGCTCGTAGGCGTTGCGCGCGTCCGTGAGGCGACCGGCGCGGCGGAGGGCGCGGGCGCGGAAGAGGTGACCTCGGGCCAGCTGCGGGACGGCCTGGCAACCCTGCTCGAGGAGCGCGAGCGCCGCGGCGAGGGCGTCGTCGGCGTCGGCGTCGAGGGCGCGCAGGTGGCGGGTCCAGCCGAGGTAGACGGTGAACTCCCCCTCGCTCGGGACCAGCTCGGCGGCGCGGGCGAAGGCCCGCTCGGCGCTCGCGAGGGAGCCGCGGCCGAGGGCGCGGTGGCCCCGGCGAAAATGGCGCTCGGCGGCGAGGACGCGATCGACGCGCTGATCGAGGTCGACCGGCTCGTCGGGGGAGGCGCCGACGGACGAGCTGGCCTCGGTCGGCCCGAGATCGTCCGTGGAGGCGTCGGGGGCGTCGGGAGGGATGGGCCCGGTGGCGGCGAGGTCGACCTCGCCGTCCACGGTGTCGGGAGGAATGGGGCCGGT
>PABA01000201.1 GCA_002699025.1 Sandaracinus sp. | reverse complement strand
CTGTCGCTCGCTATCTTGGGCTTACCAGCGCCGCCGTGGGCGGCTCGGCGCTCGCTTCGCTCGCGTCACACGGGTCGGTTCTTCGTGGGGGCACGAACGCGGCTCCGTGGGGCCGGGCGTCTTCCGCTCGCTGGCGCTCGCTATTTTGGCTTACCAGCGCCGCCGTGGGCGGCTCGGCGCTCGCTTCGCTCGCGTCACACGGGCCGGTTCTTCGTCGGTGCGGTGACGCGGCTCCGTGGGGCCGGGCGTTTTCCGCTCGCTGACGCTCGCTATCTTGGGCTTACCAGCGCCGCCGTGGGCGGCTCGGCGCTCGCTTCGCTCGCGTCACACGGGTCGGTTCTTCGACGCCACGGCGACGCGGCTCCGTGGGGCCGGGCAACGGGGCGGAGATGGGTGCGCTCCCCTTCGCAGAGGCGTGACTTCGCCGCTCCGCGGCCGGGGCGCTCCCCTTCGCGGAGACGTGCCTTCGCCGCGTTGGCGGCCGGGCCGCTCCCCTTCGCAGAGGCGTGCCTTCGCCGCGTTCGCGGCCGGGGCGCTCCCCTCGCAGACATGTGGCTTCGCCGCGTTCGCGGCCGGTGCGCTCCCCTTCGCAGAGGCCTCCCTTCGCCGCGTTCGCGGCCGGGGCGGTCCCTTCGCAGACGCGTGTCTCCGCCGCTTCGCGGCCGGGGCGCTCCCCTTCACACACGTGCATTCGTCGCTTCGCGGCCGGGGCTCAGTCTTCGGCGGCTTCGGCGGCGGCGGCGCGGGCGGAACGGCGTTGGCGGCGCTCTTCGTTCTCGTCGATGAGCCGCTGGAGAAGGCGCGTGCCGATGTTCAGGCTGAGCGGGATCTCGAGGGCGCGGAAGCGCCTCGCCGCGGCGTCGAGCTTCATGGCGAGGTTCCGCCCACCGATGGGCACGTGCGGCTTCGAGAGGTAGTGCAGCCGCGCGGTGTCGACCTCGGACGCCTCGACCTGCTCCCGGAAGCCGCCGATGAAGGGCGTGGCGTCCCGTCCCCCGATGCCGCGGGCGTCGAGGCCTCCGTGCACCCAGAGCCAGACGTCGCCGCCGGCCTCGCCCCCCTCGGCGGGGAGGAGCTCCTCGAGCACGGCGATGGCCCGCCGGCGCTCGGCGGGCACGGCCAGGTCGTAGCGCTCGACGGCGATGTCCCCGTCGCGCAGTCGCCGCCGGTAGATGGCTCGCCGCGCGAGGTCGACGGCCTCCTGCGGCAGCTCTCGGCCGTGGACGCGCAGGCCCTTCGCCTCCTCGACCAGCTCGTGCCGGTTGGGGTTCTCGACGCCGATGAGGATCACGTGCTCGCGCCGGAGGCGCTCCCCGAAGTAGCGCCGATCGCTCAGCGAGATGGCCTCCGCGCCGGCGGCGGCCACGGCCTCGGCGCCCTCGGTCGCCGCGTCGATCATCGCTTGCGCGTCGCGCGCGAGGAGCTGCACGGTGCGCCGGGCGTTGGTCACGCGCAGCCGCTCGGGGGCGAGCACGGTCCGGGCCCGCGTGGCCGTCTCGTGGAGCCGCTCGCTCGGCGGGAAGCTCCCGAAGAGGGCCTGGGGAGTCGAGAACGCGGCCCAGGCGTCGTCGTCGTCGATGGGCGGCGCCTGCACCGGCTGGAGCGGTCGCTCGGCCAGGGTCTCGGCGACCGCGACGGTCACCCAGCTCGGCGGCATCATGACCGCCACCGGGTCGTGGTCGATCGGGTGGTCCTGCTGGCTGAAGAGCGCGTCGCGAAGGGCGAAGACCTTCTTCACGCCGGCGGCGGCCTCGCGCCAACGCTCGGCGATCGTCGAGCCCGTCGCCTCGTAGAAGCCGTCGTCGTTGCGTGGGCCGCGCATGCCGACGTTGTTCGCCTCGTAGACGAGGTTCCGGTAGCGGGGGCCGGTCGGCGGGACGAGCCGCGGGACCAGGTGGTCGTAGCGCTCCGGCGCGCGGAGGAGCTGCGAGTCGTCGATCAGCGGGTAGCCCGGGAAGGCGTCGCGCGGCGGCTCGGGGGGCGCCTCGGGCGTGGGCGGGGCCGGCGCGGCGCCCCGCGGATCGGCGGGCTCGCTCTCCTCCGCGCTCCCGTCGTCGTCGCTGCAGGCCCCCAGGCCGAGCGGCGCGAGGAGCAGCAGCGTCCAGAAGGGGAGGGCGGCGCGCATGGCGCGGCAGAACGCACGGCGGCCCCCCGCGCCTTCCGGGAGGAGGGCGCGCGCCGAGGGCGAGCTGGGGAGGCGGCCGCGCATGGGAGGAGGGAGGCGAAGGCTGGACGAGCCCGGCTCGCGCGTCTTAGCGCATCGCGTCATCGGGCGCGAAGAACCTGCGGCGACGAGGGATTCGCGGCATGGTGTCGGCATGGCGCGGGAGGCGAAGCGAACGAGACATGGCTCGCGCGCGCTGGTGGCGCTGGCCCTGCTCGCGCTCCTCGCCGGCGCGCTGCCCGGGCTCGAGGCCCAGGCGCCGCTCCGGGTGGCGCTCTACCGCTCGGGCGGGGTGGCCCGCGACGCGCTGGACACGGCCGAGGCCCTGCTCGAGGACGCGCCGGGCGTGGAGCTGAGCGTCGTCCGCCCGCGGGACGTCCGGCGCGGGGCCCTCGACGGGCAGGACGCGGTGCTCTTCACGGGCGGGCGCGGCTCCGTCCAGGGGCGCCTGCTCGGCGAGGCGGGGCGCGAGCGCGTGCGGCGCTTCGTGCGCGGCGGGGGCGGCTACGTGGGCATCTGCGCGGGGGCCTACCTGGCGCTCCAGGGCGAGCCCGAGTTCCACAAGATCGCGTTCGTCGCCGGGCGGCACGCGACGGGCGACCGCTGGCGGCGCGGCGTGGCGACGGTGGACGTCGAGGACGACGCTGGCGGCCGGCATCGGCTGCACTACGCGAACGGGCCCATCTTCGGCGCCGAGCGGGTCGAGGGGCTCGCGCCCTATGTGCCGCTGGCGTGGTTCCGGAGCGAGATCTGGCGCGAGCGCCACGACACCCGCCCGGGGGAGATGGTGGACACGCCGGCCATCGTCGCGGCGCGCTATGGGGAGGGGAGCGCCGTGCTCTTCAGCCCGAACCCGACCCTCGAGCCCACCGAGGACGCGCTCTTGCTCCGCGCGCTCCGCTTCGTGGCGCGCGCCGAGGTCGGGCCCGACACGACCTTCGCGGACGTCTTCGGTGCCCCCTGAGGACCTCGCCGTTCAGGCGACGGCGCGGCGCGCGAGCCGGTCGCGGAGCGCGTCGCGGACGTAGACGGCGCCCCAGCTGAAGGCGATCAGCGGCCCCAGCCAGAGCGTCGCCCGCGCCATGTCCGCGCCGCCGACGAGGTCGCCGCCGAGCACGCCGTAGCAGAAGGGCACGTGGAGCACGTAGGCGACCAGGCTGCCGCGCCCCAGGCGGACGAGCGCGCGCCGCGGGGCGGCCGGGAGGGCGAGCGAGAGGCCCGCGCCGGCGGCGAGGACGAGCAGGCCCCGGCCCGCGAGGTCGAGGACGTTCAGCCAGACCGCCGGGTGACGCCGGCTCAGCGTGCCGCCGAGGGCGTCGACGAGCGCGGGCGTGCCGTAGTGACCGGCGAGGGCGAGCGCGAGGCCGAGGGCGCCGAGCGCGAGGAGGGCCGAGGGGCGCGTGCCTGCGCGGCGGGAGGCGGGCGTTCCGTCGCGGCGCGCGAGGAGCCAGGCGCCGGCGGCGGCCCCGAAGGCGAGCCAGGCGAAGAGCGGGACGAAGGGCATGCGCGTGTAGGGCGCGACGTCGACGACGGGCGCGACGAGGGGGGCCAGGGCCTCCGGCACGTGCGGGCCGAGGCGGGCGAGCGCCGGGCAGGCGAGGGTGACGGCGGCGCCGAGGAGCAGGTTGCGGCGGACGAAGGCGCGCGGGTCGACGGGGCCCTCGCCGCGGAGCCCGAGGGCGGCCGCGGCGGCGATGCTCAGGCCGATGACCTGGAGCACGTCGGCGCGCAGGTAGGTGTGGAGGCCCTCTGCGCCGTCGATGAGCGCGTACGCCAGGTTGACGGCGTAGCCGTAGGCGACGACCTGGAGCCCGCGGCGGACGAGAGCCCGGCGGACCGTGGGCCGCTCCTCGCCCCGGCGTACGGCCGCGTCCAGGCGCCACATCACGGCCGCGCCCGCGAGCACCAGGAAGGCCGGCAGGGGCAGCGTCCCGAGGACGCGGGTGAAGGCGTAGGCCGCGTCGTGGTGCGCGGGCGCGACCCAGCCGTGGTAGGCGTGCCCCTGGATCATGATCAGGCTCGCCACGCCCCGCGCCACGTCGACGCCCTCGACCCGCCGGCCCATCGCCCGCTCGGCATAGCACGGGCGTTTTCCGCTCGCTGGCGCTCGCGGTCTATCTTGGGCTTACCAGCGCCGCCGTGGGCGGCTCGGCGCTCGCTCCGCTCGCGTCACACGGGTCGGTTCTTCGACGCGACGGCAACGCGGCCCGCGGCCGATCGTCACGCGCTTCTTTCGGTGCGCGGGGCCCTTCCCGATAGGCTGGGCCCATGGACCGCGACGCCTTCCGCGAGGCGCTCCTCGAGGTGATGGAGCGCAAGGACCACTGGGCCTGGCCCGGCTTCACGAGCGGCCTCGTCCCGGCGGGCCGGCTCCACGTGCACCTCGAGCAGGAGTGGGAGGTCTACGTCCGCGACTTCCCGGTCATGGTCGGCGGCGCCTACGTGCAGTGCCCCATCCCGGCCGTGCGCCGCGGCCTCGCCGAGAACCTCTACGAGGAGGAGACCGGCGGCCTGGTCGCGGGCCGGCCGCACCCGGAGCTCTTCCTCGACTACCCGAAGGGGCTCGGCATGGCCCTCGCGCGCTTCGAGCGCGTCGAGCTCCTGCCGGCGGCCGCCGCCTACCGCGCCTGGCTCGACGAGGCGACCCGCGAACGCGGCTGGGAGGTCGCCGCCGCCGTGGCCACGATCTTCGTCGAGGGGACGAAGCACGAGCGCGGCGAGCTCGATCCGAGCGCCCCGAAGCGCCCGGCGCCGCCCCTCGAGGAGCATCCCCTCGTGAAGCACTACGGCCTGCCCCTCGAGCGGCTCCGGCTCACGAAGGCGCATCGGCAGGTCGAGGGGGAGCACCGCGCCGAGGCCTGGTCCGCGCTCCTCGATCACGGCGCGGCGTCGGCGCGCCCGGCCGTCGTCGAGGCCATGGAGACGACCCTCGCGCGATGGCTCGCCTACCGGGACGCCGTCGCCGAGGCCTGTGGGCTGGTGCGCGGCCCCGACGGCGCTCCTTCCCGCGCCTGAGTCCGCGCCCGACTCCGCGCCCGCGAGACCCGGCGCCCGACCCCGCGGCGCCGCCGCCATGCGACCCGGTGCTCGGTCGCGGGCTCCGCCGCGCTCTTCGGCCGCGACCATGGGAGCGCCCCTGCCTCTTGCCAGACGCGCCCCCGCCGTGGGACTGGAAGGGGGAGGCCCGCCCGGGCCTCGCGGTCGGTCTCCGCGCCGACCGGGGAGGGATACGATGCGCCTCGCGCCCGCCTTCGGGCTCCTTTCCGTGCTCGCCGTGACCGTGCTCGCCCCCGCGACGGCGCGCGCCGGCAACGACGACTCCTTCTTCCAAGGCAACGAGGCCGCCATGCTCGGCGGCGCCGTCGCCGCGGTCGGCTACGGGCCGGGGCTGCTCTGGTACAACCCGGCCGGCCTCGGCTCGAACACGCGCAACCGCCTCGAGCTGAGCGGGAGCGTCTTCACGCTGCGCATCCGCCGCCTCGACCCCTTCGTCCGCGTCGGCATCACCGACGAGCAGACCATCGAGAAGCAGCTCCGCGGCACGAGCTTCGTCACCGCGCCCTCGGCGCTCTCCTTCGTGCGCCAGCTCTCGCCCCGGCTCACGGCCGGCTTCGGTGTCTTCGTGCCCGTGCAGGAGAGCTTCGACGCCGGCAGCGACTTCTCCCGCGACGTCGCCGCCGCCGACGGGCGCTCCATCTCCGTCAGCGGTGACGTGGCGCAGACCGTCCAGCGCACGCGCTACCACGCGGGCCCCGGGTTCGGGTACCGCGTCTCCGATCGCTTCCGCATCGGCGCCTCGCTCTTCTTCGTCTACGAGACCGCCTCGCTCACGGCGCGCATCAACGCCCAGGACTTCCGCGAGCGGGCCGGCGACCCGTCGCTCATCGACAGCTTCGCCACCGGCCTCGACGTCCGCGCCAACGTCACGCGCATGGCCCTCGAGCTGGTCCTCGGCGCCCAGTGGGAGCCCGTGCGCGGCTTCCACCTCGGCTTCGCCGTACGCGGCCCGCGCTTCCGGCTGAAGGACGAGGAGGAGTACGACGACCTCTTCTTCCAGGGCACGGACACGACCGACATCTCGGACCCGGAGAATCCGGTCGTCTCCGAGGGCGAGTACGTCTACCTCCGCGACCGCTCCACGGCGAGCTTCAACGACGTGACCTCGCCCCTCGCCGCGCCCATGCGCTTCGTCTTCGGCGTCGGCTACAGCCGGGCGCGCCTGCGCATGGGGGTCGAGGTGGACGTCTCGCACCAGCTCCTCGGCGCGCTGATCGGCTACGAGCGCCAGTGGAACGCGCGCTTCGGCGTGGCCTTCCGGGTGAGCGACGAGACCGAGATCGGCATGGGCCTCTTCACCGATCGCGCGGCCACCTTCGCCGACCCGCTCGAGGTCGCGGCCATCGACTACTACGGGGCGAGCCTCGGGTTGAAGCTCGACACGCCGGTCGGCCTCTCCGACGACGAGCAGGAGGAGAGCGGCGCCTCGCGGCTCGTCTTCCGGACGACCGTGGGGCTCCGCTACGCGGTGGGCATCGGCGACTGGGAGCCCTTCGAGGTCGACCTGACGGAGGACGGCACCATGAGCGAGGGCGGCCTCGTCGACGTCATCTTCCACGAGGTCGGCCTCTATCTGGGCTCCGGTCTCGACTTCTAGCCAGAGCGCCTCTCCGCTCCCCTTCCACTGAGCAGGATCGCGCACTAGCTTCCCGCACATGAGCATCTCGCGAACGCGATGGGCGCGGCTCGGGGTGGCGCTGGCGCTCGGCCTGACGGGGGCGGCGGTGGCGCTCCCGGCGGGCGCCGACGAGCCGGCCGGGGAGGACGCCGCCGAGGCGCATCCGGTCTTCGGCCGCGCGCCCCAGGTCAGCCGCCTCCGCAACGGCCTCACGGTCGTCAGCGTCCCCTGGAACACGCCCGGCATCGTCGCCTACTACACGCTCGTGCGCGTCGGCTCCCGCGACGAGGTCGAGCGCGGCCACAGCGGCTTCGCTCACCTCTTCGAGCACATGATGTTCCGCGGCACCGAGCGCTTCCCGGCGGACGTCTACGAAGAGACCATCCAGTCCTTCGGCGCCGACAACAACGCCTACACGACGCGCGACTTCACCCTCTACACGGTGACCGCCCCCTCGAGCGTCCTCGAGGAGCTCGTGGACGTCGAGGCCGACCGCTTCCAGCGCCTCCAGTACGACGAGGCCGCCTTCCGCACGGAGACCGGCGCCGTCCAGGGCGAGTACGCGAAGAACGCCTCGAACCCCTTCCTGCCGATGTGGGAGGCCGTCAGCGAGCTCGCCTTCGAGCGCCACACCTACGGCCACACGACCATGGGCTACCTGCGCGACATCTGCGCCATGCCCGGCATGTTCGACTACTCGCGCCGCTTCTTCCGCCGCTACTACACGCCGGACAACACGACCCTGATCGTCGTCGGCGACGTCGAGCACGACGAGCTCCTGCGCCTCGCCCGCGCGAAGTACGGGCGCTGGCGCGGCCGCCGCGATCGGCCGCGCATCCCCGCCGAGCCCGCCCTCGAGGGCCCGAAGCACCGGCACATCCCCTGGGACGGCGCCTCGCCGCCGCGCTTCTTCGTCGCGTGGCGCTCCCCGGCCTTCGACGGGGGCCACGCTCGGGGCCCGCGCCGGGAGGCCGCGCTGAAGGAGACCGCGGCCCTCGAGATCGTGAAGGGCCTCGCCTTCGCCGAGTCGGCGCCGCTCTACCAACGCCTCGTCGTCCGCGACCAGACGCTGCTCCAGCTCGGCGCCTGGGAGAACGACTTCCACCGCGACCCCTCGCTCTTCATGGTCACGGGCGTGCTCAAGCCGGCCGAGGGGGCGCCCGCTTTCGAGGCAACGGTCCAGGCGATCCAGGAGGAGCTCGGGCGCATCGCCGCCGGCGAGGCCGCGGACCGCATCGACGCCGTCCGCTCGCACCTCCGCTACCGGCTGCTCACGGGGCTCGAGACGCCCGACGACGTGGCCGACCTGCTCGGTGGCTTCATCGCGGCCGGCGGATCCGTCGACGCGCTCGACGAGTACCTCGCGGCGCTCGCCAGCGTGACGCCCGACGAGGTCGCCGCCGCGGCCCGCCGCGTGCTCACGCCCGAGCGGCGCGTCCTGGTCACGCTCGCCCCGCGCACCGAAGCCGACGGGCCCGCGCCCGAGGCCGGGCCACCGTGCCCCGAGCCGGAAGGTGCGGACGCGGACGAGGACGCCGACGAGGAAGGAGGTGCGCGATGAGCCGCCCGGACACCCGGAGCGCCTGGCGCGCCGCCCTGGCGCTCTTCCCGCTCGCCCTCGCCTGCGGTGGCGCGAGCACGCCCCCGCCCGAGATCCCGCCCATCGACGAGGAGGTCGAGGTCGAGGGGCCCGAGGCGCGGCCCGTCGAGGAGACGGTCCGGCGCATGGACCTCGGTGTCCCGCAGCTCATCGAGATGCGGAGCGAGTCGCCCGTGGTCACCATCCGCGTGGCCTTCGACGCGGGCTCCGCCGAGGACCCGCGCGGCCAGGAGGGGCTCACGCGCCTCGCCGCGAAGCTGATGGTCGAGGGGGGCGCCGGCGAGCGGAGCTACCGCGAGCTCACCGAGGCGCTCTACCCGATGGCTGGCGCCATCGACGCCGCGACCGGCCGCGACCAGACCGTCTTCGTCGGTCGCGTCCACCGCGATCACCTCGAGGAGTTCTACGCGCTCTTCCGCGACGTGCTCCTCGCGCCGCGTTTCGAGGCGAGCGACTTCGAGCGCCTCCAGGCGCGGGCGAAGAGCGCGCTCACGCTCGAGCTCCGGGGCAACGACGACGAGGCCCTCGGCAAGGCCGCGCTCCAGGCCATGCTATACGAGGGGCACCCCTACGCGCACCCACCCCTCGGCACCGAGTCGGGCCTCGAGGCGACCACGCGCGAGGCGGCCGCGGCCCAGGCCGGGCGCGTCTTCTGTGCGGGCCGCGCCATCGTCGGCGTCGCCGGCGGCTACCCGGAGGGCTTCGCCGCGCGGGTGCTCGAGGACGTCGCCGAGCGCGACGGAGAGCAGTGCGTGGGCCGCATCGTCCTGCCCGAGCCCGAGCCGCGGCCGACCCGCGTGATGCTCGTCGAGAAGGACGCCGCCAGCGTGGCCATCTCCATGGGCATGCCCATCGGCGTGACCCGCGATCACCCGGACTACGCGGCGCTGACCCTCGCGGCCGCCTACCTCGGCCAGCACCGCACCTTCGCCGGCCGGCTCATGCAGAAGATGCGCGGCGACCGCGGGCTGAACTACGGCGACTACGCCTACGTCGAGCACTTCGACCAGGAGGGCTGGACGCGCTTCCCGGCGCCGAACCGCGCCCGGCGTCAGCAGTACTTCTCGATCTGGATCCGCCCCGTGCAGCGCGAGCAGGCCCACTTCGCGCTCCGCATGGCCGTGCGTGAGCTCGAGCTCTTCCGCGAGCGCGGGCTGAGCGCGGAGGACTTCGAGCGCATCCGCACCTTCGCGGACCGCTACTACGCGCTCTACCTCCAGACCGAGTCGCGGCGGCTCGGCTTCGCCATCGACGACCGGCTCTACGACACGGTCGACCCCTGGCTCGAGACGCTGCGCAGCCGCTGGGCCGAGCTGGACGTGGCCGAGGTGAACGCCGCGATCCGGCGGCACATCGAGCCGAGCCGGCTCCAGGTCGCCGTCGTGACGCCGGACGCCGAGGCCTTCGCGGACACGCTCGCCTCCGAGGCCCCCTCGCCGATCCGCTACCGCGCCGAGGTCGAGGAGGCCGTGCGCGAGGAGGACCGGGAGGTCGTGGAGTACGAGGTCGGCATCCCGCGCTCCCGCATGCGCGTCCTCCCGGTCACGAACCTCTTCGAGTGAGCACCACGCCCGTGCCCGTGCCCGCCTGAGCTGGCTCGCGGGCGGGCATGCAGCCCGGGCGAGCCCGGCGGGTCTCCAGCGCGACCCCGGCCTTCACGCGCCTGCGGTGCTCGGCTCGCCCCGTGCTACTCGGCCGCCGCGTCGCCCTCGCCCTCGATGGGCTGCAGGTCGTCGATGCGCACCATCCCGCGGAGCGCGACCTCGTCGTTCGCCGCCACGAACATGTCGACCTCGCCGGTGCTCTCGTAGCGGTTCATCTCGCGCCCGTAGCCGTCCTCGTCGAGGATGCCGATGGTCTCGTCGTCGAAGCGCACCCGCGTGCCCGCCGGCAGGCGCCAGAGCGGGTTCTGCTGCTGGTTCTGGAGCCGCAGCGGCACGTCCTCGGAGGTCGGCGGCGTGGGCGGCTCCTCGAGCTCGCCAGGCTCGACCAGGTCGACGTTCACGTAGCCCACGATGTACGGCCCGACGCCGGCGCGGACGCCCTTCCACTCGCCCCGGTCGCGGAGCACCTCGAGCCGGACGCCCGGGTCGAGCGCCGGGAGCGTCGTGATCACCTCGTCCGGCGAGGAGTAGATCGCCACCTCGGTGTTCGCTGGCGTGCGCATGGTCGTCCCGCTCGCCGGCGCCTCGGCGTCGGCCGGCGGCGCCTCGTGGGAGAGCCGGTCGAAGGGGTAGACGCCCGTGGCGGCCGCGCCCATCGCGTCGTAGCTGAAGCGCGGCATCGCCTCGACGCGCGCCAGGCCCTCCTCGGCGTCCGGGCTCACGAAGCGCACGTAGTCGCCCGGGCCCACGTAGACCTCGGTCCCGCCGATCTTTCCGCGCTGCTGCACGCGCAGGGCCAGCCGGGAGACGCTCATCCAGGCCCGCACCTTCAGCGCGCCGCGGATGCGCACGGGGATGCGCTCGTTCTGCGGCAGCCCGCCGATGCGGAAGTGGACGCCCTCGGTGATGTAGCCGATGGCCGGCGAGCGGGGATCGTCGTTCAGGTAGAGCGCCGGGCCCGTGCCCGGTCCGGCCACGAAGTCCCGCGGCCAGCGCTCGGGATCGGCGGCCGAGCCGCTGAGGTCGGTGTCCACGCCGCCGCTCTCGCCACCGTTGCCGGTCGCCGGAGAGGAGGTCTCGGGCGGGGGGCCCCCGCAGGCCATCACGCCCAGGGCGAGGGCCGCCAAGCAAAGAATCCGCTGCGCCATGGGGCGAGGGTTACCCCAGACGCGCTCCCGCCGCCACTTCGCCGCCGGTCCGATCCCCCGCCGCCGCCGCGGCTCGGGCCCGCAGAGCGCCTGGAGGGTGCGTGGGCTCACGCCCCGGCGCCGTCGCCCGAAGCGGCGGTGGCTCGGAGCGGCGGTGGCCGGGTCGGCGGCTCGGAGCGGCGGTGGCTCGGAGCGGTGGCTCGGCGTCGCGGACCAGGGCGTCGGCGGGGGACCGCTCAGCGGTAGCGAACGCGCAGCCGGATGCCGAGGTTGTTCGCGATCTCGACCGCGTAGCGCCGCGGGATCCGGTCGAGCCGGTCCTCCACCACCGCGCGCGCTCGCGCGTGGGGCTCGCCCTTCAGCGCCGGCAGCACGATCTGCGACCAGCGCAGCAGCGTCTTCCCGTTCGCGCCCTGGAGCGCCAGCGTGAGCACGGGCTCGAGGCGCTTCTGATAGGCGACCGACGCCGTGCAGAGGTTCGCGAAGGTGCGGACCAGGCCGTCCTTGCCGTCGTCGAGGGTCGGCTCGAAGGCCGCCTTGAGCGTGTCGAGGTGCTTGGCCACGCGGGCCGGCGCCACCTTCGCGATGGCCGGGAGCGCGTCCGCGGAGGTCTGCACCACCCGCTTGTGCTTGGAGGTGATGCCCTGCGCGAACTTGTCCACGTGGGTCTGGAGCAGCTCGGCGTGCTCCTCGACGAACTCGTGGATCACCCGCGCCGCCTTCGTGGCCGTCGTGCTGCGCGAGTCGAGCATCAGCTCGGCCTGCTCGGTGATCTTCGCCGCCGTGTCGTCCGCGTCGAGGATGCCCTGAGCGACCTTCGACGCCCCACCCTTGGCGCGCGAAGACGAGCCCTTGCTGGCCTTCTTGGCCGCCGTCTTCTTGGTGGCCTTCTTCTTGGCGGCCGCCTTCTTCGTCGCCTTCTTGGGCGCCGCCTTCTTGGACGCCGCCTTCTTCGTGGACTTCTTGGCGGCCTTCTTCGTGGCCTTCTTGCTCGTCTTCTTCGACGCCATGCTTCCTCCCGCCCGGGGTGCGGTGGCGAGCGCCATCTTAGGCGAAGAAGCCCGCGAAACGAAAGGTGGTTTCGCCGAGCCGCTCGGGCGGGCTCTCACCCGCGGGGACGCGGCGCTCGCCGTCGCGCCCCGAGCCCTGGGTTCGTCAAGCCTGCTCGAGCGCCCCGATCAGCAGCGGCAGCGAGCGCTCGTAGCGATACGAGGTGCCCCGATGGCCCCCGTCGTACTCCTCGAGCTGGACGCGCGGCGCGCCCGCGGCGTGGAGCGCGTCGGCGAGCTGCCGGGCCGCGAAGTGGAGCCCGTGCTCGTCGCGGTTGCCCGCGTCGAGGAACACGTAGGCGAGCTGCGCGACGGCCTCCTCGCGCTCGGGGATGAGCGTCACCGGGTCGTGCGCTCGCCAGCGCGCCCAGGGCTCCTCGAGGAGCTCGCCGGTGCGCAGATCCATGGGCAGCGCGCAGTGTGGGGCCGGCGCGGCGGGCTCGGGCGCGTAGGCGGCGCTCGACGCGAGCACGAAGACCCCGTCGAACTCCATGCCGCCCCGCGGGCCTCCGTCGACCACGCGCTCCGCGAAGGCCTCGAGCCCGCCCGCCGCGGCGATGGCGATGGCCGCCGGCAGCAGCATGGGGCGCATGCTCACGTCGAAGGCCGCGTCGCCCGCGTGGCTCCCGACCACGGCGACCACGTCGGGCCGGTCGAGCCCCAGCCGCAGGGCCCCGAAGCCACCCGAGGAGCGCCCCACGACCGCCCGCGCCTCGCGCTTCGGGATCGTGCGGAACGTCGCGTCGACGTGCGGGAGCACCTCCTCGGCGAGGTAGGTCTGGTAGGCGCCGGTGGCCGCCGAGTCGACGAACTGGCTGCCGCCCCAGCGGGTCATGCAGTCCGGGAGCACGAGGATCGCGGGCGGGCACTCGCCGGCGACGATCTGCGCGTCGAAGCGCTCGACGGTGTTGGGCTTCCAGGGCGAGAAGCCGAGCACCGAGCGGTGTGTCGCGGCGAAGCCCGGCAGCATGGTGACCGTCGGGTAGCGCGCGTCGCCCTCGTCGTAGCCGGGGGGCAGGTAGACGAGCACGTCGCGGACGTGCGGGTCCCCGAGCGGGTTGTCCTTCAGGACCGCGCTCTCGAGGCGCGATTCGACGATCCGTCCGTGGAGCATGGCCAGCCCCCCTAGCAGATCCGCCGCCCCTTCGCGACGAAGGAGCGCGCGACGAAGGAGCTCGAAGGAGCCGCCACGCGGAGCGGTCCCTTCGAGCGCTCACTCCAGGCCGAGCTCCCTCCGCGCGGCCTTCGTGATGGACTGGCGCGCCTCGAAGAAGCCCTCCCACGGGTCGCCCTTGAGGGTCGCCAGGCGCCGCGCGGCCGCCCTGACGTCGTAGGCGTGGGCTCGCGCCAGCTCGTCCCAGCGGAGGGGGAGGGCGACGCTCACGCCCGCCCGCGCGCGGGTCGAGAAGGGGCAGATGGTCGTCGCGCTCCGGGCGTTCCGCAGGTGGTCGAGGAAGACCTTCCCCTCCCGAGCCGCCTTCCGGTTGGAGGCCGTGAACCGCTCCGGCGCCTCCTCGGCGAGCTGCTCGGCGAGGACCCGGGCGAAGGCCTTCAGCGTGCCCCAGCCCTGCCGCCGCTCGAGCGGCGCGACGACGTGGAGCCCCACGCCGCCCGTGAGCTTCGCCCAGCTCTCGAGCCCCAGCTCCTCGAGGCGTTCGCGCACCGTCCGCGCCGCGCTCACCACCGACGTCCAGCCGGCCCCCGCGCCCGGATCGAGGTCGAACACGAGCCGATCGGGCCGATCGAGGGCGTCGGCGCGGCTCCCCCAGACGTGCACCTCGAGCACGCCGAGCTGCACCAGCGCGCCGAGACCCCGCGCGTCCGCCACGCGCACGGCCGGCTCTTGGTCGCCCGTGTCGACGGCCTCGAGCCCCGGCGGGAGCTCGCCCAGGTCGAGGTGCCGTTGGTAGAAGCAGTCCTCGCCCACGCCGCGCGGGCAGCGCACCAGCGTGAGCGGGCGCCCCGCGAGGTGCGGGAGCATGCGCTCGGCGACCCGGTCGTAGTGCGCGAGGAGGTCTGCCTTCGTCAGCCCGCTCTCGGCGTCGAGCACGCGCTCCGGGTGGGTCAGCCGGATGGCTCGTCCGCCGATGGTCGCGCTCACCTCGTCGCTCATCTCCCGAGGCATGCGTAGCAGCTCGCGGTCCGCCGCGGTCGCTCGGTGATCCTGGCTGCGCGACGCGCGCGTTCGGGGCCGAGCCGGCGCGGGGGGCGTCACGTCGGGTCGCCGGGTCCGTAACGAACGAGCCCGTCGTTACGCGTAACGACAGGCTGCACGGGGAGTGTAGTAGAAGTCGGTCGCGAAGTTCCTCAATGATTCCGGAAGCCAGGGGGCTGGCACGGTGCTCGCAAGCACTCTCCCCGAGGCCGCGAGGCCCGGAAGAGAAAAGGAGAGCGCCCATGACCCATCCGCACACCGATACCGACGTCCTGGAGATCGTCCTCAGCTGGGACGAGAGCCCCCTCGAGACCCGCCTCTTCGACGGCGACACCCCGATCACCGTTGGCGACGACGACGCCACGTTCCCCCTGCCCGCCGAGGTGAGCGCCCCCTTCACCCTCGCGACCCGCGAGGGCGGCCGCTGGGTGCTCCGCGCCCCCGCCGGCGCCGAGCTCCGCGCTGCCCGGGACGGCGTGCCCGTGCTCGATCACGAGGGCCCGCTCGCCCTCGACCCCGGCACGACCGTCGAGCTCCGCGTCGGCGACTTCCGCTTCTTCCTCCGCCCGACGGAGAAGCCCGCCGAGACGCCCCGCGCCGGCCTCGGCCTGGACCGGGGCCTGCTCCGCTTCGTCGGCGGCACCATGCTGGTCCACCTCATCCTGCTCGGCCTCTTCCTGCTCCTGCCGCCGAACGCCGCGGCGCTCACGCGCAGCCTGGACAGCCGCCGCGCCGAGTACCTCCGGGTGCAGCTCGACGCCGTCGCGATGCAGGCCCCCGAGACGACGAGCTCGAGCGTGCCGGACGCCACGCCCGGCGGCGAGGGCCCCGGTGGCGCCACGCCCAGCCCCGAGGCCGGCGACGGAGAGCCCGGCCCGCAGCCGAACCCGGGCCGCACGCAGATGCGCCGGGGCCAGCGCCCGGCCACGGCCGAGGACGTGCGCTCGCTCGGCACGCTCGCGGGCCTGCGTGAGCTCGCCCGCGGCGTCGAGACGGGCCCGAGCGGCTCGCCCTTCGGCGAGGACACGGACACGGGTCGGAGCTGGCTCGCGGCGGCCGGCCCCGTGGGCGGCGACGGCATCTTCGGGGGCCTCGACATGGACGGGACCGGCAACGGCACCTGCACCGGCGAGCGCTGCGGCGACGGCACCGTGCCCCTCGACCAGCTCATGGACCGCCCCGGCGGCCCCCACGGCCCCGGCACCGGGCCCGCGCCGACGCTCCGCCCCCGCACGCGCCCCGACTTCACGCCCTCCGTCCGCGCCGGCCGCGCCACGACCGTCGGCGGCCTGACCCGCGGCGCCATCCGCCGGACCGTGCGCAGGCACCAGCCCGAGGTGCGCTTCTGCTACGAGCAGGCGCTCACCCAGCGGCCCGACCTCGAGGGGCGCGTGACCGTCCGCTTCGTGGTCGACCCCGAGGGCACCGTCCGCACCGCCGTCGCCCAGCCCACCGAGGGCATGAGCTCGCGGGTCGGCGACTGCGTCGGTCAGGCCGTCCGCCGCTGGAGCTTCCCGAGCAGCCCGGGCGTGACGAGCGTGACCTACCCCTTCGTCTTCCAGTCCGCGCACTGAGGCGCGGCCGGGAGGCCGGAGAACTCTCCGAATCTCTTCCACTGGCGGCCGGCCCCCTCGGGGGTCGGCCGCGTCCTTCTTTTGGGGCCTACCAGCGGGGCCCTCGGCGCTCGCTTCGCTCGCGTCACACGGGTCGGCTTGGCCCGTGGCTCCCGCTTCGGCTCAGGCTCCTGGCTCGCGCTCACGCTGGTGCTCGAGCTCGGGCTCGGGCTTCCTGTTCTGAACGGGCACGGGCAGGGGCACGGGCACGGGTCTTTGGCACGGGTCTCTGGCTCCTACATCCTCTCCAGGACCTCGATCCCCAGAAGCTCCAGGCCCTTCTCGAGCTGCCTCCCCGCCAGCGCCGCCAAGCCGAGGCGCGTCTCCCGCGTCTCCCCCTCGCTCTTCAGCACCGGGCACTGCGTGTAGAACCGGCTGTAGGCCGAGGCGACCTCGTAGAGGTGATCGCAGATCAGGTTCGGCAGCGAGCCCTCCGCGGCCCGATGCACCACGTCCCCGAAGCGGATCAGCACCCGCGCCAGCCCCACCTCGGCCTCGTGCTCCGGCGCGATCGGCGCCTCGAAGCCCTCGTACTCCAGCCCCCCCTCGGCGAAGAGCGAGCGCACCCGCGCGTACTGGTACTGCACGTAGGGCCCCGCGTTGCCCTTGAACGAGCACATCTTCTCCGGGTCGTACTTGTAGTCCGTCGCCCGGTTCTGCATCAGGTCGGCCCACTTCACGGCCCCGATCCCGATCGTCGCCACCGCCTCGTCCAGGTCCTCCTCGGCGATGCGCAGCTTCCCCTCGGCCCGGCTCGCTTCGACGATCTCCCGCGTCTTCTGCTCCGCCTCGTCGAGCAGATCCTTCAGCTTCACGGTCTTGCCGTCCCGCGTCTTCAGCGGCTTGCCGTCCTCCCCGAGCACGCTGCCGAAGCTCACGTGCTCGAGCCCCATCTCCACGCCGAGCAGCCGCATCACCGCGAAGAGCTGCTCGAAGTGCAGCGCCTGCGGCGCGCCGACCACGTACACGCTCCGATCCGCGCCCATCTCCTCCTTGCGGTGGAGCACGGTGGCGATGTCGGTCGTCGAGTAGAGGAACGCGCCGTCCTTCTTGCGCACGATGAAGGGCTGCTTCTGCTTCCTCAGCCGCTTCGGCAGCGCGTACCCCTCCACGGCGCCCTCGATCGCGCCCGGATCCATGTCGTGGAAGAAGACGCAGATCGCTCCCTGATCCTCCCGCGCGATCCCCTTCTCGAGCAGCGTCTCCACCACCCCCGGCAGCATCGCGTCGTAGGCGCTCTCACCGAGCCACTCGTCGAAGCGCACGCCGAGCCGCGCGTAGATCGCCTCGAGCGTCTGCCGCGTCGTCGCCACGAAGCGCTCCCAGAGCGCCGTGTTCTCCGGGTCGCCGCCCTGCAGCTTCGCGAGCTCCGCCCGGGCGCTCTCCGCGAAGGCCTCGTCCTCCTTCGCCTTCTTGCTCGCCAGCTTGTAGACCCGCTCGAGCTCGGCGATGGCGTCCTTCTCGAGCGCCCCCTCGTCGCCGAACTCGCGCATGCCCACGATCAGCAGGCCGAACTGCGTGCCCCAGTCGCCGAGGTGGTTGTCGCCGATCACCTCGTGCCCGACGGCCCGATAGAGCTGCACCAGGCTCCAGCCGATGATCGTCGAGCGCAGGTGCCCCACGTGCATCTGCTTGGCGATGTTCGGCGAGCTGAAGTCGACGACGATCTTCTCCGGCGCCTCGACCGCGTCCACCCCGAGCCGCGCGTCGCCGAGCGCCGCCGCGAGCTGCCGCCCGAGCCAGCCGGCGTCGAGGGTGAGGTTCACGAAGCCCGGCCCCGCCACGTCCGCCTTCGCGATGGCCTCGTGCTTCGCCATGGCCTCCGCGATCGGCCCGGCGAGGTCGCGCGGCGCCTTCTTCAGCCGCTTGGCGAGCGCCATGGCGCCGTTGATCTGGTAGTCACCGAACTTCGGATCCTGCGTCGTGCGGAGCAGCGCGCGCGGCCGCTCCTCGAGGCCCAGGGCCTCCTGCATCGTCGCCGCCGCCAGATCGTCCAAGTACCGTTCGAGGAGCATGGTGCGGCCTACTTAAACGCTCCCCCGCGCCGCGTCCATCGCCGGGTGCGCCCCCGCGCTCCGTAACGGGGCGTCCGCGCGCACGTTCCCAGGGGTCGAGGAGAGATCATGCGCCGCCCCGCCTTCGTCCCATCGTTCTTGCTCGCGCTCGCCTGCGGACCGGCCGAGCCGGCGCCCGAGCCGTCCGAGCCGGCCCCCGCGGCGTCGTCCGCATCCGAGGCCCGCGCCGAGCCGCCTTCGCGCGTCGGGCCGCGCCCGGGCCCCTGGGTGGACGCCCGCGTCGCGGAGGCCCGCGCCCGCCTCGCCGGGTCCGAGGCCGGCCGGCTGGTCTGGGAGAGCATCGAGCACCACGGCGGGCTCCGGGCCTGGCTGGCCGCCGGCACGATCGCGTTCGAGTTCGACTACCGCCCCGTCGACGCGCCCGAGCGCCGCATGCACACGTTCCAGAAGATCGACCTCTGGTCGGCGCGCGCGGTCCACGAGGAGCTCGAGGGGGGCGCCGGCGCCTCGGCGCGTTTCGCTTGGGACGGGGAGCGCGCCTGGATCGCCCCGGGCCCGGACGCCTTCCCCACGCCCGCGCGCTTCTGGGCGCTCACGCCCTACTACTTCGTCGGCATGCCCTTCGTCGTGGCCGATTCCGGCGCCCGCTACGAGCGCCTCCCGGACGCGGAGCTCGACGGCGTGCTCCACCGGCTCGTGAAGATCACCTACGAGGCCGGCACCGGGGACTCGCCGGACGACTACTACGTGCTCTACCTCCACCCGCGGACCCACGCCCTCGCGGCGCTCCGCTACGTCGTCGCCTACCCGGGCTTCTTCCCCGACGGCGGCCACACGCCGGAGAAGCTCATGCGCTACGACGCCTTCGAGGCGTTCGAGGGCCCGGCCGGCGCCGTGCGCCTCGCCACCCGCTACGACACCTCGCGCTGGGACGCCGAGGCGGGCCGGCCGGGCGAGGTCGTCACGCGCATCACGGCGAGTCGCGTCGGGCTCGGCGAGACCTACCCGGAGGACGTCTTCGCGCCGCCCCCCGGCGCCGACGTCTCCGCCGAGATCACCGCGCCGGAGCGAGAGCCCCGAGAGGCGCCAGAGGACGAGCCGGAGGAGCCGCCGAGCGACGACGACGCCCCCGGCGGGCCCGACGAGTAGGCCGCCCGCGCCGTCGGAGCCCGACCGCCAGCCGAGCGCCGACGACGCGCGCCTCGGCCCGCGAACCGGCGAAGTCCCGCCACTGCAAAGGGGAGCGCCCCCACGTCTGCCCCGCAGCCCGGCCCCACGGAGCCGCGTCGCCGTCGCGTCGAAGAACCGACCCGTGTGACGCGCGAGCGAAGCGAGCGCCGAGCCGCCGGCGGCGGCGCTGGTAAGCCCGAGATAGCGAGCGCAGCGAGCGGAAGACCCGCGCTTCGGCCGCGAACAGGCGAGGTGCCGCCACTGCAAAGGGGAGCGCACCCACATCTGCCCCGCAGCCCGGCCCCACGGAGCCGCGTCGCCGTCGCGTCGAAGAACCGACCCGTGTGACGCGAGCGAAGCGAGCGCCGAGCCGCCGACGGCGGCGCTGGTAAGCCCGAGATGGCGAGCGCAGCGAGCGGAAGACGCGCGCTCCGGCCGCGAACGCGGCGGAGTCACGGAACTGCGAAGGGGAGCGCCCCCACGCCTGCCCCGCAGCCCGGCCCCACGGAGCCGCGTTCGTGTACCTACGAAGAACCGACCCGTGTGACGCGAGCGAAGCGAGCGCCGAGCCGCCGACGGCGGCGCGGGTAAGCCCGAGATAGCGAGCGAAGCGAGCGGAAGACGCGCGTCTAGTTCAGAGCCCGACCGCCCGTGTGGGCACGTAGATCTCCACGCTCGCCGTCTCCCCGTTGGCCAGCCGCCCGCCGGTCTGGAAGCCGAAGCACCAGACCTCGTTCGCGCCGCCGGCGCCCGTCGCGCGGAGCACGCACGTGTGCCGCTGCCCCGCGACCACCCCCGTGGCGTCCTCCATGATCGCGCCCGTCTCGTCGAAGACCGCCCGCGCTGCCCCGATCGGCGAGCCGTCCGTGCCCCGACCGAGCTGCCCGCCGTCGTCGGCGCCCCAGCACACGGGCCGGAAGCGATCGGGCGTCGCCGTCCGCCGAAGCGCGCAGCCGTGGAAGCGGCCCACGGAGATCGCGACCAGGTCGCTCAGCACGGCGCCGTCCGAGTTCCGGATCACCGCCCCGGCGAGCTCGCTCGACCCGCTCGTGCTCCCGTTCCCGAGCTGACCGCGGTCGTTGTTGCCCCAGCAGAGCGCGCGACCGTCCGTGAGCCGCGCGCAGGCGTGCTGCACGTAGCCGGACGACTCCGCGAGCTCCGCGACGTTCGTCGGCAGGTTCATCACCGGCGCCGGCGTATGACGCGACTCGCGCGTGCCGTCCCCGAGCGTGCCCGTCGAGTTGTCGCCCCAGCAGAGCACCTGCGAGCCGCCCGCCACGTCGACCAGCGCGCAGCTGAAGGCGATCCCCGCCACCACCTGCCGCGCGTTGCTCACGCCGCTCACGGGCGTCGGCGGCTCGTCGCTCGTGCTCGCGGCCACGCCGACCTGCCCCGAGCGGTTCGCGCCCCAGCACCAGACGTCGCCCGTACCCGTGACCGCGCAGCTGTGCGTGTCCCCGGCGCTCACCTGCACGACGTTCGAGAGGCCCGGGATCGTGACTCCGCTCGCGACGCGCGAGGGCGACGCCACGCCGAGCTGCCGGTCCGAGTTGTTGCCCCAGCAGCGCACCTGCCCGTCGGGGCGCACGCCGCAGCCGTGATCCTGTCCGCCGCTCACCTGCCGCAGGGGCCCCTGGAGCGTCGCCGCGGGCACGCCCGAGTCGGCCAGCGAGCCCGTGCCGAGCTGGCCCTGGGCGTTCTCCCCCCAGCTCGCGTGGCCGCCCGTCGCCCGGAGCGCCATCGAGAACTCGGCGCCGCTCACGAGCTGCACGATCCCGGCCTCGTCGCACACGCCGGCCGTCGCCTCGCCGCAGCTGTCGGCGACCGCGCAGGTCGTGCCGCAGCCGCCGCAGTTGAGCGGGTCGCTCGCCGTCACGGTCTCGCAGCCGTTCGTGCCCCCATCGCAGTCGGCGCGTCCGTCCTCGCAGGCCGCGACCACGCAGACCCCGGCCTCGCAGGTGCCGCTCATCACGCCGTCCACGCCCGCGCAGGCCGCGTCCGCCGGCGCGCCGTCGATCGTGCCGTCGCAGTCGTTGTCGACCCCGTCGCAGACCTCCCGGTTCGCCGGGAAGCGCGCCGGGTCACCATCGTCGCAGTCGTCGTTCGTCTCGACCCAGCCCATCGGCGGATCGCAGGTCAGCTCCCCCGCGCTCCCCTCGTCGCCGCTCCCGTCGTCGTCGAGGTCCGGGAAGAACATGCGCGGCGCGTCCTCGTCGACCTCTCCGTCGCAGTCGTCGTCCGCGTCGTTGCAGCGCTCCATGGCGCCCGGGAAGGCCTCGCCGTCTCCGTCGTCGCAGTCGCCGACCCGCTCGCTCCGCCCGTCCACCGGGATGCACGCGAAGACCGGCGTGCCCGCCCCGCTCGCGAAGCCGTCCCCATCGACGTCCGCGTAGAACGCCGTGCGCACCGCGTCCTCGTCGACCGTGCCGTCACAGTCCTGGTCCACCCCATCGCAGAGGTCGCTCACGCCCGGCCGGATCGTCGCCTGCCCGTCGTCGCAGTCGAGCCCGTTCGGCACGCGACCGGGCTGCGCGTCGCAGTCCTCGATGGGCTCCGAGCTCGCGTCGCCGTAGCCGTCTCCGTCGAGGTCGAGGTGCCAGAGCGCCATCGCGTCGGCCCCGTCCGCGACCCCGTCGCAGTCGTTGTCGATCCCGTCGCAGACCTCCGGCGCCCCCGGGTAGACGTCCGGGTTCGTGTCGTCGCAGTCGTTCCCGCCGCAGGCCCGATCGGGGAAGCCGTCCCCGTCGTCGTCCTCCGTGTCGCCCGGCCGGATCACGAAGTCCGCGCGCCCGTTGCAGTCGTCGTCCTCGCCGTTGCACATCTCCCGCGCCGCCGGGCTCACGCCGCGCGTTCGGTCGTCGCAGTCGCTCGAGCGCGTCGAGCGGCCGGGCACCGGGTCGCAGGAGATCACCGGGTCCACGTCCGCCGTGCCGAAGCCGTCGTCGTCGCCGTCCTCGTACCAGGGGATGGACGCGGGCGCCTCGTCGGCCACGCCGTCGCAGTCGTTGTCCTTGCCGTCGCAGATCTCGAGCTGCGCCCCGTGCACCTCCGGGTCGTCGTCCCGGCAGTCGTCGTCGACCACCGCGAAGCCGGGCGTGCCCGGGCAGGCCACCATGGGCATGGACGGGTCGCCGTGGAGATCGCGATCGCCGTCGAGGAAGCCCTCCACGGCGGCGCCCTCGTCGACCCTCCCGTCGCAGTCGTTGTCGAGGAAGTCGCAGGTCTCCGCGAAGCCCGGGCGCACGTCCCGTCGCGCGTCGCTGCAGTCGTCCGCGCACGCGAGCTCGCCGTCCTCTTGCAGGTTGCAGCAGGCGGCGCTGTCGAACCCGTCCCGGTCCACGTCGCGCGCGCCGTAGGTCGTCGGGTCGCAGTCCTCGTCGACGTTCGCCTCGTCGCAGACCTCCGCGTTCCCCGGGTAGCGATTCGGGTTCGTGTCGTCGCAGTCCGCGCCCCCGCAGGCGATGGCGTCGAAGCCGTCGCCGTCCGCGTCGGCGATCACGTCGCAGGTGGCGACGCACTCGTCGGCCCCCTCGTCGCAGCGCTGACCCTCGAGGCAGGGCGGGTCGACGCGCACGCAGCCGAAGCCATCGGCGCCCTCGGCCTCCGGCGCGCAGCGCTCGGTCCCGTTGCAGAAGAGGCCGTCGTCGCAGTCCGCGTCGGCGCCGCACATGGCCGCGCCGTCCGTCCCCGGACCGGCGTCGATCCCCCCATCGTCGTCCCCGCAGCCGCCCACGACGAGCGCGAGCACGGCGAGCCCGAAGAGCCCGTGACGCTTCATCCCATCCCCCCTTTGACCCCAGGCTACCAGAGGCCGCCGCTGAGCCGCGATTCAGTCTGCTTGACGCGGTGCGGCATCGAAGCCAACGTTTCAGCGGCGTTGACAGGGGGAAACCCGGAGGAAACACGTGGCGCAGCCGATCAATCGTTACAAGGCCGATCTTCGCGA
This sequence comes from Sandaracinus sp., assembly GCA_002699025.1. Taxonomy (GTDB): domain Bacteria; phylum Myxococcota_A; class Polyangia; order Polyangiales; family Houyiibacteriaceae; genus Houyiibacterium; species Houyiibacterium oceanicum. The sequence goes on along the minus strand of PABA01000201.1, from coordinate 7,035 downwards.
CTTCAACTTCCTCATGTTCGAGCAGTTCGGGCTGCAGGACGTGCTGGGCAAGGACCCGTTCTCCGACTGGGATCAGGCGACTTGCTCGGAGGTGCTCTCGCAGGTCTACAAGTTCGCTCAGGAGGTCACCGGGCCGCTCAACCGCGTCGGTGACGCGCAGGGCTGCCGGCTCGAGGACGGCAAGGTCTTCGTGCCGGAGGGCTTCAAGCAGGCCTGGGACAAGCTCTACGAGGCCGGCTGGCGCACGCTCGGCGCCCCCGCCGAGTTCGGCGGCATGGCCTCGCCCGTGACCCTCGCCGTGCTCAGCGACGAGCTGCTCAGCGGCTCGAACACGGCCTTCAACATGTACCCGGGTCTCTCGCTCGGCGCCGCCGAGGTCATCGCCGAGTTCGGCACCGACGAGCAGAAGAAGACCTACGTCGAGAAGATGATGAACGGCACCTGGGGCGGCACGATGTGCCTCTCCGAGCCGCACGCCGGCTCCGACGTCGGCTCCTCGACCACGTCCGCGACGCCGCTCGAGGACGGCCGGTACAAGATCAAGGGCACGAAGATCTACATCTCCGGCGGCGACCACGACATGGCGGACAACATCGTCCACCTCGTGCTCGCGCGCATCGAGGGCGCCGTGCCCGGCACCAAGGGGCTGAGCCTCTTCATCGTGCCGAAGGTCAAGCCCGAGGGCGGCTCCAACGACGTCCAGGTCGCGTCCATCGAGCACAAGATGGGCATCAACGGCTCGGCCACCTGCGTGCTGAATTTCGGCGAGGACGACGACTGCGTCGGCGAGCTCGTCGGCACGGTCGAGCACCAGGGCATGCGCCAGATGTTCAAGATGATGAACTTCGCGCGCATCGGCGTGGGCATCCAGGGCCTCGCCGTCGCCTCGAGCGCCTACCTGAACACGCTCGAGTACGCCCGCGACCGCAAGCAGGGCAGCTCCATCGAGGACTGGAAGGATCCCTCGGCGCCCCGCGTCACGATCCTCAACCACCCGAACATCCGCCGCGACCTCCTCGAGATGAAGTCGAAGGTCGAGGGCATGCGCGCGCTGATCACGAAGCTCGCCGTGCACCAGGACCGGCTCAAGGCCCTCGGCGAGGACGACGAGAGCGAGACGGCCGCCTACCACCACGGGCAGATCAATCTGCTCACGCCGCTCGTGAAGGCGTACTGCTCGGACGAGGCCTTCCAGGTCTGCGAGCGCGCCATCCAGACCTACGGCGGCGCCGGCTACCTCAAGGACTGGCCGGTCGAGCAGTACGCGCGCGACTCGAAGATCTTCTCCATCTACGAGGGCACGAACGCCATCCAGGCGCTCGACCTCGTCGGCCGGAAGCTCGGGCAGGGCGGCGGCAAGAACACGCAGGCCTTCCTCGGCGACGTGCAGAAGTTCATCAAGGAGCACGCCGAGCACCCGGAGCTGAAGGACGCCGTGGCGCGTCTGCAGAAGGCGCACGAGGCGGTCGGCGGGAGCGTCATGCAGTTCCTGGGCTGGTTCCAGGGCGGCAAGATGCCGAACATCGTCCTCACGGCCGAGCGCTTCCTCCACATGATGAGCAAGCTCGCCATCGGCTGGCTGCTGCTCGAGGGCGCGTCCATCGCCATCGAAAAGTTGAAGGGCGATCTGTCCGAGCCGGAGAAGGCGTTCTACGAGGGTAAGAAGTTCTCGGGCATCTATTACGCGATGAACATCGTCCCCGAGGTCATCGGCGACGCGAAGACGCTGAAGGCCTGCGACGAGAGCCCGCTGGCCATCTCCGACGCCGCTTTCGGCCCCGAATGAGGGAGCCCGACCGGCGGCCCGGATCCGCCGTCTCGGCGTGAACGGGTTCTAAAGGACGGGAAACACTCTCGAAACGCACGGCCCCGGAGCTTCGGCTTCGGGGCCGTTCGGGTTGACGAGACGGGTGTCGCCAGCGATCATCTCGGCCAGCCATGGGGGGCACCGGTCCGGTGACCGTGACGTCGAGCGACGCCGGTCTGACACATCGCCTACTCGGAGACGCGAGCTTCGGGAAGTACACCCTGATCGCGAAGATCGGTCACGGCGGTATGGCCGAGGTCTTTCTCGCGGCGGTCAGCGGGCCTGCGGGGTTCACCAAGCTCTGCGTCCTGAAGCGGCTCCACCCGCACCTCGAGGAGGAGCCGGCGCTCATCGGGATGTTCCTCGACGAGGCGCGGCTCGCGGCCCGGCTGAACCACCCGAACGTCGTCCAGACCTACGAGGTCGGCGACGTGGAGGGGCTCCACTTCCTCACGATGGAGTACCTCGAGGGGCAGTCGCTCGCGCGCGTGCTCCGCCACCTCCGCCGGCTCGAGCAGCCCATGCCGCTCGCCGTCGGGGTGCGCCTCTTCATCGAGGTGCTCGACGGGCTGCAGTACGCGCACGGCCTCACCGACTTCGACGGGACGCCGCTGAACGTCATCCACCGCGACATCTCCCCGGGCAACATCTTCGTCACCTACGACGGCCAGGTGAAGGTGCTCGACTTCGGCATCGCCCGAGCCGGCACCCAGCTCGTGGAGACGCGCGCCGGGCAGGTGAAGGGCAAGTTCGCCTACATCGCGCCCGAGCAGGCCAACCCGGACGGCGGCTACGACCAGCGCGCCGACCTCTGGAGCCTCGGCGTCGTCATGTGGGAGGCCTTCGCGAACCAGCGCCTCTTCAAGGGCGAGTCCGAGATCGTCACGCTCCACAACGCGCTGAACTCCCAGGTCCTCTCGCTGGACCAGGAGTTCGACGTGCCCGAGCGGCTCGCGGAGATCGTCGATCGGGCGCTCCAGCGGGACCCGGAGGATCGCTACGCCTCGGCGCGGGCGATGAAGCAGGAGCTCGAGCAGTTCATGGTCTCCGAGGGGCTGCGGGCCTCGCGGAACGAGGTCGGCACGTTCCTGACCGGGCTCTTCGAGCGGGAGCGGGACGAGCAGCGTCGCGTGCTCCGCGCCTACATGCGCGGCGACGCGCCGGGCCAGTCGATGACGCCCGTGCCGAGCTCGGGCAGCCACTCCGGCATCAGCCGCTCCGGGGCGACGTCCAGCACGATGACGGCGGCGCCCGAGGAGGAGGAGCGGCGCCCGGCCTTCTGGATCGTCGGCCTGCTCCTCCTGCTCGCCATCGCGGGCGGCGCGGCCTTCGCCTTCCTGGGCGGAGACGAGGAGTCGCCCGGGGACGAGCCGCGCATCGCGGCGGCGCCGGGCGAGGTGGGCGGCGGGTCGAGCGCGGGGCTCGGGGCCGGAGAAGGCCCGGGCGAGGGAGACGAGGCGCTCGGTGGCTCGGCGACCGGTGCGGAGACCCAGGTGACGCCCGACCCGGAGACCGCGACGCCCGATCCGGAGACCGCGCCCGAGGGGCCGGACGACGGCGAAGAAGGCGGCGACGACGGCGAAGCGACGGCTGGCTCCGAGAGCGGGCAGCCGAGCGCCGAGGCGAACGAGGGCGACGGGGAAGAGGACGAGCCGGAGGTGCGCAGGACGACGCCCATGCGGCGGACCCGGCCTCGCCCGCGGCCCCGGCCCCGCCCCACGCCCATGGAGACCGCCAGCGTGATGGAGGCTCCCCCGCCCGAGCCGACGCCGCAGCGGGAAGACGGCTTCTTGACGATCGACACGGTGCCGTGGTCGAACGTCTCGCTCGGCTCCCGGCGCCTCGGCACGACCCCGGTCGTGCGGGAGCGACTCCCGGCGGGCACGCACGTGCTCACGCTGACCAACCCGGAGCAGGGCTTGCGGACGTCGTACCGCGTGACCATCGAGCCGGGCGAAACGACGACGCGGAGGATCGCGCTTCAATGATGGACCAACGAGGGGGGCTCGGTTGGAGCGCGCTGCTGATGGTAGCGGCGCTCTCGATCGGCAGTTGCGGTGACGAGGGACCCGGGCTTCGCGGGGAGCCCGTCCGGGTGGGCGTGATCGTCTCGCTCACGGGCGGGCTCGCGCCGGTCGGGCCGCACCTCGCGAACAGCGCCGAGCAGGTGGCGCGCGAGATCAACTCGGCGGGCGGTCTACTCGGGGGGCGTCCCCTCGAGCTGGTCGTCGTCGACGATCAGACCGACCCCGACCAGGCGGCGGTGGTCGCCCGGCAGCTCGTCGAGGAGGAGGGGGTCGTGGCCGTGATCGGCTCCCTCGCCTCGAGCGCCTCCATCGAGGCCCAGGCCATCACGGGGGCGGCAGGCGTGCCTCAAGTCAGCTGCTGCTCCACCTCGCCGGACCTGACGAACGCCCAGCCGGAGACCGACCGCTACCTCTTCCGCACGGTCCCTTCGGATCTGCTCCAGGCCGTGGTCGTGGCCCGGCAGGCGGAGGAGATGGGCTGCACGCGGCTCGGCATCCTCCACCAGAACGACTCCTACGGGAACCCCTTCGGCGAGGCCGTCGAGACCAACTTCCGGGGCCTCGGTGGGACCGTCGCCGTCCGCGTACCCTTCCAGGACGGGCGCCCGAGCTACACGAGCCAGGTGCAGATGGTCGCCGACGCGACCCCGGACTGCATCGCCCTCGTGGCCTTCCCGGTCGATGGTGGCACCATCCTCCGCGACTGGGACGGGCTCGCGGGCGCGCCGGAGGTGACCTGGATCGGCACGGACGGCATCAAGGACTCGGGCTTCCCGGAGGCCGCGGGTCGCGCCGAGATCGTGGACGGCGTGATGGGCACGGCGCCCATCGTCGAGCCGGACACCCCCTTCTTCAACCGCTACGCGGCGGCCTACGAGGCGACCTACAGCGAGCCCGTGGGCATCTTCGGGGGCAACCAGTACGACGCGGCGGCGCTCGTCGCGCTCGCCATCGAAGCCGCTGGGAGCACGGACGGGACGGCGATTCGTGACGCGCTCTTCGAGGTCTCGCGCGGTGACGAGGACACCTTCTTCGGCCCCGGTGAGCTCAGCTTCGCGCTGCAGCGCATCCGCCAGGGGCGCCCGGTGAACTACGAGGGGGCGGGCGGGACGGTGGACTTCGACGAGTTCGGCAACGTGGTCTCGAACTACGAGATCTGGCGCTATGACGCGGCGGAAGACGCCTTCGTGCGCACCTCCGTCATCCAAGCCTCGGAGATCCAGTGATGCGGCGCGCTCTCGCCCTGCTCCCGCTGCTCCTCGCCTCCTGCGGGAGCGACACGGTGGCGCTCGAGCTCGAGTTCCCCTCTCCCGACACCTTCGTGCGCTCGGAGACGGTGCGGGTCTTCGTCGTGCCCCTGGGAGAGGGCCAGGAGGGCACCTGCCCGGAGCTGCTCATGCAGGCGGAGCTCGGGCCGCTCGAGACGGCTGTGGACGACACCGGCGAGGTGAACATCTGCGACTTCCAAGCGGGCGCCTCCACCGTGAGCGAGGTCGGCGAGGGGCTGCGGGCCTACGTGGCCGTGGCGTACAGCGATGCGGGTCAGGCGTATCTCACGGGCTGCACCGTCTCGGACGTGTACATCGACGAGCCGCCACTCACGGTGATCATGACGCCCACGGCCGAGTACCTCGGCGAGTACCGGGCGGGGGATCCCTCGGAGACCTGCACGCCGGAGATGAAGTGCCGAGGAGGGTGCTGATGGGAGCGAGGACGGCGTCGATGCGTGTGGGCGCGGCCGCGGCGCTCTGCCTGGCGCTCGCCGGGGTGAGCCCGGCCGCCGCGCAGAGCACGATCGGGCAGGCGGAGGAGGCGTACATGAACGTCGACTTCGAGCGCACCCGGGAGCTCTGCCAGCAGGCGCTCCGCGAGGGGGGCCACTCACCGGAGCAGCTCGCGCGCATCTACGAGCTCATCGGCGTGGCCTCGGCGGCGTCCGGCGAGGAGGGCGCCTCGCGGGAGGCCTACAAGAAGATGCTGGCCATCCAGCCCGACGCGCAGGTGGACACGAACCTCGCGCCGCGGCTCCGCAGCCCCTTCATGGAGGCGCGCGGCTACTGGCAGACGCGCTCCGAGACGATGGGGGCCGAGGCCGTGCTCGTGCGCGCGCGCGGCGGCCTCCGGGTGCGCATCACGGACCCGCTCGGCATGGCCGAGGAGGTGCGCGTGCTGACGCGCGTCGCGGGGGAGCTGGTGCCGATGGACGAGGAGCGCTTCCCCGCCCAGGAGTCGATCCTGGTCGAGGTGGACGGGCTCCCGGACGCGGATCGGATCGAGTACGTCGTGCAGGTGCTCGACGAGCACGGCAACCGGCTGGTCGACCTCGGCTCGGAGGATGAGCCGAACGTGGTCGGGCGCGATCCGGTGATCGCCGGCGGAACGCCCGGTGGCGGTGGTGGCGGCGAGGACGAGGACGACGGCGTGCCCGGCTGGGTCTGGGGCGTGGTCGGCGTGGTCGTGGTCGCGGCGGGCGCGGGCGTGGGCCTCGGGCTCGCGCTCCGCGACAAGCCGGTCGACCTCCAGGGCGGCATCACGTTCGACTAGGACTCGTCGTCGAACAAGCGCTCGCCCATCGCCTCCTTCGGGTGTCGTGCCCACGTAGGCCGCCGCGCGCGGCTCGCCAACGGGGCGCTGAGCGCCGGGGCGGACGCGGCGGCATGGATGATCGCGCTGTCGTCGGTCGCGGACGCGGCCTCGCGAGGCCGAGCGTCGAGGCGGTCCCGGGCCGGGCCGGCGGGGACCGAGCGGGTTCCTCGACTTCGGCATCGCGAAGCGCGCCGAGGCCGAGGGCCGCACGGTGGCCGAGCAGACCTCCGTCACCGCGGACATCAACGCCGAGCGGGCGCCACGACCGCCTCGACAGCGTCGAGATCGAGCCCGCGCCCAGGCCCTCGACGCCGACGACCTCGAGCGGCTCGGCTACAGCGACGACCTGCTCGCTCGCATCGGCGACGCGAGCGTGCTGCCCGCCGAGCGCATGGAGGTGAAAACGGGCGGCGTGCACGACCACACCCAGCTTGAGGACCACCTCGCCCAGACCCGAGCCAACAACAACCGAGGCGCGGTCCTGTAGACCCGGAGTGGGCAGTGGGTGCAGATCGAGGGTAGTGCCCAGTCAAGTGGTGTACGAAGCGGTCACCACGCCATCGAAATCTAGGCGGTCATCTTCAGGGGTTCGGGGTTGGGGTCGGCGCCCTCGGG
>PABA01000200.1 GCA_002699025.1 Sandaracinus sp. | reverse complement strand
TGCTCGCTGAGGGGGACGGGGAACTGGGGCATGGGAGGCGAGTGGGGAGCTGCGTGAGGCGCGCCGGCGTGGGCTCGCTGCGCTCGCGGGGGCGCTCGCCATGCTCGCTTTGGGTGCGCTCGCTTTGCTCGCTGAGGGGGACGGGGAACTGGGGCATGGGAGGCGAGTGGGGAGCTGCGTGAGGCGCGCCGGCGTGGGCTCGCTGCCGTGGTGTGCGAGCGCTCGAGAGCGCGACGGCGCCTCCCGATTGGGCTCTCTGGTCGAGTTTCGCGTCCCCCGACCCGGGCGGCGCCGCTGCGACGACCGCACGTGGAGGGTCCGAGAGCGCGACGCCCGCTCCCGATCGATCTCCATGCCCCAGTTCCCCGTCCCCCGACCCCCTGAGCGAGCGAAGCGAGCGCACCCCGGCTCGAACGACGGCGCCGCCAGGCGTCGTCGTCAGAGCCGCACGCCGAGCTCGTCGGCGGCCTGACGGACGGTCGAGGCGGCGTCGGGGAGGCCGCGGACCTCCTGCCAGGCGCGGCGGAGGACGGCGCCCGCCTGGACCTCCTCCCCCTCCTGGTGGAGCCAGCGCGCGAGCTCGGCGGCGGCCCGGGGGTGCGCCGGGTCGGCCTCGAGGACCCGGCGCCAGAGCGTCGCGCCGAGCCCCGGCTGGGGGCCGTTCGCCTCGCTCGCCTCCTGCGCGATCTGCGCGGCGAGGGAGCGCCGCACCCGGCGGCGGTCGGCGAGGTAGGCGCGCCCGGCCTCCAGGTCGCCGGCGGCGAAGGCGCACTCGGCGGCGAGGAGCGTCACGTGCTCGTTCTCGCGGGCGAAGGCGTGCGCCTCCACGGCCTCGAGCACGGCCGGGCAGGTGTCGCCGTCCTCGTCGTCCCGCGCGGTCTCCGGCTCCTCCTCCTCGCCCGGCTCCCCGAGCGACGATTCCCCGAGCGCCGATTCCCCGAGCCATGCGCGCACGACGGCGGCGATCGGATCGTCGGTGGTGTTGTTCACCTCGGGCACGAGCGCGAGCGCCTGTCGGGCCGCCACCTCGTCCCGCAGGGCGAGCGCGGCCGAGAGGTAGGGCGTCGCCGAGGAGGGCGTCGCCCGCCCCGGCACCCGCGCGTGCGCGAGGAGCCCGCGCCAGTCCCGCTCCGCCTCCCGCAGCCGGTCGGCCCGGTAGGCGGCTCGATCGTCCGCGAGCGCTTCGTCGTAATGCGCGAGCGCCGCCTCGACGTCGCCCCGCTGCTCCGCGAGCACGCCCTCGACGAGGTGCCGATCGAGCGGCTCGAGCCCGAGCCCGTCGAGGCTCGCCTCCACCCGGTCGAGCGCCGGCGGCCGGAGCCCCACGTACTCGATGCGCTGGATCAGCAGGTCGGTGCGCATGTCGAGCGGCACCGGCGCGAAGCTCTCGCGCGCGATCCAAGGCACCTCTTCCAGCGCCATGTCGAGCTCGCGCTCGCTCAGCCCCTGGTCGTGGGGGATGCGCGCGAGGTCGAACTCGAGGGCCGGGCGGTCGTCGACGATGAGCGGCTGCCCCGCCGACCAGGCCCGCGCGTTCGGCCCGTCGAGCTCCATGGACGAGGCGTAGTCGACGAGATCGTCGAGGACGAAGGGGCGGAGGAAGGGCCGGAGCCCCTCGGAGGTCACGCGCGTGGCGAAGCGCTCGTCGAACTCGAGGGGCTGGTCGCCGGCGATGAAGATGAAGCTCGAGCTCTCGACGACGAAGGCCTTCACGTGATCGAAGACCTCGAGGAGCGTCCGCACGATCTGCTTCAGGTGCGGCGGGTCCATGCGGAAGAGGTTCGACCAGAGCGCGAGGACGCCGCCCGGGGCGAGGGCGCGCTCGACCTCCTGGAAGAACTCGCGCGTGTAGAGGGCGCTCGAGCCGGCGAGCCACGGATGCGAAGGCTGGCTGACGACGGCGTCGTAGGTGCCCTCGGGGGCGAGCACGAGCTGAGCGCGGGCGTCGTCGACGATGAGGTGCACGCGCTCGTCGTCGAGCGGGAACTCGGTCTCGCGCTGCTCGTAGAGGAAGCGCGCGGCCTCGACGACGGCGCCCTCGAGCTCGACGACGTCGATGCGCTCCCAGGGGCCGCCCCGGAGCACGGCCGTCGAGTGGCCGGCGCCGAGGCCGATCACCATCGCGCGCTCGTGCTCCTGGGCGAAGAGCGTGGGGAGCGTGCCGAGCACGGCCAGCTCCTCGCCGAAGCCCGGGTCCGCGCCACCGAAGCCCGACTCGGGGCGGCCGTCGTTGAAGAGGCGGAGCGTCGAGTCGCCGCGCTCGAGGATCGTGACGGTCGTGTTCCGGCCCTCGCGAAGGAACTCGACGTCCTGCTCCCAGCTCTCGTGCCCGGGGCCGTCGATGTAGGCGCGGGAGGGGTCGTACCAGGCGTCGAGGAGGTAGGGCAGGGGGAGGTCCGGGCCGGCGAGGGCGGCGAGGACGGCGAGGAGCGCCGGGATGGCGACGGCGAAGGCGCGGCGGACGAGATCCGCGTAGCTCGCCTGGAGCGCGATGGCCGCGGCGAGGAAGTGGAAGAGGACGACGGCGGTGATCGCGCCCTCGAGGCCGAGCGTCGGCACGAGGAGGAAGCCCGCGAGGATCGAGCCACCGAGGCCGCCGAGCGTGTTGGCGGCGAGCACCCGGCCCGAGTGGCGGGCGGCGTCCTCCGCGTCGCCGCCGGCGATGCGCCAGGCGAGGGGGATCGAGGTGCCGAGGACGATCGCGAGCGGGAGGAGGAGCACGCTCGAGACGACCAGGACGACCCAGGCCTCGTGGGGCACGAGCGTCGTCGAGTGCTGCACCATGACCAGCAGGCGCGGGAGCTGACCGGCGACCCAGATGGCGAGGACGGTCAGGCCGGCGAGGAGGAGCTGGGTGGTGGCGAAGAGGCGGCGCGGGTTGCGGCTCGAGCGCATGAGGCGCTCGGCGAGGAGCGAGCCGAGGGCGATGCCGGCGAGGAAGTTCACGAGCATGGCCGCGAAGGCCTGCGTCGTGCCCTGGACGACCATGCGGAGGACGCGGGTCCAGAGCACCTCGCTCGCGAGGGAGGCGAAGCCGGCGACGCTCGCGAGGAGCATGGCGAGGCGCGCCGCGCCGCTCCCGGAGACGTGGGTCTCGCGCTCGATGGCCGCCGGGTGGGGGCGGCGCCTCGGCCGGGGCTCGGCGGCGCGCTCGCGGCCACCGCGCCAGCTCGTGACGACGAGGACGGCCGCCGCGAAGCTGCCGAGGGCGGCGACGACGACGCTCGCCTTCGCGCCGTGGGTCGGCACGAGGTAGAGCCCCGTGAAGCCGGCGCCGAGCATCGCGCCGAGCGTGTTGGTCGCGTAGAGCCAGGTCGCGCTCGAGGACCAGGCGATGCCGTGGCGGGCCGTGGCCGCGATGAGGATGGGCAGGGTCGCGCCCATCAGGAGCGTGGGCGGGAGGAGGATGAAGACGGCGATGGTGAAGCGGATCGCCGTGAGCGTCGCGAAGCCCTGGCCGGCGCCGATGGCCGCGTAGATGCCGTGCACGTTCGGGATGAGCACGAGCGAGAGGAGGGCCCAGAGGCCGATGACCGCCTCGAGGAGCGCGTAGATCAACGCCGGGCGGCGCACCCGCTCGCCCCAGCGCCCGCCGAGGGCGGAGCCGACCCCGAGCCCGAGGAAGAAGGTCGCCAGCACGGTGGCGATCGCCAGATCGCTCACGCCGAAGACGCGCTGGAGCATGCGGCCCCAGGTCGACTGGTAGACCAGGGCGGCGGCGCCGGAGAGGAAGAGAGCCAGATAGAGGCTCGCCAGGCGGAGCGCGTGCACGGAGCGGCGACCCTAGTACAAGCGCCCGAGAATTCGAGGAGCGCCTGCCTTCGCGGCGCCCGCGCCCCCACCGCTTCTCGAACCGCACGGACCGCCACGCCGCCAGCCCTAGCCGCTGGTAAGCCGAAATAGCGAGCGTCTTGCGCGTCGGATCGGGGATGCCATCTTCGCGGGCGTGATGCAGGAGCGCGTCCGATACGACCTGATGGCCCCGCGGCCGCCGGAGGAGGGGCCCATCGACCTCGAAGCGGAGGTCCGCGGCGAGGGCCCCATCGAGCTCGACATCGGCTTCGGTCGCGGGATGAGCGTCTTCACGCGGATCGAGGCGGCGCCCGACGCGCGGGTTCTCGGCATCGAGATCAAGGCGAAGTGGGCGACGAAGGTCGAGCGGCGGCGGGCCCGGCGCGAGCTCGAGGGCGTCACGATCTGGGCGGCGGACGCGCGCTCGACGCTGGCCCGCTCGGGGCCGGACGGCTGCGTCGCGCGGGTCAGCGTGCACTTCCCGGATCCCTGGTGGAAGAAGCGCCACACGAAGCGGCGGGTGCTCCAGCCGGCCTTCCTCGACACGCTCGCGCGGCTGATGCGGCCCGGCGGCGAGCTCTTCGTGCAGACGGACGTGCCTGACCGGCACGACCTCTACGTGCGCCTGGCCCGCGAGCACGAGGCCTTCGAGGTGCTCGACGACGCGCTCGCGGACAACCCCTTCGGCGGCGTCTCGAACCGCGAGAAGCGCGCGATCGAGGACGGGCTGCCCATCCACCGGCTCCTCGCGCGTCGCCGCTGAGCGCGCCCTCGCAGCGCGCCCTTCGCGGAGCGCCAGGTGGAGCCGCCCGGCAGGGGCGCGGCGCCGGGCCGTTCGCGGGCTCATGGCGCGTCGGGACCGCTCTCCCGTGTGGGGAGGCGCCACGCGCGTGCGGCGAGCTGCGCGAGGGCGCCGAGGAGGGCGAGGGCGCCGAGGGGGACGAGGAGGATCCCCAGCGAGGGGTCGCCCTCGGGGTGCGCGATGGCGCCCAGGGCGAAGCCGAGCGGGAGGAACGCGGCGGCGGCCCGGAGGAGGTGGCCCGGCGCGCGGCGCTCGGGGTGGAGCGGCGCGCCGACGGCGGCGTGGGCCAGGACGACGAGGGCGAGGCCGACGCCGTGGGCGTGGGCGAGGGTGAGCAAGAGGCGCGTGAGCGGGTCGTCGAGGTAGGGCGCCCATTTGAAGCCGTGGGCGGTCTCGAGACCGACGCCGGCCAGGGCCCAGGCGAAGAGCGCGGTCCAGCCGAAGCGGAGGCTGGCGCGGCGCTCGCGGGCGGCGATCGCGGTGGGGGTCGGGGAGCTCATTCGCCGATGTGGATGGCGTGGTGGGCGGCCTGGGCGCGCAGCGTGGCGACGCGCGCGGGGTCCGGCGGCACGTGGGGGAGGGTGGCGGCGAGGGCGGCGACCTGGGCGCGGCGGGCGGTCGGGGTGCCGGTCGGATCGAAGGCGGCCCAGGGGAGGTCGTGCTCGGCGGCGAGTTGGCGGAAGGCGATCCGGCGGACGGCCGGGTAGGGGTCGGCGGCGAGCACGTCGAGGAGGAGGCCCGCGCGGCGGGCCGGATCGGCGAGGGGGGAGCGCCCGAGGGCGTCGGCGGCGAGGGCGCGCTCGATGGGATCGCCGCCGAAGAGCATGCGCTCCAGCTCGGGCTCCTCGCGGGCCCCGGCGGTGGGGGTCGCGAGGGTCGCCTGAGAAGGGTCGTCCGTGTCGGCGGTGTCCTCCGCGGCGGTATCTTCCGCGGCCATGTCGTTCGCGGCGATGTCTTCTGCCGCGGTGTCGTTCGCGATGACGTCCTCGGGCTGCCGCTCCTCCATGGCGTCCTGATCCGGGCTGGGCGCGTGCACTGCGCCGGGCTCGAGGTCGAGCGGGGCGCTCGCGCCGGGCCAGAGGCGGGCGGTCTCGCGGGCGGCCCAGGCCCGGCTCTCGCCCACGTGGCAGAGCGTGCAGGCGTCGGGTCGGCCGCTCCGCGCCTGCCGCGCCGGGTCCGGGCTCTCGACGCGGTGGCTCCGGTGCGCGCCGATCAAGCCGTACACGACGCGCGGCATGTGGCAGTCGACGCAGGCCACCGTCTCGTGTCGCGCGTGACTCGCGGGGATCGCGCTCGATCCGTGGCAGCCCCGGCACGCCCCGTCCCCCTCCGCCTCCGGCCGGAGCTGCCCCCGCGGATCCCCCTCGTGCATGCCGTGGCAGCTCGTGCAGCTCATGCGCCCCGACGCCGGGCCGCGCACGCTGCACGGTGACTGCTGCCAGCCCTGGTACTCGTAGGCCGTCAACCGCGGCGTCCCATCGGGCCAGAAGCGCGCCGCGAAGACGCCCTCCTCGCCGTTCAGCGGCGTGTCGCGCCAGAGCGGCTCGCTGTAGAGGGCCAGGTCGTCGCCGGGCACGAAGGGATCGCCCTCGGCGAGGAAGCGATCGATCTCGCCGGTCAGCCGCTGCCCATGGCACCGACCGCAGACGTCCGCGCGCCGCGCCGGGTCGAGCGCCGCGGGGCTCACGGCCGTCGGATCGGCCTCCGCGACGTCGTAGTGGAGCAGGTAGCGCCGCAGCGGGTCGGCGTTCTCCGCGACGTGGTCCGCGCCCGGCCCGTGGCAGGCCTCGCAGGCGACGCCGAGCTCGGCGACCTCGGTCTCGAAGCCTCCGTCGGGCCCGCGCCCGGGGTTCGGCGCGACGTTGTGGCAGAAGACGCAGTTGTCGTTCCAGCGCACGACGTGCCGCTCGAAGTCCGCCCGCGAGGCCGGCGCCGCGTCCGGGTCGGGCGTGAGGAAGGCGCCGTTCATGTGCATCCAGCGCTGCTCCTCCACGTGCCAGGCCACCGGCAGGCGCCACCAGGTCGTCCCCGCCGAACCGTCCCGCCGCGCCAGGTACTGCTGGACGCGCCGCGAGCCCACCGTCCGGTCCACGCGCATGCGCTCCACCGCCCCCTCGGGGCTCTCGACGACGACCCAATGGCCGGCCTCGTCGCGCTCGAAGCGCGCCGTCCAGCCGAAGTACGCCAGCGACCGCCCATCGAAGGCGCCGAGCACGCTCTCCGCCGTCGCCTCCTGCGTCATCCGCCCGTGGTGCGTGCGCCGCCAGCTCTCCCAGTGGTCCCCGTGGCAGCGCCGGCAGGCGTCCGAGCCCGCGTAGCCCACCGCGTGGAGATCCCGCTCGCGCCCGAGCTCGGCCTGCGCCCGGCCCCAGCGCCAGCCGCCGAGCCCCAGCGCGATCGCCGCCCCCGCGAGCGCCCAGAGCGCCCGCCGCCCGCTCACCCCGTCACTCCCTCACCCGCCGAGCTCGTTCAGGGTCGCGTCGATCGCCAGCGCTTCGTCCGTGAGCCCCATGCGCCGGAAGGTCGCCCGGGCCTCGCGGAGCCGCTGCTTGGCCTGGACCAGATCCCCGCGCTCCACGAGGTGCTTGGCGAGCTGCACCAGCGAGCGCGCGGCCTCCCGCTCGTTGCCCATCTCCCGGAAGAGGTCGACGCTCTCGAGGAAGGCCTCCTCGGCGCTCCGATCGGACGCGCCGCCCGTGTCGAAGAGGGTCTGCGCCCGCAGCGCCCCGATGGCCCGCTGGGCGAGGGCCACCGCCTCGCGCCCGCCGTACTCGCGGGCCTGCGTGAGCGCCTCCTCGAGGCGCGGCGAGGCGTCGTCGTCGCCGCGGCGGAGCGCGAGCATGCCGAGGTTGCGGCTCACGTCCGCCATGGCGCGCTTGTCGCCGAGCTCCTCGGCGAGGTCCAGCGCCCGCTCGAGGGCGATCTCCGCCTCGTCGTAGGCCCCGTCGGCGAGCCGCGCCTCGCCCACGTTGTTGAGCAGGAAGCACTCGGAGCGCCGATCGGCCACCTCCCGCGCCCGCTCGAGCCCCGTGCGCCAGGCGGCGACGGCGGCCGTGCGGTCTCCCCGCTCGTAGGCGAGCACGCCGAGGGCGATGTGCGATTGGAGGATCCCCTCGTGGTCGCCGAGGCGCTCGCGCATCTCGAGGCTGAGCCGGAAGAGGCGCTCGGCGGCGTCGAGCTGGCCGCGCGTGAGCTCGATCTGACCGAGCGTGTTCAGCGAGACCGCCTCGCCCCGCTCGTCCCCGTGGGTGCGCCGGATCTCGAGGGCCTCGTTGGCGAACTGGAGCGCGCTCTCCGTCTCGCCGCGGAGCAGGCCGATCTGCGCGAGGTCGTCGAGCGTCGAGGCCACGCCACGGAGGTCGCCGGCGGCGCGGAAGAGCTCGAGGGCCCGGTGCAGCAGCGTGCGCGCCTTCTCGTCCTCGCCGCGGGCGCGCTCGAGGCGCGCGAGGCGGTTGAGCGCGGCGCCCCCCTTGCCGCGGGCGCCGATGTTCCAGGCAAGGCGGAGCATCTCGGCGAAGTCGTCGGCGGCGTCGTCGTAGCGCCCGAGCGTCGTGAGGATCGAGCCCGACTCGTGGAGCGCCTCGATGCGCCGCGCGACGTCCTCGGGGGAGATGTGCTCGAGGGCGCGCTCGACGTAGCGTTGGGCGCGGAGCGTGCGGAGGTTGGCGCGCTCGTAGCGCGCCGCCTCGAGGTAGGCGCGACCGGCGCGGGCGCGCTGGCCGGCGCGCTCGAGGTGGGGCGCGATCATCGCGGCGATGCCCTCGCGGCGGACCGTGCCGACGAGCGCGAGCCAGCGGGCGACGGCGGCGTGGCGGCGCGTGCGGACCTCCTCCTCGAGGCCGTCGTAGAGGATGCGGCGCGCGCCCGGCTGGGCGAAGCTGAGCTCGAGGGCGCCGGGCAGGTCCGAGTGGTCGAGGACCTCGACGAAGCCCTTCTGCTTGAGCCGGTCCAGCGCCGAGCCGAGGGCGAGGGCGTCGTCGTCGTCCGGCCAGATGCTGAGCGGGTCCTCGGTCGAGCCGGGGGGCTTGCGCTCGCTGCGCATCTGCCCGAGCACGGCGCCGTCCCAGAAGACCTCCCCGACGACGCTCGCGCGCTCGAGCGTGGCCCGCTCGAAGGGGTCGAGCCGGTCGAGGCGCGCCTTCAGCGCGTCCTCCATCGACACCGGGAGATCCTCGCCGGCCTCGAGGCGCGGCAGGTCGACCTCGAGGCCGTCGGGCCCTTGCAGGAAGAGGCCCGCCTCCCAGAGCGCGAAGACCAGCTCGCGGAGCGCGCCGGGGTTGCCACCGGAGCGGTGCGCGACGGCCGCGACGAACTCCTCGGGCGCGGCGCTGAGCGTCGGCAGGAGCACGTGGAGGAAGGTCTGCACGTCCGCCTCGCCGAGCGGCCCGATGGGCCCGACGGCCACGCCGCCCGTGGGCTGGAGCTCGCTCGCCCGCTCGGCCACCGGCGCGTCCCCGGCCATCACGACGGCGACGTGGGCCTCGACCTCACTGAGCGCGCGGACGAGGTCCCAGGCCTCCTCCTCGGCCCAGTGCATGTTGTCGAGGAGGAGGATCACCGGGCGGCGCTGGGCGTCGCCTTCGATGAGGCGGCAGAAGGCCTGCACGGCGCGCTGGTGGAGCTCGGTGGGGTTGCCCTCGAGCGGCGCGAGGAAGGGGCTGTGGGGGAAGGGGATGCCCGCGAGGTAGCCGAGCAGGTGCGTGGTCTCGCCGACGCGGACCGCGTCGCTCGTCTGGAGCGCGTCGCGGACGGCGGTCGTCATCATGGCGCGGACGGCGCTCGGCGAGGACGAGGGGGTGACGCCGAAGCGCTCGAGGAGGAGGCGCGAGAAGGGCGCGTAGGAGCCGTCGCCCCCGTCGCGGCAGGCGGCGTAGAGCACGCGCACCTTGGGCTCCTGGCGGGCGGCGATCTCGCTCGCGTAGACGAGCAGGCGGGTCTTGCCGGAGCCGCGCGGGCCCTCGAGGGCGACCAGGGTGGGGGCGCCCACGGTGAAGGCGCGCTCGACGCCGGTCTGGATGGCGCCAGCGGCCTCGGCCTGGCCGATGAGGGGGATCTCGCCTTCGCCCTCGGGTTCGCCGCCGCCTTCGTCCTCGATCTCGACGGAGTCGAGGGACTCGAGGTCGTCGACGTCGCCCTCGAAGTCCGGGTGGGCGGACACCACGGTGGCGTCGCCGCCCCCGAGCTGGGTGACGCTGGTCGGTCGGAACCCGGCGCCGAGGGGCCGGCCGCACGCGGCGCAGGCCCGCCACGAGCGTGGATTCTCGAACCGGCACGTCGGGCAGACGGTTCCGATGGGCATGACGGCTCGATGCTATGGCCCGGGCGGGGCCGGGCACAACCGGGCGTGACCGGGCGCGGCGCTCGATGGGCAGCGAAGGGCCGGGGGGAGGGCGTATGCTCGGCGTGTGGAGGAGGAGCTGCGGGCACGGCTCGAGGCGGAGGGGTTCTCCGTGGAGCCGGGGGGCGACTCGCCGGAGGCGTTCCAGGAGCGGCTGCCGGCGCCCTTCGCGCGGGGGACCGTGTCGACGCCCGGCTGGATCGCGCGGGGCCGGCTGGCGAGCGGGGCGGAGGCGGTGGTGGTCGTGTACCGCGGGCGCGCGACGAGCCAGAACCGGACGACCTACCCGATGCGGCGTCAGCTGCTGGCGCGGCACCCCGGGCTCCGCGGCGAGGCGCAGGTCGCGCCGACGATGCGGCGCCTGATGATGGCGCAGCGGAGCTGGATCGCGCGGGCCTTCCTCGGCCTCCTCTACGGGACCCTCGTCGTCCTCCTCTCGCCCGTCCTGGTCTTCCTCTGGCTGGCGCAGCGCGGCAAGAAGGAGCGGCTCCGCTTCGGCCGGCGCTTCGATCGCGAGTTCGGCGTCTGGAAGCCGGTCGAGGCGGAGAGCCCGCTCACCGAGCCGGTGCGGGCCGTGCTCCTGGCGAGCGGCCTTCGGGAGACGCTCCACTTCGAGCCGGGCCTGGTGCGCGTGTCGAACGTGACGGCGGCGCGGGTGGGGCCGCTCCTCGCGCACATGGACGCGCTCGTGCGCGCCGCCGCCCCCGCGACCTATCGCTGAGGCGGGCGGAGCCTCGCAGACGGGCCTGCGCACATCGGCTTCCGCACGTCGGCCCGCGCATGCACTGGCGCGGGCGGGTTCGTCGCTCGCGGCCTCGTGGAGAACGGGGCGCGCTGCGTCGGCTCAGCGCGGGGGCTCGCTCCGGCGGGGGCCGGGATGCGCGCTCTTCGATCCGCCGGGGAGGGCGCGCGTGCCCCCGCGCACCGACCAGAGGGCGAGGCCGTCCGGGGTCGACCGCAGCGTGAGGCCCAGCCCGGCCTGGAGCCAGCGCTTCGCCCGGAGCCGCGGCACGAGCAGCCCGCTGAACGCGACGGGCCCGGCCGGCGCGCCCAGGCAGGCCCGCAGCGCTTCCTCCTGCTCGCGCTGGAAGGCGCGGAGCGCCCCGAGGGCCTGGACGTAGCGGGCGAGCGTGTCCTTCCAGCCGGCCAGGCTGGCCTCGTCCGCGGCGAGGAGCGCCCCGGCGCTCGCCACCGCCTCGACCGCGGCGCGGCAGTCCGGGTCGACGGGCGCGCCGGGGGCGAGGGCCTCGCGGAGGGCGTCCGGGGCATCCGGGGGGAGGGCCCGCACGGCGGCGTCGACGGGGGCCGCGGCTCTCGCCTCGAGGCCCTCGCGCGCGGCGTCGAGCTCGCGCGCGAGGAAGGGGTTCCGGGTGCGGAGGAGCGGGTCGCTCAGGAGCGCGCGCTCGAGGCGGCGGTCGTGGAGCTCCCAGGCGACCCCGGCGTCGATCTGCGCGGCCAGGAGCGCCGCCGCGCGGGGGCGCGCCGGGTCGGCCGGGGGCGCGTCGTCGTCCTGGCCGAGGAAGAGCGCGGTCGTACGCCGCAGGAGCCGCGGCGGCCCGCCGCAGACCTCCGAGGCGCCGTGAAGCGCGCGACGCTCGGCGACGAAGGCGAGGAAGGCGTCGACGTCGGCGGGGGGCGCCACGCCGCAGGCTCGGCGCTCGCGGAGCGTCCGCATCACGTCGAAGTAGCCGGCGGCGAGCTTGTGCCCGACGGCGACGGGGGCGGGCACGGTGCCGTCCGTGGTGCCGTCCGTGGTGCCGTCCACGGAGAGGAGGCGACGGGCCGGGCCGGCGAGCTGGTCGAGCACGGCCAGGAACATGCGGTCGTGGCTCGGGGAGCCGGCCGGGAGCGCGGCGTGAAAGGCGCGGAGCTCGCGGAAGACCGGCTTGAGGTGCCGGGTGATCTGCTCGAGGGCCGAGAGGTTCATGGGCTCGCCCTGCCGGCTGTCCGCGTAGGGGCAGGGGCCGAGCTCCATGGGGACGCCATCCTTCAGGGCGCTCGGCGCTCGGCGCTCGGCGAGCGGACGCCCCTCCTCGTCGAGCACGTCGTCGAGCCCGGCGATGAGCTGGCTGAAGGCCCAGGGCTCATCGGAGCGCATCGCGGTCGCCGCGTTCCCCATTCGCTTCGAGCATACCTCGTTTCGCGCTCGAAAATTCCGATGAGATGGTTCGGCGGCCCGCTCGGCGCGCGCGGCGAGGGCGTTCGCGCGCCGGTCCGCGGGATGGGTGGACGAGTACCTCTGCCCGGAAGCTCGACCCGGGTATCTGCGGCCCTCGGCGCGCATGTCGCGCGCCGACCTCCTCGAATGGGCTCTGGCCTGTCCTGCGTCAGCGCGGCCCACGACCTGCCCTCCGATCATCCACACCTACCGGGATCGAACTTCCGGGCAGAGGGACTAGAGTACGCGCCATGCGCGTGGTCCGGGTCCAGGTCGGTCGTGCCGGCGAGATCGTCATCGACGGCCGGGCCGTGCCCACCGCGATCGTGAAGCGCCCCGTCGAGGGGCCGGTGGCCATCGGGCGCCTCGGGCTGGAGGGCGACGAGCGCGTGCTCCGGCGACGCCACGGCGAGGAGCACCACGCGGTCTACGCCTATCCAGAGGCGCACTACGGCTGGTGGGAGGAGCGGCTCGGGCGGACGCTGGCTCCGGGGATCTTCGGCGAGAATCTCACGGTCGACGGGCCCCTCGAGACGGAAGCGCGGATCGGCGACCGCATCGCCTGTGGGACCGCGCTCCTCCAGGTGGCGCAGCCGCGCATCCCCTGCCGGAAGCTCCGCCACCAGCTCGGGCTCCGCTCGTCGCTCGACTTCCTCGCGACGCGCCGGGTCGGCTACTACCTGCGCGTCTTGCGGGAGGGCGTGGTGCAGGCCGGCGACCGCTTCGAGGTGGTCGAGCGCGCGGAGGGCTCCCCGACCGTCGACACCTTCGTGCGCATCGCGACGGAGGACTACTGGGACGTCGTGGGGCTCCGGGAGCTGATCGCCGCCCGGGATCTCGACCCGACCTGGCGCGAGGACCTGGGGGACAAGCTCGCGCGGGCCGAGGCGGCGGAGGGGTGGCTCGGCTTCCGCGAGCTCGAGGTCGTCCGGCGCGAGGCGGCCGGGGAGGGCGCCGTGCACCTCTGGCTCGCGTGCCCCTGGGGGCGACCGCTGGGGCCGCATCGCCCGGGCCAGGCGGTGGGCGTGCTCGTGCGGCCCGTGGAGGGGAGCCGGCCCATGCGCCGGCGCTACGCGATCACGGCGCGGGAAGGGGAGCGGATCCGGCTCACGGTGCGCGTCGCGGCGCGGCGCTCCGTCGAGGAGGGCGTCGGGCTCGTGTCGAGCTACGTGCACGCGCTCGAGGCGGGCGGGCGGCTCGCCGTGAGCGCGCCACGGGGGAGCTGGACGGCGGAGGCGCTGCCGCGTGGGGTGCGCCGGGTGACGGTGCTCAGCGCGGGGATGGGGATCGCGCCGGCCGTGCCCCTCGTGCGGGACCTGCGCGAGGCGGGCCTGGCGGTGCGGGCGGTGCACTTCCGGCCCGAGCCGGGGGAGCCGCCGCTCTGGGACGAGGCGCGCGCGCTCGGCTTCGAGCGCGAGGGGGACCTCGATGTCGCGCTTCGGGAGCGGCCGCCGGGGGCGGTCTACGCGGCCGGTCCGAGGGGCTTCGTGGCGAGCCTCGGGGAGCGGCTCGAGGTGCTCGGCCACGACGGGGCCGCGTTCGTCGAGGAGGTCGGGCCCGGACCGGTGCCCGTGCCGGCGGCGCCGCCGCCTCCCTCCGAGCCGCCGGGCTGCGACGGATAGCTGGACCGGCGCGCTCGACTTCAGCGGGTCGCGAGCCGCTGGCAGCGCTGGCGCGCCTCGGCGCGGAGGCGGCGCTGGCGGAGCGCGAGGACCGTCTCGGTCGGCGTGGCCGGCGCGGCCTCCGTGGAGGCGTCGTCGCCGCTCTGGCGCGCCGCGAAGAAGAGGGCCGGATCGTCGACGATGTCGTAGAGTTCTTCGCCCTGGTCGAGGAGCTCGCAGTTGCGGCGCCGGAGCCAGTCGACGATGCGCGGGAAGGCCTCGACGCTCCAGGGGTGCGTGTCGTGGAGGAGGATGATCCCGCCGCGCTCGCCGTTCTCGCGTTCGCGGCGCTCGAGCACGCGGCGCCAGGTGTCGACCACGTCGTCCGCGGTGCGCACCTGGAAGTCGCCGCTGCCGAGGTTCCAGAGGAGCTGGGTGTAGCCGCGATCGGCGAGGAGCCGGTCGACCCGCGGGGAGCGGGAGCCGCCGGGCGGGCGGAAGAGCCAGGGGCGCGCGCCGACGACGCGCTCGATGGCCGCCTGGCTCTCTTCGATCTGCGCGATGGCCTCGTCGGTCTCGAGGAGGGGGAGCTGCGGGTGGTCCACCGTGTGGCTGCCGACGAGGTGTCCGCGGCGGGCGATGTCGCGGAGGATGTCGGCCTGGGTGTCGACGCGGCTGCCGAGGCCCTCGATGCGGCTCGTGGTGACGAAGAAGACCGCGCGGACGCCGGTCTCGTCGAGGTAGCGAAGCAGCCGCGGGGTGCTGCGGCGGTCCGGGCCGTCGTCGAAGGTGAAGAGGATGAGCCGATGCGGCGTGGCGCCGGTGACGATGCGGCCGCCGCGGAAGGCTTCGCCCACGGCGTGCCGGACGCGGGTCTCGTCGTGGCCGAAGACCATGTCCGCTTCGCGCCGCTCGGGGGCGAGCGTCGAGGCGGGGGCGGTGGGCGCGGCGGCGATGCGGACGTGCACCGGGTCGAGGGAGACGCGGGTGGGCGCGGACGCGTGGACCTGGCCGTGCTCCGCGAGGAGCGCGCCGCCGGCCAGGGCGAGTAGGCAGGTCAGCGAGCCGAGGAGGGTCTTCCAGCGCACGGGGGAGAAGGTAGGCGGACGTCCTACATGGGGGCTAGAAAGCGGCGAAGGTGTGGGGGGGGGCTCGGAAGGGAGCCGGAGCGGGGGTGGGCTCGAGTCCAGGTCCGAGCTGGGAGCGCCAGCCCGAGCTGGGAGCCCGAGTTCGAGCAGTGAGCCCCGAGCTCGAGCCCAAGCAGCAAGCCGCCGCCAGGAGCCCGAGCCCAAGCTCTGAGCCCAAGCCCCGAGCCCGAGCAGGAAGCCCGAGCCCAAAGCCCGAGCCCGAGCAGGAAGCCCGAGCCCAAAGCCCAAGCAATTGACCCCCAGTCCCAGCAGGAAGCCCGAGCCCAAAGCCCGAGCAGGGAGCCCGAGCCCAAAGCCCGAGCACGGACAGCAGGGAGCCCGAGCACGGAGCCCGAGCCCCAGCAGGTAGCCCGAGCCCAGGCTCTGAGCCCAAGCCCAAGCAATGGGGCCCGTCCCCGAGCCCGAGCAGGGAGCCCGCAGCCCAAGCCCTGGCTCGAAGCCCCAGCAGGGAGCCCTCAGCCCGAGCAGCCAGCCCAACCTCGGGCAGGGAGCGCGAGCCCAAGCTGCGAGGTCGCTTCGGGGTAGGTGGATGGGCGCTGCTCGGGGGGCGGCTCGCTGGGGGTGGTTCGTGTGGGTCACGCCGTAGCGGCGCACGTCTCGCGCCAACGGCTGCGTGTGGGGCTCGTCTCGGCTCGGGCGCCGTTGTCACGGGACCTGCGCCTGGAGAGGGCATGACCCACACGAACCACCCCCAGCGAGCCGGTGCCACCTCGGG
>PABA01000199.1 GCA_002699025.1 Sandaracinus sp. | reverse complement strand
GCCGGCCTGGACGCCGTCGCGGCGCTCCTCGAGCAGGCCGCGCGGCCGCTCTTCGCCGCCGGCCCGGCCCCCCTCGACCGCGGCGCGCTCGCGGGCCCGCTCGCGCGCCTCCTCGAGGCGACCGGCGCGCCGCTCTTCGCCGACGCCGCGAGCCAGCTCGCCGCCCTCGCCCTCCCGGGCGCGGAGCTCGCGGCCCAGACCGAGGCCGGGCGCGCGGCCCTCGACGCGGACCTCCTCGTCCAGCTCGGCGAGGCGCCCATCGGTCGCGGCTGGGCGACGCTCGCGAAGGGGCGCCGCCGCGTGGTCCTCGCGGAGCGCGGCTGGCCCGACCCGGAGGGCGACGCCGAGCTGCTCCTGCGCGGTCCCCTCGGCGCCAGCGTCGCGGGCCTCCTCGAGCGCGTGACGCCCGCGCCGCGCGAGGCCTGGGCGGGCGCCTGGCGGCGCGTCGCGGAGGCCTCGGCCCATGCGCGCGGAGGCCTCGAAGGCGAGCTCGCCGCCGTCGGCGCCGTCGCCGCGGGCCTCCCCGAAGGCGGCCTCCTGGTGCTCGGCAACAGCCTCCCGGTGCGCGCCATCGACCTCGCCGGGGCGCTGCCGGCGGGCGTGGGCGTCGTCGCCCAGCGCGGCGTGAGCGGCATCGACGGCCTGGTCGCGGGCGCCGCCGGCGTGGCGCGGGGCACGGGGCGGCCCACGGCGCTGCTCCTCGGCGACGTCTCGATGCTCCACGACGCCGGCTCGCTCCTCCTCGCGCGAGGGCTCGAGGTGCCGCTCGCGATCGTCGCGCTGAACAACGACGGCGGGCGCATCTTCGAGCAGCTCCCGGTCCACGGCGCGCTCGAGGCGGCGCCCTTCGAGGCGCACTTCGCCATGCGCCACGGCCTCGCGCTCGCGCCCATCGCGGCGGCCTACGGGCTCGAGGCGCGAACGCTCGCCGGGCCCGACGCCCTCGGACCGGCGCTCGCGGCCGCGCTCGAGGCGCCCGGCGCGACCTTCCTCGAGGTGCCCGTGCCGCCCGGGAGCGCCGCGGCGGCCACGCGCGGGCTCCGGGCCCGCTTCGAGGCGGCGCTCGCGGAGGGCGGCCGATGAGCGACGCCGCGCCCCGCCGGGTCGCGCTGATCCACGGCTTCGCCGCGACGCCGGCCGTCTGGGATCCGGTGGTCGCCGAGCTCGATGGCGTGGCCGTCGCCTGCCCGCGCATCCTCGGCCACGGCGGCGACGCGGCGGGCGTCGAGCGCTTCGACGACGAGGTCGATCGGCTCGCCGCCGAGCTCGCCCCGGAGGCCCCCTGGGTCCTCGGCGGCTACTCGCTCGGAGGCCGGCTCGCCCTCGGGCTCCTCGTCCGGCACGCCGAGCTCTTCGAGCGCGCCGTCCTCCTCGGCGCGCACCCGGGGCTCCAGGACGAGGGCGCCCGGGCGACCCGCCGCCACGCCGACGCGGAGCGGGCCCGGCGCCTCGAGGGCGAGGGCCTCGAGGCCTTCCTCGCCGCCTGGGACGCGCAGCCCCTCTTCGAGCGCCGCCCGACGCCGCCGCGCGAGGGGCTCGAGGCCGCCGGGCTGGCGCGCGCGCTCCGCGTCCTCGGGCTCGGCGCGATGCCGAGCCGCTGGGGGGACCTCGCCCAGATCGCCGTCCCCACCGACTACGCCGTGGGTGCGGAGGACCTGAAGTTCCGCGGCCTGCTCCCGCGGCTCCGGAACGCCTGGCCGGCGGTGGAGACCCACGTCGTCCCGGTGGCCGATCACGACGTCGTCGGATGCGCGCCGGGCGCCGTGGCGGCGCTCTTGCGTGGCGAGCCGGGTCACGCCAGCCTCGCCGACGCCTCGCCGTGACCTCCCCCGCCCCGACCTCTCCGGCGTCCTCCTCCGCCGCGTCCTCGTCGGCGCCGCCCGTGCGCGCAGGCTCCCTCGGCGCCTGGGTCCTCGCCGCGCGCCCGGCGACGCTCACCGCCGCCTTCGTGCCCGTCGCCGTGGGCACGGCCGTCGCGCACGTTCGCGGCGGCGTCGCCTGGGGGCCCGCCCTCGCGGCCCTCGCCGGCGCCTTCCTGCTCCAGATCGGCTCGAACCTCGCCAACGACGTCTTCGATCACGAGAAGGGCGCCGACACCGAGGAGCGCCTCGGGCCGACGCGCGCCGCCGCCTCGGGCCTGCTCTCCGCCCGCGCGCTGAAGCGCGGCATGGTCGTCGTCTTCGGCCTCGCCCTCGCGATCGGCCTCTACCTGACCTGGGTCGCCGGGCCGGCCATCGTCGCCATCGGCCTCGCCTCCATCGTGAGCGCCATCGCCTACACGGGCGGCCCCTATCCGCTCGGCTACCACGGCCTCGGCGACGTCTTCGTGATGATCTTCTTCGGCTTCGTCGCCGTCTGCGGCACGGCCTTCGTGCAGCTCGGCGAGGTCCCCGCGCTCGCCTGGTGGGCCTCGGCGCCCGTCGGGAGCGTCGCCACGGCCATCCTGGTCGTGAACAACGTGCGCGACCGGGAGACGGACGTGAAGGCGGGCAAGCGAACGCTCGCCGTGCGCTTCGGGCGCCGCGCCGGGCTGGCCGAGTACGCGCTGCTCCTCCTCGTCGCCTTCGCCGTGCCGGCCGCCCTGGCGCTCCGGCACGGCGCGCCCTGGGTCGCCCTGCCGCTCCTCGCCGCGCCCGTGGGCGCGAAGCTCTTCCGCGACCTCGTCCGCGGGGAGGGCCGGGCGCTGAACGCGACCCTCGCCGGCACCGCCAAGCTGCTGCTCCTCCACGGCGTGCTCTTCGCCGCCGGGCTCGCGCTGGGGCTCGCCTCGTGAGCTGGATCGCGCGGCTCGTCCCGCGTCGCGTGGTCTTCAGCCGGCCGGCGCAGAACGCCAGCGAGCGCTGGGAGGAGCGGCAGGCGCTGCTGCTGCGCCTCGAGGATCGGCAGGGGCGCGTGGGCTGGGGGGAGGCGTCGCCGCTGCCCGGCTACTCGCCGGATACGCTCGACCGGGCGCGCGGCGTGCTGCGCGCGACCGACTGGGGGCGCCTCGGCGCCGAGGTCGAGGCGGCGCGCACGCTCGTCGGCGCGCTGGCCCGCATCGAGGCGCACGTCGGGAGCTCGCCCTCGGCGCGCTTCGCCGCGGAGACGGCGGCGCTCGACCTGCTCGGGCAGCGCCGGGGGGTCCCGCTCCACAGCCTCCTCGGCGAGCTGACCGGCGCCGTCGCCGCCGAGGTACCGCTCGCGGCGTGGGTGCAGGGCGCGGACGCCGCTGGCACCGTGGCCGCCGCGCGGCGGGCCGCGGCGAAGGGCTTCGGGACGCTGAAGCTGAAGCTCGGCCGCCACCTCGAGGTCGAGCTCGCGGTGGCGCGGACGATCCGGCGCGAGCTCGGGCCCGACGTCGCGCTCCGCTTCGACGCCAACCGCTCGCTCCCGACCCAGCGCGCGCAGGCCGTGATGGAGGCGCTCGCCGAGCTCGACGCGGAGCTGCTCGAGGAGCCCGTCCCGCTGCCCCGCCTCTCCGACTGGGCGCCGCCGACGCCCGTCCGCCTGGCCCTCGACGAGTCGCTCGCGGACGACGCCGCGCCCGTGCACCTCGCGCGGCTGCTCGACCGGGGGCTCGTGAGCGCCGTCGTGCTCAAGCCCATGGCCCTCGGAGGCTTCGCGCGTTGCCATGGCTTCGCCGCGCTCGCCCGCCGGCGCGGGGCCCCCGTGTTCGTCTCGCACCTGCTCGACGGGCCGGTCGGGCGGGCGGCGGCCGGGGCGCTCGCGCTGGCGCTGGGCGGGGAGCTGGCGCACGGGCTCGGTCCGCATGCCGGGCTCGAGAGCTGGCAGGCGGAGCTGGCGATCGACGCGGGGGAGCGGCTGGTGGCGACGGACGCGCCTGGCCTCGGCGTGCGCTTCCTCGCGGGGGAGCCCGGTCGGGCGTGAGGCGGCGCGGCGGCGCGGCGGGCGGCGGGGAGGCGAGGCGAGCGGGCGGC
This sequence comes from Sandaracinus sp., assembly GCA_002699025.1. Classification (GTDB taxonomy): domain Bacteria; phylum Myxococcota_A; class Polyangia; order Polyangiales; family Houyiibacteriaceae; genus Houyiibacterium; species Houyiibacterium oceanicum. Next base: position 16,034 of record PABA01000199.1, on the reverse strand, counting down.
GGCGCGCTGAGCACGGCGGCCGCCGTGCGGGAGGCCGGCGCCCGGCTCGCGCTGGTGGAGGCGGATGGGCGGCGCACGGACTGGCGGGCCCTCGGCGAGGAGGTCGCGGCGGCGGCGGCGTGGCTGGCCGCGCGGGGTGTCGGCGCGGGGGACCCGGTGGAGCTCGTGCCGGCGGTCGACCGGCGCACGGTCGTCTGGGTGCTCGCCGCGCTCGAGCGGCGTGCGCCGCTCTACCTCGTGCACCCCCGCGCCACCGAGGCGGAGCGCGCCCGGCAGCGGGCGCTGGTCGCGCCTCGCCTCGCGCTCCCGACCCGGTGGCCCGAGGGCGGGCCGGGAGAGGCGACGTGGGCACCGGCTGCCATCGATGCCGCCGCGCGTGATTCCGCTGCGCGCGATGTCGCCACGAGCGATGCCGCCGCGCGCGATGCCGCCGCGCGCGATGCCGCCGCGGTCGATGTCGCCGCGCGCGATGCCGCCGCGCGCGATGCCGCCGCGCGCGATGTCGCCGCGCTCGATGTCGCCGCGCTCGAGCCGGAGGCGCCGGCTGCCTTCGTCTTCACCTCCGGGACCACCCGCGCGCCGAAGGGGGCGATCCTCCCGCGGCGCGCGCTCCAGGCCGCCTGCGAGGCCAGCGCCGCCCGCCTCGGCTGGCGCGACGACGACCGCTGGCTCCTCTCGCTCCCGCCGGCGCACGTCGGCGGGCTCAGTGTGATCCTCCGCGTGCTCCAGGGGCGGCGCGCGCTGGTGCTCGGCCCGCCGCGCTTCGACGCCGCCGCCCTGGCCGACCTCGTCGCGGCGCGCCGAGTGACGATCCTCTCGCTCGTCCCCACGATGCTCCACCGGCTCCTCGAGGCGGGTTGGCGTCCGCCGCCCGCGCTCCGCGTCGTCCTCGTCGGGGGCGCGGCCGCGTCGCCCGCGCTCCTGGCGCGCGCTCGAGCCGCCGGCGTGCCCGTGCGCCCGACCTACGGGCTGACCGAGGCCTGCGCCCAGGTCGCGACCCGCGAGGCCGGCGACGCGCGCCCGGCGCCCGACGTGGGGCCGCCCCTCCCCGGCGTGCGCGTGCGGATCGTGGACGGCATCATCCAGGTCGCCGGGCCGACGCTCTTCGCCGGCTACCTCGGCGAGGGCCCGGCGCCGCTCGTGGACGGGGAGTGGCTCGCCACCGGCGACCTCGGCTCCCTCGACGCCTGCGGGCGGCTGACCGTGCTCGGGCGCCGCGGGGATCTGATCGTCAGCGGCGGCGAGAACGTCGCGCCGGCGCGGGTCGAGGCCGCGCTCGAGGCTGCCCCCGGGGTGCGCGCGGCCTGCGTTTTCGGTGTCCCCGACGCCGAGTGGGGCGAGCGGGTCGCCGCCGCCCTGGTGCTCCGGGAGGGGGCCTCGCTCGAGGACGCGCTCGCCGCGGCCGCCCGCGAGCTGGCGTCCCACGAGCGCCCGCGCCTCGTCGCCGTCCTCGACGCGCTCCCGACCAACGCGACCGGCAAGCTCGATCGCCGCGAAGCCGCCCGGCGCGCCCGCGAGCGCCTCGCGCCGACCGCCTGAGGCCGCGGGGCAGCGCGCTTCCGCTCCGCGGCTCCGCTGCTCCGTGTGCGTCGCGCCGTGCTCCGCCGCGCCGTGTGCGCCGTGCTCCGCCGCCCCGTGCTCCGCCGCCCCGTGCTCCGCCGTTCGCCGCCGCGCCGTGCTCCGCTGCGCCGCGCCGTGTGCGCCGCCGCCCCGTGTGCGCCGTTTGCCGCCGCGCCGTGCTCCGCTGCGCCGCGCCGTGCGCCGTGCTCCGCCGCCCCGTGCTCCGCCGCGCCGTGCTCCGCCGCGCCGTGCTCCGCCGCGCCGTGCTCCGCCGCGCCGTGCTCCGCCGCGCCGTGCTGCGCCGTGCTCCGCCGCGCCGTGCTCCGCCGCGCCGTGCTGCGCCGTGCTCCGCCGCGCCGTGCTCCGCCGCGCCGTGCTCCGCCGCGCCGCCGCTCTGCGCTCCGCCGCTCCGCGCCGCCGCTCAGGGCGCCGAGGCGCAGATGAAGGGCTGGGCGGTGCCGCAGCCGCGGTCGGCCCACTGGCCGCCAGCGCTGTTCTTCATGCGCCCGCAGGTGTCGCTGCCGTTCGGCTCACCCGACTCCCAGTCGTCGAAGCCCCCCCCGCTCGGCGGTGCCAGCTCGCCCGTCGCGATCCAGCGCCAGTCGTCGCCATCGTCGTAGAGGCCGATCCACCAATCGCTGCTCGACAGGCCCTCGGCTACCGTCCAGACGGCCGTCTGCTCGGTCGACGAGTTGATGCGCACCAGGTCGTAGCCGCGCTCGGTGCAGTAGGTCTGCGCCGCAGACCAGCCGAGGGCGTTGGTGCAGAAGAGGTACTGCACGGCGCCGAGATCGACGACGGTGCAGTCGGCGCCGCAGACCCCGCCCTCGTCGGTCGCCCCGTCGCAGTCGTCGTCCATGGTGTTGCAGGTCTCCATGGGCTCGGGGGGCGCGGTGCAGCCGACCCAGGCGCCCGCGGCGCACATCTCGGTGCCCGTGTCGCCGCAGGCGTTGGCGCAGCTTCGGGAGAGCCCCTCGTCGGTGGTCCCGTCGCAGTCGTCGTCGACGTCGTTGCAGGTCTCGGCGGGCTCGGGGGGCGCGTCGCATCCGACCCAGGCGCCGGCGGCGCACATCTCGGTGCCGGTGTCGCCACAGAGGTTGGCGCAGCTGCGAGAGAGGGCCTCGTCGGTGGAGCCGTCGCAGTCGTCGTCCATGTCGTTGCAGGTCTCGGCGGGCTCGGGGGGCGCGTCGCATCCGACCCAAGCGCCGGCCGCGCACATCTCGGTGCCGGTGTCGCCACAGCGGTTGGCGCAGCTCCGGGAGAGGGCCTCGTCGGTGGAGCCGTCGCAGTCGTCGTCCATGTCGTTGCAGGTCTCGGCGGGCTCGGGGGGCGCGTCGCATCCGACCCAGGCGCCGGCGGCGCACATCTCGGTGCCGGTGTCGCCGCAGCGGTTGGCGCAGCTTCGCGAGAGGGCCTCGTCGGTGGTCCCGTCGCAGTCGTCGTCCACGTCGTTGCAGGTCTCGGCGGGCTCGGGGGGCGCGGTGCAACCGACCCAGGCGCCGGCGGCGCACATCTCGGTACCCGTGTCGCCGCAGCGGTTGGCGCAGCTGCGGGAGAGGGCCTCGTCGGTGGAGCCGTCGCAGTCGTCGTCCACGTCGTTGCAGCGCTCGGCGGGCTCCGGCGGGGCCGAGCAGCCGACCCAGCTGCCCGCGTCGCAGGTCTCCACGCCGCCCGTGCCGCAGTCGTTGGCGCAGGCGCGCGTCAGCCCCTCGTCGACGGTGCCGTCGCAGTCCTCGTCCACCCCGTCGCAGGTCTCGTCCGCCGGGCCCGTGCCGCCCTCGCAGCCCGAGAAGGTGCCGTCCACGCAGCGCTGCGTCCCGCGCTCGCAGGCCCCCTCGTCCGTGCCGCAGGGCCGCGTCTCGTCGCCGATGCAGGCGCAGCCCTCGTCGATGGTGCCGTCGCAGTCCTCGTCGCCCATCGCGTCGTCGCAGACCTCGAGCGTGTCTCCGGGCTCGTCGCAGAAGATCGCGCCGCTCTCCGAGCACGCGCTCACGCCGTCCTCGCAGAAGTCGCTGTCGCTCCCGTCGCAGCTCGTGCCGAGGCTCGGATCCTCCGAGCCGTCCGGGCTGCTCGGGTCGCAGTCGTTGTCGATGCCGTCGCAGATGTCGGCCTCGCCGCCGATCACGCACTCGCAGATGCCGTCGCCGTCGAGGTCCACCTCGCCGGGGGGGCAGCCCGCGCCCGAGTCCGGGCGGGGCCCCGTGTCCCGGGCGCCGCCATCGGCGAAGCCCAGCCCGGTGCGGTCGACGCCGCAGGAGGCGGCGAGGAGCGCCGCGGCGAGGACGAGGGGGGCGCGGAGGTCGCGGAGGCGCGAGGACCGGCGAAGCGAGGAAAGCATGGAGCTACAAAGGTACACCCCCAGACGAGGACGCGCCGCCCCGCTGTCCGGGTGTGGGGGCGACCCTTGCGAAGAGAGGCCGGCCGGTGGTTTGGTGCGCCTGGCGGGGGGACGCCCCGCACGTTCCAAAAGACCGGGAGTACCCATGGCCGATCAGGTTCGCGCTTCGCACATCCTCCTCATGTACGAGGGCTCCGCCCGCTCGACGGCGACGCGCTCGAAGGACGAAGCCCAGAAGCAGATTCAGCAGCTCAAGGAGCAGGTCGACGGCGGCGCCGACTTCGCCGAGCTCGCGCGCAAGCACTCGGACTGTCCCTCGGGCCAGAAGGGCGGCGACCTCGGCCCCTTCGGCCGCGGGCAGATGGTCAAGGCCTTCGAGGTCGCCACGTTCGGCATGAACGTCGGCGACACCAGCGACGTGATCGAGACCGACTTCGGCTACCACATCATCCGCCGGACGGGCTGAGCGCGGCTCGCGGAGGCGGAGGCGCGCGGAGGCGGAGGCGCGCGGAGGCGGAGGCGGCGCCGCGCTCAGGTGTCGTCCGGCACCGGTGCGCGCCCCTCGAGCACGTCCAGCTCCGCCGCCCAGCGCGCCTCGAAGCCTCCCCGATCGAACGCCAGGCTGTGGCGCGCCGCCTCCTCGGCGGCCGCCCGCCGGCGCCGGGTCGACTTCATGTAGCGCACGAGCTCCGGCGCCATGGCGCGGAGCTGGGCCTCGCCCCGCCAGCGCAGCGTCTCGCCGCCCTCGGAGACGAAGCCCCAGTCGATCGCCCAGGAGGCCTGCGGGAGCGTGAGCCGCTCGCGGGCGAGGAGGGCGTCCTCGAGGGCGATGCACGTCCCCGCCGCCTTCGGGTCGAAGTAGGCCAGCTCGCGCCGGTAGAGCACCGCGTTGTGGAAGTGCTCCCCGACCGTGAGCAGCCCGTCGAGGCGCAGCCGGTCGACCACCCGGTAGAGCAGCTCGAGCACCTGCTCCCCGAGGCCGAGCCCGGGGGCGTCCTGCCCCGGGAGCCGGGGGCGCTCCGGCGTGAAGCGGGCCGCCGGGTTGCGCAGCGTCAGCCAGTCGACCGTGAGCACGTCGAAGGGGCGCGAGAGCTCGCAGGCCGGGTCGGGTACCAGCCGGTCACGGCGCACGACCAGCTCGACGAGGTGCGTCGGCTCCGGGTGCAGCTCGTGCCGCCCCTCGATGATGAGCGTGTGCCGCTCGTCGTCCGCGCGGACCTGGATGTCGAGGCCCTCCCAGCCGCGGCGCCGGACCGCGTCGAAGAAGCCGTAGCGCTCGAAGGCCGTGCGGAGGCCCTCGTCGCCGTAGAAGTCGAGGAAGCGGGTCGGGCCGCAGTCCTCCATGAGCGCGCGGGGATCGGGATCCAGCTCGGCCATCGACGTGGCCGTGAGCTCGAGGCGCCCGAGCTTGCGCGCGATGCGGCGGAATTGACGTGCGTAGCGGGTCATGGCGCCCTCGACCCCGGGTCCCGGAGCCGGTTGTTGCAGTGAGCGAGCTTCACCGCAAGCGCGCACCACGCGATGGCCGATCGGCTCCCCACCTGAGGTAGATTGCGCTCCGTGATGCGCAAGTGGCTCTTCTTACTTCTCGCCTTTTCGATTCTCTGCTCCGCGGCCGGCTGCGGCGACGACGATCGACGCCCCGGCACCGGCGTCGACGCGGGGGAGGGCTTCGACGCCGGCGGGGACGTGGACGCCACGGTGGCCCGTGACGTCGGCCCGCGGCCGGACGTCGTGGACCCCGTGTGCGAGACCGTGAGCGCCGTCGCCGAGCCCGTGCCCGCGACGCTCGTCTTCCAGCTCGACACGAGCAACAGCATGAACTGCGCGGTCTCGAGCCCCGGCTGCCTGACGGGCGACCCGACGCCGGCACCCGACGATTCGCGCTGGGACGTCTTCGCCGGGGAGCTCGTGAGCGCGCTCGGTGCGCTCGGCGACGAGACCGAGGTGGGGCTGATGCGCTTCCCCGCCTCCGAGGCCTCTTGCGCGCGGGACGAGCTGGCGGCGCCGATCGCGTCGCTCGCCGACGGGCGCGCGGCGGCGATCGGGACCGTCGAGGGGATCACGCCGAACGGCTTCTCCACGCCGACCCACGACGCGGTGGCCTTCGGGTTCGGTCGGCTGCGGGCGAGCGGCGCCGAGCGGCCCTTCCTGGTGCTCGCCACCGATGGGGACGCGCGGGTCTGCTTGGGCTGCGACACGGCGTGCTCCTTCGAGGCGCTGGATCGGGACAACGACGATCTGGTCGACCGGGTCGCGGGCGCCGCCGAGGAGGGCATCCCGACCTTCGTGATCGGCGTGCCGGGCTCGCAGGGGTACCGGGACGTGCTCTCGCGGCTGGCGACGGCGGCGGGGACGGCGCGGCCGGGGTGCAGCGACGCCGGGCCGACCTATTGCCACTACGACCTCACGGACGCGGGGCTGGACTTCGGGGAGGCGCTCCGCGAGGTGCTGGGGACCATCGGCGAGGCCGTGCTGCCGTGCGAGTACGACATCCCCGAGAATCCGGACGGGGCCTTCGATCCGGGGCGGGTCAACGTGCGGATCCGGAACGCGGATGGGAGCGAGGAGACGATCCCGCGGGATGGCGACCGGGAGGCCGGCTGGGACTACTCGGACGACATGAGCCGGGTGGAGCTCTACGGGACGGCCTGCGAGGCGGCGCGCGAGGCGGAGGCGCTCGACATCCTCTTCGGCTGCCCGACCGTGCTCATCTAACGACCCGGGCGGGCGACGTTCCGTGCCCGTGCCCTTTCCCGGTTCGCGCGGCGGAGGCGCTCGACATCCTCTTCGGCTGCCCGACCGTGCTCATCTGACGACCCGGGCGGGCGACGTTCCGTGCCCGTGCCCGTCCGTGCCCGTGCCCGGAGCGTTCTCCGCTCTCGGGCAGGGCAGGGAGGGCCGGCTTCGCCGGTCCGGTCAGGGGGTGATGACGTCGGCGAGCGACATGTCGACGTGCATCCGCGCGGCCTTCCGCTTCGTGAACCGCCGCCGGAGCCCCTTGCGCGCCGCCCGGTGGACGGGCGCGTCGGCGTAGTGCCCGAGGCAGGTGCGGTAGTCCCGCTCCGCCTCCCGGCGCCGGCCCAGCAGGTCGCGCGCGCGCCCCCGCCAGAGGTGGAAGCTCGCGACGCGCTCCACGTCCGGGTGACCGAGGGCGAGGGCCCGGTCGAAGGCCACCTCGGCCTCCCGCGGTCGCCCGCCCTCGATGGCGAGGAGCCCCGCGAGGAAGTGGTAGAGCGCCTGCTCCGGCGCCGCCTCGCGCGCCGCGTCCACGGCCCGCGCCGCGTCGTCGAGCGCGCCCTCGTCCACGTAGGCCAGGTACGCGCGCCGGTAGTGCTCGAAGGCGCGTCGCCCCGCCTCCGGCTCGCCGACCACCTCCACCCCGGGCGTTCCGTCGGCCGCGCGGAAGTCCGGATCGAAGAGGTTCAGGGCGAGGTAGGCGCCGTGGCTGGTCGGCGCGACGCCGGTCCCGACCCAGAGCGTGCCGTCGTCGGGGCGGAAGACGACCGAGCCGACCGTCATCACCATCGCGATCGAGTCGCGGAGCCGGCAGGCCGGGTCGCCCGGGTGGCCGAGGATCTCGCCCATGGCCTGCGGGTCGAGCTCGCCCGCGCGCTCTTCGAGGAGCGCGTTGACGCGCCGGTGGCGACCCATGTTGTGACGCCAGTAGGAGCCGTAGCCGTTCACCTCGGTCGCGCCGAGCTCCTCGTCCAGATAGATGTTCGCGTAGCCGAAGGTCGTGGCGCCATCGTCGCGACCGAGGATGCGGGGCGCGCGCCGCTCCGGGTTCTCCTCGAAGCAGAGCGCCTCGCGCCGGTGGCCGTCCGCGATCACGTAGGTCCAGCAGCCGATCGGGCGGTGCGACTCGAGGATGCGGAGCGCGTCGTCGAGGTTCTTCGCCTCGCGCATGACCCGGTCGCCGACGACGCCGATGGGCGTGCCGCCGAGGGCCGAGCGGTCCGTGAACATGTGCTGGTGGACCGTGAGCGTGAGGCCGGCCTCGTTCATCGCCGTGATACCGCCGAGGGCCACGCCGGCCGCGGCGACGGAGGCGTAGCGCAGGCCCTCGTCGGGCTCGTGGAAGATGACGGTCTTCGTCTCCGGCCAGCAGCCGACGCCGTGGTAGTCGAAGTTCCGCGCGTGGAGCATGCGGCCGTCGCGGGTGGCGTCGCCCCAGGCGAGGGCGCTGGTGCAGCCGAGCTCGAGGGCGAGGCGGTGGGCGACCGCCGGGCCCGCGCCGCCGTGGCGCATCATGCGGCCGACGAGCCAGACGAAGGAGTCGGGCATGGTGCAGCCGTCGAGGAGCTCGCGCTCGTCCATGCCGGCGCCCTCCGCGAGGCCGCGCACGGTCTCGAGCACGAAGGAGGGCATGGCCTGCTCGACGCGGCGGCCGAGGGCGCGCTGCACGAGGGGCCAGACGAGCGGGGAGGCCTTGCCGAGGAAGGAGCGGGCGACGATGCGCTCGACGGTCTCGCGGTAGTAGGGGATGGGGCCGCGGCGGACGTCGTCCGCGAGGAGGGCGCCGTGTTGGCGGCCCATCTCGTGGAAGTCGCCCTTCACCTTGAGGACGCGGACGTCGCCGCGGTGCTCGAGCCAGCCCTCGCCGGCGTGGCGGCGGGGGGCCGGGGAGGGCGTGGGAGCGGCGGGGGCGGGGTGGGGCTGCTGGGTCATGGTCGGTCCTGCGGAGGGCGGTGCGGCGGGGAAGAGGCGGCCGCGTCAGAGGGGGCGCGCGTGGGCGAGCTCGAGGGCGCGCTCGAGGGAGCCGCCGGCGTGGAGGGCGGCGGCGGCCATCAGGCGGGGGGTGGCCCAGCGGTGGTAGGCCTGGAGGAGGGCCTCGAGGCCGGCGTCGTCCTGGACGCGGATGTGGTCGACGAGGATCTCGATGGCCTTGAGGTGCGGCTCGTTGCCGGGGCGGGTCGCGCGGAAGACTTCGGCGAGGTCCGTGGCGACCGTCTGGTGCCAGGTGACGAGCATCTCGTAGATGCGGTTCTGCGTGGCGCGGGCGACCTGGCGGACGAGCTGGTCCGTGAGGGGCTCGAAGCGGTCGCGGTCGCCGAGGGCGTCGCGGAGGGAGGCGACCGTCGCGTCGAGGGCCTCGAGGTCGGCGTCCGTGCGTCGGCGGGCGGCGAGGCAGCTCATCTTCACGTCGAGCTCGGCGCGGACCTCGAGCACGTCGCGGAGGACGGAGAGGTCGATCTGGCCGGGGCCGGGCGCGATCATGGCGCGGAGGACCTCCGGGGAGAGGGAGCGCATGGGGTCGAGCACCTCCGTGCCGCGGCGGCGGATGGGCTCGACCAGCCGATGGACCTCGAGGAGCTTGATGGCCTCGCGGACGACCGAGCGGTTCACGCCGTAGTGCTCGGCGAGCTCGGCCTCCTTCGGCAGGAGCGAGCCGACGGCGAGGGCGCCGGAGACGATGCGCCGGAGCAGATCGTCGGCGACCCGATCGGCCTTTCGCTCCCGCGCCATGTCCGGATATTAGATCCGACTTATTCGCTGTCAACCCACTTTATGAAAGGCGCCGTCTCCCCGGGAGAGTCCTGCTGGCGCGGCCCGCCGGGGAGTCCTGCGGACGTCTTCTGGGCGTCCTGCGGGCGCGCGGCCCCGGGAGTCCTGCGGACGCCTTCCGGGCGTCCTGCAGGCGCGGCCCCGGGAGTCCTGCGGACGCCTCGCCGGGCGCGTTACCGGGAGTCCTGCGGACACCCCGGGCGCGGCCCCGGGCGTCCTGCGGGCGCGGCCCCGCGGCCCCGGGCGTCCTGCGGGCGCCTTCTGGGAGTCCTGCGGGCGCGGCCCCGGGCGTCCTGCGGGCGCGGCCCCGGGCGTCCTGCGGGCGCACTTCTGGGCGTCCTGCGGATGCCTTCCGGGCGTCCTGCGGACGCCTCGCCGGGCGCGTTACCGGGAGTCCTGCGGACACCCCGTCGTGCGACTCGCCGCTCTGAAATCATTGGGATCTTGCTGTGGCGAGGGCGCGCCGGGCGGCGCTTTGGACGGCGCAGCGCCTTCCCCCGGCGAAGCAAGTGACCGCGGGTCATTTGCCCCTCGCGGCGAAGCAAGTGACCGGTGGTCATTTGCCTCTGGCGGGGGAGTCCTGCGGACACCTCGTGGAGCAAGTGACCGCGGGTCATTTGCCTCGCGGGGAGGCTTGCGGACGCCCCCTGGGAGACCTGCGGGCGCCACCCGGGTCCTGCGGACGCCTCGAAGGCTCTCACCAGATCGCGCCGTGACCCTCGGCGCCGGGCTGCCCGTCGGCGACGTAGTAGTAAGCGGCGACGCTCTGCCGGAGCACCCCGGGCGGGGACGCGAGCGGCTTCGGATGCCCATGCCAATGGTCGTCCCCATGCGCCATCACGACCAGCCGCCCCAGCCGCGGCGCGATCGCCCGCACGCAGTCCGTCCGCCCGGCGTCCCAGAGCTCGAGCTCCCCGCCCCACGCCGCCTCCCAGCGCGGCGTCAGGTACACCAGCGCCGTCATCCGCCGCGCGAGCCCCCGGAACCGGTCCCGGTCGAAGTCCGCGTGCAGCGCCAGGTGCCCGCCAGGCTCCGTCGCGTGCAGCCCCGCCCCTCGAAAGAACGGGTCCCCGATCAGCCCCCGCTGCCCACTCAGCCGCTCGAGGAAGTCCACGAAGACCATCCCGTTCAGCTCGTTCATCAGGTGCCGCAGCACCGGCGCGACCCCCTCGAAGGCCTTCCGCTGCAGCCCCCCGAGCCGCCGCTGCTCGGCGTACTCGCGCCGCTTCCAGCCCGGGAACTCGGCCGATGGAAAGGCCTCTGCCGCCGCCACCGCCAGCCCCTCGGGCAGCCAATCGTCCAGCACCACGTGCGGGAACGGCGCCGCCTTCGCCCAGGCGTCCCGGTGGGCCACGGCGAGCGGCCGGAGCGCCCGCCGCTCGAGGAACGGAAAGCTCGCTCTCATCCCGCCCCCCGCTTCAAGGGCAGATGAGCGCCCGGCTCAGCTGCGTCGGATAGGTCCGGATCTCCGGCGGCGGCCCGCAGCAGAAATCCTCCACGACCAGGCGCAGGATGCGCACGCGGAACTCGGTCGCCCGGTTCGTCACGCCCGCCGTCACGCCCACCGAGAGCCGCGACCCCGGCGGCAGCTCGTTCGTCAGCGGCGTGTTCCTCAGCCCCACCGTCGCCGGGGTGATCGTCGTCCAGGTCGAGGCCCCGCTCCGCACCTGCAGCCGCTCCTCGTTCGCGCCCGTCGTCGGGTCGTCCGGCGTGTAGCGCAGCGTCATGCGCTGCCGCACCCAGGAGGTCGAGCCCGCGTAGTCTTGATCGCTGTTCGGGATGTCCACGTATCGGAAGTCCGAGCTGATCCCGAGCGCCGCGAAGCTCGGGAGGCGGCGAGCGCGGTATGCGTCCCCACCCGCGTATTCCCCTTCCGCGACGTGGCCCCACGTCCACTCCACGCCGATGCCCGCGCCGGCCGTCGGCACGCCCGCGCGATCGGCCGGGCCCACGCCGCCCCCGGTCCCCGCGAAGACGATCGCCCAGCCGCCCTCGATGTCGGCCCCGCTCGCGCTCGCCGCGCGCACCTCCGCCTCCACCACCAGCTCGATCGTGCCCCAGCCCATGAAGTCGTCGGGCACGAACCACGCGGCCCCGGCCTGGCTCGCGCTCGAGCCATCCAGGATCTGCGCGTAGGTGTCCCCCGCGAAGAGCGTCCCGCCGGGCCGCGGATCGTCCGGCTCGGTCACGCAGCGCGCCCCGTCCCCGACCAGCGTCGGCACGTCCACGCCCGCGCTCGCCGCGCAGGCGAAGGTCCGGTCGCCGTTCGCCGCCGCGAGCGAGCGCTCGTCGTTGATGCCGTTCTCTCCGTTGTCGTCGCAGTAGTTGCAGCTCTCGCTCGTCGCGAAGCAGGCCGTCGGGAAGCTGCACGTGTCGTCGCAGGTGCTCAGCCCGGACGTGCCGCAGGCGGTCGCGCAGACCTGCACCTGACCCTGCCGGCACTCGAAGCCCTCGTCCGAGTCGCCGTCGAGGTCGTCGTCGCAGTCGTTGCAGGCCTCCTCGCCGATGCATTGGCTGAAGCCGAGGCAGGCCGTGCAGAGCGCCGTGCCCGGCGAGCCGCAGGTGGTCTCGCAGGCCGTGGTCTCGTCCACCGTGCAGATCACCCGGTCGTCGCGCACGTCGTCGGTCTGCCCGTCGCAGTCGTTGTCGACGCCATCGCAGGTCTCCGGCGCCCCCTCGTACACCGTCGAGAGCCCGTCGTCGCAGTCCCCGGGGAGGAGCGCGAGCCCCGGCCCGGCGGCGCAGGCCATCACGGTGCGCTCGGTGACCCCGTAGCTGTCGCCGTCGAGGTCCTCGTAGAGCGTGCGCAGCACCCCCTCGTCGACCCTCCCGTCGCAGTCGTCGTCGCGCTCGTTGCAGATCTCCGTGGCCCCGGCGAAGACCGACGCGCTCAGGTCGTCGCAGTCGCTGCCGCAGGTGTCGCCGTTGCAGCAGAGGATCGAGGCGTCGCCGTCGCCGTCGCGGTCGGGCCCCACGGTCTCCGGGTCGCAGTCCTCGTCGTGGCCCGAGTCGCAGAGCTCGACGTTCCCCGGGTAGCGGTTCCGGTCCGAGTCGTCGCAGTCGTCGCCCCCGCAAGCGACGGACTCGAAGCCATCCCCGTCCGCGTCGCAGGCGCCGTCGCAGCGGTCCGTCTCCTCGTCGCAGCTCGCGTCGGTCGCGCAGGGCAGGTCGCCCCCGACGCAGCCGAGCCGCGAAGCTCCGGAAGCCCCCGGATCGCAGCGCTCGGCGCCGTTGCAGAAGAGCCCGTCGTCGCAGTCCGCGTTGACCGCGCAGAGGCTCGGCGCGTCCGCCGCCTCGGCCGCGTCGCGGGGCCCCCCATCGCCGGGCGCGCCGGAGTCGTCGCCGCACGCGGCGAGAGCCAGGATCGGGAACCACCACGCGAGCCGACGCATCCGCACCTACCGAACTTCGGGGACAGCGGAAAGGTACGTCATGCGCCGGGCGCCGTCACCGTGTCGAGCGTTCTCGGCCTGCCGGGCGAGCTGGGCGGCTCCGTTGCGGACGGCACCGTGGCGGCGGCTCAGTTGCGGACGTAGGGCACGAGCTTGCTGCGGGCCTCGCTGAGCCAGGCCAGCGCCTCCAGATGCTCCTCCGCCTCGTCCTCGGAGAGCTCGGTCCAATCGGTGAGCGAGAGCGTCAGCTTCACCTCGTCGAGCTGGTGGACGGTCTGGCGGATCACGTCGGCGGCGTCGTCGTTCACCATCAGGTGGATCGCGCCGAGCTGCTCGCGGAGCTCGTCCACGTCGAAGGGGCACTCGTCCAGTAGCTGGACGAGCTCGCGCAGGCGGTCTCGGTGGCTCATGGGGACCTCCAGGTTCGACGGATGCACTCTCTCAGGGTGCGCACGGCGCCGCCGACGTCAACGGCCCCGGCCCGGGGCCCGGTCCGCCCGCCCGACGCGACGGCCGAACGGAGCCGCCCGATCGCGCGACGGTGGACCGGGAACGCGCGGGGAGAGCCCGGGCGAGCGAGACGCCCCATGAGCGAGAACGACACCTGGAGACGGGCGCTGCCGACCGCCTTCTCTCCGATGCCCGGCTCGCTGGCGCGCGGCGTGGAGGCTCGGCGGCCTGCAGGCGTGTTCGTGCTGCCCTCGACGACGCCGCCTGAGCCGACGTGAGGCGCCCGCTCAGTAGTGCCAGGGGAACTTCGAGAAGTCCTGGTCGCGCTTCTCGAGGAAGGCGTCGCGCCCCTCCTGCGCCTCGTCCGTCGCGTAGGCCAGCCGCGTCGCCTCCCCGGCGAAGAGCTGCTGCCCGACCAGCCCATCGTCCACGAGGTTGAAGGCGAGCTTGAGCATGCGCATCGCCGTCGGGCTCTTCGAGTTGACCAGCCGCCCCCACTCGAGCGCCGTCTCCTCGAGCTTCGCGTGCTCCACCACCGCGTTGGCCATGCCCATCTGGAAGGCCTCCTCGCCCGAGTAGTCGAGGCCGAGGAAGAAGATCTCCCGCGCCCGCTTCTGCCCGCACTGCCGCGCGAGGTAGGCCGAGCCGAAGCCGCCGTCGAAGCTCGCGACGTCCGGGTCGGTCTGCTTGAACTTCGCGTGCTCGCGGCTCGCGATCGTCATGTCGCAGATCACGTGGAGGCTGTGCCCGCCGCCCACGGCCCAGCCCGGCACCACGGCGATGACGACCTTCGGCATGAAGCGGATCAGCCGCTGCACCTCGAGGATGTGCAGCCGCCCGAGCCGCGCCGGGTCGATGCTCTCGCGGGTGTCGCCCTCGGCGTACTTGTAGCCGTCCTTGCCGCGGATGCGCTGGTCGCCCCCGGCGCAGAAGGCCCAGCCGCCGTCCTTCGGGGAGGGGCCGTTGCCCGTGAGGAGCACGCAGCCGACGTCCGAAGTCGTGCGCGCATGCTCGAGCGCCCGGAAGAGCTCGTCGACGGTCTTCGGGCGGAAGGCGTTGCGCACCTCGGGCCGGTCGAAGGCGATGCGGACCGTCCCCTGGTCGACGGCGCGGTGGTACGTGATGTCCGTGAAGTCGTCGAAGCCCGGCACGGGCTTCCAGCGAGAGGCGTCGAAGAGCTCGGAGACCATGGCGGCGTCATAGGCGCATCGCCGCGGCGGCGCCAGCGAGCCCGGCGCGCGCACGGTTCCGCGCTCGCTTCGAGCACCCGGGGGGCACCGTTCCGCGCATCCGATCGGCCCCACGGGTGCTAGACTCGGGGGGTGAATCGCGCGATTCGCCAGCGCTCCGACGCGCCGCCCTCGGTGCCGGCCCCCGGTACGCTCCTGGGCCCGCGCCTCCGCGTCGTGCGCGAGCTCGGCTCCGGCGGCATGGGCGTCGTGGTGCTCGCCCGGGACGAGGCGCTCGAGCGCGACGTCGCCGTGAAGCTCGCGCACCCGCACCTCGTCGAGAGCGCGTCCCAGCGCCGCCGCTTCCTCGAGGAGGCGCGCGCCATCGCCCGCGTCCGGCACCCGGCCGTCGTCGAGATCTTCGCCTTCGGCGAGCACGCTGGCGCGCCCTACTTCACGATGGAGTACGTCCCCGGGCCGAGCCTCGAGGACCACCTCGCGCGCTCCGGCTACGCGCCCATGACGCCGACGGAGATGCTCGGCGTGCTCCGCCCGGTCGTCGCGGGGCTCGGGGCCATCCACGCGCGGGGCGCCGTCCACGGGGACCTGAAGCCGGCCAACATCCTCATCGGAGAGGGCTTCCGCGTGCTGGTCGCCGACTTCGGGCTCTCCTTCGAAGCGGAGCGGGCGCCGAGCGAGCTCCTCGGGACGCCCGCCTACACGGCCCCGGAGCGCATTCGCGGTGACGTCATGCCGCCGGCGCTCCGTCCGCGGGCGGATCTCTACGCGCTGGGCGTGCTCGCCTGGGAGCTCTCGACCGGGCGCGTGCCCTTCGACGCGCCCGACGCGAGCCGCGTGCATGCCCAGCACCTCTACAAGACGCCGCCCTCCCTCCTCGAGGAGCGCCCCGACCTGCCGGCTCGCGTCGACGACGCGGTGCAGGCGCTGCTCGCCAAGGCGCCGACCGAGCGACCGGCCTCCGGGGAGGAGCTCATCGCCGCCCTCGAGGACGCGGAGGCGCGGGCCCAGCAGCCCTACCGGAGCGTGCTGCTCGTCGACGACGATCCGGACTTCCGCGCGCTCCTCCGCGCCTGCTTCGAGTGCGAGCTGCGGGTGCAGAACGTCGTCGAGGCGGGCTCCGGGCCCGAGGCCCTCGAGGCGCTCCGCGGAGCGCATTACGACCTGGTCGTGGTCGACCTGAACCTCGGCGAGGGGCCCAACGGGCTCGAGCTCACGGCCGCGATTCGCGAGCGGCATCCGGCGCACGAGCTCGGGATCCTCGTCGTGACGGGGCAGGGCAGCGCGTCGGATTGGCGCGTCCTCTCGCGCCTCGGCGCGGACGCCTTCGTGGTGAAGCCGCTCGAACCGGACGCCTTCATCACGACCGCCCGGCGCCTCCTCGAAGAGGGCTGAGCGCCCCGCTCGAAGAGGGCTGAGCGCCCCGTTGACGCGCGCATGGGGCGAGGCTCGCGTGCGCCCCGGGCGCGGTGCTCAGCGTGCGCCCCGGGCGCGGTGCTCAGCGTGCGCCGCGGGCGCGGTGCTCAGCGTGCGCCGCGGGCGCGGTGCTCAGCGTGCGCCGCGGGCGCGGTGCTCAGCGTGCGCCGCGGGCGCGGTGCT
>PABA01000198.1 GCA_002699025.1 Sandaracinus sp. | reverse complement strand
TCCCCCTGTGCAGATAGGTGACTTCGCCGCTTTCGCGGCCGGTGTGCTCCCCCTGTGCAGATAGGTGACTTCGCCGCTTTCGCGGCCGGTGTGCTCCCCCTGTGCAGATAGGTGACTTCGCCGCTTTCGCGGCCGGTGCGCTCCCCCTGTGCAGCGGCGTGGCTTCGCGTCTTCCGCTCGTTGGCTCGCTATCTTTGGCTTACCAGCCCGGCCGTGGTGGGGTGGCTTCGGTGCGCGTGTTTCAGTCGGCGGGGTGCATCCGGCCGTCGGTGCCGATCATGAAGTCGACGCGTTGGGTGCCGGCGCGGATGGAGTAGCCGCCGGGGGCGAGCTCGCCGAGGGGGTGCCAGGCGTCGAAGGGGGCGGGGGCGCCGATGCACTCGCAGTCCTCGAGGGTGCAGGCGTGGAGCGAGAGCGTGCGCGTGTTCGGGGGCGTGTCCGGGCCGGGCGAGACGAGGGCCTCGCGCACACCGCCGACGGGCTCGACGCAGCAGACGCGCTGCATGCCGGAGACCACCGCCCACCAGAGGCCGGGGCCGTCGCGCAGGTAGCCGGGGGCGGGCGGGACGACGCGGAGGCCCGTCGGCTCGACGGGGGTGCACTCGTCGGGGGAGCGGGTCTGCACCGGGTGCCGGGTGTCGCCGATCACCAGCTCGCCGAGCGCGGGCGCGGCCGCGTCCTCGAAGCCGACCTCGTAGCCCGGGTCGATGCAGAGGCAGGCCTCGCAGCACTCGCAGAGGTCCGCGCGGAACTCGCCGGCGTCGAGGGGCACGCGGAGCCGGGGCGAGCAGGAGCAGCTCGTGCGCTCGTGCTGGAGGGCGCTGAAGGCGAAGCCCTGGCCCTCGAAGACGACGTCGGGCGCGCGGAGCTCGTCGATCTGCATGGGGGCGCACTCCGTCGGCGGCGGCGGGGCGACGACCTCGAAGGTGCAGAGGGGCTCGTCGCCGTCGGGGCCGACGACCGTGTGGAGGCCGACCGGGAGCAGGCCGAGGTCGACCGCCGTCTCCTCGGCCGGGCCGAGGCACTCGCAGCCCTCGCAGCAATCACACGCCAGCCAGCTCGAGCGCAGGGCGTGCAGGCGATCGCCGACGCGCGCGACCTCGAGGCGGCCCTCGCCGCGGGCGCAGCAGCCGTCGACACCGTGCTGGACCTGGATCACGGCGCGCTCGGCGGCCACGACGAGGTCCGGGCAGCTCACCTCCCAGAGCACGCCGGGCTCTTCGTCGCAGCCGGGGCCCGCGTCGATGGGTTCGCCGGCGTCCGGGGTCGGGGGAACGTCGCGCGCGGGCGGGTCGTCGCCCATGCCGTGGTGGCGGAAGCAGCCGCCGAGGGAGGCGGCGAGGAGTGCCAGGCTGAGCCAGCGGAGCGTGCGGGAGGGCATCGCGTCGGAGACTTGCGAAGCGCGTTCCAACGCGGGGGCGCCGGCGGGTGGCGCCCGGGCGAGGTCGGGGCGCCGGTGGGTCGCGCGAGCGCGTTGACAGGGGCGGGGACGGGGGATAATCGTTCCGCGCGGTGGGGGGTGCGCCGAACGATCTTCGGTGCCGACCGGGTCCGCGAGCGACGCCATGGACGACATCTACGAGCTGGACGCGATCGATGCGCAGCTGCTGAACGAGCTGCAGAACGACGCGAAGATCTCCCTCAAGCGCGTGGGGGAGAAGGTCGGCCTGAGCGCGCCGGCGGTGATGGAGCGCGTCCGCAAGATGGAGCAGGCGGGGGTGATCAAGGGCTACCACGCCCAGATCGACTCGCGGCGCGTCGGCATCGACGTGGCGGCCTTCATCGGCGTGACCATCGGCGACCCGAAGCAGGTCGAGGCCTTCGAGGCGTGGGTGGTGGACGTGCCCGCGATCCTCGAGATGCACCACGTGACGGGTGGCTACACGCTGCTCTTGAAGGTGCGCACGAAGAACACCTCCGAGCTCGAGGGGCTCATCCGGCGCGTGCGCAGCCTCGAGGGGATCAGCCACACGGAGACGATGGTGATCCTCTCGACGCACACCGAGCGCATCCCGGTGAAGCTCGAGGTGCCCGAGGCGAAGAGCGGGCGGCGCCGGCGCAAGCGGCGCTGAGGCGCGGCACCCCGCCGGGGCGAGGGCGCCGACCCGAGGGCGCCGGGGCGAGGGCGCCGACCCGAGGGGCCGGGGCGAGGGCGCCGGGGCGAGGGCGCCGACCCGAGGGCGCCGATCCGAGGGCCATGCCGCGGCGGCGTCACCGGAGCGGGCGTCGCGCGTGGGCGACGCGCTGCGCCCATCGCCCACGCGCGGGCTTCACTGGTAGGGATCTTCGACGAGACCGGCGTCGGCGAGGTCGCCGTCCGGATCGTGCGGGGGATCTCCGGGAACGGATCCGTCGACGAGGATGCCGTCGTCGGGCGGGTCCCCGGGGACGGATCCGTCGACGACGAAGTCGCCGTCACAAGGGGGCGGTTCGAGCCCCTCGGGGTAGCCCTCCGGGGGCGCGCAGGGGTCGTCGCCGAAGCCGCCCCCATCGGCCGGCGTGCCGCGGTCGGGGCCGAGCGTGCTCGGGAGGAGCACCTCCTCGGTGGGCTCGTCGGTGCAGGCGGCGGCCGGCCCGAGGGCGAGGGCCAGGAGCAGGGCGGGGGCGGTGAGTCGCATCGTGGGTCTTCCTCCAGCGCGGCGTCGTGCCGCGTTCGAAGGGGAGGGCCCCGAGCCGAGCGAAACGGCTCAGGCCTCGCCCGAGTCCGCGGAGCCAGGGCGACCGGCTCGCCGCGCTTCCACGCGAACGGGGCACGACGCCGCGGCGAACACAGACGGACGGAAAGGCGGCTCGGCGGCCACAGCTCTTGGCGTGAGCCGTTTCGCTCGGCTCGCGGCCCCAGCCCCCGTGAGCGCTTCTCTCGCCGATCACCCCGCCGTGCGCGTCCCCCCGGACGAGCGCGCCGTCACACCCCTGCCGCGCGAGGCGCCCGGGGACGCGGAGCTCGTCGCGCGCGCCCTCGAAGGCGATCGCTGGGCCGAGGAGGCGCTCTATCGGCGCCACGTGCACCGCGTCACCACCCTGGTCGCGCGCCTGCTCCGCCACGGGCCCGATGTGGAGGACGTCGTCCAGGACGCCTTCATCGAGGCCTACCGGGACCTCGCCCAGCTCCGTGACCCGGCGCGCGTCGGCGCGTGGATCGCCCG
This sequence comes from Sandaracinus sp., assembly GCA_002699025.1. Lineage (GTDB taxonomy): Bacteria > Myxococcota_A > Polyangia > Polyangiales > Houyiibacteriaceae > Houyiibacterium > Houyiibacterium oceanicum. The sequence goes on along the minus strand of PABA01000198.1, from coordinate 11,739 downwards.
CATCGCCGTCCACCGCTGCCACAAGCGCTTCCGCCGCCGAAAGCTCCGCCGCCTGCTCGGGCTCGAGCGCGGCGCGCACGACGAGCCCCTCGCGCTCCAGGCCCGGGTGGACGCCGGCCAGGACGCGCGGGCGGAGCTGGCGCTCCTCGACCGGGCCCTCGACGCGCTCCCGGTCGCCGAGCGCACCTGCTGGGTGCTCCGGCACCTCGAGGGCTATCGGCTCGCCGAGGTCGCCGAGCTCGCCGGGTGCTCGCTCGCCACCGCCAAGCGCCGCCTCCGCCGCGCGCAGGACGCCGTGCGGGCGCACTTCGAGGAGGGTCCCGATGCAGCCTGAGCGGCTCCGCGAGGTGCTCCGCGACCGCGCGGACGAGGCGCGCGTGCAGCGCATCTGGAACGGCGTCGAGGCGCGCCGCCGCTCGCGCGCGCTCGAGCGGCGCTGGCCGTGGCTCGCGCTGGCGATCGTCCCGCTGCTGGCCTGGCTGGCGCTGCGGGCGCCGAGCCCGGCGGCCCCCGAGGCGCCGGTGGCCGCCGGGCCGCTTCGGCTCCACGACGAGGCGCCCTTCCCGGCGCGCGTCGAGGAGGACGTCCAGCTCGCGGATGGCTCGCGCATCGCCCTGCGGGCCGGCGCGCGGCTCGAGCTCCTCGAGAACGACGGCGCGACCTTCGGGCTGGCGCTCCGGCGCGGTCGCGCGCGCTTCGCGGTGCGGCCCGGCGGGCCGCGGGCGTGGCGCGTGGAGGCGGACGGCGTCGCCGTGCACGTCGTGGGGACGGTCTTCGAGGTCGCCCGCGACGAGGGCGCCGTGGAGGTGTCGGTCTCGCGGGGCGCCGTGCTGGTGCGCGGCCCTCGCGTGCCCGATGGCGTGCAGCGGCTCGAGGCCGGGCAGCGCCTCCGCGTGGCGCCCGAGGAGCCGCCGCCGGCACCGTCCGCCCGGACGCCGGCCGGGCCGCCCGCCTCGGCGGAGGCGCCGCCGCCCGAGCGCCCGCGCTGGCGGGAGGCGGCGCGCGAGCGGCGCTTCGAGGAGGCCTGGGAGGCGCTCGGCGACGCCGGGCATGCGCGCGAGGTGCGTCGCATGCGGGGCGCCGACGGGCTCCTCGAGCTGGCCGACGTCGCGCGCTTCTCGGGCCACGCGGCCGACGCCGTGGCGCCGCTCCAGCGGCTGCTCGCGGAGCACCCGGACGACCCGCGGGCGGCGCTCGCGGCCTACACGCTCGCCCGCATCGAGCTCGGGCGCGGGCGCGCGTCGGAGGCGGCCCGGGCCCTCGAGACGGGCGAGGCGCTCGGGCTCCCGGCGGCGCTCGCGGAGCCGGCGGCGGCGCTCCGGGTGCGGGCGCTCGGCGAGGCCGGCCAGACGGACGAGGCGAGGGCCGCGGCGGAGGCGTTCCTCGCCCGCTGGCCCGCGAGCCCGCGGCGGGACTCGGTCGCGCGCTGGGGAGGCCCATGAGATCCCTCGCCTGCTCGCCTCGGCGGCCGTCGGCCCGTGTCGCGTCGGCCCGTGTCGCGTCGGCCCACATCGCGTCACCCCACGTCGCGCGGGCGACGCGGGGGCGCCGGGGGCTCGGGGTCGCGCTCGTGGTCGGGGCGCTCGCGCTCGGCGCCCTCGTCCCGAGCGGCGCGGCGGCGCAGCGGCGCCTCGTCGTCTGCGAGGTGCCCTGGCTCGAGGTCCCGGCGCTCGAGCGGGCGCTCCGGGCCGAGGCGACCGGCGCGCTCGCCTTCGCGGTGCGGGGCTGCGAGGCGCACGCGGCGACGATCGAGGTGGGCTGGCCGGACGGGGGCCTCCGGGAGCGCCGCGTCTCCCTCGCGGACGTCCCCGACGCGGCGCGGCCGCGCACGCTGGCGCTGCTCCTGGCGGACCTCGCCTCGCTCGGTCCCGCGACCTCCGCGCTCGCCCCCGAGGCCGCGCGGCTCGGTGGAGGGGCCGTCGAGGCCGGAGCGGCCCCCGAGGCCGCGGAGGAGCCGGCTGCTGCCGACGCTCCGGAGGCCGGAGCCGCGCCCCCGGCTGCTGCCGACGCGCCCGAGGCTGGAGCCGCGCCCCCGGCTGCTGCCGACGCGCCCGAGGCCCTCGCGTCGCCCCCGGCGGGCGCGCTCCCGGTCGAGCAGCCCGCCGACGCGGGCGAGGACGCGCGCTCCCCCGACGTGGCCCCCGCGCGCTCCTCTCCCTGGCGGGCCGCCCTCGACGTGGGCGTGCGCGTCTTCCCCCAGCGCAGCCACCCGGCGCTGCCCGGCGCCACCCTCGAGCTCGGCTGGCGCTGGCTCTTTCTCCAGGCGACGGCCCACGGGCTCCTCGTCCGCGAGGCGCAGGGGCGCTCGGGGACCCTCCTGACGACGGGCCGGCTCGGCGTGCGCCCCTGGACGCGGCGGCGGGGCCCTCGCGAGGCGGCCCTCGACCTCTTCGGAGAGCTCGGGCTGGTGCGCCTCCGCGGCCGCGCGGGCGACGGCGCGATCGGCGCGGTCTGGCGCCGCCCGGCGGTCGGCTTCGGCGCCTCCGTCCACTACGGGCGCCTCGTCGGCCCGCTGGCGATCGGGGTCACGGCGCGCGCCGGCTGGCTCCGCGGGGTCGTCGGGACGGCGGTGCGCGCGGAGCCCGACGGGAGCCTGCGCACGGTCGAGGTGGGCGGCGCCCACGGCGTCTTCCTCGGCGCCGCGCTCTCCCTCTCGCTCGCGCGCCCGTCGATTCCCTGAGCCGTTCGCGCGCCCTCGCGGCCCTCTCCTCCGATGCGACTCGTGCTCTTCGGGATGGCGGCGCTCCTCGCGCTCGGTTGCGGCGATCAGGGCTTCGGCACCGTCGGCGACGGCTTCGTGAGCGACGCGGGCGTCGGCGAGCCCCCCACCGGCGACCTGCCGGAGGACTTCGAGGCCGCGCGCCTCCGCCTCGGCCAGGCGCTCTTCTTCGAGCGCGAGCTCAGCGGCAACCGCGACACGAGCTGCGCGAGCTGCCACGTGCCCTTCCTGACCACCACCGAGCCCCTCCCGCTCGCCGTCGGCCAGGGCGCCGCCGGTGTCGGTCCGAGCCGGCGCCGCGCCGAGGGCGCCATCCAGCCGCGCAACACCACCGACCTCTTCAACCGGGACGACCCGGCCAGCGCCGCGCTCTTCTGGGACGGCCGCGTCGAGCGCCTCCGCGACGGCACCCTCGTCGCCCCCGTCGCGCTCCCGCCGGGCCTGAACACGCCCCTCGAGGCCCAGGCGCTCCTCCCGATCCTCGACCGCGGCGAGATGCGCGGCCAGCCGGGCGACGTCGCCGTGGACGGTCGCCCGAACGAGCTCGCCGCGCTCCCCGACGACGACCCCGCCGCCGTCTGGGCCGCCGTCCTCGATCGCCTCCTCGCCATCCCCGAGTACGTCGAGCTCTTGCACCGCGCCTTCCCCGACGAGCCCCTCGGCCCGGCCCTCGTCGCCCGCGCCCTCGCTCACTTCCAGCGCGAGCTCTGGGAGGTCCGCGACAGCCGCTTCGACGCCTTCGAGGCCGAGGGCGACCCGGGCCTGCTGACCCCCGACGAGCATGCCGGGCGCGCGCTCTTCTTCGGCGACGCCGGCTGCGCCCGCTGCCACTCGGGCCCGCTCCTCAGCGACCAGCGCTTCCACAACCTCGCCGTCCCCCAGCTCGGGCCCGGCAAGGATCCGGAGACCGGCCTCGACGAGGGGCGCTTCCTCGTCACCGGCGAGCCGGCCGATCGCTTCCGCTTCCGCACGCCCTCGCTCCGCAACGTCGCCCTCACGCCGCCCTACATGCACGACGGCGCCTACGCGACCCTCGAGGCCGCCGTCCGCCACCACCTCGACCCGGAGTCCGCCCTCCGCGCCTACGACGGCGCCCACCTCCCGGCCTCCCTCCGCGACACGCTCCACGCCGACCCGGCCACCCTCGACGCGCTCCTCGCCACCCTCGACGACCCGCGCCCGCTCCGCCCGCTGACCGACGCCGAGGTCGCCCAGCTCCTCGCCTTCCTCGGCACGCTCACGGCCGAGATCGAGGTCGTGAAGGGCCCCGGCCACGGCGTCCCCGCCCGCGTCCCCAGCGGCCTCCCCGTCGACGTCTGGCCCGGCGGCCCCCACCCTCACCGCTGAGCCGTTCGACAGACCCGGTCGAACGCGCGACCATGAGGTCGATGTCGTTGCCGCTGCAGAGGACGAGCGTCGGGGACTACCTCGACCTCGACGCCCGCTCGGGCGAGCGCCTCGAGCTCCTGAACGGCGTGGTCGTCGCCATGGCTGGCGCCTCTCCGCGCCACAACCAAGTCGTGACCAACCTCGTGCGCTTGCTGAGCGACGCGCTCGAAGGCTGCTTCGTGTTCTCCCAGGACCAGCGCGTCCTCGTGGCGGCGACCGAGAGCTACCTCTACCCGGACGTCGTCGTGGTCTGCGACGCTCCGGACTTCGACACCAGCGCGCGTCCAGCCTCCCTGCGCAACCCCACGCTCGTGGTGGAGGTGCTCTCGGAGTCCACGCAGGACCACGATCTCGGCGCGAAGCTCGGGCACTACCGGCAGCTGCCCTCCGTCCAGCAGGTGCTCTTCGTGCACGCCGATCGCCGCGCCGTCACGCTCGTCTCACGGCAGGAGGACGGCTGGAAGCTCGTCGATCGCGGCCCTGACGGCGCCGTCGACGCCGGGGGAGCGACGCTCCCGCTCGACGCCCTCTACGCCCGCGTCGACGAGCTCCCCGCGTAGCGCCGCCGACGAACGCACGCTGTCAGCGACACGCGTCGCGACAGCGGCGAAGCCACCTCGCTGCAACGGGAGGGCCCCGGCCGCGACAGTGGCGGAGCACGCGTCTGCGAAGGGAGCGCCTCCATCTCCGCCCGGTGGCCCGGCCCCACGGAGCCGCGTTCGTGTGGCGTCGAAGAACCGACCTGTGTGACGCGAGCGAAGCGAGCGCCGAGGGCCCCACGGGCCCGCTGGTAAGCGAGAATGGAAGCCCGCCGCTCAGGCGGGCTCCGGGCGCAGGAAGACCGCCGCGAGCGGCGGGAGCGTCAGCGCGAGGGCCTGCTCGTGGCCGTGGCTCCCGGGCGCGCTCGCCTCGACGCCGCCGAGGTTGCCCATGCCGCTCCCGCCGTAGGTCTCCGCGTCCGTGTTCAAGAGCTCCGCCCAGCGCCCGCCCACGGGCACGCCGACGCGGTAGTCGCTCCGCGGCACGGGCGTGAAGTTGAAGACCGCGAGGAGCGGCGATCCGTCCGCCGCCTTCCGCAGGAACGCGAGCACGCTGTTCTCGTGGTCGTCGATCACCGCCCACTCGAACCCCTCCGGATCGAGGTCCCGCTCGTGGAGCGCCTTCTCGGTCCGGTAGAGGTGGTTCAGCGTCCCGACCAGCCGCGCCACCCCGCCGTGCAGCCCCTCCCCCTGGAGGTGCCAGTCGCAGCTCCCCTCGTGGCTCCACTCGCCCCACTGCGCGAGCTCGCCCCCCATGAAGAGCAGCTTCTTGCCGGGCGTCGCCCACTGGTAGGCGTAGAGCAGGCGCAGGTTCGCGAAGCGCTGCCAGTCGTCGCCCGGCATCTTCCCGAGCAGCGAGCCCTTGCCGTGCACCACCTCGTCGTGGCTCAGCGGCAGCACGTAGCTCTCGGTCCAGGCGTAGACCGCGCGGAAGGTCATCTCGTCGTGGTGGTGGCGCCGGTGGATCGAGTCGCGCTCCATGTAGCCGAGCGTGTCGTGCATCCAGCCCATGTCCCACTTGAAGCCGAAGCCGAGCCCGCCGACGGAGGTCGGCTTCGAGACGCCGGGCCAGGCCGTCGACTCCTCCGCGTAGGTCTGCACGTCCGGGAAGCGCCCGTAGACGTGCTCGTTGAGGCGCCGGAGGAAGTGCACGGCCTCGAGGTTCTCCCGCCCGCCGTGCTCGTTCGGGATCCACTCGCCGTGCTCCCGCGAGTAGTCGAGGTAGAGCATGGAGGCCACGCCGTCCACGCGCAGGCCGTCCACGTGGTAGCGGTCGAGCCAGAAGCTCGCCGAGGAGATGAGGAAGCTCCGCACCTCGTGGCGGCCGTAGTTGAAGATGTAGGTGGTCCAGTCCGGGTGGAAGCCCTTGCGCGGGTCCGCGTGCTCGTAGAGATGCGTGCCGTCGAAGCGGCCGAGGCCGTGCGCGTCCGTCGGGAAGTGGGCCGGGACGTAGTCGAGGATGACGCCGACGCCGTGCTGGTGGAGCACGTCGACGAGGTGCATGAACTCCTGCGGCGTGCCGAGGCGGCTGGTCGGCGCGAAGAAGCCCGTGACCTGGTAGCCCCAGCTGCCCTCGAAGGGGTGCTCCATGATCGGGAGCAGCTCGACGTGCGTGAAGCCGTGGTCGACGCAGTGCTTGGCGAGGGGCTCGGCGAGCTCGCGGTAGGAGAGCGAGCGGCCGCCGTCCTCGGGGACCCGGCGCCAGGAGCCGAGGTGCACCTCGTAGATGCTGATGGGCCGGTCCCGGTGGTTGTGGCGCTCGCCCCGGGAGGCCATCCACTCGTCGTCGCCCCAGCCGTAGTCGAGGTCCCAGGTGATCGAGCCGGTCTTCGGGGGCGTCTCGTGGTGGACGCCGTAGGGGTCGGCCTTCTCGAGGACCTCGCCGCTCTGCGAGACGATCCGGTACTTGTAGATCTCGCCCCGGCCGAGGTCCGGCACGAAGCAGGCCCAGATGCCCGAGCTGCCGCGCGGCTCGAGCGGGGTGGCCTCCGGGTTCCAGCCGTTGAAGTCGCCGACCAGGGAGACGGTCTTCGCGCTCGGGGCCCAGACGGCGAAGTGGTAGCCGCCGTCGCGCGGGTGGGCCCCGAGGTGGTCGTAGAGCTGGAAGTGGGAGCCCTCGTTGAAGAGGTAGATGTCGTCGTCGGTCAGCAGCGGCCTAGCCATGCTCTCTCCCCGTCGCGCGGCCCGTGCCGCGCGTGGAGGGACTATCGCAGCGGCGTCCGGGACGCCAGCGTCCGCGATCCGTCACTCTCGCCGGAGTCGCGCACGGACCGCCGCCCGAGAGGGCCCCCCGACCCCGTCTCCGCCGCTCCGCGAGCGGGCCGCGATGGACTTCCGCTTCCCAACGCCCCCCGCATCGGGTAGCACGGGCCAGGCCGATGGAAGTCTGGCCCGGTGTACCCACCCCGCTCGGCGCCACGTTCGACGGCGCCGGCACGAACTTCGCGCTCTACTCGGAGATCGCCGAGCGCGTGGAGCTCTGCCTGCTCGACGCCTCGGGCCGCGAGGAGCGCGTCGACCTCCCGGAGAAGACCCACGCCGTCTGGCACGGCTACCTCCCCTCCGTGGGCCCGGGGCAGCGCTACGCCTTCCGCGTCCATGGCCCCCACGACCCGGCCCGCGGCCACCTCTGCGACCCCGAGCGCCTGCTCATCGATCCCTACGCGAAGGCCATCGACGCCGCGCGCCGCTGTCTCGTCACCAACCCCTTCTTCGACTGGACCCGCGACCGGCTCCCCGACGTGCCCTGGCACGAGACGGTCATCTACGAGCTCCACGTGAAGGGCTTCACGCAGCGCCACCCGGAGGTGCCCGACGACCTGCGCGGCACCTACGCGGGGCTCGGCCACCCGGCCGTGCTGCGTCACCTCCAGGACCTCGGCGTGACCGCCGTCGAGCTCCTCCCGGTGCACGAGTTCGTGCACGAGCGCTTCCTGCGCCGGAAGGGGCTGCGCAACTACTGGGGCTACGCCTCCATCGGCTACTTCGCGCCGCACCACGAGTATGCGGCCTGGGGGAGCGACGGGCGCCAGGTCACGGAGTTCAAGGAGATGGTGCGCGCGCTCCACAGCGCGGGCATCGAGGTGATCCTCGACGTCGTCTACAACCACACGGGCGAGGCCGGTCCGGACGAGCCGCCGATCGTCTTCCGGGGCATCGACAACGCCGCCTACTACCGCCTCGATCCCTCGGATCCGCGCAAGTACGTCGACTACACGGGCACGGGCAACAGCCTGAACATGCGGAACCCGCACGTGATCCAGCTGATCATGGACTCGCTCCGCTACTGGGTGACGGAGATGCACGTCGACGGGTTCCGCTTCGACCTCGCGCCCGTGCTCGCGCGCGAGCTGCACGAGGTGAACCGGCTGGCGACCTTCTTCCAGATCATCCAGCAGGACCCGATCCTGAACCGGGTGAAGCTGATCGCCGAGCCCTGGGACCTCGGCGAGGGTGGCTACCAGGTCGGCAACTTCCCGCCGCAGTGGAGCGAGTGGAACGGGAAGTACCGCGACACGGTGCGCGACTTCTGGCGCGGGCGGGAGCAGACGCTCGGCGAGCTGGCGCACCGGCTCACGGGGAGCTCGGACCTCTACGGAGGCGAGCGGCGGCCGCACGCGAGCATCAACTTCGTCACCTGCCACGACGGCTTCCCGCTGCACGACCTGGTCCGCTACGAGCGCAAGCACAACGCGGCGAACAAGGAGGACAACCGGGACGGGACGAACGACAACCGCTCCTGGAACTGCGGCGTCGAGGGGGAGACCGACGACCCGGCGATCCGGAAGCTCCGCGCGCGGCAGGTGCGGAACTTCTTCGCGACGCTGATCCTCTCGCAGGGCGTGCCGATGATCTCCATGGGCGACGAGGTCGGGCGCACGCAGAAGGGCAACAACAACGCCTACTGCCAGGACAACGAGCTGAGCTGGGTCGACTGGGCGGGGGCGGACGAGCAGCTGCTCGCGTTCGTGCAGAAGCTCCTGACCATCCGGAAGGAGCACCCGGTCTTCCAGCGGCGCAACTGGTTCCAGGGGAAGTCGATCCGCGGGGCGACGCTGCAGGACATCGGCTGGTTCCGGCCGGACGGCGAGCCGATGGACGAGAAGGACTGGCGCGTGCACTACGCGCGCTCGCTCGGCGTGTTCCTGCACGGCGAGGGGATCCGGAGCCGGGACCAGCGCGGGCGGGCGATCGTCGACGACAGCTTCTATCTGCTGCTGAGCGCGCACCACGAGGTGATGCGCTTCACCTTGCCGGAGGAGCTCGAGGGGAGCTGGACCACGCTCGTGGACACGGCCGAGCCGACGACGGTGGGGACGCTCTACCAGCCCGGCGACGGCATCGACGTGACCGGGCGGAGCGTGCAGCTCCTCATCCGTCCGCGCGGCTGAGGCCGCCGGCGCGTCCGACGAACGCGGCAGGGCTCGAGGTCGGGCGGCGGCAGGGCTCGAGGTCGGGCGGCGGTCGGGCGGCGGCGAGGTCGGACGGCTGCGAGTCGAGCCTGCCGGGCCGCATGCCCGAGCGCTCCGAGGAGGGCTCGAGGCCGGACGCGGCGCGCGGCGAACGGGAGGCGCTCAGCCCCGGGCCGCGAGCTTCGTGTCGAGGCGCGCGAGGGCGTGGGCGCGGTGGTTGCCGCGGGCCTTCGCGGCGGGGTCCATCTCCGAGAAGGTGAGGGGGCTGCCGGCCGGCTGGAAGATCGGCTCGAGCCCGTAGCCTCCGTCCGGGGGGCGCGGCGGCCAGACGATCGTGCCCTCGCAGCGCGCCTCGGCGAGGAGCTCGCGCGCGTCGGGCCAGGCGAGGACCAGGGCGCAGACGAAGGCCGCCTCCCGCGGGCGCTCGCCGAGCGCCCGGTGCAGCTTCGCGCGCGCCGCCTCCCAGTCGCGGCGCCCGCCCACCGTGGCGAACTCCGCCGTGTGCACCCCCGGCGCCCCGCCGAGGGCCGCCACCTCCACGCCCGCGTCGTCCCCGAGCGCCGGGAGCGCCGTCGCCATCGCCGCCGCCCGCGCCTTCAGCGCCGCGTTCGCCGCGTAGGTCTCGCCCGTCTCCTCCGGCGCCGGCAGCTCGAGGGCCGGCGCCTCGAGCAGCTCGATGCCCGAGCCCGCGAGGAGCAGCGCGTACTGCCGCGCCTTCTCCGGGTTGTGCGTCGCGATCACCAGCTTCGCCGGCGCGCCGCGCCGGATCGAGAGGAGCGGCTCGTTTCTCGGCTCCATCAGCAGCCCCCCAGCTCGAAGCTGTCGAGCACCTCGCCCTCGGCGGAGACCGCCTCGCCGCGGGCGACGCAGCCGTGGATGGTCAGCCGCACGTAGGAGTGCACCGTGTCGTCGCTCGCCGCGTGCCAGAACTGGGGCGTCACGTCGCCGCGGAGCCCGGCCCCGCCCGCGCCCGCGATGATGTAGGTGATGCCCGTGTCGTCGGGCTGGGCCACGCAGCCGCCCTGCATGGGGAGCGTGCGCTCGTAGTGGTGGTCGTGGCCGGCGAGGACCAGGTCGACGCCGCCGGCTTCGAGGAGGGGCACGACCTGCTGGCGCACGACGCCGTTCGGGTCGCGGCTCGAGCTCGTGTAGGGCGGGTGGTGGAAGAAGACGATCTTCCACTCCGCGTCCGAGGCCGCGAGGTCGTCCGCGAGCCAGTCGAGCATGTCGTCCGTGACCGTGTCCCGGATGTCGATGGCGATGGGGATCAGCGTGGCGTCGTTCGTGTCGATCGAGACGAAGTGCACGTTGCCCTGGTCGAAGCTGTAGTAGCGCTCCTGGTCCTCCTCGCGGAGCGCCATCTCGGGCAGGTAGTAGACGTCGCGGTAGGGCTGGGCGCGGTCGGTCTTGTCGTCGTGGTTGCCGATGGTCGGCCAGCTCGGGACGCGGTGCAGGAAGTCACGGTAGATGGCGAAGTTGTTCTGCTCGAGCTCGACGAAGGTGCCGTCCCCGTAGGCGATGTCGCCGAGCTGCAGGAAGAGGTCGAACTCCTCCTCGATGAAGACGTCGCGGAGGGCGCGCTGGTCGTCGTTGCCGCTGCCGCTGTCGCCGAAGGCGAGGATGCGCAGGGGGCGGCGCCCCTCCTCGGCGCCGGCGCCGACCCAGCCGGTGCGGAGCGTGAGGTTCGAGGCGAGGACGGTGCCGTCCTCGACGACCTCGTAGCAGTAGGCGGAGGAGGGCTCGAGCTCGGCGAGCGTGGCGTCGAAGGCGACGTAGTCCTCGGAGTCGTCGGTGCGCGCGGTTGGGAAGCTCTCGGCGGAGGCCTCGACCTCGGTCCAGGGGCCGTCCGGGGAGGGCGCGACGCGGACGACGCCGCGGCCGCCCGTGGTGCTCGTCCAGGCGACGCGCGCCGAGGTCGGCGTGACGCTCTGGAGGTAGGGCCAGCGCCTCAGGCCCGTGCCCTCGGGGAAGCTCGGCGTGCCGCAGTCGAGCTCGGGCGCCGGGGCGAGGGGCCCGGTGTCCGGGAGGTCCGGCGGCGCCGCGTCCGGGCGGCTCGAGCACTCGCCCCCATCGACGCTCGCGTCCATGCCGGCGTCCCCGCCCGCGTCCCGCCCGCCGTCGACGCCACCGTCCACGCCCGCGTCCCGCCCGGCGCCGTCATCGTCCCCGCACGCCAGCGCCAGCGTCAGCGCGAGCAGCGCGCTCCGTCCCAACCATCCACGCATGGGCAGGACGGTGCCCCCCCCCCGCCCCCACGGCAAGCCACGCCTTCGACACAGCCGACCCCCGCCCGAACCGACCCCGCCCTGCGGACCGCCGGCGGGCGCGGAGAGCCGAAACCCAGCACCAGCCGCAACAGCGGCGAAGCCACCCACCTGCAAAGGGGAGCGCCCCGGCCGCGAACGCGGCGAAGCCACCCGTCTGCAAAGGGGAGCGCCGCGGCCGCGACAGCGGCGAAGGCAGCCAGCTGCGAAGGGGAGCGCCGCGGCCGCGAACGCGGCGAAGCCACCCGTCTGCAAAGGGGAGCGCCGCGGCCGCGACAGCGGCGAAGTCACCTATCTGCGAAGGGGAGCGCCCCGACATCTGCCCGGTAGCCCGGCCCCACGGAGCCGCGTTCGTGTACCCACGAAGAACCGACCCGTGTGACGCCACCGCAGGTGGCGCCGAGGGCCCCACGGGC
>PABA01000197.1 GCA_002699025.1 Sandaracinus sp. | reverse complement strand
TCGTGCTCGGGGTGGCTCGCGGCCGGGAGCCCTCGGGGTCCGGCCGTTCCGAGCTCCCGAGGGACGCGAGGGGCCGCCCCGACTCCCCGCGAGTTGCGCGCTCACATCGCGCGCAGCACGTCGGCCCAGACGGCGTGAGCGTCGGCCGCGTAGAGCCAGACCTCCACGCGGCGGAGCTTCCCGGCGCCGAGTGCCGCGTGCGTACGCACGGTCTCGAGGAGCAGCTTCGCTCCGAGCGCGTGCGGCACCTGCCCGACGCCCGTGCCGAGCGCCGGGAAGGCCACGCTCGACGCGCCCCGCGCCCGCGCTCCCAGGAGCGCCCGGAGCGCTGCCCGCTGGATGCAGATCGCGCCGTCGATCGCCGCGACCGCGTGCGCCACGTGCCGCGCCGCGAGCGCGCCGGCACCGGTCCAGACCACGGCGCCCATGGGCTGGGGCGCCTGCGCGCGCGCCTCCTCCTCGACGCCCTCGCCTCCCACGCGGCGGAGCGACGCCGCCACGCCGAGGTCCATGGTGAGCGCCGGGTACGCGGCATTGACGAGCACGTCGGTCTGCGCCGTCGAGAGGTCACCGTGGCGGAGCACGACCTCCACCTCGCCGACCTTCGCCGCGCCCTCCGCCACCGGCGCGAAGCGGGGAAGGGGCTCGGCGATGCGCTCGAGCGCGCGGACGAGCGCCTCCGCGTGCGGGGGGCGATCCTCGGGCGCCTTCGCGAGCAGGCGCGCGACGACGGTGAAGAGATACGCGCGCGCCGGGTCGTCGGTCGGCGGCGGCACGTAGGGCTCGGTGGCGTGCGCGTAGAAGAGCTGCTGCGCCGTCTCGCCGACGAAGGGCGGCGCGCCCGTGGCGAGCCAGTGGGCGGTGACGCCGAGCGCGTAGAGGTCGGAGGCGGGCGTGGAGGGGGCGCCGGTCCAGCGCTCGGGCGCGAAGAAGATCGGCGTCCCGGCGACGGCGGCCGGGTCCGGGTCGTCGGCGCGGGGCCGGGCGTGCGGGTCCCGGGCGATGCCGAAGTCGCCGAGGAGCGCGCGCCCGTCGCCGCCGAGGAAGAGGTTGGCGGGCTTGATGTCGCCGTGGACGACGCCGGCGCGGTGGATGGCGGCGAGCCCGCGGGCGACGTCGGCCACGAGGCGCACGACGGCGGCCGTGGGGAGCGGCCCGAGCGGGCGGGTCGCCTCGAGGAGGGCCTGGAGGTCGAGGCCGTCCACGTAGTGCTGCACCACGAAGGGCGCGCCGGCCTCGATGCCGGCGTCGAGCACGCCGACGACGTGCGGCGAGGCGACGCGCGCGGCGAGGTGGGCCTCTCGGAAGAGCTCGGGGCCCTGGGGGCGGAAGAGCTTGAGCACGAGCGGGCGCCGGAGGACCTCGTGGCTGGCGAGGTAGGCGGTGCCCATGCCGCCGCGGCCGAGCACGCCGTGCACGCGGAGCCCGCGGAAGGGGCGACCCAGCGGGAGGTCGGGGGGCGCGTCGCTCATCGTCGTCTCTGTACGCGCCTCGGGCAGCGCTCGACAACCCTCGCGCCCTCCCGTGCCCGTGCCCGTCCGTGACCGTGCCCGTCCGTGCCCGCTGGTCCGAGGGGTCGTCGTGCGATGCGACCGGGCTCGGGGCCCTGCACGTTCGGCACGGGGTGAGGGGACGGGGCCCGTGCCTCGCCAGATCCCGTGTCGGGTGCGGGACGAGGTCGGCGTGCGCCTCCCGCGCCCGCTCTTCGGGCGGCGCGTCCAACCTCCGCCGGGTGGGGCGTCGCGTGGTCTCCGCGCCGCGCCTCGGCGCGCGCAGCAGGTCGGCGTGCGCCTCCCTCGCCCGCTCTTCGGGCTCCACGAGCGAGCGCGCGTCCCACGTCCGTCGGCCGCGGCTTTCCGCGCCACCTGCCCGCTGGCTCCCGTCATCGCGGGCTGCACGACGACGGACCGCTCCGCACGATTCCAGGTCGATCTCTCGAGAGCTCGACACCGCTCGACACCCCCCCGCCCGCAGGTCGGCGCGCCCGACGAGCGCGCCCCGTCGCGTTCAGCCCACCCGGCGGCTTGCCCCGCCCGACGACTCGCCCCGCCCGGCGGCTCACCCCGCGCTTCGTCAGTTCGTGCGCCCGGTCAGCTGGATCGGTCCGCGCCCCTTGAAGCGACGCACCGGCGGCGCCGCGCGCTCCTCGCGGAGGCCGCCCGCCGGCCCGCCCCCGAGGCGCAGCGTCGGGCGCCCACTCTCGAGCCAGGCGCGGTCCTGCCAGACGTCGTCCAGCCCGTCCCCATCCACGTCGCCGACGGCCATGCCCTGCAGCGGGTTCTCACGCAGCATCTCGACGCTCTCGTCGATCAGCTCGTCCCACTCGGCCTGGAGCAGATCCGGCCGCCGCCGCACCCGCGGCTCGGGGTCGGACTGGGTCGGCTGCCGGCCCCAGATCGAGAGGCTCACCTCGGTCCTCGCGTCGCCCGCCCAGGGCCCCGTCACCAGCATCGCCGCCGCGCCGACCGAGCTCGGCGCGAAGACGAACACGCCCAGCGCCCCCCCGCCGTTCGAGGTCGCCACCGGGAGCTCGAGCCCGCCGCAGTCCTCCGCGTCGCTCGTCGAGAGCACCTCCGGCTCGGCGGTCGCGTCGCCGTCCGGGTAGAGCAGCAGCGCGAGCGGGCAGGCCGTGCCCGTGTCCCAGGCGTGCACCGCCACGAGCTCCTCGCGCACCGGCCGACCGGGCGGCGCGGGCGGGTCCTCCGGGTCGGTCGCGAAGGGGAGCGCCCAGGTGCTCACGCGCTGCGGCCGCGTCGTCTCCGCGAGCGTGCCCGGGAGCACGTCCAGACCGAGGTCGGCCCCGGTCGGCGCCGCGCCGAGGGCGACGGTCGAGCCCTCCACGAGCGCGAGCGGCCCCTCCCCGGCGAGGGCCACGGCGACGGAGCCCGGGTCGATGCGCCCGAGCTGCAGCACGCCCTCCTCGTCGACCCAGCTCACCTCCTGGCCGTCGGGGCAGCCGTCGCCGCAGGGCCCGATCGCGCGGAGCCGCGTGCTCCCCGGATAGAACCACACGGAGGGGTCGCGCCGGCCCCGCTCGACCCGGTCGCCGCTGCGCCGCACGACCTGCCGGAACACCGCGCCGTCCTCGATCTGCCGGGTCTCGACGAGGAAGGTGGCCCGACCGAGCGGTGTGGGGAGGCCACGCAGGAGCTCGCCCGCCTCGAGCGGGAGCGCCGGCGCCGCGCCGGGTGCGTCGTCCGCTCGAGCGATCGACCACTGGAGCCGGCCGTTCGCGAGCACGTCCAGGCGCCCGCCCTCGGGGGCTCCGAGCGCGGCGACCGTCGCGCCCACCGTGCCCATGGGCGCCTCGGCGAGGACCCGCGGCGCCGCCGAGCGCGCCTCCTGTTCGACCCAGGTCCGCCGGCCGTCCGGCACCCCGTCGCCGTCCGCGTCGTCGGGACCCATCGGGTAGCGGCCGTCGGAGCCCTCCTGCGCCGTCGCGTCGACCGCGTTCCACTCCGCGTCCCCACCCCGCGCGGGCACTCGGAGCTCCGCCGCGAGCCCGATCTCGCCCACGCCCTCCACGCTCCCGCCGACGGGCACGCGGAGCGCCGCGAGGTCCGGGGTGGCGATCAGGTCGGCGTCCTCGTCGAAGCCGCCCGAGCGGCGCGCCGCCTCGCGCCGGCAGCTTCCGTCGCCGCAGCGCTCGAAGGCCGCCCGCAGCGGGAGCGCCGGGAGCGGGTGCGCGCGCGGCGCCCAGTCGTCACCCGTCAGCTCGAAGACGACGAGCCGCGCCTCCCGGCCGAAGCCGAGGAGCACGAGCAGGTCGACGTCGCCGTCCCCGTCCGGATCCCCGAGGGCGAGCTGCGCGCTCGGCTCCGGCACGAGCCAGCCCTCGTCCGGCGTCGGCGCGTCCGTGATCTCGAGGCGCGCGAGCAGCGTCGGCTCGCCCACGATCGGCAAGGTGAGGATCTGCAGCTGGTAGCGCCCGCTCGCCGGGTCGCCGACGAGCACGAGGGCGCCGAGGTCACCGACCGTCGGCTGGGCGACGCCGATGCCGCGGAGCCGGACGAGGGCGAAGCGCGCCCAGGGCGTGTCCGCGTTCCAGGCGCCGAGCGACGCGTAGCGGCGCGACTCGACGCCCACGCTCGAGACGTCGAGGAGCAGGCCGCCCCCCGGCAGGCCGGCGAGCGCGGCGACGCCCTGCACGTCCCCGGCTCGGAGCGGGAGCGCGTCGTAGACCTCGGTGATCGGCTCGCTCGTCGTCGGCAGGAGCTTCACGTCGCCGAAGCCGAGGGAGCCGGCCGGCAGGTCCCGGGCCGTGGCGGTGATCGCGCCCCCCTCGCCCGGGGCCACGTCGACGAGCTGCGCCTGCACGTCGCCCGTGCCGCCCGTGAGCACGACCTCGCCGCGCTCGCTGAGGGGCACGGCCGCCCCGAAGCCGAGCTCGAGGTCGAGGGCCTGCGCGATGCGCTCCCCCGCCGCCGTGCGCGCGACGCCGACCCGCGCCACGCCGCGCGCGTCGGCCCAGCCGAGCACCTCCGTGAGCGCCGCGCCGGCCTCGAAGCCCGCGAGCTGCCCGTCGAGCGCGCTCCCGTCGGCGCAGCTCGCGCAGTGCGTGTGCACCTGCCAGTGGAGCGGCGCGCCCGCAGGCGGCGTGAGCGTGAAGAGGCGCACGCCGGCCTCCTCCGTGGCCGGCGCCTCGAGCGCCAGGCGGAAGGCGCCCTCGCTGGCCTCGGGCGTCGCCGGCTCCCGGGCCTCGCCGTCGAGCGTCACCGCGAAGCTCGGCGCGTCGCCCTCGCAGGCCAGCGTCAGCGTGACGGACGCGCTCGCCCCGGTCGGCACCGTGCGCGGCGTGCCGTCGACGATCGCGCAGGTCGCGGGCGCACCGCCGTCCGCCCCTGCGTCCGGCTCTCCGCCCGCGTCGGGCTCGCCCGCGTCCGGTCCGGCGTCCTCGCCGCCCCCGCCGTCGCGCGCCGTCCCCGCGTCCGGCTCTCCGGGCGGGTCGTCGCTGGTGCAGGGGCCGAAGCCGAAGCTGAGCGTGATCGTGAGCGCGAGCAGCGAGCGCATGGACGGTTCCTCCTCCAAGCAGGGTGCCCCATCGCGGGCTCCCGCGAGAGTGGCAATTTGTACGACGTCCGCCCGCGGCGCCGCCTCGGGCATCCGCGCCTCGCCCGGGAGGGCGCGCGTTCCCGAGCCGGCGTGAAGCCGTCACGCCCCCGACGCGCGCCGCCATCGCCCCGACGCACGGGCCTGGCATCCAGGGGGCGGCCTCTTCGCGCGCCGCGCTCGCGCGTCGCCCGCGAGGTCGTCGAGCCCAGGGAGAAGCCGTGCCGAGAGCCCGCTTGCCGAGAGACATCGCGCCGAGCGCCCCCGCGCCGAGCACCCCGTCGCGCGTCCGCTTCGCTCGCCCCGGCCCGCTCCAGGCCACCCTCCGCCGCCGCGCCCACGCCGCCCTCGCGGCTCGCGGCCTCCCCCGCCACGGCGGCGCGCGCCTCCTCGCCAAGGCCCTCTTCATCCTCGCCCTCCTCGCGGCGGCCTATATCGCCCTCGTCTTCATCGCCGAGACCGCCTGGCAGGTCGCCCTCGCCGCCTTCCTCCTCTCCCAGGCCATCGTCCTCGTCGGCTTCGACGTCATGCACGACGGCGGCCACGGCGCCTTCTCCGACAAGCCCTGGCTCAACCGCCTGATGGCCCGCGGCCTCGACCTCATCGGCGGCAACCAGACGCTCTGGCGCCACAAGCACGGCGTCCTCCACCACGGCTTCACCAACCTCGACCGCCACGACGACGACCTCGAGGGCGGCGCGCTCCTCCGCATGCACCCGGACCAGCCCTGGCGCCCCTGGCACCGCTACCAGGCCCTCTACGCCCTCCCGCTCTACTCGCTCCTCGCCGTGCACTGGGTCGTCAGCGACTTCACCGAGTACTTCGGCCGCCGCGTCGGCGACCACGCTCTGCCTCCGCCCTCGAAGCGCGACGTCGCCGTCTTCCTCGCCTTCAAGGCGCTCTGGATGACGCTCGCCTTCCTGATCCCCATGACCCAGCACCCGCCCCTCGCCGTGCTCGGCATCTGGCTCGCCGTGATGCTCGTCGTCGGCTTCACGCTCGCCCTCGTCTTCCAGCTCGCGCACGTCGTCGACGGCGTCGCCTTCCCGACCCCCGACGAGCACGGCCGCGTCGGCGACGAGTGGGTCGTCCACCAGCTCCGCACCACCGCCGACTTCGCCCCCCACAACGCCTTCCTCCGCTGGTACGTCGGCGGGCTGAACTTCCAGGTCGAGCACCACCTCTTCTCGAAGATCTCGCACGTGCGCTACCGCCACCTGCAGCCGGTGGTCGAGGCCACCTGCGCCGAGCTGGGCGCGCCCTACCGCTGCTACCCGACCTTCCGCGCCGCCCTCGCCGCGCCCCTCCGTCAGCTCCGCGCCCTCGGCCGCCGCCCGGAGGCGCGCGCCCTCCCCGCAGCCGAAGCAGCCTGAGCCATCGGACCCGGCTCCGAGACGAGGAAGGATTCGCGCCCGCGCCAGGTACGCTTTCGGCGTGCCCGTCGTCATCGAGATCCTCTCCCTCGTCTTCTTCCTGCTGATCGCCGGCATCGTCTGGCTGGTCGTCCACCTGAACAAGAAGCGGAGCGGCGGGGACTCCCAGGTCGTCTGGAGCCAGGTCGCCCAGCACTACGGCGGGCAGTTCACGCCCGGCGGCTCCGGCTTCCAGGGTCACCGCATCGTCGTGCAGCGCCCCTTCACGCAGCTGGTCCTCGAGGTCGCGCTGATGTCGAAGGTCCAGTGCATGGGCTCGCCCTACCACCGGGCCATGCATCAGAAGCACGGCGGCACCTTCACCCACGCCCGCGCCACCTTCCCGCGCGGCAACGGCCCGAGCTTCTCCGGAACCCGCGACGAGGCGGCGCAGACCCCGATGTTCCAGGGGCTCCCGCTCCAGCAGCTCCCGCAGGGCGCCATGGTCTACCTGACGCCGAACGAGGGGATCATCGTGATGAACGGGCACGTCGCCGATCCGAACGTGCTCTACGCCGCCGCGAACATCGTGGGCAGCCTCGCCGAGCGGGCCTCCGCCTGAACCGGCGGGTCCGATCCCCGGGCCCTCCCGTCCACGGACGACGAACGCGGGGTCGAAACCGTGTAGAAAGGGCCGTGCGTCTCGCGCTCGCCACCGCGCTCCTGCTCCTCGCCGTCGCGATGTCCACGGCCCCGCGCGCCGCCGCCCAGGACGCGGCCCAGGACGCGGCCCAGGACGCCGCCGGGCACGCCGCCGGAGACGCTCCGGTCCCCTTCGGCCTCGCCGAGGTGCGCGCCTTCGAAGGCTTCGAGCACCTGGACGGCTACTGGCACGACGGCGCCGATCTCCTGGTGACGACCCGCGGGCGGCACGCGACCTTGCGCGTCCGGAGCGGCGCCACCCGCCGGCTGCCCGGCGTCGGGGGGGCCGTGGACGGCGTCGGCGTGGGCGAGGCCGCCGAGCTCGTCGCCGTCGCCCGGGGGCGCGTCGGCCGGCTCCGCGCCGGCGCCTGGCGCGTCCGCGAGGTGCGCGGGATCGACGCCGCGCCCGACGGCGTGGTCCTCGCGCCCGACGGAAGCGCCCTCGCCTGGAACGGCTTCCGCCGCAAGCTCTGGCTCCTCTCCGCCGACGACCAGGTGCGCGCGATCCCCGTCCGCCCCGGCGAGCGCCCCCTCCTCGCGGCGCGCGACCCGGCCGGCGGCTTCCTCGTCGTGCTCCGCGGCACCACGCCCCGCATGACCCTCGCGCGCGTCGCCGGCGCCGAGCTCGCGCCCCACCCGATCGACGCCTCGCTCCGGGACGCGCACGTCTGCAGCCACCCGCGCGAGGCCCTCGCCCTCGGCGGCGGGAAGCTCGTGCTCCGCGCCGGGAGCCTCTTCTGCCTGGTCGACCTCGAGGCCGAGCTCCACCTCACGACGAGCGCCGCGCGCCTCTTCGGCAACGACGTGCGCGTGGACGGCATGCTCCGCGCCAACGCCGGCGAGGTCCTCCTCGTCGCCTCCCACGAGGCCCACCTCTGGCGCACGGCCGACGACACGCTCGTGCCCCTCGGCCGGCTCCCGACCCGGCCCGACGCCGCCTTCGTGGACCCGCGCTCGGACCTCGGCCTCCTCCTCGCCCGCAGCGAGACGGCGCTCTCCGTGTTCCCGCGCTCCGGCCGGGTCCCCGAACCGGCGCCCGGCGCGACGGCCGACGACGGCGCCTGGCTCGCCCGCGTCGACGTCGCCGAGGAGGTCGTGGAGGCCGAGGGCGGTGGCGATGGGCGCGGCCTGCAGATCGGCCTTCCGATCCTCCGCCTCGGCTTCGGCGGGGCGGCCCAGCTCGAGCCGGACGGCCCCGGCGCCTTCGCCTTCGACCTCGCCGCCGGCGGTCGCCTCCTCTTCCGCGACGGCGACGTGCACCCGGTGATCTCCGCCGAGCTCGGCTACGCGCGGCGGGGCGGCGACCAGGACACGCACGACCTCACGCTCGCCGTCGCCATGGGCGTCACCGGGACGGCTTTCGGCGTGAGCGTCGCCGAGTCCCTCGTCTTCGCCCTCGGCGAGCGGGACGCCTTCGGTCTGCGCACGGCGCTCCGCCTCGGGACCCTCTGGCATGCGATCGACCTGGAGATCGCCCACGGCGTCGAGCTGAGCTCCCCGCGCCGCCACGAGCTCCGCGTCCAGCTCGTCCTCGACGTCGGCATGCTCATCATGGCCGGCTCGATCACCGGCGCCCTCGCCCGCGCCCTCGACTGAGCCCGACCACCGACCCGGTCGCGCCGCCCCGCGAACGTCAGCGGGGCGCGCCCGTGCGGGGATCCACCGGCGACCCCCGCGGGTCCGCGTCACCGAAGGCGAGGGGATAGATGAGCTGGACCCCCCACTCCGTCTCCGGCAGCGGCATCCAGTAGAGGACGTGGGCGAGGCAGGCGTCGAAGGCGCTCGAGGCGTCGCGCAGCTCGACGTACCGAACTTCTCGGAGGAGGAGGAAGGGGTGGCGCACGACCCGGCCGAGGGGCCGCTCGAGGGCGTGGTCCCAGCACGCATAGGCGGCGTCGAGGAGCCGGTTCAGGGTGTGCGCGAAGTCGGACGCGTCCTCTTCGCGGATGTCGAGGCCCGCGGCGAGGCGCACTTCGCCGTCCACGCTCGGCGCACACCACCAGACCCGATCGCCGAGGCCGGCGACGAGCTCGAGGGCCTCTTCCGCGGGGGTGCCGGCGGGGACCCGGGCGAACACGCGCGGGGCCCGGGCGGCGCTCCCGTGGAGCCGGCGATCCCAGCCTGGCGAAGGCGCGTGCCGCCAGTCGAGGTCGTCGCAGGGGCCGAACCAGAGCGTGCCGATGGGGAGGCCGGCGCGCGGCAGGTCCTCGAGCGAGGGGATCGGGGGGCGATCGGAGGCGCCGAAGAAGCCCACCGAGCTGCGCCCTCGACGGGGGCCTTCGGCGGCGAGCGCGTCCAGCACTCGCTGAATGGCGCGGGCCGGCGCCCGCCGGTCGAGCGCCAGCGTGATGGGCTCGCTTCGACGCCACTGCTCGGCGAAGCGCCTCCGCAGGCTCCGCTCGTCGGGGAGCGCGCCCGAGGCGGGGACGACGACCGGTTCTCCCGGCAGCGCCTCGAGGGCCGGTCCCCGGACGACGACGAACTCGAAGCGCCGCGGGTCGAAGCGCATCGGCTCGAAGCCCGGCTCCGCCGCCCAGGGCGCCCGACTCGGCTCGACCAGCGCGCTCTCGGCGCTTCGGCGCGTCTGCTCGAGGGTCCCGAGGAGCATCAGCGCCAACGCAGCGTGGAGCGTCAGCCGGAGCAGGGCGGTCGCCCTCGCTCTCCACAGCGCGACGGCGGCGGCCACGAGGGCAGACGATCCGAGCGCGAGAGCGAACGGCAGAGCCAGCTCCTGCGCGCGCTCGGCGTGGGCGAGGCTCAGCCGAGGCTCCATCCAGCCCCCGCTGAAGTCCACGATGCCCTCGGGGAGGCGTCCGGCGAACGCGCCCCGCTCGAAGAGCACGAGCCCGAGCCCGACCAGCGCCCCGGCCGTCGCGAAGGCGCCCAGCGCGTCGAGGGCGCGGAGCGCGGGGAGGACCCTCCGCTCCGCCAGCGCGAGCAGCGCCGTCGACGCGAGCTGCGCGCCGCCGAGGAGCGCGCCGAGCCAGGCGGTTCGCGCGCCGAAGGCGTAGGCGTTCGCGAGGGCCGCGAAGCGTTCGTGGGAGGGCGTCACCTCGGCCGCCGCCGCGAGCCGCAGCGCGAGATCGGCCGCGCCGAGGATGACCGGGAGCGACGCCCAGGCGGCGCCCGCCACCCAGGGCACGCGGAGCCCGCCGCGTCGCGCGCCGAAGAGGACCGCGAGCAAGGCGACCCCGACGGCCGCGGCTCCGAGCGCGAGCCAGGCGGGCCAGCGAAGCGGCCGCAGCGCCCACGCGAGCCCGCTCGCCTCCGATCCCACGCGCAGCGCGAACGCGACCAGCGCCACGAGCACGCAGCCGAGCGGGATCAGAACGGCGCGCAGCGGAGGCCGCGCGACCCGGGCTCCCCCGGTCGCGTCGCGTGCCATGGCCGAAAACTAGCGTCGTTCCCGCCGCGGACCACCCCCCGCCCCCCGCCGCGGTTCCCGTCGATGCCCCCGCCCGCCCCGCGGCGCCCGACGCGCCGAACGCGTCTCCCACGCGCCCCAACACGCCCGAGTTCCCCGTCCCCCCGAACGCCCCCCACGCGCCCGACGCGGAACCCCACGCGCCC
>PABA01000196.1 GCA_002699025.1 Sandaracinus sp. | reverse complement strand
GCTGCGAAGGGGAGCGCTCCAGCATCTGCCCGGTAGCACGGCCCCACGGAGCCGCCTTCGTGTACCCACGAAGAACCGACCCGTGTGACGCCGCCGAAGGCGGCGCCGAGGGCCCCACGGGCCCGCTGGTAAGCCAAGAATAGCTCGCGCCAGCGAGCGGAATCAGCGCATCTGGCCGAGCTCGTGGCGCCGCTCGACCTCCTCCGGCGGCACGCCGCTCGTCAGCAGGATCTCGCAGACGTGGTTCAGCCGCTCCACGTGCTCGTAGGCGCTCCACGGGTCCTTCGACACGGCGCAGACGCCGTGGTTGTGTTGGGCGACGATGTCGTAGTCGAGCTTCCCGTCGCGCAGCCCGAGCGCCTCCGCCGTTCCGTCCCCGAGCTCCTTCGTCACCGCCGGGATGGGCGCGACGCTCGGCCCGACCCGCGTGTAGCGGAAGATCTCCGGGAACTGACTCGCCACCTTCTGCATGTCGTAGCCGCGGTAGAGCGCCGCCACGATGTGCGTCGGGTGCGCGTGCACGACCGCCCGCGTCCCCTTCGCCTTCCGCTGGAGGAGCCAGTGCATGTGCAGCTCCCCGGAGGGCTTCGAGCCGTCGGGGATCTCGAGCTCCCCATCGCCCCCGAAGCGCAGCTTCACCATGTGCTCCGGGTGGAGGATGGTCTTCCGCCATCCGCTCGGCGTGATGTAGAGGAACTTGCTCCCGCGCTTGCGGAGGCTCGCGTTGCCGTCGCGGGTGGTGATCCAGCCGATCTCATAGAGGCGGCGCATGACGTCGCCGATGGCCGTGAGCATGGGTCGTCCTTTCGTCTCGCGAGCGCCCACCCGGATCCGAGGACCCGATCACGGTGGCATACGCCGCCCGAGCGCGCCCGCGGCAGCGCGGCGCGCGCAGTAAAAGGTGACCCCCGGCCGCCGGGCGGCGGGTGGGGTGATGGCCGCGTCGGGGCCGGGGGTCGTGCCGAGGTGGCCTGGCGGCGCGGTGGCCGCGCGGGCCCGCTCGAGGCGGAGGCGCGCCCGAGGGGGCCTCGGCGCCGGACCGGCCCTCGGCGAGCCGGCCCGGAGCGGAGCCCGATCACATGCGGCCGCGGAGCATGCCGTTCCAGTAGAGGTTCGGCAGGGCGTGCGCCTTGAGGGCGTACATGGAGTAGCGCTCCCGGGCCTGATCGAAGGGGAAGGTCTCCATGATGGCGCCGTCGTAGCCGAACTCGGCGAGGATGACCTTGCCGTAGCCGGTCACGAGCGGGCAGCTCGCGTAGCCGTCGTAGCGCGCGGCGAGCGGCTTGCCCCCGCGGAGCGCGAGGAGGTTCTCGACGAGCACGGGGGCCTGCTTGCGGACGGCCGCGCCGGTCTTCGAGCAGGGCAGGCTCGAGGCGTCGCCGAGCGAGAAGACGTTCGGGTAGCGGACGTGTTGGAGCGAGTACTTGTCCACGTCGACCCAGCCGGCGTCGTTCGAGAGCGGGCTCTGCTTCACGAAGTCCGGCGCGCTCTGCGGCGGCGTCACGTGGATCATCTCGTACTTCAGGACGAGCTCGTCTCCGCCCTCGAGGTTCTCGAAGACGGCCTCGCGGCTCTGGGGCCGGATGGCGACGAGGTTGTGCTTGAAGTGCGTGTGGACGTCGCGCTCGTCGACGAGCTTCTCGAGGGCCGCGCGGTACTTCGGGATCCCGAAGATGGCCGCGCCCGCGCAGACGTAGTGGACGTTCGCCTTGGCGCGCACACCCTGCTTCCGGAACGCCTCCTCGGCGAGCCACATGATCTTCTGCGGCGCGCCCGCGCACTTGATGGGCGTGTTCGGGAAGGTGAAGAGCGCGTTGCCGCCATGGCTCCCGTCGAAGCCGCGGATGCACTCCCAGGTGTAGGGGACGGTGTCGTAGCCGTAGTTGGAGCAGACGCCGTCCTTGCCGAGCGCCTCCGGGAGACCGTCGATCTTCTTCCAGTCGAGCTGGATGCCCGGCGCGACGATCAGCTGGTCGTAGGTGAGCTTCGTGCCGCTCGCGAGCTCGACGGCGTTGCCCTCGGGGTCGAAGGCGGCGACGCGATCGCGGATCCACTCGACGCCGTTCGGGATGACGTCGGCCATGGCCCGCATGGAGGCCTCGCGGGGGAAGACGCCCCCGCCGACCAGCGTCCAGAGCGGCTGGTAGTAGTGCTGCATCGCCGGATCGACGATGGCGATGGAGGGGGGCGCCTCGGCCTGCAGGAGCTGGGCGGCGGCGGTGATGCCGGCGGTGCCTCCGCCGACGATCAGAACTTCGTGGTGCGTATCACTCATGGGGTTCTCTTGGGGGTTGTCGGTGGAGGGGTTCAGGATCCGAGCCGCTTGTCGGTGCGGCGGAGGCTCTGGCCGAAGCCGCCGGCGACCTTCAGGACGAAGCCGACGGCGCGCTGGACGTCGCCGTCCCGGAGGGCGCGCATGGCGCCGAAGAGGCCGACCTTCGGAGGCTCGACGTCGCTCGCGTTCGCGACGGAGCGGGCGGCGGCGCCGAGGGTCATCAGGGCCTTCGGGTCGAGCATGCCGCTGTCGAGGAGCGCGCGGAGCTCCGGCGAGGTGGTCAGCTTGAGCAGGCCGATGGTCAGGCGCTTGGCGTCGTCGACGAGGTGCGTGAGCTCGAGGCCCTGCTCGGCGGCCTCGGCCATGGTCTCGTCGAGCACGTCGCCGAGGGTCGCGATGAGGTCCGGGGCGCTCTCGGCGAGGTCCACGACCTTGCGGAGCGACGCGAGGGTCTGCGGTCGCGTGAGCCGCTCGAGCACGTCGCCCAGCGCGCGGACGCGCTCGTCGACGTCGCCGAGGTCGCTCGCCCACTCGTCCGCGATGTCTCCCGCGGTCGCGACGAGGGCCGGCGCCTGCGCGGTGAGCTCGGCGACGGGCTCGAGCGCCGCTTCGAGCCGCGCGAGGCGCTCGTCGATGCGACGCAAGGTGGTATGGAGGTCGGCGGGGGGGGAGCCGTTGGGCTTCTTCCCCGCCGCGACGGAGGTCATGGTCATGCGGTTTCACCCCGACGGCGCGTCGCGGAGGGGCCACCCCGGCCGATGCGCGTGCCGTCCCCGAGAGGCTCTGCAAGGGGCGAGCCCAACTCCGGTCGCCGGCCGAACGCCCGGTTTCGGGGGTCCTCGACGCAGCGCGTCGGATCGAGGCGACGGACGGACACGGCAGAGCTGCCACTCACGGCAGCGCCGCCGTCGTCGTCAGCCGGCTCGCAGGCTGGACGGACGGCTGCGGAGCGCGTCGGGCAGGCGGAAGGCGGCCGGGACGCCGGCGAGGCCCATCTCGAGGTTGCGCGCCCAGTAGCGCCGGCCGAACGCCTCGAAACGCGCCGCGGCGCGCGCACGGGCTGCGCGAGGGAGGGCTTTTTGCGCGGTGCGGAGGATCGCGCGGGAGGTCGGCACGACGAAGCGCGCCGGGGTGCGGGGGAGGCCGAGGGCGTCCGCCCGCGCGTCCCCGACCAGGGCGCGGCAGAAGCCCTCACCGAGGGCGACGTGCCAGTCGGCGAGGCGCTCGGCGCTGCCCTTCGCCTGGAGTGTCCCGCGCGGCGACTCGAGGAGCGCGCGGACGAGCCGGCGGGCGTCCTCGTCCGGGGGTCCCTGGGTGAGCTCGATGAGCTCGGCCTGGCGCCGGCAAGCCGCTTCGTCCGCGGGCAGCAGCGCCTCTTCCACGCCCATGAGCCAGCTCGAGAGGCGCCAGAGGTGGACGTAGTCCTCGGCCTCGGCGCGGCTCACGGGCACGCCGAACTGGCGCACCCCCTCGACGAAGACGACGCCGAAGAGGAGCGCCGTGGCGGCCATGTCGTGCTGGTTGATCGGCGCGCCCCAACGGGCGGCGTCCCAGCGCCCGCTCCGGCGGAGCAGGCGGCGCACCTGCGCGTGCATGAGCCGGACGCGGAGCGTGATGCCCCAGGCCTCGCCGCCGGGGTGGAGCCCGCCCGGGGTGCAGGTCGCGACGACGAAGCGGCCGGTCTCGGCGAGGCGGCGCTGCACCTGGCCCTCGAGGGCGCCGCTGAACACGAGGGGCTTGTTGCCGCCGGGCGAGCAGTAGCCGGCGACGAGGGACTTCGCGCCGAGCGTGATGCCGCCCGCGACGCCCGCGCGGAAGAGGAGGCGGCCGCCCCGGTCGGCGCGCGGGAGGTCGGCCCAGGCGGGGAGCGCGCGGGCGGCCGCGAAGAAGGCGCGGACGGTCGAAGGCGCGTCCTCGGGGTCGTCGCCCGCGCAGCCAGCGGCGAGCCAGGCGGGGGCCTCCGGGCGGCCGGCGAGGGCCTCGGCGCAGGCGTCGGCGAGCGGGTCCGTGCGCGCGAGCGCGGCGAAGAGCGCGTCGGCTTCGGTCCCGAAGCGGGCGCGGGCCTCGGCGGCGTTCACGACGCGGGCCGGGAGCCGGGGCGCGTCGAGCTCGGGCGCGGCGGTCATGGTGCGCAGTATGGGGTCGGTCGGGCACCGGAACAGGGGCGGGGCGGTCGGGGAGGTCCCCCGGATTCTCACCGCTTCGCGGCTTCGAGGCTCGGGCGACGAACCTCCGGGCTCGCTCGGCTGCGGGTGGGGCACGGCAGGAGGTCGCCGCCTCGCCCGACGCTCCGCCGATTCTGACGCGACCCCCTGTTCGTCTGCCAGGAGTGGCGCTACACCGGGGGTGTGTTGGTGGGTCTCGGAAAGAAGCCTCCGGCGGTGACGCCCGGGCTGCGGAGCATGCTCGAATCGCTGGAACGACCGGCGATCCTGCTCGCGAAGGACTACCGCATCCTCGCCGCCAACCGCGCCTACCAGCGCCACTACGGCAAGCGCCCCGCGGAGGGGCACGATCGCTGCTTCGCCGTCTCGCATGGGTACGACAGCCCTTGCGACGAGAACGGCGAGGACTGCCCCCTCCGGACGGCCCTGGAGACGCGCCGCAACGCGCGGGTCTTCCACGTGCATCACCACCCCGAGGGCCCGGAGCACGTCGACGTGGAGCTCCGGCCCATCCTCGACGGGGACGGGGAGATCGAGTTCTTCGTGGAGCTGATCGCTCCGATCGAGCAGGCGAGCGCCCAGGCCACCGGCAGCTTCGTGGGGCGCTCGCGGGCCTTCGGCGAGACGCTCGGGCTGATCCGCCGGGGCGCGCCGAGCGACGTGCCGATCCTGCTGCTCGGCGAGTCGGGCACGGGCAAGGAGCTGGCGGCGCGCGCGGTGCACGACGCGAGCCGGCGAGCCGGCGGGCCCTTCGTGCCGGTGGAGTGCTCGGGGCTCGGCGAGGCGCTCTTCGAGTCGGAGCTCTTCGGGCATGCCAAGGGAGCCTTCACCGGGGCGCATGCGCGCAAGCCCGGGCTGGTCGAGGCGGCGACGGGGGGCACCCTCTTCCTCGACGAGATCGGCGACGTGCCGCTCTCGCTGCAGGTGAAGCTCTTGCGCTTGCTCGAGAGCGGGACCTACCGGCCGGTGGGCGACGTGGAGGCGCGGCGGGCCGACTTCCGGCTGGTCTGCGCGACGCACCGGGACCTGGACGCGATGGTCGAGGCGGGCGCCTTCCGGCAGGACCTCTACTACCGCATCAACGCCTTCCCCGTGCCCCTGCCGGCGCTCCGCGAGCGCCCCGAAGACCTGCCGCTCCTCTGCGAGGCGCTGCTCCACGGGAGCGGCAAGGAGCTCGGCCCCGAGGCGCTCCGGGCGCTCGGGCGCTACGGCTTCCCCGGGAACGTGCGCGAGCTGCGGAACATTCTCGAGCGGGCCGTGCTGCTCACGGATGGCGAGCGCATCGAGGTGGAGCAGCTCCCGCCGCACGTGCGCGAGGCCGCCGCGGTGGCGCCGCCCGAGGCCGAGGGCGCGTGGCCCTGGGGGGACGGGCTCCTGCCCCTCGACGAGGTGGAGCGGCGCTACCTGCGCTGGGCGAGCGAGGAGCACGAGGGCGACCGGCGCTCGCTCGCGGACGCCCTCGGGCTCTCGGAGCGGACGCTCTACCGGAAGCTGCGCGAAGCGAAGGAGTAGCCGCGGCCTCCCGGCTTCCGCCGAGACCGGATCCGGCGAGCCCGGCGGCGAGCCGGCCTCTCGCTCGGGCGGCCCCTCATCAGCCGGTGGCGTCGGCGTGGGCGCGGCGGAGGACGTCGGCGGAGCGCTCGAGGGCCTCGCGTTCGGCGTCGTCCATGGCGGGCGCGACGACCTCCTCGGCGCCGCCGTGGCCGACGATGGTCGGCAGGCTGAGCGCGACGCCGTCGAAGCCGAGCCCCGCGTCCTGCACGCGGCTGACCGTGAGCACGCGCCGGCTCCCGCGGAGCGCCCACGTCAGGAGGTGCGCCGTGACCAGGCCGATGGCGTGGTTGGTGGCGCCCTTGCGCGCGATGATCTCGTAGGCCGCGCGCCGTACCCGCGTCGCGATCTCGGGCTCGCGCCACCGGTCGAAGCCCGGCCACGCGCGGAGCGGCCGGCCGCCGACCTTGGCGCTCGACCAGAGCACCACCTCCGAGTCGCCGTGCTCGCCGACGACCTGCGCGTGCACCGAGCGCGGATCGAGGTCGAGCTCCTCGCCGAGCGCCTGCCGGAGCCGCGCCGTGTCGAGGAGCGTGCCCGTCCCGAGCACGCGGCTCGGGGGGAGCTCGCTCGCCTCGAAGACGACCCGCGTGAGCACGTCGACCGGGTTGGTGACGACGACGACGAGCCCGCCGTACCCGCGGAGCGCCTCGCCGATGCCGCGGACGATGGCGACGTTGTCGCGGAGCAGGGCGAGCCGGTCCTCGTCCGCCGTGCCGCCGCGCCCGGCCGCGATGACCACCGCGTCCGTCTCGCGCATGGCCTCGAGGGGCACCGCGCGCACGCGCGCCGAGGGGTAGAAGGACGCCCCGTGCGCGAGGTCCATGGCCTCGCCCTCGGCGAGCCCCTCGCGGACGTCGTGGAGGAGGAGCTCGCGGGCGACCCCCGCGTGGAGCGTGCTGATGGCGACGCTGCTCCCGACCCAGCCCATGCCGATGATGCCGACGCGCATGGGGCGACCATGGCGCAGCGCCCCGCGTCGTCCAGCCCTCCCCGCGTCTCGTCGCCGTCCCGTTGCGCGGCCGGCCGCGCGCCTCAGGTTGGAGGCCCGCGGCCCCCGGTGGGTGAACCGAGATCATGCCCCGCTTCGACAAGCTGCTCGTCCTCGACCTCGACGAGACCCTCCTCCACACGCGCGCCGCGCCCCTCGACGGGCGCGAGCCGCATGGCGTGATCGGGCCCTGGGTCGCCTACCGGCGCCCACACGTGGCGGCCTTCCTGGACGCCGCGCTCGATCTCTTCGAGGTGGGCGTCTGGACGTCGGCCGGCGCCGGCTACGCGGCCCAGGCCGTGCGCTGGCTCGAGGGCGAGCTCGCCTTCGTCTGGTCGCGCTCGCGCTGCACGCGGGACTTCGATCCGGAGCAGATGGAGGTGGTTCACGCGAAGCCGCTCCGGAAGCTGCTCCGGAAGGGCTGGCGCAAGGAGGCGATCCTGGCGGTCGACGACACGCCGGCGAAGTGGCGGCGGAGCTACGGCAACCTGGTGCGGGTGGCGCCCTTCGAAGGGGACCCGGCCGACGACGAGCTGCCGGCGCTGCTCCGCTATCTCGAGGAGCTCGGCCCCGCGCCGAACGTGCGGACGATCGAGAAGCGAGGCTGGCGGCAGCGCACGGTGAACGGGGCGACGAACGCGGAACGGTGAGCGCCGCGCGCGGTACCTCGGGGAGCCGCTGTCCCGCGAGAGCGTAGGAGGGGACGTGCTGCGCCCCTGCCTGCTCCTCGGCCTCGCCTCGCTCCTCGGCGCCTGTGGCTCCGCCGCCCCCGGTCCGAGCGCGGAGGGCGAGGCCCCGGCGCCGCGCGAGGAGAGCGCCGCACCGCGCGAGGTCGCGCCTGCCCCCGAGCAGAGCGAGCCCGTCGCGTCGGCGCCCGCTCCCTTCGAGCCGCCGGGCCCCTGCGTGGAGGTGCCCGAGCGAAGCTGGATCCTCGAAGTCACCGGGCGCGAGGCCCACCCGCCGCCCGGTCGCGAGCAGCCCACGACCCTCCGGCAGGGCTACTCCACCCACCACGGCGTCGACCTCGACGGGGACGGTACCCCCGACGCCCTCGTCCCTTCCCTCGCCGACGGCGTCTGCCCCCACGAGATCGAATGGGAGGCCTACGTGATGCGCGGCGACTGCGGTCACCTCGTGGGGCGCGTCGAGGGCCTTCTCCGGGAGGTGGGCCCCGTTCCCACCGGGGGCCTCGCCGAGCTCCGCGTCGGGAGCCGCTGGTCGGACCTCACCGATCCAGCGCGCCCGCCGGGCCCGCGCAACGTGGCGACGCTCCACGAAACGGTGACGCGCTGGCGCTGGGACCCGGTCGCGGGCACCTACGAGGCGACGGGCACCGAGCGTCGGGATGGCATCTGCCACCACTGCCCGGTCTTCCTGCGCTGCCGCGTCGTCGCGGGCCCCTGAGCGCCCCCGCCCGCCCAGCGACGTCCGCCGGTGCGGGAGCCGCGACGACGCCGGGCAGGGCGCATCGTTCGGAGCCGCCGCCCGGCCGGTGAACGCGTCGACGGCGGACGCGTCGACGCCCGCCCGGGGACCGAGCGGGCGTCGCCGTGTGGGTGGGCGCTCAGGCCTCGAGGAAGAGCCGGTCCGGCTCCTCGAGGTAGCCGATGATGTCGTAGGCGAACTGGGCGCCGACGTGGCCGTCGACGATGCGGTGATCGAAGCTCAGCGAGAGCAGCATCACGTTCCCGACGACGATCTCGCCGTCGCGCACCACCGGCTTCTGCTTCATCTGGTGCACGCCGAGGATGCCCACCTCGGGGTGGTTCAGCACCGGCGTCGCGAAGAGGCCGCCGGTCTTCCCGAGCGAGGTGATCGTGAAGGTCGAGCCGCTCAGCTCGTCGGCCTTCAGCGTCCCCTCGCGGGCGCCGTTGCCGACCCGGTCGATCTCCTTGGCGACGTCGAGGAGCGAGAGCCGGTCGGCCCCGCGCACCACCGGCACCATCAGCCCGGCGTCGGTCGCCGCGGCGATGCCGATGTCGAAGTAGCGCCGGTAGACGAGCTCGTTCGTCGTCTCGTCGAGCGCGCTGTTCAGCACCGGGTGCTTCTTCAGCGCGGCGACGACGGCCTTCACGATGAAGGGCAGGTAGGTGAGCTTCACGCCGTGCTCGGCCGCCTTGGGCTTGAGCCGGGCGCGCATCTCGATGAGCGCGTCGCAGTGGCACTCCTCCACGAAGGTGAAGTGCGCGGCGGTGTTCTTCGCCGTCTGCATGCGCTGGGCGATCTTCCGGCGGATGCCGACGAAGGGCTTGCGCTCCTCGAGGGCCTGGGCCTCCGGCGTCGGCGCCTGGATCGGCTGCGCCGGCAGGGTCGGCGCGCCACCCGAGGCAGGCTGCGACGCCTGCGGCGACTGCGACGGCGACTGCGCGGCCGGCGCCTCGGCGAAGCCCTGCACGTCGTCGCGGGTCGTCCGGCCGGCGGGCCCGGTCGGAGGCACGCGGCGGAGATCCACCCCGAGCTCGCGCGCCAGCTTGCGCGTCGCCGGCGTCGCCAGGGGCTTGGCCTGGAAGAAGTCGATCTGCTGGAGACCGCCGCCCCCCGCGCTCGCGCCCGAGCGCGCCTTCGGGGCCGCCGCCGCCTTCGGGGCCGGGTGGCCGTTCGCGCCGTTGGAGCCGTTCGATCCGGCGCCCGCCGCCGCGCGCTCGCCCTTCACGTGACCCGCGAAGTAGGTCGAGCCCGGGAGCCCGTCCTTGATGTCGCCCACGGCCGTCGCCGCCGGACCCTCGTCGTCGTCGCCCTTCGCCTCGGGCGCCGCCTCGGCGACGGCGCCACCGGCCGTGTCGATGACCACGATGACCTGCCCGACCTGGGCGACCGCGCCCACGTCGAAGCGGAGGTCCTGGATCGTCCCGGCCTTCGGCGCGCCGATGGTGACGGTGGCCTTGTCGGTCATCACCTCGACCATCGGATCGTCCTCCTCCACGGAGTCGCCGACGCCGACGTGCCAGTCGACGATCTCGCCCTCGGAGACGCCCTCGCCGATGTCGGGAAGCTTGAACTCGAAGCTCGCCATGTCTCTCTCGTCCTCGCTGCTGCTTCTGCTGCTGCTGCTGCTGCTTCGCGTCGTGGCGCTCAGGGGATGTACTTGGCCGTCTCGAGGAGCGCCGGGGTGATCCGGTGCTGGAGCGGCAGGTACTCCATCTCGAGCGAGTAGGGGAAGGGCGTGTCCCAGCCGGTCACGCGGAGCGGCGGCGCCTCGAAGTGGACGAAGGCCTTCTCCGTCACCAGCGAGAGCAGCTCGGCGCCGAACCCGCACGCCTTCGGCGCCTCGTGCACGATCACCAGCCGCCCGGTCTTCTTCACGCTCTCGACGATGGTCTCGATGTCGACCGGCCAGAGCGTCCGGAGGTCGATGACCTCCGCGCTCACGCCCTGCTCGGCGACCTCGTCGGCGCTCGCGAGCGCCTCGAAGAGCATCGCGCCCCAGCCCACGACCGTGACGTCCTCGCCCTCGCGGACGACCTTCGCCTTGCCGATCGGGAGCGTGTACTCCTCCTCCGGCACGTCCATCTTCACGGCGCGGTAGACGCGCTTGGGCTCGAAGAAGAGCACCGGGTCCGGGTCGCGGATGGCGCTGATGAGCAGGCCCTTCGCGTCGTAGGGGTTCGAGGGGCAGACGACCTTCAGGCCGGCCGTGTGGATGAAGAGGCTCTCGGGCGACTGGGAGTGGTAGTGGCCGCCGCGGATGCCGCCGCCGACGGGCGTGCGGATGACCATCGGGCAGGTGTACTCGCCGCCGGAGCGGTAGCGGTACTTCGCGGCCTCGCTGACGATCTGGTCGAAGGCCGGGAAGATGAAGTCGGAGAACTGGATCTCCGGGACGGGCTTGAGGCCGTAGAGGGCCATGCCGATGGCGGTGCCGATGATGCCGCCCTCGGCGAGCGGCGTGTCGATGACGCGCGCCTCGCCGAACTCGTCGTAGAGGCCCTGCGTGACGCGGAAGACGCCGCCGACCTTGCCGACGTCCTCGCCGAGGACGACGACGTCCGGATCGGCGCTCATCTCGGAGCGGAGGGCGCTGTTGATGGACTGGACCAGGTTCATCTGGGGCATCGGTTCTCTCCCTGCTCTCTCTCGCTCGCGCTCAGTGGTGGTCCTTGGCCCGCGGGCCGTTCAGCAGCTGCTCCTGCTGATCCTCGAGGTGCCAGGGCTTCTCCTCCCAGACGCCTTCGAACATCGACTCGAGGGAGGGCTTCGGCTTCTCCTCGGCGGCGGCGATGCACGCCTTCAGCTCGGCCTCGCACTCCTTCTTCCAGGCCTCGTCCTTCGCCTCGTCCCAGTGCTTCTCGGTCTCGAGGTGGCGGCGCAGGCGGAGCACCGGATCGGTCCGGCGCCACTGCTCGACCTCGTCCTGCACGCGGTAGGCGCGGGGGTCGTCGGAGGTGCTGTGGCCGCCGACGCGGTAGGTGAGCATCTCGACGAGGAAGGGCCCCTCCTCGCCGGAGCGCTCGACGCACTCGCGGACGACCTTGTAGGTGGCGAGGATGTCGTTGCCGTCGACGCGCACGGCGGGGATGCCGTAGGCGACGCCCTTGTCGGCGAAGGTCTTCGACGCCGTCTGCTTCTCGCTCGGCACGCTGATGGCCCAGCGGTTGTTCCGGCAGAGGAAGATGACGGGCGCCTTCAGGACGCCCGCGAAGTTCATGCCCGTGTGGAAGTCGTTCGAGCTGGTCGCGCCCTCGCCGAAGTAGACGCTCACGGCCTCGTCGTTGCCCTTGAGCTTCGCCGCGTGCGCGATGCCGACGGCCTGCGTCATCTGCGTGCCGATGGGCGAGCTGACGGAGCCGAAGCGGTAGGGCTTGCCCGTGTAGTGGTCGGGCATCTGGCGCCCCTTCACCACGTCGTCGGCGTTGCCGTACATGTTGTCGACGTAGGACTGGAGCGGGAAGCCGCGCCAGAGCAGCGCCCCGAACTCGCGGTAGCAGGGCATGATCCAGTCGTTCGGGCGCATGGCGGCGGCGCTGCCGATGATGCAGGCCTCCTCGCCGAGCGAGCCGATGTGGAAGCCGATGCGGCCCTGGCGCTGCAGGCGCACGAGCTGCTCGTCGATCACGCGCGTGCGGACCATCGCCTTGTAGAAGTCGAGGACCGTCTCCGTCGGCAGCTTCGGGTCGACGCTCGCGTCGAGGGTGCCGTCCGGCTGGATGACCGTGAGGACGTCGTCGTCGAACGACGACTCCGGCGTGCGAATGGGTACGACCTGCTCTTGCGTCTGCACTGGTTCCTCCTCGCCCTCGGGCCCCGGCGGAGGAGCGCGCGCGGCGGCTGCGCACCCGTTCCGGCCTCGGCCGTGTTCTGTCTGGTCTCGCCTCGCCGCGCCTACTCGACGACGGAGAGACGCTTCTTCTTGCCGTAGCGGTCGGCGCGCGCCGCCTCGCTCTTGCCCGTGAGCACCCCGTGGAGGAAGGCCTCCGCGGCGCGGTAGCTCGAGCGGACGAGGGGCCCGCTGGCGACGAAGGAGAAGCCCATCTCGAGCCCCTTCTCCTCGTAGCGCGCGAACTCCTCGGGGGTGACGTAGCGCTGCACGTCCGCGTGTTTCTTCGTGGGGCGCAGGTACTGGCCGAGCGTCACGACGTCGACGTCGGCGTCCCGCAGCCTCTGCATGGCCTCGAGGACCTCGTCCTCGGTCTCGCCGAGGCCGACCATGAGGGACGACTTCGTCACCCCGGCGCCGGCCTCCTTCGCCCACTTCAACACGTCGACGCTCCGCTCCCAGCTGCAGCGGGCGTCCCGGATGGGGCGCTGCAGGCGGGGCACGACCTCGACGTTGTGGGCGAAGACGTCGGGCGCGCCGTCCTTCACGACCGTCTCGACGTCGCGGCGCACGCCCTGGAAGTCGCCGAGGAGCGTCTCGACGAGCAGCTCCGGCGCGTAGTGCTTGATGCGGCGGATGGTCTGCGCGACGTGGGCGGCGCCACCGTCGAGGAGGTCGTCCCGGTCGACCATGGTCACGACCACGTAGGCGAGGTCGAGGCCGGCCAGGGCGCGGCCGGTGTTCTCCGGCTCCCGCGGGTCCACGAAGCCCTCGGGGTTGCCGGTGTTCACCGAGCAGAAGCGACACCCGCGGGTGCAGGTCTCGCCGAGGATCATGATCGTCGCCGTGCCCTGCGCCCAGCACTCGAAGATGTTGGGGCAGCGGGCCTCCTCACAGACGGTGTGGAGGTCGCGGCGGCGCATGGTCTCCTTGAGCCCATTGAAGCGCTCCTGGCCATCCCCGGAGGGGAGGCGGACACGGATCCAGTCGGGCTTGCGAGCGGGGAGCGACATGCGGGGTTCGTAGGGTGCGCCGCGGAGGGCAGCCAGCCGTCGGCGGCGCGCGAGGGAGCGGGGCGGGCCGGGAGGCGGACCGAGACCGGACGGCGCGCGGAGCGCCCCAGCGTCGGCGGGCGCCAAGCTAGGTGGCGGGGCCGAAGCTGTCAACCGACCGGAATCACGCAGAGAATGGCGTTTCCGGGACGCGCTTTCGATGAGTCGGCTCACGCGGCGCGGCGCCTCAGGGATCGGGAGCGACACCGCGCGCCGTCGGTCATTCGTTAGGCACCGAGACGGATGGCGCCTGCGTTTCCGCACGGGTGCCTTGGGCTTGCCAGCGCGGCCGCGGGCCGCTCGGCGCCGGCTGCGGTCGCGTCACACGCGTCGGTGCTTCGACCACGCACGGACGCGGCCGGGGGCTCCCCTTCACAGCGGCGTGACTCGGCCTGCGCGGCCGGTGCACCGAGCCGTGCCAGCCCACGCGGCGTCGCTCCGCGAATGCGGCATGGACCGCCGCTGGCGAGCGCCAGCACGGAGCGCGGACGGCGGAAGGCGGGTGGCATCCCGACCGGAGGGAGGGATCGACGGCGGAGGGAGGGCTCTACGGCTCGCGGGTGGCGATGCCGTGGAGGACCATCTGGACGACGATGCGTCCGACCTCCATCGGGGGCGCGTCGAGGCGACCGTGGAGCAGCGCGAGGGCGAGCTGCTCCACGGCGCCGACGACCGCCAGGGCGCTGACGCGCGGGTCGTCCACCTCGAGCATGCCGTGCTCGACGGCGACCTCGGTCAGGTGGATCGCGCCCTCGCTCAGCTCTTGGGCGAGCGTGTGCACGTTCGCCGTCGAGGGGGTGGCGGGCGCGCGGTTCTCCTGGAGGTAGAGGCGCACGCGCGGCAGGCGCGGCACGGCGGCGACGGCGAGCTCCTGCGCCATGGTCGCGTAGGCGTCGTTCATCTCGGCGCTGGTCTCCGCGCGACCGAGGGACACGGCGCATTTGCGCATGGCCGTGCGCACGTCGGCGGCGACGTCCCCGAGGATGGCGTCGACGAGCGCGCCCTTGTCGTCGAAGTAGCGGTAGAAGTTCCCCTTCGCCATGCCCGCCTCGCGGGCGATGTCGTCGATGGGCACGTTCTCGACGCCGCGCTCGAGGAAGAGCTGGAGCCCGGCCTCGATGAGCGCGTCGGTGCGCTGCTGCCGGTTCCGCGCGCGCTTGCCGCCGGCCTTCCCCGGTCGCTGCGGCGGCACCTTCCCGCGCTTGCTCAACGGGACCCCGTGCTGTCGCTCTGGCGTGTCTTCCCCGGCAAGCCGAGGGCCATGCTGGCGATGCCGAAGCCCTTCATGGGGTCGTGCCAGAGCAGGTTCCCCTCGAGGTCCACGCAGGCGAGCTCGCCGCCGATCGCCACGTAGAGCCGGTCGGCCTCGCGGAGCATCGTGGGCCGCGACACGTAGACCATCGGGAGCTTCACCTCCCAGGCGGGCTCGCCGGTCGGGTAGTGGAAGCAGTGCAGGCGTCGGTCGGCGGCGGCCGCGAAGACCCGATCCTCCTCGACGAGCAGCTCGACGTGCACGCCCCCGACGCGGTGCTCCCAGCGGCGCTCACCAGTGACGGCGTCGAAGCCGAACACGCGCCCGTTCAGGGACGCCACGAGCACCGAGCGGTCGGCGCTTCCGTCCTCGCGATACATCCCCGAGAGGGTATCTCAGAAACCGCCCGCGCGGCGGACGCCCCGCGCCCCGGAGCCACGGCCGCGCTGGTAAGCGAAAAAAATCAGTACGAGCAGCCGCCCTCGCCGTCGGAGGCGAGGTTCTGGGGGCTCGACATGGGCTGGCAGACGAAGTCCTGGGAGTTCTGGTCCGTGTCCCAGCTATGACCGCGGCTCGCGTCGAAGCCACCGGGCGCGAGGCTCGAGGCCGTGCTCGTGGCCCGCGCCTTCCGCTCGGCGCTGACGGGCAAGCGAAGCGGGCCGCCCGTGCACACGATCGACTCGCCCTCGCCCCGCGCCTCGCCGAAGCCGACCTGGTCGAGCACGTTCCCGTCACAGCTCACGCTGACGGCCATGCCGTCGGAACCGGAGAAGCGCGTCGGGAAGGTCCCGTCCACGATGTCGCCCGTCGGCCGCCCCGAGCCCCAGCGGACCAGGAAGAAGCCCCCGGCGGGGATGACGGTGCCGCCCTCCTCCATCGCGTAGGTGATGTCGTAGCCGTTGGTCGCGACCACCGTGATCTCGCAGCCGGCGAGGGGCACGGGCGCGCAGAAGCGGTTGAAGACCTCGACGAATCCGTCGTCCCCGTCGCGCGGCGGGCGCACCTCGCTGACGACGAGGTCGGCGCAGATGTGCGGCGTGGTCCGGGGGCCGTCCACGCAGATGCCCGCGTAGGGCGCGCTGCGCCCCTGGCAGTCGCGGCCCGTCGGGACGAAGTCGTCGTCCGGACAGGAGCGCGAGTCCCCGTCGCAGGACTCGACGAAGTCGCAGCCCGCGAGGTTCGCCGCGCGGCAGACGTAGCCGCTCGGGCGGATGGCGTCGTCGGGGCAGCTCGGCGAGGTGCCCGTGCAGATCTCTGCCACGTCGCAGCCCCCCTCGGGCGCGCGGCAGACGGTGGTCGAGCTCGCGAAGCGGTCGGTCGGGCAGCTCCGGCTGCTCCCGTCGCAGCGCTCGGCCACGTCGCACTGCCCGTTGCGCTCGCGGCAGGTCACGGTCGCGTCCGCCACGGCGTCGGAGGGGCAGCTCGGGCCGGTGCCGGTGCAGCTCTCGGCCACGTCGCAGACCCCGGCCGCCGGCCGGCACTCGGTCGTCGCCGGGGCGAAGGCGTCCACGGGGCAGTCCGCGGAGGTCCCGGTGCAGGCCTCGGCCACGTCGCACTGTCCGGCGGCCGGGCGGCAGATCACGTCCGGGCCGCGGAAGCCGCTCGGGACGCAGCTCGGCTCGCCCGAGGAGCAGTCGATCACCCCGGTCTCGCAGGGCTTGCCCGTGTCGCAGGGGTCACCGCAATTCGAGTCGACGCACATGCCGGCCCCGTCGCAGGTCTGCGAGCCGTCCGCGCAGGGGGTGCCGAAGCCGGCGAAGGCGTCGTCCTGGCAGGCGACCGCGCCGTCGCTGCCGGCCACGCAGACCTCGGGCGCGTCGCACTCGCTCGCCGCCGGGCGGCAGACGGCGCCCTCGGCGAGCCGCACGTCGGCCGGGCAGGTCGGCCCCATGCCCGAGCAGCTCTCGGCCGGGTCGCAGAGGCCGCTCCCCGCGCGGCACTCCTCACCGGCGCCGCGGAAGGCGTCGGCGGGGCAGGCGTCGCTCGTCCCGTCGCAGCTCTCGGCCACGTCGCAGAGCCCGACCGCGTCCCGGCAGGGCGTGCCGGCCTCCACCTTGGCGTCCTCGGGGCAGGTCGTCCCCTCGCAGACCTCCGGGAGATCGCAGGCGCCCGCCGCCATGCGGCAGACCGTGCCCGGGTCGGCCGGGCCGAGGTCGCCGCAGCTCGGCGAGCCCGTCTCCGGGTCGCAGACGATCGAGCCCACGGCGCAGGGGTTGCCCGGGTCCGTGCAGACCTCGCCCGCGACGCAGGGGCCGCAGACCGGGCCCGAGCAGAAGCCCTCCGCGCACTCGGTCCCGAGCTCGGCGAAGGCGTCCTCCGGGCAGAAGGGCGACTCGCCGTCGCAGACCTCGGCCGGGTCGCACTCGCCGGTCGACGCGCGGCACTCGGTCCCCATCTCGGCGGGCTCGACGACGCACACGGGCTCGCCGCTCGAGCAGTCGACGCGCGCGACCTCGCAGGCGTTCTCCGTCTCGCACTCGATGCTCTCCGGATCGCACGCCTCGCCGCCGTCGCCGCCGCCGTCCGTGGGCGGCGCGCCGGCGTCCATGCCCTCCTCGCCGCGGCGCGGGAGCTCCTCGGGCGGGATGGGCGTGATCTCGGAGCAGAGCCCCTGGCGACAGGTGCGGTCGTCCGGGCAGGTCACGCCGACGCACTCGCCGCCGGGGATGAAGAGGCGGAGGACCCGCGTCTCGCCGTCGACGTAGCCGCTCTGAGCGCGGACCTCGCCGACCACGCCGCCGACGTCCGAGAGCGCCTGGGCCGTGAGCCGGTACTCGCGCGTGACGTCGTCGCCGAGGGGCGCGAGCACGTGGACGCGCGGCCAGCTCTCCGGATCGACGACGATCGGCCGGTCCGTGTCGCCGCGGACGATGCCGAAGGTGCCGCCGGCCGAGCGGGCCTCGATCTGCAGGCGGAGGAGCGTGGCGTCGGCGCGCACGTCCTCGGCGGCGTCGATCTCGACGAGGATCTGCGTGAGGTCCGAGTCGCCGCAGCTCGAAGCGAGGGCGAGCGCGAGGAGGAGCGCGGAGCGCGAGAAGATCGGTCGCATCACTGCCCCCCGAGCGTGAAGGTCACGCCGCCGAAGTCGCTCTGATCGTAGTCGGCGCCGTCGTCCCGCAGCACGAAGCCGAGGGTCACGGCGAGGGCCACGGCGGCGACGCCGCCGGCGACGAGGCCGATCCACCAGTAGGACGCCTCTTCCTCTTCACCCTGCCCCGCGCTCCCGGCCGCGGCCTCGCGCTCGGCGGCTTCGCGGCGGGCCCGCTCGGCCTCCGCCTCGGCGGCCGCGCGGGCGCTGGTCAGCTCTTCCTCGCGCTGGCGCCGCTCCGAGATGGCCTGCTCGAGCGCCTGGATGCGCGCCTCGACCTCCTCGCGATGGGGCGGGTTCTCGACCTGGTCGATGTAGGCGCGGAAGTGCTCGAGCGCCTCCTCGTCGTGCCGGAGCCGGTCGTGGGCGAGGCCGATGTTGTAGAGGAGCGCCGCGCGACCGGTCAGCTCGTAGGCCGCCTGGAAGCTCGCGAGGGCGACCTCGTAGTGGCCACCGGTGAAGGCCTCGGCCCCGGCCACGAAGAGCCGGCGGCCCTCCGCGTCGCGCTCGGCGTCGGTGGGCGCCTCCGCCCCCTCCGCAGCCGTCCCCTCTTCCGCGTCCGACGCCCCCCCGGGCGGCTGGGCGAACGCGACGGAGCTCCAGAGGAGCCCCAGCCCGAGCCAAACCAAGCGATCCACAGGCGGCAGTCTAGCCGGTTTTGCGTCGCGACCGAATCGAACGGCCTCACGACACCCGCGAGTGAGCCGCCTCACGAAAATGACCAACCGGTCACGGTTTGCCTTGCCAAACCATGACGACCTGGTCACAGTAAATACGTGACTACTTGGTCATGCTTTCAAGGGGGTCGTCGATGATCGGAATTCCGCTGGGTCTTCTCGCCGCGAACGCCACGGAGTGGGTCGTGCACAAGTACGTCCTCCACGGGCTGGGGAAGAAGAAGGAGAGCTTCTGGGCCTTCCACTGGCACGAGCATCACCGGGAGTCGCGGCGCCACGGCATGCGCGATCCGCACTACGAGCGGAGCGTCTTCGGGAACCACTCGCAGGGGAAGGAGGCCGCCGCGCTGGTCGCCGCCGGCCTGATCGTCGCGCCGCTGCTGCCGATCGCGCCCTTCTTCGTGGGCGCCTGCTGGTACTCCGGCATCAACTACTACCGGGTGCACAAGCGCTCCCACGAGGATCCGCAGTGGGCGCGTGAGCACCTGACCTGGCACTACGACCACCACATGGGCCCCAAGCAGGACGCCAACTGGTGCGTCACCAAGCCCTGGATGGATCACATCATGGGCACGCGCGTGCCCTACGCCTTCACCGACCGCGAGCGCCGCACCGTCGAGAAGCGCCGCCGCCTCGAGCGCCGCCGCGCCGAAGCCGAAGCCCGCGCCACCGAGCCCGCCAAAGCCGCCTAGCGCACCGTCCCCGCCGCTCCGCGGCGTCGCCGTCGCGCCGGGGCCGGGGGGCGACGCGGCGCTCCGGGGAGCGGCGCCGATTGAAAGCCCATGAAGGCTTCGCAGTGAAGGGGCGCCGGGGGCCCGGGAACTCGGCCACGGAGGATCCCTCCCTTCGGTCGGGATGCGGTCCGCCGTCCGCCATCCGCTTTCCGTGCTGGCGCTCGCCATCCGCGGTCCATGCCGCCTTCGCGGAGAAGCGCAGCGTGGGCTGGCACGGCGAGCGCTCCGGCCGTGCGAGCGCGAAGTCACCGCACCGTCGAGGGGAGCGCTATGGCCGCGACAGCGGCGAAGTCACCTACTACGGGGGGAGCGCTACGGCCGCGTCAGCGGCGAAGCCAGGCCGCTGAAGGGGAGCGCTACGGCCGCGATAGCGGCGAAGCCAGGCCGCTGCGAAGGGGAGCGCCCCGGCCGCGACAGCGGCGAAGTCACCCTACTGCGAAGGGGAGCGCCCCAACGACTGCCCCGTAGCCCGGCCCCACGGAGCCGCGTTCGTGTACCCACGAAGAACCGACCCGTGTGACGCGAGCGAAGCGAGCGCCGAGCGGCCCACGGCCGCGCTGGTAAGCCCAAAATAGCGAGCGCCAGCGAGCGGAAGACGCGAAGTCACCCTACTGCGATGGGGAGCGCTCCGGCCACGACAGCGGCGAAGTCACCCTACTGCGAAGGGGAGCGCCCCAACGACTGCCCCGTAGCCCGGCCCCACGGAGCCGCGTTCGTGTCGCGTCGAAGAACCGACCCGTGTGACGCGAGCGAAGCGAGCGCCGAGCGGCCCACGGCCGCGCTGGTAAGCCCAAAATTAGCGAGCGCCAGCGAGCGGAAAACGCCCGGCCCCACGGAGCCGCGTCACCGTTCCCTCGAAGAACCGACCCGTGTGACGCGAGCGAAGCGAGCGCCGAGCGGCCCACGGCCGCGCTGGTAAGCCCAAATTAGCGAGCGCCAGCGAGCGGAAACCGTCAGCTCATGAAGAGGCGCTGCTTCG
This sequence comes from Sandaracinus sp., assembly GCA_002699025.1. Taxonomy (GTDB): domain Bacteria; phylum Myxococcota_A; class Polyangia; order Polyangiales; family Houyiibacteriaceae; genus Houyiibacterium; species Houyiibacterium oceanicum. Next base: position 8,547 of record PABA01000196.1, on the reverse strand, counting down.
CCTGGTCGCTGATCGCCACGACCGCCGGGTGCTTGAGGCGGCGGTGCACCGTAATCAGGTAGAAGCTCTCGCGCACCTCGTCGGTCTGACCCACGATCTTCACCGCGTAGCGCTCGCAGACGGCGTCGGCGATCGCAGTGGGGCTGATGAAGACGCCCGCGCCGTGCTCGCCGAAGGTCTTGAGCAGCGCGCTGTCCTCGAACTCGGCGACGACCTGCGGACGGATGCCCTGCTGATCGAGCCACGCCTCGAGGCTCCGCCGCATGGGCGTGTTCTCCGTCGGCAGGAGCACGGGCACGCCGTCGAGGCTCTTCGGGAAGTCGCGCTTGACCTTCCGCGCCCGCTCGGGCGTCGCGAAGAAGGTCACGCCCGAGCTGCCGAGGAGGTGGTTGTAGGCCTTCACGCTCACCGACGAGGGGATCGGCTCGTCGGCCAGCACCACGTCGAGGTCGTGCGTCGCCAGCTCCGCGAGCAGGTGCTGCGTCTTCCCTTCGCGGCAGACCAGGCGCACGTCCGGGTCGAGGTCGAGCACGGGCTCGAGGATCCGGTGCGTGATGAGCTTCGGCACCACGTCCGAGATGCCCACCTTGAGGCGCGCGGGCCGGCCCGTCGGGCGCCCGCGGAGCGTGTCCATGAGCTCACGCCCGAGGCCGAAGATCTCGTCCGCGTAGCCGTACACGACCTTGCCCATGTCCGTGAGGACCAGGTGTCGGCCGCGCTTGGTGAAGAGCTGCTCGCCGAGCGCCTCTTCGAGCTGATGAACCTGCGCGCTGACCGTCGGCGGCGTCAGCCCGAGCTCCTTGCTCGCGGCGGTCACGGTGCCGGTCTTGGCGACGGTCCAGAAGTACAGGAGATGATGGTAGTTCAGCCACTCCACGGTCGTATCTCTGCGGCCCGTTCGAGCCTTTGCCAAGGGTGTGAGAAAAGAAAAGTGTGAGCAAGCCCGCTTCGCCGACGCCGAACGATCGCCGAACGGGGTCGAGCGAGGGCCGGAGCAGGGGCCGGAGCAGGGGACGGCGCAGGGGACGACGCAGGGAACGGAGCACGCACGCTCAATGCCCTTCCCGCGCCGGCACCCCCAGCTCGCCTCGCACCTCGGCGAGCGGGCGCGGGAAGAGCGGCCACGGGTCCCACCCCGGCGCAGAGAGGTCGGCCTTCACGGCACGGCCGCGCTCGAAGGCCGCCAGCACCTTCGCCGGCTGCACCAGCCCCTCCTTCGGCTTCGCGTAGGGGGAGACCTGCACGGCGAAGTGGAACTGCAGGGTGATCGTGAAGAGCCAGAAGAAGGGATCCTCGCGGGAGAAGCCGGCGATGAAGGAGACGACGAGCACCTCCTCCTCCGGCGAGACGCCGTAGCCGCCGAGCACGTGCGTGACGTCGTGCCAGATGCCCGCCTCGGCGACCGAGTGGGGCTCGCCGGGGAAGGCGAGGTCGTGGTCGACGAGGAAGCGGAAGTAGGCGTGGCCGAGCGTGTCCTCGGGGAGCTCGCCGAGCTTCACGTAGCGCTCGGTGAGCGCCGGGTCGCGGCCGGCGCCGAGGAGGGGCCCGACGATCTTCCAGATGCCCGCCGGGCCGTCGGCCTTCAGGGCGCGCGCGAAGACGTCCCGGGCGAAGGAGCGGCGGGCGAGGTCGAGCCAGAGCAGGCGCGTGTGGCCCTTCGCGAGCTGGGCGAGGTTGCGCACGCGCGGCTCGTCGACGCCGGCGGCCGCGGCGAAGGCGTTCACGAGCGCGACCTCCTCCGGCGCGACCCGGCCGTCCATCATCGCCGCGAAGATCGCCGCCTGGACCACGCGCTCGGCGGCCTCGGCCGGGAGCGCGGCCGCGCGGAGCGCCTCGGGCTCGAGCGCGGCGGGGGCGTCGACCCCGAGCAGCGCGGAGGCCGCCTCCAGCAGCTCGCGCTCGCGGGGGTCCTCGTCCCCATCGGCCCCCGCGACCGCGCGCATGGCTCCGAGAGCGAGGCGTCGATGCGCCGGGTCCATCTCCGCGAGGTGCATGGTGACGCATGGTACCCGCCCGGACGCGCGAGCAGGAGCGCGTCCGCGCATCCGCCCGTGAACCACCCCACGCCGGAGCAGTCCCCCCACCAGGAGTGGGTCGCGCATGGGCGTCGAGCGGAGCGTGGAGCGCGACGGTCCCGATCGGCCGTCCACGAGCCGAGGATGGGTGGTGCGACTTCGAGAGGGAGGGGATGGGGCGAGATGGGGCTCGTCCCGCCCTCGGGGCGTCTGGCGCCCATGCTCGACACACTCCTACCGCGCGGGTTGCTCGGGGGAGCTCGCCGCGGCCACCTTCGCCTCGCCGGCCTTCTTCTGATCCCCGGCGTGGCCGAGGTGCATCGAGTCGTGGATCTCGTGCAGCGCCTCGAGGTCCAGGTCGACCTCGCCCCCGGTGGCCAGGTGCTCCTCGCGCCACTGCTCGATCAGATCGAGCGCGCCCGGGTCCACGTAGCGCAGGTGCGAGATGTCGATGTGCACCTTCGAGCCCGGGCGCACGCTCCGCAGCGTCTCGTCGAGGGCCGGCATGCGCACGAAGGAGGCGATGCCCGCGAGGCGGATCGTCGTGTCCTGCCCGTCGCCATCCACCTCGAGCTCGAGCGGCGAGATGCGCGTGAGGAGCCGGATCAGCGCGATGCCCAGGCCGAGCGCGACGCCCGTCAGCAGGTCGGTCACGACGATCGCGACGACGGTCGCGACGTAGGTGAAGAACTCGCCGCGGCCCGTGCCCAGCTTCCAGAAGTGGATGAGGCGCTTGGGGTCGAAGAGCTTGTAGCCGGTGTAGACGAGGATCGCCGCGAGCGCCGACTTGGGGATCATCTCGAGGATGAAGGGCGCCGCGGCGACGAAGATGAGGAGCCAGACGCCGTGGAGGATGGCCGAGAGGCGCGTCTTGGCGCCAGCGTGGACATTGGCCGAGCTGCGGACGATGACGCCGGTCATGGGGAGGGCGCCGAGGAAGCCGCAGACCATGTTGCCGAGGCCCTGCGCGCGGAGCTCCTTGTCGTAGTCGGCGCGCTCGCCGTCGTGCATCTTGTCGACGGCCGCCGCGCTCAGGAGCGACTCGGCGCTGGCGATGATCGCGAGCGCCACGGCGTCGACGAGGAAGGTCGGGTTCGTGAGGAGCGCCCACTCGCTCGAGGGCGGCGTGTTCAGGCTCTCCGTCAGATCGCTCGGGACGCTCACGAGGTGGATGTCGAACTCGAGCAGGTAGGCCCCGAGGGTCGCCACGACGATGGCGAGGAGCGCGCCCGGGATCATCTCGAGCTTCTTCGGGCGGAGCTTCTCCCAGGCGACGATCACCACGATGGTCGTCACGCCGATGCCGGCGGCGAGGTGGTGGCTGCCGCCGTCGAGCGGGAAGAGGCCCTTCACGAAGGACTCGGGGATCGTCGCCAGGTTCTCGAGGGGCGAGCTCGCGGGGACGTCGTCCACCATCACGTGGAACTGGCTCGCGAAGATGATGACGCCGATGCCGGCGAGCATCCCCTGGATGACGGCCGGCGAGGTCGAACGGAAGATCTTGCCGAGGCCGAGGAAGCCGGCCGCGAGCTGGAGGACGCCGCCGAGGAGGACCGCGACGCCGAGGGCCTCGAGGCCGAAGTCCTCGACGAGGCGCCAGACCAGCACCGTGAGGCCGGCCGCCGGGCCGGAAACCTGGAGCGGAGCGCCGGCGAGCATGCCGACGACGATGCCGCCGACGATGCCGGTCAGGAGGCCGAGCGCCGCCGGGACGCCGCCGTCGGGCCCGGAGGCGCCGGCGATCGCCATGCAGAGCGGGAGCGCGACCAGGAAGACGACGACGGAGGCGCCGAGCTCGCGGCCCCAATTGACGTCGCTTCGGTTCGTACCACCCGGTGCGCCCATCTGCCCGACCCTAGAGATCCGCCGTTCGATCCACGAATGGAATATACCTCACCAAACATTCGACTCAGACGAATCGAGTGCCAACAATTCGCCTCGGACGATGTGTCGGTTCGGCAGGCTCGTCATGAAACGGCGCCCCCTTTGGGCGAAGACGTCGAATCATTTGTCTCTGCCTCATTTCGGCGGCGCATCCAAGCCACCGCCAAAGGAACCGGGCCTGCCAGGGCGGCGAGGCCGATCCAGAGCTGGGCGTCGGCCGGCAGGAGCAGCACGAGCACCGCCCCGAGGAAGAGCCCCGGCACGGCGAGGTAGAAGCGGCGATCCGCGAGCAGGCCTGCGAGGACGCAACCGCTCCCGAAGAAGAAGAGCTCGATGGCCGTGCTGCGGAGCGTCCACAGGCCCATCGCGAGGCTGAGCATGCGCAGCAGCGTCGCGAGGAGCGCCATGAAGACGAGCGAGAGCACGAGCTGTTGCCCGCGCCGGTTCGCGGCGAGCCGGCCCCGCCCGACGATGCCGCCGGCGCCGAAGAAGGCGGCGAGGAGCAGGTCGTAGAGGAGCGTGTGCCACCAGCGGTAGCCGTAGATGCCGCCCTTGTTCAGGCCCCAGGCGACGAGGATGGGCAGCGAGACGAAGAGCGCGCCGCCGAGGAGCAGGCGCCCGCGCGAGACGTGGCCCGGGTCGCGCGTGACCTCGTGACCGATGCGCTCGAAGCGCGCCGCCTCCCGGCGCTGGCGCTCGGCCTCGGCGCGGAGCTGGCGGCCGCGGCGGTCGTCCTCGGGCAGGTCGAGCAGGAGGGTCTCGGCGCTGGCGGCCTCGCCGCGGTGCAGGTGGTACTCGGCCATCAGGCGGAGCGCCTCCCGCGCCCCCTCGCGCGCGTCCTCGTTCTCCGGCCACTGGCGCCGCGCCTCGACGAAGCCGAAGCGACAGCGGGCGAAGGCGCGCTGCACGGCGGCGTTCTCGGCGTCGCTCCGCGCGTGGATGCGCTGGCCCGGCGCCGTGGGCTCCTCGACGGCGGCGCGCACGCGCTGGCGGAGATCGGCGAGGGCCGAGCGGGACTTCCGCACCAGCGCCGCCGCCGAGCGGTGCGCGAGGAAGCCGCGGAGCGCGCGGCGGAGCTCCTCGGCGCTCGCGTAGCGGTCGTCGGGCTCGGGGGCCATGGCGCGCCGGCAGATCGCGGCGAGCTCGCGCGGCACCTCCGGCGGCAGCTCGGGCTCCTCGGCCTCGTAGGCGGCGTAGAGCATCTCCTGCAGCGAGCCGCCGTGGTGCGGGGGCTCGCCCGTGAGGATCTCGTAGAGGGTGGCGCCGAGCAGGTAGACGTCCGTCGCCGGCCCGAGCGCGCGCCGCGCCACGTCGACCATCTCCGGCGCGAGGTAGGCGGGCGTGCCGAGCACCTCCTGCACCTCGTCGGCCATCGGCAGCCAGCCGCGCTTCGCCTCGTCGGTGCAGACGGCGACGCCCCAGTCGACGAGGAGCACCTCGCGGAAGGCGCCGATCATCACGTTGTCGGGCTTGAGGTCGAGGTGGAGGACGCCCTTGCTGTGCGCGTAGTGGACGGCGTCGCAGACGTCCATGAGCACGTGGAGGTGCCAGGCGAGCCGGTCCTCGGCGTCGGCGGGGAAGGCCGGGTGGGCGTCGTCGCGGATGAGGCGCCGCCAGGGCACGCCCTCGATGCGCTTCATGACGAGCACGGGCGCGTTCCGCGCGTCGGCCTCGAGGCCGTAGAGCGGGACGACGTGCGGGTGCTCCACCTGGGCGAGGACGCGCGCCTCGCGGAGGAGGCGGTCGGCGAAGGCCGGCTCGAGGAACTCGTCGCGGAGCGTCTTCAGGGCGACGTCGCGGCGGAGGCCGCCCTGCTCGGCGAGGTCGATGCGGCCCATGCCGCCCTCGGCGAGGGGCCCCTTCACGCGGAGCCCCTGGGAGCGGAGCTCCTCGGGCGGGCGATCGGAGAGCGGGCGATCGGAGAGCGAGCGATCGGAGAGCGAGCGCGCGGCGCCCTTCGCGCCGGCCTGATCCTCGGCGGCCGGGTCGGCGGCATGCTCGTCGACCTGGTCCTCGGGGGGCCGGGAGCTCTTCCGCTCGCGGCGAACGCGCGGCGCGAGGGTCGGCAGGAGGGTCGAGTCGAGGGCGTGGTCCTCCGGCACCGCCTCCATGTCGAGGGCGGCCATGAGCTGCTCGAGCGTCATGCGGCCGGTGGCCATCGCGGCGAGCGTAGTACCGCCGCCGCGAAACTCGAACCGGGGAGGCCGGCCGCCCGGACGAACGCCACCGAGCGGCGCGGTGTCGCGCGGCCCCGGGCGGCTGGCTCCGCGCGCTCGGTCGGGCGCCGGCCGCGACGCGGAGCCGGGCAGGCGGGGCGAGCTGCCTCGGGCGGGGGGCGCCGAGCCCGCGGGGTCGCGGTACGCTCGCGCCATGGACGCACGGCACGAGGAGTACGTCGCCTACTACCGGGCGCGGATGGAGCGACGGGCGGAGAGCGGGCTCTACCCGGAGTCGGCGGCCGCGGCGGAGGCGATGCACGACGCGCTCGCCGGCTGCGCGCGGCTGGAGGAGTTCCGGGAGAGAGCGCCCGCGCTGGCCTTCGCCTGCGAGAAGGCGCGGGTGCTCGACCAGGCGCGAGCGCGGCTGGCGGTCTGGCAGGAGCTCGGCGAGGACGTGCGGGCGCTCGAGGAGGCGCAGCTGATCCGCGAGGTGCCGGCGGCGAAGGACGCGGCCGAGCTCCACGCGATCGTCCGGCGGGCGTCGAAGGCGGCGCGGGAGGCGATCACCGTCGACGAGTTCCACCGCGTCTTCATCGACGACCTCGAGCAGCTCGAGGAGCTGGAGGTGCTCGAGCGGGCGGAGATCCCGGCGCGCTGGAAGGCGCAGGATCGCGCCTACGCCGAGCGGGAGGTGGCGAAGGCGCGGGAAGACTTCCAGGAGAAGATGGCGCGGCTCCGGGAGCACGTGGCAGACGCCCGCTTCGACGTGGACGTCGTGCCGGCCCCGCGGCATCGGCGCCTGATGCCCTTCCCGGACGCGGTGCTCCAGCGGCGCTTCGCGGCCTTTCGCCACTACCGGGGGGTGTGAGCATGCCCGTGCCGAAGGCGATGCTGGACCCGATGCTCGGGAGCTTCCGGGGCATGATGCAGGAGGTCGAGGCGAAGGGGCTGAGCGGGCCGCCGGTGGAGGCGATGCGCGCGGCGCTCGGGCGGATGGAGGCGCTCGGTCAGGAGCATCACGACCTGAGCGCGTTCCAGGGGCAGGTGATGCAGGAGGACCTCTTCGCGAGCTTCAGCGACGCCTACGGCAAGGCGCTCGCGGCGGCGGCGCGGCCGGCTTCGGCGGAGGGCGGCGGCGGCGGGGGAGCGGGTGAGGCCAGCGACCCGGCGGCGGAGGACGCGCAGCTCCTCGAGAACACGCTCGCGGCGTACGAGCAGGCGCTCGCGCAGCACCGGGGCACGGAGCAGGAGGCGCTCTTCGCGCCGGCCCTCGAGAAGGTGATCGCGCTCGGGCGCTCGGGCGTGAGCTACCCGGTCTTCCTGCGGCGCCTCGAGGAGGAGGGGCTGAGTGACGCCCTGAACGCGCCGGTGGCGACGCGGGAGGCGCTGGCGGCCGAGGTGCGCTTCGCCTGCGACGCGCACGACCCGCCCCGGCTCGAGGAGGCGCTCGAGCAGCTCGACGCCTACGATGGGCTCGTGGGCGAGAGCCGCTTCGGCGCGCCGGACCCGCTGGCGATCGAGCTGACGCGGCGGCGCATCGCGCACGCCCACGCGCCGAGGCGGGCGCGCTGGCAGGCGATCGAGCGGCGCGGGGAGCGCATCCTCGACGACCTCGACCGCTGGGTGGACGCCTTCACGGACTTCGCCTTCTACGACGAGCGCTGGAGGGCGCCGGGGGCGAGCGACGCACAGGTGCGGGAGAACATCCAGCGCGACCAGGAGTGCCAGCCGGGCTACCTGCGGGTGCGCGAGGAGTTGCTCCGGGAGAGCTTCGGGATCGACTTCCACGGCATCTTCCAGGCGCCGCCGATGACCAACCTCCACGTCGCGCATCGGATCGCGCTCTCGGACGCGAAGATCGCGGTGCTCGTCGACGCCTGGCCGAGCTGCGTGCCCGGCGGGCGGCCGCCGGCGGAGCTCGTCGCGCGGGCCGAGGCGCTCCGGCAGAGCGGCGAGCACGTGCGGGCGACGCTGGGGCAGAAGGCGACCCTGCCGGTGCCCGAGCGAGCCCGGGCCGGGGCCTGAGGGCCGGGCCGCCGTCGCTCCCTGCTCGCTCCCATGGACAGGGGCCTCCCGTCCAGCGCGCTCCGCCCCGCGCCGCCGAGCCGACGTAGGCCGAAGGAAGCCGAGGGGCGGCCGAGCGACTCCAAAAATGAACTTGACGTCAAGTTCAGTTTTGGAGTCGCCCGCGCTCCCCCGCCCCCCGCGGATACGCCACCCCCACCCTGGCGCAAGCAACCGTCATCATGACGCATTCCGCCATCACGCGACCCCTCGCCCGCACGCCCCCGAAGCCCCCGGGTGTCCGCTGGACGCGTGGCGGTGTCCGCTGGACGCGTGGCGGTGTCCGCAGGACGCGTGGCGGTGTCCGCAGGACGCGTGGCGGTGTCCGCTGGACGCGTGGCGGTGTCCGCTGGACGCGTGGCGGCGTCCGCTGGACGCGTGGCGGCGTCCGCTGGACGCGTGGCGGCGTCCGCTGGACGCGTGGC
>PABA01000195.1 GCA_002699025.1 Sandaracinus sp. | reverse complement strand
TCCGCCTCGCCGTCGACTTCGCGACGACGAGGCTGCGCGGCGCGTCCCGTCTCGGGGCGCGTTCGAGGTCGGCTCGCGCCTTCCTCGCTCGCTCTTCTGGCGCGATGAGCGAGGGCGCCTCCGACCTCCGTCGGGCGCGACGTCGCGGGTTTCGCCGCGTCCCGTCTCGGGGCGCGTTCGAGGTCGGCTCGCGCCTTCCTCGCTCGCTCTTCTGGCGCGATGAGCGAACGCTCGGCCGACGCCCATCCGGGCGCCGCCTCGCTTGCCTCACCACATCCCGCGTCGCGTCCCGTCTCGGGGCGCGCTCGAGGTCGGCTCGCGCCTCCCTCGCTCGCTCTTCTGGCGCGATGAGCGAACGCTCGGCTGACGCCCATCCGGGCGCCGCTCACCACGTCCCGTCCGGCGCGCACGAGCTCGTGCTCCCGCGCACGATGAGCGAGCAGCCGGCCGACCCTTCGGGCGCGCTCGCGCTCGGGCTCCCGCTCGGGCTTGGGCTCCCGCTCGGACTCGAGCTCCCGCTTGGGTTTGGGCTTGGGCTCCCGCTTGGGCTTGGGCTTGGGCTCCCGCTCGGGCTTGGGCTCCCGCTCGGACTCCAGCTCCAGCTCGCGCTCCGACCCGCGCCCCTCAGCGCTTCTTCGCCTGATCGAGCGCGTCCTGCGCCAGCCTCCGCGCGGCGCTGACGGCGTCCTCCGCGTCCGCGGCGGCCTGGCGCTTTCGGTCGCGCTTGGCCTTCATCGCCTTCCGGTGGCGGCGGCGGTCGGCCCAGAGGCCGGGGAGCTTCCAGGCGAGGGCTCCGTCGAGGGGCGGGATGGGGAGCAGGTTGATGGCGGCGAGCCAGAGGTTGGTCGTCGTGAAGGCCCAGATCATCTCGGCGAGGAAGACGGAGCGGATGGGCACGAAGAGTTGGATCAGGAAGGCCGGGAGGCCGAGGATCAGCAGCTGCGCGAGCACGCCGCCCCAGGCGACGATGGCGTTGTCGTAGAGGCTGCCCGGGGCGTGGCGGCAGACGCCGCCGAGGCCGTGGACCTGGATGTCGAAGACGGCGAGGTGGCGGCGGTGGGCGAGCCAGGCGTGGCCCATCTCGTGGACGAGCACGAGGAGGACGAAGGCGAGCCAGAAGCCAGGCGCGAACGTGAAGCGGCTGAAGACGAGCGCCGCGAGGGGGATCGTCCAGTGGAGCCGGATGGGCACGCCGCGCCAGCGGCCGATGGTCCAGAAGCCGGTTTCGAACACTTCCTCAGCCTAAGTCGCCCGCGCGAGCGAAGCGAGGGCCGAGCCCGCACGCCCCCGCTGGTGTCCGTGCTCCAGCCCCGGCCGGCGAGCCCGAACGGCGTGACCCTGCACGGGGCGAAGCTCGCCGGTGGGCTCGGAACGGGCCGGGCCTCGGGCGGGGGTCGCCGTTCCACCGGGGCTCGACCGGCGAGGGCGAGGGAGCGGGCAGAGCTCGCCCGTTCCCGCTATGGTCGCGACCGTGAGCGAGGTCGATCCCGGCGCCCGCAAGGGGGCGCGCATCGTCGGCGCCGTGCTGACCCTCGGCATGGGCGGGGTCCTCGCGGGCATCCTCTGGTCGGCCGCCCACCCGGGCAGCTTCTCCGACGAGATCGCCCACCTCTTCTTCCGCGGCTTCTGCCACCAGAACCCGGAGCGCTCCTTCGCCTGGGGCGGCCACGCCTTCTGCGTCTGCCACCGCTGCTTCGGCGTCTACGCGGGCCTCGCAGGCGGCGGCCTCCTCGCCATCGCCGGCCTCCGCGCCGACGTGGGGAAGCTGCGTCTCTGGGTCGCCGCGACCCTGCCGATGGTGGTACACGTCGCTCTGCTGCAGATCATCCCGGCCGTGGACCAGGTCTGGCTGCGCGTGGCGACGGGGGCCGTCTTCGGGCTGTGGAGCAGCTGGGCCGTGGCGCTCGGGCTCGGTAGCCTCTGGTCCGACACGCCCGCGGGGCCCCCGGAGCGCGTGGCCGTGCCGGCTCCCAACGAGGAACGAACGTGAAGAACAAAGACGCCTACATGCCCGGGCTCCTCATCGGCGGCCTCGTCGCCGGTGTGGTGGGCCTCGGGTCGGACTTCTGCTGCTGCCTGATCGGCTGGTTCACGACCGCCGGCGCGGCGATCCTCACGGTGAAGCTCGTCGACGACAAGGCGAGCTCGCCGATCGAGATGGGCGAGGCGACGCTCCTCGGCGTCTTCACGGGCCTGATCGCGGGCGCGCTCTCCGGCGTGATCTGGGGCGTGGCGCTGATCGCCCTGGACCAGCAGAACGCGGCCGCCATGGAGCAGCTCGGCTTCGGCGGCGCGCAGCGCAGCTCGGAGGTCGCGCAGTTCTTCGTGGCCTTCTGCTCGTCGATCCTCTTCCACCCGATGTTCGGCGCGCTCGGCGGCCTGATCGGCGGCGCGATCTTCAAGAAGAACGCCCCGCCCCCGCCCGCCGGCGGCGGCTTCGGCGGCCCGCCCCAGGGCGGTCCGGGCGGCGGCTTCGGCGGCCCCGGCCAGGGCGGCGCGTTCGGCGGTCCGCCCCAGGGCGGTCAGGGCGGCGGCGGCTTCGGTGGCCCGCCCCAGGGCGGCGGCTTCGGTGGTCCGCCCCAGGGCGGTCAGGGCGGCGGCGGCTTCGGCGGTCCGCCCCAGGGCGGTCAGGGCGGCGGCGGCGGCTTCGGCGGTCCGCCCCAGGGCGGTCAGGGCGGCGGCGGCTTCGGCGGCCCGCCCCAGGGCGGCGGCGGCTTCGGCGGCCCACCCCAGGGCGGCGGCGGCTTCGGCGGTCCGCCGAACGGCTGAGCGTCTTCCGCTCGCGTCGCCCGGCAGCTCGGGCTGTGTCGGGAGCGATGTCTCGGGGGCGTGGAGAGAATGGAGCTCCCGCCCTCGAGACGTCGCGATGTGCGCTCTCTGGTCCTCGCGCGGAACCTCCTCGTCCTCGTTCCAGCCGCGGGCAGGGGCACGGGCAGGGGGTCTCAGGAGGGCGTCTGGCTTCGTGATGTGCGCGTTCCGGAGCCTCGCGCGGAACCTTCTCGTCCTCGTTCCAGCCACGGGCAGGGGCACGGGCACGGGCACGGGCACGGGTTGCCTGCTTTGTGATGTGCGCTCTCTGGCCCTCGCGCGGAACCTCCTCGTCCTCGTTCCGCCCGCGGGCAGGGGCACGGGCAGGGGCACGGGCACGGGTTCTTGGCCCTCAGAGGTCCAAGGAATCCTCCAGCGCCTGCGCGAAGCCATGCGCCTCCTCGCGGCGCTGCCCGCTCGCCAGGCTGAGCGCGCCCTCGTCGGTGACGGCGAGCACCTCCCAGAGGCCGCCCTCCTCGCGCAGGGCGATCCAGCGGAGCTCCTCCCGCGGCACCTCCGCCGGCGTCGGCGCCGTCACGTGCAGGGCCTCCGCGTCCACCTCGACCCGCGCCGCGTCCGTCGCCCGGCCGCGCAGCGAGACGTGCGCCAGCACCGCCAGCGCCGCGAAGCCGAGGCCGTAGACGATGCCGTGGAGCGTGCCCCCGGTCGCGACGGCCAGCGCGATCGCCGCGAGGATCGCCGGCGGGATCCAGCGCCCCCCGGGCGGCCTCAGCTCGACGACGGTCCGGGCCTTCGCGCTCTCCCGGTAGCTCGGATCGCCCTCCGGGTGCTGCACGTCGACGCGCACGTCCTCGGGGAGCGCGATCGGGCCGAGGCCCCAGCGGGCGAGCTGCGCGGCGAAGCGCGGACCGGCCTCGGCGGCCGCCTCCGCGCCGATGGCCTGGCGGAGCAGCGCCTGGGCCCGGCTCCGCGTCGGGTGGCCGGGCTCGGCGCGGAGCTGGCGCGCGAGCGCGCGGAAGAGCTCGCCCTCGGGGATCGGCGCGGGCTCGGCCGGCGCCGACGTCTCCGCGCTCTCGTCGGCGGTCTCCCCCGCTCCGGTGGCGATGCGCACGCGCGGATCGGGCCGGCGGCGGCGCGCCTCCGCGGCGCTCGCCTCGTCCCCGGTCCCGTCCGCGACCGCCTCCTCGACGAGCTCGCCGTCCGGCTCCGCGCGCTCCTCCTCCGGCTCGGGCTCCGGCTCAGCCATCGAGCGGCAGCACCTCGACCACGGTGTTGTAGTCCGGCACCAGGCCGCCCGGGTCGCGGCGCCCCGCGGGGATCAGCACGTTCGCCTCGGGCCAGTGCATCTGCGCGCTCCCCGGCGTGATGCGCGCCTCGAAGACGCGCGCCCGCATCTGCCCGAACTCGCTCTTCACCATCACCGCTTGGTCGTGCTTCACGCCCAGCCGTTTCGCGTCGCGACGGCTGAGGAAGATGTGGTCGCGCGCCGCGCCCGTGAGCTGGTCCACTTCCTTCTGCACCAGGCTGTTGAACTGCTTGCCGCGCCGGGTCGCCAGGTGGAGCTTCCCCTCGGGCAGGCTCCGGTCCGGCGGCGCCGCCCAGACGAACTGCCCCTTGCCACTCGGCGTCGGGAAGCGCCCCCCCTCGCAGGTGCGCTCGCCGCCGCGCTGGAACTGGTCCCCCTTCGCCTTCAGGTGCCGGATCTCCGCGTAGGCGGGGATGGTCCGGGCGATGTCCTCCCGGATCGCCGCCGCGTCCGGGAAGTCGAGGGCCGCCGCGTGCTCGGGCCGCGCCGCCTTCACCACGTCGACCAGGATGCGCCACTCCTCGCGCGCCTCGCCGACCTGATGGCCGGGCACGTGCGGGCTGAAGACGACGCGCCGCTCGGTGGTCGTCTCGGTCACGCCGCCCTCGTGCTCGTAGCGCGTCTTCGCGGGCAGGAGGTAGACCTCGTCCTCGGGCTCGACGAGCATGGCCGTCGTGAGGAAGAGGTCCTGGTGGATGCGGAGCGGCACGCTCGCGAGGGCGCGCTGCACGCCGGCTGGGTCGGGGAGCGTGTCGAGGAAGTTCCCGCCGACCGCGTAGAGCGCCTGGAGCACCCGCGCCTCGGCGGCCTCGAGCATGGCGACGGTGTCGAGGCCGACCTCCGCCGGCGGGCGGAAGCCCCAGAGCTGCTCGAGCTCGTCGGCGCCGCGCTCGCCGATGGGGCGCCCCGGGAAGACGGTCGCGTAGGCCCCCATCTCGGCGCCGCCCTGCACCCCCGAGTGGCCGCGGATGGGCATCAGCCCGCAGCCCTCCCGGCCGACCCAGCCCTTCGCGAGGCCGAGCTGGCAGACGGCGGCGACCGTGTCCGTGCCGTGCGTGTGCTGCGTCAGGCCCATGCTCCAGACGTGCACGCCGGTCTCGGCCTCGGCGATGGCGTCGGCGAGCGCGATCACGTCCGCGTGGCTCGCGCCGCTCATGGCGATCAGCTCGTCCGTGTCCCAGTCGCGGAGCGCCTCCTCGACCTCGGCGAAGCCCTCCGTATGCGCGTCGACGAAGGCGCGGTCCACGGCGCGCCGGCCGATGAGGATCTTCATCACGGCCCAGGCGAGGGCGAGGTCGCCGCCGGCGCCGACGTGGACGAAGCGGTCCGTGATGTCCGTGCCGAAGACGGCGCTGTCGGTGTTCGAGGGGATCCAGTAGCGCTTCATGCCCGGCTCCTCGTACGTGTTCACGCAGAGGACGCGGGCGCCGCGCTTCTTCGCCTCGTAGAGGTACTTCAGCGCGACGGGCTGGTCGTTGGCCGGGTTCGAGCCCCAGAAGACGATGAGGTCGGCGTCGTACCAGTCGCGGTAAGAGCAGGTGCTCGCGGCGACGCCGAGGGTCTTCTTCATGGCCGCCGTGGACGGCGAGTGGCAGAGGCGGGCGGCGTTGTCGACGTGCGGGGAGCCGAGGGCGCGCCAGGCCTTCTGGGCGGCGTAGTAGACCTCGTTGGTGAGGCCGCGGCTCGTCATGTAGAGGGCGCAGCGGTGCGGGTCGTAGGCGCCGAGCTTCGCGCCGATGCCGGCGAGGGCCTCGTCCCAGGAGACGCGCGTGAAGCCGCGCTCGCCGCGGCGGCGGCGGTAGGGGTGGGGGATGCGGCCGAGCTCGCGGAGGGCCTTGCCGTCGAGCTTCGCGAGCGCGTCGACGTCGTCGAGGGTGCGCTTCGGGAAGGGCCCCATGGTGTTGAGGCGGAGGAGGTTCAGGCGGACCAGGCAGAGGTGCGTGCCCTCGATGGTCCAGTCGTGGAGGCCGGTGGTGCCGAGGGCGCAGCCGTCGCAGACGCCGTCGTTGAGGACGCGCCAGGCGTAGGGGAGCTTGGCCTTGTTCTCCCAGAGGATGCGGCCCATCTCGAGGTAGTGGCGCGGCTTGGTCTCGCCGATGCCGAAGGGCACGCGGGAGCCTTCGCGCGCGCGGTCGCGGTCGAATCCCTGGCGCGGCGCGATCGGTGAGCGTTTCCCCATCCGGCGATCGTCGCCCCGCGGTGCGGGGGGCTGCAACGATGCGGCGGGCGAGGGCGGGGCGCGGGGTGAGGCAGCACACGGCCGGGGAGGCGCGCTCGCTTCGGTCGCGCGGCTCTCCGCTCTCCGCTGCGCGCTCCCTTCGGTCGCGCGGCTGTCCGCTTTCCGCTCTCCGCTCTCCGTGCTGGCGCTCGACGTCACCGTCCATGCCGCTTCGCGGAGGAGCGTGGCGAACACGGGCGCGCGGCTGTCCGCTCTCCGTGCTGGCGCTCGACGTCACCGTCCATACCGCTTCGCGGAGGAGCGCGGGGACGGCGCGCGGGGCGTTCATGGCGGCCGGGGGCGCGGGGCGCGGATGGCAATCTTTGCCATCGCGGGAAGGGGGGGCGGTAGCCAGGCTCGATGCATGAGCTTCTCGCACCTCCTCCGCTCCGGATCGCTCTTCGTGTGTCTCGCCCTCGCGCTCGCCTGCGGGGACGATGGAGGTGAGGGGGCGGAGGACGCCGGGGCGGGCGCGCCGGACGGGGCGGCCGTCGTGGATGGCGGCGGGGCGAGCGGCGAGGACGCGGGCGGCGGCGACGAGGACGCGGCGGTCGGCGAGGACGCGGGGGAGCCGAGCCCGGGCGGGCGCTGCGTCGGCAGCGGGACCTGCGAGGGCTTCGAGGTCGGGCGCTGCTCGATCTTCATCGAGGACGGCACGGGCTGCGCGTTCGGCGAGGGCAACCCGATGTGCACGCCCATCCCGTGCAGCCGCGCCGGGATGAGCCGCGACATCTGCGAGGGGAACGTCGGCTGCGAGTGGATCCCGCGCATGGGCGGGCGCCCCGGGTTCTGCGAGGGGATCGGCGACGAGCGCTGCTCGACCTGCGGCGAGGACGGGACCTGCGGCGAGCTCTATTGCGACTGCGTGTTCATGGCGGTCTGCACGGGCACCTACGAGTGCGGGAACGCGACGACGGAGGCGGACTGCCAGCGCTGGGCGGACACCTACGGGCTCGGCTGCACCTGGGAGTGAGCGAGGGGCGCGGAAGCGCGGGAGCGTGGGCGCGGAGCCGACCGCAGGGAGCGCTCACCGCGCCCGCCGCCTCTCCTCCGCGGAGCGGCATGGACCGCGCACGTCGAGCGCCAGCACGGAGAGCGGAGAGCGGAAGGCCGCGCGACCGCCGGGAGCGCGCCGCCCCGTGAGATGCGTCGGCCGGCGGCAGGGGCAGGGTTCTCAGAGCAGAGTTCTCAGAGCAGTCTTCTCAAACCGCCTGTGGGAACCAAGCCAAGGCCAGGCGCTTCACGTCGATGTCCGACTTGCGGGGGGCGAGGCGGACCTCGGTGATGGGGGGCGGCTCGGCCATCTCGCGGCCGAGGGCCTCGACCTCCTCGTGGGAGGCGATCTGCAGATCGGCGAGCTCCTCCTCGGCGTCCTGCACCTTCGCCTCGGCGCGCTCGACGTCGCTGCCCTGCTCGGCGGCGCGGCTCGCGCGCCGGCCGACGGTCGCGACCCGACGGGCCTTGCCGCTGATCGAGCCGCCCCCGAAGAGCGAGGTCAGCGCGGTGCCGACGGTCAGCGCCGCGTCGAGCTTGGAGCGGCTCGCCTGGCCCTTCTCGCGCGCGAGCCGATCCTTCGCGCGCTCGAGCTGCTGCTCGGCCCGCTGGATCTTCTTGGCCCAGTCGGCCTCGAGCTTGCTCCGGGCGACGTCCCGCGCCTCGCGATGCGCCTGGCGGACGCGGGCGACGAACTGGTCGTAGCTCTCGCCGACCTGCGAGTGGAGCTTCAGCGCCTTGCACTCCCCGAGGCCCATGGCGCCGGTGGCGTGGAGGTGGCGCTTGAGCTGCGCGCCGATGCTGCGGAGCGGGCCCTTGCCGAGGGCGCCGGAGGGGACGGGGAGCCAGCCGGCGGCGGGGAGGGGCTCGGCGCGGAGGACGACCTGGTTCGGGTCGAGCCAGCGGGCGCCCTCCCAGAGGGCGGCGGGGGTCTGGTCGGAGGCGAGGGGGGCGAGCCAGCGCTGATCGAACCAGGCGTCGATGTCGGCGCGCGCCTTCACGTAGTGGAGGCGGACGTCGGCGAGGAGCCCGGGGCGGTAGACGAAGTCGCCGACGGGCTCGCCGACGAAGAGCTCCTCGATCTCTTCGGCGACGATGGGCCGCTCGCGGCTGGCGCCTTCGGGGAGGGGCGGCCCGGCGGGGGCGCCGCCGGTCACGGCGGGCTGGGCCGGCGCGTGGGCGCCCGCGACGGCGGCCCCCATGGCGGCGCCCGCGACGCCGGCGCCCGCGACGGCCGCGCTCGCCGCGACGGCCCCGGCCGCGCTCGCGGCGGCCGCGCTCGCT
>PABA01000194.1 GCA_002699025.1 Sandaracinus sp. | reverse complement strand
GGCGCCGCGTGGCCGCGGCGTCACATGGGTCGGTTCTTCGTCGGGACGGGGAGGCGGCTCCGTGGGGCCGGGCTGCGGGGGCGGAGATGGGAGCGCTCGCGGTTTCTTTTTCGCTTACCAGCGGGCCCGTGGGGCCCTCGGCGCCGCGTGGCCGCGGCGTCACATGGGTCGGTTCTTGGCTGGTACGCGAGGGCGGCTCCGTGGGGCCGGGCTGCGGGGCGGAGGTAGGTGCGCTCCCCCGACCGAACGGGGGCGGCGACGAGCGAAGGTGACGCTGCGCTGGGGAGGGTGGGGGTCGTTCGGGATCTACGTGCGGGGGTCTTCGCAGTGGCGCGAGCCATCTTGCCGCGGCGTGGGGCCCTCGGCGCCGCGTGGCCGCGGCGTCACATGGGTCGGTTCTTCGCTGGTCCGCGAGGGCGGCTCCGTGGGGCCGGGCTGCGGGGGGCTTCGCAGTGGCGCGAGCCATCCTCTCGCGGCGTGGGGCCCTCGGCGCCGCGTGGCCGCGGCGTCACACACGGCCGGGCTTCGCTCTCTGCCGCCCGTCGCGCCCGATGGCCTCCGGCGGACGGCAGGTGGAGAGCGGAGCGCGCCCGGTGGCCCCGCGAACGCGGCCGCGGGCCCCGCGTCGGTCTGCCCGCGGCGGACGGCGGAGAGCGGATGGCGGACGGCAGCGAGCGCAGCGAGCGGAAGGCGTGCTCAGCGCCGGAGCAATGCCTCGACGAGGTCGACCGTGTGCGCGTAGCGCGGCGCCGCGGCGTACTCCGGGTAGTGCCCCGCCGTGTCCACGAGCACTCCCTCGATGCCTGCCGCCCGCGCCCCCTCGACGTCGACGTCCGGGATGTCGCCGGCGTAGACCGCCCGCTCCGCCGGCACCTCGAGCGCCTCGAGCGCCATCGCGAAGATCCTCGGGTCCGGCTTCCGCACGCCGACCACCCCCGAGTCGATCACCACCTCGAAGCGCCCCCCGAGCCCGACCCGCTCGAAGAGCTCCCCCAGCCGCCCCTCCGAGTTCGACACGACCCCCAGCGCCCAGCCGGCCGCCCGCAGCCGCTCCAGCGCTTCGGGCAGCCCCTCGGGGACGCGCCGCCAGAGGTTGTGCTCGTCGTGCGCCGCCCGCAGCGCCAGCACCCGCGCCTCGATCGCCGCCGTGCCGCCTTCCGCGCCGGCCTCCTCGAGCAGGCAGCGCATGAAGAGGAACCAGCCGTCCTCGTGCGACGCCCCCTCCTCCGCGAGGAACACCTCGTAGCGCCGCTTCGCCGCCCGCTCCGCCGCCGCCAAGGCCGCCCCCGGCAGCCCGGCCACCTCGCCCACCGCCTCGTGGTCCAGGTAGACGAGCGTGTTCCCCGCGTCGAGCAGCAGCGCCCGCCTCATCGCCGCGCCCGCCTCATCGCGCGATCCGGAAGTCCGCCACGATCGGCGAGTGGTCGCTCGCCGCGTCCACCTCGGGCCCGTGGAGGATGCGGATCGACTCCACGTCCTCGTTCATGTTGGGCGTCCCGATCACGTAGTCGACCTGCTGCCGCATGCCGCGGAACGTGAAGGTCCACCGATCGTCCACCGGGATCCCCAGCGTCAGGTCCACGAAGCTCCCCCCCTCGAGGAGCGCGTCCAGCGTCGGCGAGCCGGGGAAGTCGTTCATGTCCCCGACGATCAGCATGCGCTCCACCCCGCCGAGCTCGAGGCGCCGGTCCGCGATGCGCCGCGCCTGGAGCGCCTCGGCCAGCCGGATGTCGTCGCCCCCGTCCAGCATCGAGCGCAGGTGCAGGATCATCACGGTCACGGGCACGCCGTCCTTCTCCGTGAAGACCTCGAGCGCGTCCCGCGTGAAGAAGTACTCCTCGGTGCCGTCGGCGTTCGGGAAGCGCTCCCCGAGGTGGTTGGCCACCATGGTCACGGGCACGCGCGCCAGGCAGGCCACGTCGATCCCCCGCCCGTCGAAGCTGTCGACGAGGTGGCGCTCCGTGTAGCCGAGGTCCGGCACCTGCTCGGCGAGCGATCGCAGGATGGCCTCGTTCTCGACCTCCTGCAGCGCCACCACGTCCGCGTCGAGCGCCCGCAGCACCCGCGCGATGTCCTCGAGCTTCTGCGCGACCTCGCCCGCCGAGGGCACGTCGTCGCCGCGCTCCGGATCGTTCCGCGCGTCGAAGAGGTTCTCCACGTTCCAGGTCGCGACCCGGAGCGCGACCGGCTCACCCCCTCCGCCGTCGACCTGCGCGTCCGCGCCGCCCGCGTCGAGGGCGCCGTCGTCGTCCCCGCAGGCCGTGAGCGCGAGCGCCAGGCCGAGAAGCCAGGCCCACCCGCGCGAAGAGCACCTCATTCCATCTCCGTTCGTCCGCGGCGAGCCCTCGACGGGCCGCGCGTCGCCCCATTCTTGGGGGGTGGGCGGCTCCGGGCAAACGGAGCACTGGGTCCCGAACGCCCACCGGGCGCGCCAGGGACCACGCGCGTCGGGCGCCCGCAGGCGGCCGAGCCGCTCAGATGAGCTCGAGGAGCCGCTTGGCGCGCTCCTCCGCGGCGCCGAGCAGCTCGGTCGCCTCCTCGTCGGGGATCTTCAGCTTCGCCACGAGCCCCGAGAGCACCTCGCGCTCCTTCTCGCTCTGCTCGCCGTCGATGTAGCTCAGGATCACCGCGTGCTGGAGGAGCTGGCGCCGGTCGCTCGCCGAGAGCTCCGTGAGCGGGATCTCCTCGAGCTTCCGCTCGGTCTTCGCGTACTCGCGGATGGCCTCCGCGTCCGCCCCGGCGATCTCGAAGGCCGCCAGGAGCGCCTCGATGACCTCGCTCTCTTCGTCGTCGACGCGCCCGTCGGCCCACGCCACGGCCACGAGGGACTTCACCATCGCTTCCTGGTAGTCCTGCATTCGAGCTCTCCTCCGCCGCGGAGCCTATCAGGACCCCGCCCCGCGCCGGAAGCCCGAAGCCGCCCCCGCCCGCAGAGAGACCGGACGAGCCGCGGGGAACGCAGCGACGAGCGCAGCGGAGGGAGCGTCGAAAGGGCGCCGGAAAGAGCGAACGCACGCGCGCCCCGCTCGCGCCTTTGCTTCCCGCCCCGCGGGTTCTATGTTCGCGGGACATGACTCCGCGCTACCAGGCGCCCTTCGCGCCCCACGGCCCGGCGCCCATCGACACGGAGATCGCCCGCCGGCTGCTCTCCGTCGCCCTCGAAAAGGGCGGGGACTACGCCGACCTCTTCTTCGAGTACGCGGTCAGCGGCAGCTACGCCTACGACGAGGGCATCCTCAAGTCGGCGGGCCGCTACGTGACCATGGGCCTCGGCGTCCGCGTGATGAAGGGCGACGCCACGGGCTACGCCTACGTCGAGGACTTCGACCTCGAGGCCATGCGCCACGCCGCCCGCACCGCCGCGCAGATCGCCGCCGGCGGGGGCGCGGTCGACGCCGTCGGCCTCGAGCGCGTCACGCCGCCGAGCCGCTACGCGGTCGAGACCCTCTCCCTCGACGTCGACGGCGCCGAGAAGAAGGAGCTCCTCCGCCGCGCCGACGAGACCGCCCGCGCCGCCGACCCGCGCATCATCAAGGTCAACGCCTCCTTCTCCGAGGAGATCCGCGAGATCCTGATCGCGACCAGCACGGGCCGCTTCGTCACCGACCGCCAGCCCCTCGTCCGCTTCGGCGTCCGCGCCATCGCCGAGGAGGGCGACAAGCGCCAGTCCGGCTCGTCCGGCGGCGGCGGCCGCATGGGCCTCGAGTACTTCGAGAAGCACACGCCCGAGGAGCACGCCCGGGAGGCCGTCCGCCAGGCCGTCGCCATGCTCGACGCCCGCGAGGCCCCCGCCGGCGAGATGGAGGTCGTCCTCGGCCCCGGCGACAGCGGCATCCTCCTCCACGAGGCCGTCGGCCACGGCCTGGAGGCGGACTTCAACCGCAAGGGCACGAGCAACTACACCGACCAGGTCGGCGAGCTCGTCGCCAGCGAGCTCTGCACCGTCGTCGACGACGCCACCCTCGACCACTCGCGCGGCTCCATCAACGTCGACGACGAGGGCCTCGCGCCGAGCCGCGCCGTGCTCATCGAGAAGGGCGTGCTCCGCGGCTACATGCAGGACCGCCACTCCGCCGACCACTTCCACGTGACGCCGACGGGCAACGGGCGCCGGGAGAGCTTCAAGAGCCACCCGATGCCGCGCATGACGAACACCATGCTCCTCGCCGGCCAGGACGACCCGGAGGAGATCGTCAAGAGCGTGAAGAAGGGCGTCTACGCGAAGAAGTTCGGCGGCGGCCAGGTCGACATCAGCAACGGCGACTTCGTCTTCTCGCTCACCGAGGGCTACCTCATCGAGGACGGGAAGATCACCGCGCCCCTCAAGGGCGTGAACCTCATCGGCAACGGGCCGGACGTGATGCGCAAGGTGGTCGCCCTCGGCCACGACCTCGCCACCTCCGACGGCATCTGGACCTGCGGCAAGGACGGCCAGAGCGTCCCCGTGGGCGTGGGCTGCCCGACCGTGAAGATCAGCGCCGTGACCGTCGGCGGAACGCAGCTGGGGTGAGCATGGACGATTTCACGAAGCTGCTGGGCCTCGCGGACGAGGTCGTCGGCGCCGCGCAGCGCGCCGGGGCCGACGTGGCCGAGGCCGTGGTCCGGGAGGGCTCGCACCTCTCGACGAAGGTGCGGAAGTTCGAGCCGGAGCTGGTCGAGGAGGCCGGCTCGCGCTCGCTCGGGCTCCGGGTGATGATCGGCCAGCAGGTCGCCGTCACCTACACGAGCGACTTCAGCGCCGCCGGGCGCGCGCGCCTCGTCGAGGACGCCCTCGAGCTCGCGCGCCTCGCCCAGCCGGACCCCTTCGCCGGCGTGCCCGACCCGGCGCTCCTCTCGAAGGCCGAGCAGCACGCGGACCTCGACACCTTCGACGCGACCATGGAGGCGCTCGACGCGCAGGAGGCCCTCCGCCGCGCCGTCGAGGGCGAGCGCGCGGCCTTCGACGCCGACGCGCGCATCACCAACAGCGAGGGCGCCACCTTCACCCGCGCCAAGGGCGGGAGCGTGCTCGTGACGAGCGGCGGCTTCCGCGGGACCCACCAGGGGACCTACGCCTCGCTGGTGGTGAACCCGGTGGCCGACGACGAGGGCGGCAAGAAGCGGAGCGGCTACTTCTGGGGCGCGCGCCGGCACCTGGACCAGCTCGCCTCCCCGAAGAGCATCGGCGAGGAGGCCGCGCGCCGGACGCTCCGCAAGCTCGGCGCCTCGAAGATCGACTCGGCCGAGATGCCGGTCGTCTTCGACCCGGACGCCGCCCGGGCCATCCTCGGGCTGCTCGCCGGCTGCGTGAACGGCAACGCCATCTGGCGCCGGAGCAGCTACCTCGTCGACCGGCTCGGCACGAAGGTCGCGAGCGACCTCGTCACCATCGTCGACGACCCGCTCCTGCCCCGCGCCCCCGGCTCGCGGCCCTTCGACGGCGAGGGGCTGCTCAGCCGCCGGAACACGGTGGTCGAGAAGGGCGAGCTGAAGACCTACCTCCTCGACAGCTACGCCGCCCGCAAGCTCGAGATGGAGAGCACGGCCAGCGCCTCCCGCGGCGCGAGCGGCGGGGTCGGGCCGAGCACGACCAACTTCGTGCTCCAGCCCGGCGAGCTCAGCCGGGAGGCGCTCCTCGCGGACACCAAGAAGGGCCTCTACGTCACGGAGATGATGGGCTTCGGCTTCAACGCCGTGACCGGCGACTTCAGCCGCGGCGCCTCCGGATTCCTCATCGAGGACGGCGAGCTCACGAAGCCCGTGAGCGAGGTGACCATCTCGCTGAACGTCGACCAGCTCTTCCAGCGCATCGACGCCGTCGCCGACGACCTCGACCTGCGCACCTCGACGGCGAGCCCGACCTTCCGCGTCGCGAAGATGACCATCGCCGGCCGCTGAGCCGCCTGCGTCTCCCCCTCTCGCGCGGCGCGCCGCGCCCGCCCAATCCGAGGAACCCATGAAGGACGACGTCTTCCTCTGGCTCCAGAAGAAGATCGAGGCGAGCGATCCGGTCCACGCCAGCGCCCGTGGCGCCGTGGCGATGGTCGACGCCCTGCGCGGCCTCGGCCGGGAGGCCGGCCCGCGCATGGTCTTCGGCTTCCAGCTCCCCGAGGACGCGGACCCGGGGCGCGTGGCCGAGCTGGCCGCGGACGCGCGCGGGCGGCTCGAGCGCTGGGCGCCCCGGGCCGACCCCGAGCAGCGTGAGGTCCTCACGAGTCAGTTCGTGCCCGCGACCCTCCGCGCCGCGGGCCTCGGGGCCTTCGCGCCCGACGAGCCGCGCCCCGCCGAAGCGGCCGAAGCGGCCGGAGCGACCGGCGCGACCGCCGCATCGCCGGCGCGCGGCCCGCGTCCGGACGACGGCGCGGGCGCGACGGGGCGCGAGGCCTCCCTCGACCTTCCCCCCGCCGGGCGGCCGGAGGGAGCCCGCCTCGTCGTCACCTTCCCGGTGACCCTCGAGCGGATGGACCTCGCGGGGGGCGACGAGGAGGAGGTCCGGGACGGCGACGTGCTCGCCGCCTTCGACGGCCTGAGGCCCGACATGGGCGGCATCTACGACGACGTCCGCGACAAGCTCCCCGAGCTCGAGGGGCTGAGGGAGGGGCGCATCCGGCTCCGCTTCGACGCCGAACGCGGCGCCCTGGTCTGCGACCTCGAGATGGGCTTCGAGGCGCCGCCGAGCGACGACGTGGTCGCGGCCGCCGAGCGCGGGGCCGTCGCCCTCTGGGAGACGAGCTGGGCGCTGAACCTCGAGTGGGAGGAGCGCGACGCGCCGGGCTTCGGCGGCGACGTCGTCCCCAGCTTCTTCGTCGACGAGCGCCCCCTCGCCGTCGCCCGCCGCTGAGCGCCGTCTCGACCGTTCGCCCTGCGCGTTCGGCCGCCATCACGCGACCGGCGGACTCTTCGCGGCTCGGCCGCGTCGCACCGCCCCCGGGTCGCCGCCGCCACGAAGACGCGCGCCGGAGGCCCCAAAGCCCCCGGCGCGCGCCAAGCCAATCCAAGCGGCCCGATTCTTCTCGAGCGAGAGCGAGGCCCTCGCTCCGCTTGCATGCCCGATCGGAGCAAGCCGCGTGCCGCCCCCGGGTCGCCGCCACCCACGCCCCATCACGCCCCTCACCGGCTCCGATCCACGACATCCATGTCGTGCCGTGTCGCCCGCCCCGTGTCGCCCGCGCCGTGTCGCCCGCGCCGTGTCGTCCGCGCCGTGTCGCCCGCGCCGTGTCGCCCGCGCCGTGTCGCCCGCGCCGTGTCGCCCGCGCCGTGTCGCCCGCCCGTGACACGCCCCCCCGCCCTCTGATACCGAGCCCCCGTGAAGCGCGACCGCCGCCACGAGCGCCTGCTCCCCATCGCCCGCTGGCCCTCCCGCGAAGAGGCCGCCGCCATGCGCTGGTTCCAGCCCCTCGACGCCGGCCGCCTCCAGCTCCGCGCCCGCACCTGGGTCCCCGCCATGGTCCCCTGGCGCGCGACCGGGGAGGGCGAGGTCACCCCCGCCGTCCTCGCCTGGTACCGCCGCTTCGCCGAGGGCCGCCCCGGCGCCCTCGTCGTCGAGGCCACCGGCATCCGCGACGTCCCGAGCGGCCCGCTCCTCCGCATCGGCCACGACCGCTACCTCGATGGCCTCCGCGCCCTCGTCGACACCGTCCGCGAAGCCTCCGGCGGCGAGACGCGCCTCTTCATCCAGCTCATCGACTTCCTGGCCATCAAGCGCCGCCCCCCGAAGGCGAAGTTCCTCCGCCGCTTCCTGAAGGTGGACGCCGCCCTCCGCGCCGGCCTCGAGGAGCACGCCCCCGAGCTCGCCGCCCTGGACGAGCCGGCCCTCCGCGAAGCCCTCGTGGGCGCCCCCGATGCGCTCCTCGAGGCCGCCCTCCCGCCGCGCGAGCTCGAGTCCCTCCGCATGGGCTGGCGCGAGCGCGTCACGGACACGCACCTCCCCCACGTCCGCGACCTCCCGAAGACCCTCCCGGGCCTCTTCGCCGACGCCGCCGCCCGCGCCCAGGCCGCCGGCTTCGACGGCGTCGAGCTCCACTACGCCCACGCCTACACCATGGCCTCCTTCCTCAGCGCGAAGAACACGCGCGAGGACGGCTATGGGGGCCCCCGGGAGCAGCGCGTCCGTCTCCCGCTCGAGGTCCACGCCGCCGTCCGCGCGCGCGTCGGCCCCGAGTACGTCGTCGGCGCCCGCTTCCTCGGCGACGAGCACATCGAGGGCGGAAGCGGGCTCGACGACGCCGTCTACTTCGGCCGCCGCTTCGCCGAGGCCGGCTTCGACTTCCTCAGCGTCTCCAAGGGCGGCAAGTTCGAGGACGCCAAGCAGCCCAAGGTCGGCCAGGCCGCCTACCCCTACACGGGCCCGAGCGGCCACGAGTGCATGCCCACCGCCAAGATGGGCGTCCGCGAGGGCCGCTCCGAGGACGGTCTCGGCCCGCCCGGTCCCTTCGGCCGCAACCTCCCCCTCGCCGCGGCCATCCGCGCCGCCATCCGCGCCCACGGCCATGCGACCCCCCTCGTCGCCGCCGGCGGGATCGCCAGCCCCTGGCAGGCCGAGGCCGCCCTCGAGCGCGGCGTGGCCGACGTCGTCGCCGCCGCCCGCCAGTCCCTCGCGGACCCGGACTGGTTCCGCAAGATCCGCCTCGGCCGCGGCGACGAGGTCCGCCGCTGCCTCTTCACCAACTACTGCGAGGGCCTCGACCAAAAGCACCTCGCCGTGACCTGCCAGCTCTGGGATCGCGAGCTCGACGCCCCCGACCCGAGCGGCCTCCGCAGCGCCGACGGCAAGCGCCGCCTGGTCGCCCCGCCCTGGGACCCGGGGAACCGGTAGCCGTCCACCCGCGCGCCGTCCACCCGCGCGCCGTCCACCCGCGCGCCGTCCACCCGCGCGCCGTCCACCCGCGCGCGCGCCGTCCACCCGCGCGCCGTCCACCCGCGCGCCGTCCACCCGCGCGCGCCGCGAGCGAACGGAGGAGCGCGGCCTCCGCAGCGCCATCGCCCAGGGGAGTCGCTCGTCCGCCCCGCTGCCGCTACTGGGGCACGTCGTGCGCTTCGAGCCCCAGGTCGATCTCGCCCGTACGCCGCTCCGCCTGCCGTTGCCGCACGTACTCGACGAGCCGCTCCACGTAGTCCTCGAAGGCCGGGCAGGAGATCCCCGTCCCCTCGAGCAGCTCCCGCGTGTTCCGGTCGTCCCAGACCACCTCCGTCGCGAGCTGCTCCAGGAACGTCCGCGGCACGTGCGCGAAGCGCTCCAGCCCCGGCGTCCGCATCAGCACCGTCGCCAGGCTCGTCGGCACGTAGCCCCGCGGGATCGGCCGCCCCGTCGCCTCCGCGATGAGCTCGAAGACCCGCCGCGCCGTCAGCGGGTCCGGGTCCACCACGTGGAAGGTCCGCCCGAGCGAGCGCGCGTCCGCCGCGATGTGCAGCCCTGCCTCCACCACGAAGTCGATGGGCACGAGGTTCAGCGGGATGTCCCCCCGCCCCGGCATCGGCATGCGCAGGTCCGGCGGCGCGCCCAGCATCAGCAGCACCAGCAGGTAGGGCCCCTCGAGCCGGTCCACCTCGCCCGTGACCGAGTCCCCGACCACGATCGACGGGCGCATCACCGTGATCGGCAGGTGGTCCATCGCCTCGCGGACGATGCGCTCGGCCCGCCGCCGCGTCTCCTCGACGACGTTCCGGCACTCGCCCCCGCCGAGCTCCTCCTCGAGCACGTAGCCGCGCCGATCCCCCGAGACGAGCGCCGTCGACCAGTGCACGAGCCGCTCGAGCCGCGGCGCCGCCTCGGCGATCTCCAGGATCTCCCGCGCGCCCCCGAGGTTGGTCCGCTCCGCCAGCGCCCGCTCTGCGCCGAGATAGGTGACCGCGGCGCAGTGGTGAATCCGGTCGATCTCCCGCGCGAGCATGTTGAGCTCGGCGCCCGAGAGCCCGAGGTCGAGCGACGCACAGTCCCCCTCGAGGAAGCGCAGCCGCTTCCGCCGCGCCGGCGCCAGGTCCGCCCGGATCGCCTCGGCCTCCTCCCAGCCCTTCTTCTGTACGACGCACCAGACGACCTCCTCCGGATCGTCGAGGAGCCGCCGCACCACGCGGCTCGCGAGGAAGCTCGTCGGAAAGCCCGTCACCAGCGTGGTCAAGGCGCCGCCTCCCCGAAGCGCGCCACGAGCTTCGCGTGCACTGCCTCCACCTGCGCCGCCGTCTGCTCCCGGGTCCCGCCGTTGTCGATGACGTAGTCCGCCACGGCCACCTTCTCCGCCAGCGGCAGCTGCGCCTCGAGCCGCGCCCGCGCCTCCGCCTCGCTCAGCCCGTCCCGCTCCCGGAGCCGCGCGACCTGCGTCGCCTCGTCCACGCTCACGACCACCAGCGCCCCGAAGGCCTCGTGGATCCGATTCTCCACCAGCAGCGCCGCTTCGTAGAGGACGTAGGGCGCCGGGTGCGACTGGAGCTCCGCCATCCGCTTCATCGCCGCCTGCGCGATGCGCGGGTGGGTGATCGCGTTCAGCTTCCGCCGCGCCCCGGCGTCGTCGAAGACCAGCGCACCCAGCTTCTTCCGGTCGAGGCTCCCGTCCTCGGCGAGGTAGGCGTCGCCGAAGGTCTCGACGATCGCCGCGAGCCCCTCGGTCCCGGGCGCCACCACCTCCCGAGCCAGCTGGTCTGCGTCCACGACCGGGATGCCGAGCCCGGCGAAGAGCGCCGCCACCGTGCTCTTCCCGCTCGCGATCCCCCCCGTGAGCCCCACCGTCGGTTTTCCGGCCATCGTCCGAGGACTAGTACATCGGCCCGCGAATTCGAACCAGGAGCGCCCCGAGCTGCCTGCTCGCCTCCGTCACCTTCGCCTCCGCGCGCCCCGCCTTCCGTCCGGCACCCCGGCCGTGGTACTCGGGGCCCCGATGCGTGCCGTGGCTCAGCGGGTTCGGAGCGCCTCGGTCACCGTCGACGACGTGATCGTCGGCCGGATCGACGCCGGCCTCCTCGTCTACCTCGGCGCCGGCGAGCGCGACGACGCGAAGGACGTCGACTACATGGTCGGCAAGCTCGCGGGGCTCCGCATCTTCGAGGACGACGCCGGCAAGATGTCCCGGAGCGTCGAGGACGTCGGCGGCGGGGTCCTCGTCGTCTCCCAGTTCACCCTCTACGGGGACGTCCGCCGGGGCCGCCGGCCGAGCTTCACCGCCGCCGCCGAGCCCGGCCGGGCCGAGGAGCTCTACGAGCAGGTCGTCGCGGGCCTCCGCGCCCGCGGCCTCGAGGTCGCGACGGGCCGCTTCCGCGCGACGATGTGCGTCGACGCCGCCGTCTGGGGCCCCGTCACCATCCTAGTCGACAGCGAGAAGTCCTTCTGATGAGCGAAGCCAGCGACCGGCCGCGCTACGAGATCCGCGCGGTGACCCGCGCCGATGGCGAAGACCTCCGCGAGCTCGCCCACTTCCTCGACAGCGTGAACCTCCCCGACGACGAGGCGGAGATCGCGCCCATCATCGAGCGCAGCGAGGACTCCTTCAGCGGGGCCATCGAGGATCCGACCCGCCGCGAGTACCGCTTCGTGCTCCGCGACCTCCAGGACGGGCGCGCCATCGGCAGCTCCCTGATCGTCGCCCAGCTCGGGCGGCGCGACGCCCCCTACATCTACTTCCAGGTGCGCCAGGAGGAGCGGTACAGCCACACGCTCGACCGCCACTTCGTCCACGACGTCCTGAGCATCGGCTACTCCTACGACGGTCCGACGGAGATCGGCGGGCTGGTGATGCACCCGGAGTACCGGCGCATCCGCGACAAGCTGGGGATGCAGATCTCCTACGTCCGCTTCCTCTTCATGGCGATGCACCGCCAGCTCTTCCAGAACCACGTCCTGGCCGAGCTCCTCCCGCCCCTCGAGAAGGACGGCACCAGCCACCTCTGGGAGGCCGTCGGCCGCCGCTTCACCAACATGAGCTACCGGGACGCGGATCGGCTCTCGAAGCGGAACAAGGAGTTCATCCGCGGCCTCTTCCCGGACGGCGACATCTACGCCTCCCTCCTCTCCGCCGAAGCCCAGGGGGTGATCGGCGAGGTCGGCCCGCAGACGCGCGGTGTGGAGAAGATGCTCCGACGCATCGGCTTCCGATACGTCGACCGGGTCGACCCCTTCGACGGGGGCCCTCACTTCGCCGCACCGATGGACGAGGTCAGCCTCGTCCGGGACACGCAGCTCCTCGAGCTCCACCCGCTCGAGGGCGAGCCGCCTCCCGAGCGGGCCCTCGTCGCCCGCAGCTTCGATGGGCCGCCCTGGTTCCGCGCCGTCGCCTCGGCGATCAGCCGCCCGAACCCCGAATTCGCAATGATTTCAGCGGCGTGCATGGAGCACCTCGGTCTGACGCCCGGCGAGCAGGCCTGGGTGCTGCCCCTCGACTGAGCGGATCGGCCGAAACGCCTCGTCCGCGCCCGAGGGATCCACACCACACATCTGACCCTCCGGCTGCGACGCGCATGTCATCGGTGTCCCAAAAACCGCAATCTCGGATCGCACCCCGGATCGAGCTTGCCCGCCCCCATGCCGATGCTAGGTATCGCCTCCCTCGCGGCGGCGGGGCCCTCCCCAGGAGGAGCCCACACAAGACGTCGGCCCCGAAGGAACTTGAAAAAAAAGCTGGACACCCCGGGACGGGCTGCTAGAAAGCGCCTCCCCACAGAGGGCGGGCCGACGCGACCCACCTCGACAGACGCTGGAAACGGCGCCGGGGGTTGAAAAAAGAAGTTGACAGCTCAGCGCAGCGCCGCTAAGCTCCGCGGCCCCGGAGACGGGACGCGGGTCACGGCTCGAAGGTCGGCAACGCCGACCGCAGCATCGACCGGCAAAAACTTCTTGACAGCTTCGAGGAGCGAGATTACTGTCTCGATCCTTTCGCAACCGAGCGGCAAGCTCGGGCTTTGAAAACTGAATCGGAACTCATTAGAACGCATGATGCGGGCGAATCACTGTAAGGTGGTTCACCAAATCTCCGTATCCAAAAGGTCCTCACCGACCGCCTTCGGGCGCGAGAGTGAGACCGTTCGGGTCGGGGCAAACAACCAGATCAAGATTTGAACTGGAGAGTTTGATCCTGGCTCAGAGCGAACGTTAGCGGCGGGCCTAACACATGCAAGTCGAACGAGAAAGCCCTTCGGGGTGAGTACAGTGGCGCACGGGTGAGTAACGCGTAGGTAATCTACCCTCAGGCGGGGGATAACGTTCCGAAAGGGACGCTAATACCGCATAAGACCACAGTCTCTGCGGAGACAGTGGGAAAAGATGGCCTCTCCTTGGAAGCTATCACCAGAGGATGAGCCTGCGTCCCATCAGCTTGTTGGTAAGGTAACGGCTTACCAAGGCGAAGACGGGTAGCTGGTCTGAGAGGATGATCAGCCACACTGGCACTGGAACACGGGCCAGACTCCTACGGGAGGCAGCAGTGAGGAATATTGGGCAATGGGCGCAAGCCTGACCCAGCCACGCCGCGTGAGTGATGAAGGCCTTCGGGTTGTAAAGCTCTGTGGGGAAGGAAGAAAAAGCGTTGGAATAATACCCAACGCCTTGACGGTACTTCCTTAGCAAGCACCGGCTAACTCTGTGCCAGCAGCCGCGGTAAGACAGAGGGTGCAAACGTTGCTCGGAATTACTGGGCGTAAAGCGCGTGTAGGCGGATACGCAAGTCGGGTGTGAAAGCCCCGGGCTCAACCTGGGAACTGCATTCGAAACTGCGTATCTCGAGTACTGGAGAGGGAAGCGGAATTCCCGGTGTAGAGGTGAAATTCGTAGATATCGGGAGGAACACCAGTGGCGAAGGCGGCTTCCTGGACAGTCACTGACGCTGAGACGCGAAAGCGTGGGGAGCAAACAGGATTAGATACCCTGGTAGTCCACGCCGTAAACGATGTGTACTAGGTGTCGCGGACTTTGACCGCCGCGGTGCCGTAGCTAACGCGTTAAGTACACCGCCTGGGGAGTACGGCCGCAAGGCTAAAACTCAAAGGAATTGACGGGGGCCCGCACAAGCGGTGGAGCATGTGGTTTAATTCGAAGCAACGCGCAG
>PABA01000193.1 GCA_002699025.1 Sandaracinus sp. | reverse complement strand
GGTGGCAGTCGACGGCGCCATCCTGGAGGAGGGGTCGTCGGAGACGCTCGCGCGGCACCTCTTCGCCCTCATCGAGCTCGAGGTGCGCCGCGCCATATATATCTCCCCTCGCGCGCCGCCGCCCCCGCCTCGTCTCCCCGCTTCCCCCGCTGCGCGCCCCTGCTCCCTTTCCCCGCCCCTCGCTCACCCCGCGCCGCCCCCACAGAACGACTCGAGCGACGAGTCCGAGGGCACTTCCGGCTCGACCGCCTCGGTCGACGCCGGCGGCGCCGACGCCGCCGCCGCCGTCGCCGAATCCGGCGGCTCGGAGGGTCGAATCTCGTTCGATGTCGACACGAACGACGGCTCCCTCGAGGCGCTCGCTGAGGCGAACGCGCGCGCCGAGCAGGCGGCACGTCTCGAGGCGGCGGCGAAGCCGAAGAAGCCGAAGGCGCCGCGCAAGCCGAAGGCGCCGCCCGCGGCGCCACAGGCGACGCCGGCGCAGGCAGCGGCGGCGGTCGCGCAGCTTCAGCAGGCGGCGGCGGCGCGGTCGGCGGCGGCGTTAATGCTGAAGCAGAATGTGTCGGCGGCGAGCAAAATGCTGCAGTCGGCGGCGGCGGCGGCGACGGCGGCCGCCGCGCCGACGGCGATGGGCCCGGCGACGGCAGCGGCGGCGACGGCGCCGCCGCCGCCGCCACAGCCAAAGCCGCTGCCGAAGCCGCCGCCGCAGGTGGCGCCGCTCGTGGTGCCTCAACAGGCGGCGATGGCGAGCGCCGCCGCGGCGGCGGCGCGGGCGATGGCGGCGGCGCGACTGAAGGCGAACGTCGAGGCCGCCGCGAAGGCCGCCGCCGCCGGTGGGACGGTGGCGGTGCCTCCATCGTCGCCGCGGTCGGCGCCGGCGCCGCCAACGGCCGCGGTGCCACCGATGCTGCAGCAGCAAACGTCCAATCCCTTTCTGCAACCAACGACGCTGGAGGCGGCGGCGACGGCGGCGACGCCGTCCCCGTCCGTCGTCGGCGCTGTCATCGACGCGGTCATCGGACCCCGTCACGTCGCCGCCCCGCACCCGCTGAGGGTGCTCCACCCGGCCGCCGCCGTCGCCGCCGCCGCCGCCATGCACGTGAGTGCGGCGCCCGCCTGCGACGCCACCGTCGCGCCGCCGGCCGCACCCGCACCGGCCGCACCCGCGCCGGCCGCACCCGCACCGGCCGCACCCGCGCCGGTTCCCGTCGCCGCCGCGCCCGCGCCGAGCCCGCCCGGGGAGGGCGCCGCGTCCACGCCGGCCTTCCGCTCCGCCATGAGCTGCCCGATCTGCTGCCGCGTCAGCGGCCCGCGCAGGTAGCTCATGGCCCAGCGCGTGTGGAAGAGGACCGGCGCCTCCTCGTGCACGTCGTTCATCAGGAAGACCCGGCTCCGCAGCCCCGCGAGCGTGCGCCGCGTCGCCCCCGCGTCGAAGGTCGTCCCCGCCGCCGCCGCCGCGCCCGCCAGCCCATCCATCACCCGGTCCACGTCGCGCTCGGTCTGCAGCCGACCGAGCAGCCAGGTGCCACAGTTGCTCAGCGCCTTGTAGTCGACGTCCACCGGGTTCTGCGTCGCCAGCACCGTGCCCACGCCGTAGGCCCGCGCCTGCTTGAGCATCGTCAGAAAGAGCCGCTTGGTCGGCGGCTCCTTCACGGGCGGCAGGAACCCGAAGACCTCGTCCATGTAGAGGAGCGCGCGGAGCGAGGTCGTCCCCGGCTGCGCGCGCATCCAGGCGATGACCTCCTCGAGCAGGAGCGTCACGAAGAACTGCCGCTCGGCTTCCGAGAGGTGCGCGATGGAGAGCACGCTCAGCCGCGGCTTGCCCTCCGCCGTCCAGAGCAGGCGCTGCACGTCGAGGGGCTCCCCCTCGAGCCAGCTCGCGAAGCCCGGGCTCGCCAGGAGGCCGTTCAGGCGGAGCGCGAGCGCCTGCCGATCCTTCGCCGGGAAGAAGGTCTCGAGGTCGAGCACGCCCACGCGCTGGAGCGGCGGCTCGAGGATCGCGCGCACCAGCCCGCCGAGGTCGAGGGACTGACCCCGCGACCAGGCGTGGTGGAAGAGGTTCGAGAGGAAGACGTGCTCCCGGCTCTGCACCGGATCGGCCTCGACGCCGAGGAGCGTGAGCAGGCCCCCGACGGCGGCGGCGACCTTCTCCGCCAGCGACTCCGCGTCGAGCCCCGGCGGCGGCGCGCCGAGAGAGCCGAGCACGGCGAGCGGGAGCCCCGCCTGGCTGCCGGGCGTGTAGATGGCGAGGTCCACGGCGTCGCGGAAGCGGCCGATGCGCGCGCCGTCCTGGCCCCAGGCGCCGAGGCCGCTCTTCCAGAGCGCCGCCACCTCGCCGGCGCGCTGCTCGATGGACTGGCCCTTCCGCGCCGCCTCGCCCGGGTCGATCCAAGGCGCGAAGTCGGCGGGGCGCAGCTCCGGGAAGGTGAGCAGGAGGTTCCCGAGGTCGCCCTTCGGGTCGATGCAGATCGCCGGCACGCCGTCGAGGGCGGCCTCCTCGAGGAGCGAGAGGCAGAGCCCGGTCTTGCCACTGCCGGTCATGCCGACGCAGAAGGCGTGCGTCGTGAGGTGGCGCCCGTCGTAGAGGAGCGGTCCGCCCGTGGGCTGCTCGCTCGCCGGATCCCAGGGGCGACCGAGGTAGAAGGCTCCGAGCTTCTCGTAATCGGCGGGCGCGCTCATGGCGCCGGAGCGTACCCCAGCTCCGACGCGCTCAGGGGCGCAGGAGCTGCTGCGCCATCGTGTACTCGTAGAACCCGACCATGCGGGTCGCGAGCACGCGCTCGAAGAGCTGCCGCGCGCCGGTCGCGTCTCCATCGGCCAGCCGCCGGGCGCCCTCGTAGAAGTGCGCCTCGGTCTCCTCGCCCTCGGTGCCGGCCGCCTCGAGCAGCTCGCCGTAGGGCAGGTCGCCGATGCCGAAGGCCGCCAGCCGCCCGCTCCAGCCGGAGGCGTCGGCCTGCTCGCGCAGCACCATCTCGACGTCCGCGCTCACCTCGCCCCCGGCCCGCGCGGCGATCGCCTTCACCCAGAGCGCGAAGTAGACCTTCCACTCGGCCTGCAGGGTCAGCTGGCGCATCGACTGGCGGAACACCTCGGTCGCCAGCTCGAGGTCGACGGCCTCGGCCGAGACCAGGTGCGCGAGCACGGTCGCGTAGGTCTCGCGCATCTGCGGCGCCGCCGTCATGGCCTCCTGGAAGGCGTGCCGGGCGGGCTCGCGCTCGCCGAGCCGATCGAGGAGCACCCCGCGCCGCACCTGGAGCCGCGCGAGCCCCGGCCCGGCCTGGAGCATCGGCTGCAGCCGCTCCCAGGCCTCGAGGCTCTGCCGGTACATGCGCCGCGCCTGGTCGGCCTCCTCGGCCATCCGGTAGGCGTCGCCGAGGTGCTCGAGGATGCGCGCCCGCTGGAGCGCGTCGCCCGGGTCCTCGTTCGGCGTGAGATCGAGCGCGCGCCGGTAGAGCCGGAGCGCCTCCCGCGGGTCGCCCGTGCGCTCCTCGAGGAGCCCGAGCTGGAGCAGCGCGTCCGGCGTCTCCGCCGACGCGAGCGAGGCCTCGAAGTGCTCCTTCGCCTCGCTCGGGTGGCCGGCGTGCATCTCCGCCGTGCCCACCAGGAGCTGGATGCGCCCGCGCGCCACCGGCGGCGCCGCGTCGGGCCAGCGCCGCATGCGTTCGTCGAGCATGTGCTCGGCGCGCCGCGCGAAGCCGCGGGCCCGCGAGGCGTCCTGATCGAAGAGGCCGCGCGCGAGGAACTCGTCGATGCGCTGGAGCGCCTCGTCGTAGAGGCCGCGCACGTCCGGGGCGAGCTCGATGGCCTCCGCGTACCAGGCGATGGCGGCGTCGTGATCCGCGGCGTCGGCGGCGAGGCGCGCGAGGCAGGTGGGGAAGCGGGCGTCCTGGCCGAAGCGGCGGAGGCCCGCGCGGCAGAGGCCCTGGCCCGTGTCCGGACGCGGCTCGCGGTAGGCCTCGGCGAGCTCCACGAGGGCGTCGGCGGCCACGTCGTCGTCGCCGCGGGCCTGCTCGAGGATCTGGATGAGCCGCGTCTCGGTCTCGCCGCTCCCGCCCATGGCCTGGAGGTGCGTGATGGCCGAGGTCACGTCGCCGTAGCGGAGGTAGACGGCGGTCACGTCGAGGGGCGCGATGCGCATGACCTGCGTGGTCAGCGGGCCCATGCGGAGCATGTTCTCGGGGCCCTCCCGGAAGGACTCCATCACCGAGTCGCGGCGATCGACGTGGAGCTGGGCGAGGGTCTGGAGGACCTCCGGCGCCGGCGCGAGGCGGGCGTGCTCGTCCCAGATGGCGATGAGCTGGCTGTAGCGCTCGAAGGCCGTCGGGAGCTGGGCGCGGGCGTCGCGGCCCCAGGTGACGACCTCGTCGTAGGCCTCGGCGAGCTCGGCGTCCTCCTCGTCGATGGCGCGGAGGATGCGGAGGCCGGCGAGGACGCGGGCCTCGTCGCCGCGGGGCTCGGCGGCGTCGACGACGGCGCGGGCGACGCGGGCGTAGCTCGGGGGGACGCGGCCGGCGCCGACGTCCTCGGGCATGAGGAGGTCCGTCATGCGCCCGAAGTGCTGAACGAGGGCGTCGAAGTCGTCGCCGTCGAGGAGCGGCTCGGAGAGGCCGTCCAGGTGGGCGAGGAGCCGCTCGCGGAGCTCGGGGCGGGCCGGCGAGTCGAGGGAGAGGGAGTGGTAGAGGCGGAGCGTGTCGCCGAAGTTCTCCGCGTCGACCTCGGCGGGGAGGTCGACCTGGGCCGCCGTGGTGCCGCCTCCTCCCTGGCGAGAGGGGCCGCAGGCGAGGGCCAGGAGCAGGGCGAGGAGGGCGGTGGAGGCGGCGAAACGCATGGGGAAAACGGCGGTCAGCATAGCAGCAACGCCCGAAGGGGCGCCGGGCTTTCACCCGCGCCGAAAAGGGGCGTGGCGGCGAGAGGGGACCTTGAGGCCGGGGAGCGCGGGAAGCCAGCGGCGAGCGAGGCCGGAGCGGGGGCGGAGCGCGCGGATGTGGCCCATCGGATGAGCGTCGCAGGCCCAGGAGGGCACGGCATCCGCCATGGATGCGCCGCGGCGGGCAATCCTGGACGGCCGGCGAGCGGTCCGGGTCGTGGAGAGCGCGCACGCCGGGCCGACGTCCGAGTCGCTCCTCCCGAGCGCGGGTCGAGGACGCACGGCTCGCCCCGAGCGCGGCGTCTCCTCGAGCACGCGCGACACGCGGCTACGGCCGCCAGCGCCCGACCTTGCCGTCCTTGCGGGGGTCGCTCGCGCCGACGAGGCCCTCCTCGCCGACCAGGATCGCCTGCGCGCCCCCGAAGCCGCCGTGCGCGTCCGCGCCCGCGAGCCGATGCCCGCGCGCCTCGAGCTTCGCGCGGAGCGCCGGGTCCACGCCCTCCTCGAGCTTCAGGGTCGCGCCCTGGAGCCAGCGGAAGCGCGGCGCATCCAGCGCGTCCTGGAGCGACTCGCCGAGGTCGATGAGGCGCACCAGGAGCTGCACCTGGGCCTGCGGCTGCTGGTAGCCGCCGACCACGCCGAAGACGAGCCAGGGGTGGTCGCTCCGGAAGACCATCGCCGGGATGATCGTGTGGTAGGGGCGGCGGCCCGGGCCGAGGGCGCTCGGGTGGTGGGGGTCGGCGGAGAAGAGCGCGCCGCGGTTCTGCAGCACGACGCCGTCGACGGCGACGCCGGCCCCGAAATGCATGTAGGTGCTGTGGATGAGCGAGCAGGCGTTCCCGGCCGGGTCCATGGCGGCGACGTAGACCGTGTCGCCGCCGGCGCGCGGGAGGCCGGTGGCGGGCGCCGTGTTGGCCTTCTCGCGGAAGGCGTCGAGGAGATCGCAGCGCTCCTCGAGGTAGGCGGGGTCGAGCAGGCGCGCGGCGTCCGTATGGGCCGGATCGCCGAGGTGCGCGGCGGCGTCGGCGAAGGCGAGCTTGAGGGCCTCGATCTGCAGGTGCGTGCGCTCGTCCTCGGGGAGGTCGGCGAGCGGGTACTCCTCGAGCATGGCGAGGGCCTGGAGCACGATCAGCCCCTGGCCGTTCGGCGGGAGCTCGTAGACCGGGTGGCCGCGGTAGGCGCCCTCGAGGGGCGCGACCCACTCGCCGGCGTGGGCGGCGAGGTCCTCGGCGCGGAGCCAGCCCCCGGCCGCCTCGCTCGCGGCGCCGAGGCGCTCGGCGAAGGCGCCGCGGTAGAAGGCGTCCCGGCCGCCGGCGGCGAGGGCCTCGAGCGTGCCCGCGAGGGCGGGGAGCGTGACGTGCTGGCCGGCCTTCGGAACGGGGAGGAAATCGCTCAGGCCGCGCTGCTCGAGGAGGGGCGCGGCGGCGGCCCAGTCGCGGGCGACCACGGGCGTCGCGGCGAAGCCGTCCTTCGCCGCGCGGATGGCGGGCGCGAGGGCCTGGCCGAGGTCGCGCCGGCCGAAGCGCGCGAGGAGCGCGTCGAAGGCGTCGACGGCGCCGGGCACGGTGACGGGCAGCCAGCCGCGCTCGGGAAGGGTCGCGTGGCCGCGGCGGCGGAGGTCCTCGAGGGTGGCGGCAGCCGGGGCGCGCCCGCTCCCGTTGTAGCCGTGGAGCGCCTTCGCGTCCTGGTCCCAGACGAGCGCGAAGACGTCCCCGCCGAGGCTGGTGCTCATCGGGTCGACCACGCCGAGCACGGCGGCGGCGGCGACGGCGGCGTCCACGGCGGTGCCCCCGGCGCGCAGGGCCTCGAGCCCGGCCTCGACGGCGAGCGGGTGGCTGCTGACCACCATCCCCTCCGGCGGCAGCCCGTCGGGAGCGTCGATGGCGTCCACGGCATCGGTCACACGGCTCATGGAGGGGGACCTAGCGGATAACGCAGACCAAAGCCCGTGCCCGTGCCCCTGCCCGTGCCCCTGCCCGTGGGCACCGAAGAGGGACAGAGGCTCCGCGCCCGCCTCGAGCGGGCAGGCGCGGGGGCACGAGCGAGGGGGGCGCGTTCGCTGACGCGCGTGGGCCTCGTCGACACGACCCGCCGCGCCGTCCTCGCGGCAGGCACTCGCGCCGGGCGCTACTCCCGCGCTTCGCGCAGCACCGCGAGCGCCGCCTCGTGGACCCGCCCGTTCGACGCGACCAGCCGCCCGGTGCGCGGGTCCGCGGGGCCGCCGTCGTAGTCCGTGAGCGTGCCGCCGGCCTCGGCCACCAGGCAGGCGCCCGCCGCCATGTCCCAGGGGCTCAGGCGCTGCTCCCAGTAGAGGTCGTAGGTGCCGTCCGCCACGAGGCAGAGGTCGATCGCCGCCGAGCCGCAGCGCCGGATGCCGCGCGTCCGCTTCAGGAAGGCGCGGTGCTCGCGCAGGTTGTCGTCCTCGGCCGTCCAGCGGTCGTAGGGGAAGCCCGTGGCGCAGAGCGCGTCCTCGAGCGTCGCCCGCTCGGACACGCGGCAGAGCGCGCCGTTCCGCGTCGCGCCGAGCCCCTCGGCGGCCGCCCAGACCACGCCGAGCGCCGGCGCCGCCACCACGCCGACCTGCGCGCGGCCCTCCGCGAAGCGCGCGATGGAGACGCTGAAGAAGGGGTGCCCGTGCGCGAAGTTCGTCGTCCCGTCGATCGGGTCCACGTACCAGACCGGGCGCGCCGGATCGACGGCGCCGTCCTCGCCCTCCTCGCCGACGATCTGGTCGTCCGGGAAGGCCGCGGCGAGGCGCTCGCGGATGCGCGCCTCGGCCTTCAGGTCGTACTCCGTGACCAGGTCGATCGTCCCCTTCTTCTCGACGGCGTCGAGGTCGCGGAAGCCGGCCAGGACGAGCGTCGCCGCGTCCTCGGCGATGGCCAGCGTGGTCTTCAGCAGGTCGCGCACGCCGGGACCCTGACAGGCGCGTGCAGCGGTGTCGATGGGGCGGGCGCAGCGCTCGCGCGGGAGGCGTCGGATTCGCAAGCTCTGCACGAAGAGTCGGGACCGATTCGGGAAACTCCCGACGTTTTCAGCCTCGAGCGAGGTGGCACGGGCGCTGCACTTCCTACCACCGGAACGGCCTTTGGAGGCTGGAGGACATCATGGACAACAAGATCACTCTCTACGTCATCGCCGCGCTGGTCGCGGTCGGCGTCGGGTATGGCGCCTGCGCCCTCAGCACGGACGAGGGTGAGGAGGCCGAGCTCGGCGAAGTGGACCCGGGGGACGACATCCCGACGATGCCGCCCATGGATGCGGGCACGGAGCCCCTGGCCGAGATCGAGACGGATCCCGTCGTGGATCCGGTCGAGCCCAGCGCGCAGGTACCCGCCGCGCCGATGTGCAACGGTACCCAGTGCGAGCAGGGCGAGGCCTGTTGCCCGGCCACCGGCGAGTGCGTCCCCGCGGACTGCGGCGACTGCTGCTCGACGGACCTGCAGCACCTGCCGGAGGCGCCCGTGGACCTCGTGCCCCAGGAGCCCGGACCGGCTGGCCCGATGCCCGTGCCCGGGGAGATCGAGGGCACCCCGCCCCCGCGCCCGGCGCCGCCCAACCCCGTCGCGCAGTGACGCGGTCCCACGCGGCGCTCGCCCTCGTGGCGGGCATCGCGCTCCTCGGAGCGGGGCTCTGGATGGTTCCGGCCGACGCCGAGTCGGTCGCGCCGCCGGGGCCCCGCGCCGTTTGGCGTGATGGGGGTGTGATGCCGGATGGCGCGCCCTCGCTGCTCGACGCGAACGTCGTCGGCCCGCCCGAGGAGCTGCCCGAGCCGCCGGACGCGGGCGCCCCGGAGGAGCCCGACGAGGACGCGCCGGGCGACGGGGACGACGCGCCGGACGACGGCGCCCCGAACAGCCCGCGCTGACGCCCTTCCGCTCATCGTGCCTCGACGCCGGTCCTCGGGCCGGCGTCGACGCGTGAGGAGGGCGCGTCCATCATTCCGGTCGGGTCGTGCGGCCACGAAACGCTCGCCAGATGCGCACGGAAGGACGTCGCGCTCGCCGAGCGTCGATGGGGCCCGGGCCCGATTCGTTCGAGGCGACGGGGCCGTCGTCAGAGTCGCTTGGCTCGAGTCGCGCGTTTCGCGCGCTCGGTGCTCACGAGAACGACGAGAGCGGACATTCGGACGCGGAGAGGCGGAGAGCTCAATCGAGCACGAGCACGAGCACGAGCTGCCGCGTATTCCCCGGAGCGCTGGCGCTCGACGACCCGTGCGCCGTCGCCCATGCTGCGCGCGATGCGCGCGTTCGTCTCCTCCCTGCTCCTGCTCGCCCTCGTCGGCTGCGCCGATACCACGCCCCCGACCTGGACCGGAGAGGCCCTCCTCGAGGCGCCCGAGGTCGAGGCGACCCGCGTGGTGCTGCGCTGGTCCGAGGCGAGCGACGACACCGCCGTGGCCGGCTATCGGCTCCTGAAGGACGACGTCGAGGTCACGACCGTGAGCGGCGACCTCCGCGAGCACGCCGTCGAAGGGCTCGAGGACGCGACCGAGTACCGCTTCACGGTCGAGGCGCTCGACGAAGCGGAGAACGGCTCCGAGCCCCTCCACGTGACCGTGACGACCGCCGACGGCACGCCGCCCGGGTGGCCGCGCGGCGCGCGCCTGGTGGCGACCGAGGAGACGGCGGCCCCGGGAGGCGAGGGCGCCGAGACGGAGGACGCGGCGGCGGAGCCCGCGGTGGTGGC
Organism: Sandaracinus sp.; assembly: GCA_002699025.1. Lineage (GTDB taxonomy): Bacteria > Myxococcota_A > Polyangia > Polyangiales > Houyiibacteriaceae > Houyiibacterium > Houyiibacterium oceanicum. The sequence continues at coordinate 22,936 of PABA01000193.1, read as the reverse complement.
GACGGCCCTCGAGTGGGCGCCGGCCATCGACGAGGGGGGCGTCGCCGGGTACCGGCTCGAGGCCGGCGGCGAGGTCGTCGCCGAGCTGGGCGCCGACGCCACGACGCATCGGCTCGAGGGCGCCGCGCCCGAGGGGCTGACGCTCGTCGCCTTCGACGAGGCGGGCAACGACTCGAGCGCGCTCCCGGCCATGGGCCCGAACGACCCGATGCCCGAGGCGCCGGCCGCCGAGGAGGTCGCCACGGCCGAGGGCGCGGCCGAGCCCCGCGCCGTGCGCGACGCGCCGCCCATGAAGCTGAACCCGGCCGTCACCGAACGCATCCAGGAGTCGCTGCGGCGCATGCCGTTGAAGCAGATCCAGCCCCGGCTCCGGCTCGCGCCCAACGTGACGCCGATGACCCCGACGGAGCGCTAGGCCGCCGCGCTCGGTCGATGCCCCCGCGACGGCCTGGCACGGCGGGCGAGCCCCTTCGGCGCCCGGAGCCCGCGCCCGGCGGGCGAGCGGCGGGGGCTGGAGCGCGTGGGGGGAGTGGAGGGTTCGCCGGGGATCGTCGGACCGCCGCGTCGGCGAGCCGCGCCGCGACGGCGAAACGAGGGCCCGCCCCTTCTCCGGCGGGCGCGATGCGCGCCGCCGCGCGACACTGAGGCCATGCGCCGCGCGCCCCTCCTGATGTGGCTCGCTCTCGCCGCCGCGGCCGGCGCGTGGGCCGCGTCGCGCGCCGTGTCGCCCTGGGAGCCCGCGCCGGCGTCGCCCGGCGCGCCGGACGACTCCGTCGCCGCGCTCACCCCGCCCGCGCCGCCGGAGCCGGTCGTGCTCCGCTCCCCGACGGCCCGCGTCGCCATGCGCCTCCCGGGCTGCAGCGTCGCGACGAGCGAGCCGCCGCGCGCCCGCGACCTCGGCGAGGTGGTGCGGCCGGTGCGCGACGAGCTCTCGGACCGGGCCCTCGGCCTGCTCCGGGGCGGCGAGGTGCGCGGGGAGACGCGGGCGGCGCTGGTGGCGATCCTCCAGCCCGAGCCGGCGGGTCATGCGGACGCCGTCGCGACGCTGGCACGCTCGGAGCGGCGCCTGCAGGACGGCTTCGACCTGGCGCGCGCCGGGGCCCTCGTCGCCGGGCTCTGGGCGCTCCAGCGGGGCGCGCCGGGCGAGGCCCGAGGCTGGGCCGACGAGCTCGACGGACTCGAAGGCGACCCGCCCTCCCCGCTCGGGCCGGTGCTCCGCGCCCTGGCCGACGACGCCGCCGGGCGCTCCCCCGCCGGCGCCCTCGCCGAGGCCTTCGCCCGGGACCCGGAGGAGCCGGCCATCGCCGTCGCCCACGCCGCGCGGAGCCTGCGCGAGGGCCGCGCGGAGGACGCTCGGGACGCGCTCGTCGCCTACCGGGCGGTGATGTCCGACGACGAGTGGGCGGCCGCCATGACGCCGCGGGTCGAGGCGCGCGTGGAGGCCCTGCGCCGGCTCGAGGCGACCACCCGGGACGGCGTCACGCTCCACCACGCGCTGGAGGAGGCGCGCGCGGCCGAGATCCACCGGACGCTCCTCGAGGCCCTGGACGATGCCGCCCGGCTGCTGGGCACGCCGCGCCGCGCGGAGCTGGTCGCCATCGTCTACCCGGACCGGGCCGCGTTCCGCGCGGCGACCTGCGGCCCGGCCTGGAGCGGCGCGCTCTTCGACGGCGCGATGCACCTCCCGCCCGAGCCCTTCGCGGGCGCGGAGCTCCGCCCGGCGGCGCGCGCCACGCTCCGCCACGAGAGCCTCCACGCGCAGCTCGGGGAGGTCGCGCCCCGGGCGCCGCTCTGGCTCCAGGAGGGCACCGCGCAGCTGCTCGAGGAGCGGGAGCTCCCGGCCCGCGCGCGCTCCCTCGCGCTCCTCGCCCGGGAGCGCACCTACATCCCCTTTCCGAGCCTCGAGGGGAGCTTCGTCGTCATCGACGACCGGCAGAGCGCGCTGCTCGCCTACCACCAGAGCTACGCCATGGTGGCCGCCAGCCTCGAGGCCGACCCGCGGGCCCTCGAGCGCGCCGTCGCGCACCTCCGGGCCGGCGGCGATCCGGAGGACGTCCTCGCGGCGATGAGCGACCGGCCTCTCGACGGGCCGGCGCTGCTCGCCTGGATCGACGCACGCGCAGAGTGATCGCGCCGAACCGGGACCTCGCGCACGTGTTGCGCGCGGCCCTTTCGGGCAGAGCGGCGAGCTGCAGCCTCATCGAAGGGCCGGTGTCTCGGGCGGGCCCGGCTGGGGCGTTTCGTCCCGGGGCGCCGGGCTCGGCGCTCGCCGACGCCAGAGAGGTACGGCTCTTGCTCATCCGAGGGGCACGACGACGAGCGGTCGGCGCAGGGCATGGCGCCTGGCGCCGGGACCGCTCCCCGCAGGACCGAGAGAGAACACCATGTCCGAGAACAAGCTCTGGAACGACATCCTCCGCGCCCGCGACGAGCTCAAGCTCAAGCTCCACCTGGCGGGCATGGACGCGCGCGACGCCTTCGAGAAGCTCGACACGCGCATCGAGAAGCTCAGCCAGGAGGCCGAGACGAAGGCCGGCAAGCTCGGCGATCAGATCACCGACGAGGTGCGCACCACGCTCGGCGAGCTCGAGGTGGAGCTGAAGCGCATCCGCGAGAAGATCGACGCCAAGCAGAAGAGCTGAGCGCGCGCCGCTCGGCGGCTGCTGGACCCGCGCGGCGATGCTGCGCGGGTCTTCTCGTTCGGGCTGCGCTCGGGCTGCGCTCGGGCCGCGTTCGGGCTGCGCTCGGCCAGCGCTCGGGCCGCGCTGGCCCCGCCCTCGGCCGGCCCTCAGCCGCCCTCGATCAGCTTCGTGAGCCCCACGCGGATCATCGACACGGCGAGGGTGGCGAGGACGACGCCCATCACCTTGCCGGTCGCGCGGATGAAGGGGCGCCCGACGAGGCGCCGCACGAGGTCGGCGTTGAAGAGGAGCGCGCCGTTGATCAGCGCGTTGCCGAGGAAGGCGATCGACACCTCGAGGCGCCCGTGCGTCTCGGCGAAGACCAGCAGCGCGGTCATGGCCGCGGGGCCGAGGAGGATGGGCACGCCGAGGGGCACGATGCCCACGTCGGTCTCGTCCTCGTCGCCGTGGAGGCTGTCGCGGAGCGCCTCGTCGTCGTCCTGCACGCGCTGCTTCCGCTCGGCGCGCGAGAAGAGCATGTCGTAGATCGCGAAGACGAGGAGCGTCAGGCCGCCGGCGATGCGGAGGTCCTCGGTGGTGAGGCCCCAGGCCGTGAGCGCCGGGCCGCCGAGGAGCAGGAAGACGAAGCCGACGCCGGTCGAGGTCGCGAAGGCCAACCGGAGCGTCTCGCGACGGACGGAGCGGGCCTGCGTCTCCGTGGTGGAGAGGATGACCGGGAGGACCGGGAGGATGTTGGTGACGGCGAGGAGCGGGAGGAAGACCTCCGCGACCGTGCGCAGATCCATGATGGGGGAGCCGGGGGGGTGAGGGGGAGTGAGGTAGAGGGGACGCCGGCGCGGGCCGGTGGGGACGCGGCGCTAGCACGACCGGGCGCGTCACGCTCGAAACGAGTCGACCACGCCGGTCACCCGGGGGCGCCGGGGGAGACCGGCCGCGTCGCGCTCGAAGCGAGCGTGGGCCGACCGCGTCGCGTCACTCGGCGGCGGCGGCCTCGGCGTCGGGCTCGCCCTTCGCGGCCTCGGCGGCGTCCGGATGCTTCTTCTTCGGGTGGCCGCGGTCGCGCGTGATCAGCGGGCTGAGCCCGTAGATCAGGAAGGGCACGGCCATGCCCGGGAGCAGCTTGAACATGGCGCCGCTGTGCCCGAGCGCGTCCCAGATGATCACCGTCGCCAGCCCCGAGCCCATCATCAGGATGGCGACGCCCGTGCGGATGGGCCGCCCCGCGAGGCGCAGGATCATCAGCGGCCCGAGCGTCGCGCCGAGCGCCGACCAGGCGATCAGCACCAGGCTGAAGACGCCCTCGTTCGCCGTGAGCGCGACCGTGAGCGCGAGCCCGGTGACGGTGACGGTGGCGATCTTCGAGGCGAGGTAGCTGTTCTTCCAGCGCGGCGCGATGTCCTGCGTGACCGCGGCCGAGCAGCTCAGGATCTGCGAGTCGGCCGTGGACATGGTCGCCGAGAAGAGGCCCGCCAGCGAGAGCCCGACGAGCACGTCGGGCAGCAGGCGCGAGGCGAGCTCCGGGAGCGCGAGCTCGGCCGGCTCGACCAGCTCCACGGCGGCCATGGACTCGAGGTCGGGCACGAGCAGGCGCGCGTAGAGGCCGACGAGCACGGCGGCGACGCTGAAGGGGATGTACCAGAGGAAGTAGGCGTTCCGCGCGCGGCCCATGTTCTTCGGGTCGTTCACGGACATGCTCCGCACGAGGATGTGCGGCTGCCCGAGGATGCCGAGCCCGCCGAAGACGAAGCCGAGCACGTAGAGCGAGAGGCCGAAGGTGAGGTCGTCGGGGACCCACTGGACGAGCATCGGGTCCTCGGCGCGGAGCGCCTGGCCGATCTCGGTCAGCGGGATCTTCGCCATGGCCGAGCCGAGGAGCACGACCATGGCGATGAGCATGACGATCGCCTGCGCGACGTCCGTCCAGATCGACGCGCGGATGCCGCCGCTGAACGAGTAGAGCACGACGATGATCGCGCCGAGGATCGCGCCGACGCGGAGGTCCCAGTCGAAGAGCGTGTGGAGCGCCGTGCTGCCGGCGTTGAGCTGGGCCGCCGCGTAGCCGGCGAGGAAGAAGAAGGTGAGCAGGCCGGCGACGGTGGCGAGCACGCGGTCGAGGCGGCCCTGGTCGTCGGTGGCGAGGAGCGCGGGCACGCTCGAGACCTCGAGGTCCCCGGAGCGCTCGCGCACGACCCGGTGCGCGCGGATCCAGACGAGGATGTCGCCGGCGACCCAGCCCGCGTGGAGCCAGACGGCCTGCACGCCGTAGCCGTAGGCGAAGCCGATCAGCCCGACGAACATGAAGCCGCTGTTGTTCGTGGCGACCGCCGAGAGCGCCGCGAGGCCCGGCTTCACGTTCCGGTTCGCGACGAGGTAGTCCTCCGGCGTGTCGGCCTCCTTGCCCTTGACGGAGGCGATGCCGATGACGGTGAAGGCGAGCAGGAAGAAGAGAAAGCTGGCAGCGACCATGGGTCCGCCCGGGGTGTGGCGTGAAAGGGGAGCGCGTCGCGGTGGCGTCGTGGCGTCGAGCGGTGGCGTCGAACGGTGGCTTGGAGCGGTGGCGTCGAACGGTGGCTTGGAGCGAGGGCGCGTCGAACGGTGTGCCGAAGCGCGTCGAAGCGGGGCGTCGAAGCGGAGCGTCAAACGCCGACGCCTCGCCCACCACGAAGGGGACGAGGCGTCGCGTCGACGATGCGCGGGGGTCAGTCCTCGACGAGCTCGTAGGAGCCGTCGGGCCCGTGCGTCTCCTTGCCGGTGACCGGCGGGTTGAAGACGCACACCATGCGCATCTGCGTCTGGGCGCGGAGGATGTGCTCGTCGTGCTGGTCGAGCGCGTAGACCGTGCCCGGCGCGATCGGGTGCGTCTCGCCCTTGGCCAGGTCCTCGATCGAGCCCGTGCCCTCGATGCAGTAGACCGCCTCGAGGTGGTTCTTGTAGTGGAGGTGCAGCTCCGCGCCCTCGTGGATGAGGGTGTCGTGGAGGCTGAAGCCCATCTTCGCGTCCTTGAGGAGGAGGCGCCGGCTGTTCCAGCCCTCCCCGTGGACGTCGAGATCGCTCCCGGCGACGTCGTCGAGCTTGACGAGGATCATGCTCAGAGCTCCATCTTGTCGCCGCGATCGGCGCCGGCGTGCACGACCGGGTCCATGCCCGAGCCGCTGGTCGAGGCCTCGTCCTCGTCGTCGGCGCGCATCTTCCGCGCGGCGGCGTCGAAGGCGGCCTCGAGGATGTCGAGGCCCTTCTCGAGGTCCTCGCGCGGGATGGCGAGGGGCGGGAGGAGCTTGACCACGTCGCCGTCGGCGCCGGCCGTCTCGATGATCAGGCCGCGCTGGAACGCCTGCTCGGTCACGAGGTCGGCGAAGTCGCCGCTGGTGCAGGCCAGGCCCTGGATGAGGCCGAGGCCGCGCGTCTCGTGCACGAAGCGCTCGTGCCGGTTGGCGATGGTCGCGATGCGCTCGGCGGCGAGCTCGGCCTTCTCGCGCGTCTCCTTCGCGAAGCTGTCGTCGCGCCAGAAGTGCTCGAGGGCGGCGCGCGCCGTCACCATGGCGAGGTTGAAGCCGCGGAAGGTGCCGTTGTGCTCGCCCGGGCTCCAGACGTCGAGGTCGCGCCGGAAGATGGTGAGCGCGAAGGGCAGACCGAAGCCGCTGAGGGACTTCGAGAGCGTGATGATGTCGGGCTGGATGCCGGCGCGCTCGAAGCTGAAGAAGGCGCCGGTGCGGCCGCAGCCGACCTGGATGTCGTCGGCGATGAGGAGCACGCCGTGCTTCTCGGTGATCGCGCGGAGGCGCTTCAGCCACTCGACGCTCGCCACGTTCACGCCGCCCTCGGCCTGCACGGTCTCGAGGATCACGGCGGCGGGCTTGTCGAGGCCGCTCGAGCCGTCGTCGAGCATGGCCTCGAAGAGGTCGAGGCTGTCGACGCTGCCCTCGTAGCCGTCGAAGGGGAGCGCGGTCGCGTGCGAGAGCGGGATGCCCGCGCCGGCGCGCTTGCCGGCGTTGCCGGTGACGGCGAGCGAGCCGAGGGTCATGCCGTGGAAGCCGTTGGTGAAGCCGACGACGTTCGGGCGGCCGGTGACCTTGCGGGCGAGCTTGAGCGCCGCCTCGACGGCGTTGGTGCCCGTCGGGCCCGGGAACATGGCCTTCATGTCCATGCCGCGGGGCTTCAGGACGACCTCCTCGAAGGTCTCGAGGAACGCCGCCTTGGCCTCCGTGTGCATGTCGAGCGTGTGGATGACCCGGTCCTCGGCCAGGTACTCGAGCAGCGCCTTCTTCAGCTCCGGCCGGTTGTGGCCGTAGTTCAGGGCGCCGGCGCCGGCGAAGAAGTCGATGTACTCGACGCCGTCGGCGTCCTTCATCCGCGCGCCGGTCGCGTGGGTGAAGGTGGTGGGGAAGGAGCGGCAGTAGCCGCGGACCTCGGACTCGAGGTGCTCGAAGATGGGGGAAACGGTGGACATGCGTACCTCGCGGAAGGGGAAAGGGGTGAAGGGGGCGGCTCGGGGTGCGACGCGGCTCAGGAGGCGGCGCGGCTCAGGGGGGTGAAGGGGCCGATGCGGTAGAGCGGCTCGGCCTCGTGGGCGTGGGTCTCGACGGTCGAGGTGTCGGGCTGGGGGAAGACGTCTTCCGGGTAGCCCTCGCTGACGACCACCTCGGCCTCCACGCGGCGGGCGAAGCCGCGGAAGAGCCGGTCGGAGGCCGTGTTGCTCGGGCCGACCGTCGCCTCGAGGTGGTTCACCTCGGAGCAGACGGGCCGCGAGAGGATCTCGCGGATCATCCGGCCCGCCACACCCTGCCCGCGCGCGGCGGGGAGCGTGGCGACCTGCCAGACGAAGAAGGTGTCGGGCTTCTTCGGTGGAATCAACCCGGTGAGGAAGCCGACGGCCTCCATCGACCCGTCTTCGCCCTCCATCTCGGCGATGGCGCAGGTCTCGCTGAACTGGTCGCAGAGGAGAATGTACAGGTAAGCGCTGTTTCGATCGAGGGTGCCGGCCTCGTGGACCATCTCCCAGACGCGCTTGCCGTCCTTCGCCGTCGGCGCCCGGAAGCGCACGCGCGGCTTCGCGTCGGCCTCAGGCATGGAGGCGCTTGGAGCCGCTGCGGCCGCCGAGGCGGGCGTCGAGGGCGGCGCCGAGGGCCCCCTCGATGAAGCCGGCGTGGAGCACGCGGGAGGCGCGCTTGGGCTCGCCGTGGGGGATGACGAAGGTGAGGGCGCAGTCGGAGAGGAAGACGGCCTCGACGGGGATGCCGGCCTTCTCGAGCTCGCCCTTGCCGAGGGTCTCGAGCTCGCCGACGCGGTGGCCGACGAGGGAGACGGTGGCGATGGGGCCGCTGACGGTGACGCCGAGGAGGTCTTCGGCGGTGGCGCCCTCGTGGAGGACGACGGCGGCCTCGTGCGGGCCGTCTTCCGCGCGGCGGGCGACCAGGTGGTGCTCCTTGGCGAGCCCCTCGACGACGCCCGCGTTGCCGGCGATGCGGTAGGCGAGCTTGCGGCTGGCGACGCCGGTGACGACCGAGAGCGGGGCCTCGGCGTTCACGCGCGTGCCCTCCTCGTGGAGGAAGGTGGCGCGGGCGTGGATGGTGACGTCCATCTGCTGCGCGTAGGCGACGGCGTCCTCGTTGAGGACCTTCGCGCCCTGCTGGGCGTAGGCGAGCATCTCGTCGTAGCGGACGTGGTCGACGAGGGCGGCGTTCGGGACGTCGCGGGGGTCGGCGCTGAAGACGCCGGGGACGTCCGAGTAGATCTCGCAGGTGGCGCCGAGGGCGTGGGCGATGGCGACGGCGCTGGTGTCCGAGCCGCCGCGGCCGAGGGTCTGGATGGCGCCGTCGGCGTCGATGCCCTGGAAGCCGCAGACGACCGGGACGCGGCCGGCTTCGAGCTCGGCGCGGAGGGCGCTGGTCTCGACGCCGGCGATGCGGGCGTGGCCGTGCGGGCCCTCGGTGCGGATGCCGGCCTGCCAGCCGCGCATGGAGGCGGCGGGGACGCCGCGGTCCTCGAGGGCCATGGCGAGCAGGGCGGTCGAGACGCTCTCTCCGGTGGAGAGCAGGGCGTCGAGCTCGCGGGCGGGCGGGCTGGAGTCCGTCACGGCGTCGGCGAGCTGCACCAGGGCGTCCGTGCGGCCACCCATGGCCGAGGCGACGACCACGACGTCGTGGCCCGCGCGGCGGTCGGCGGCGATGCGGTCGGCGACCTTCCCGATCTTCTCGGGGGTCGCGAGCGAGGAGCCGCCGAACTTCTGGACCTTGGCGCCAGAAAGGTTGGGAGTCGAAAGATTTGTGTCCGTATGATCTGGAGTCACGGGGCCCACCCATAGCGCCCATTCGCGATAAATCAAGCGATATAGGAAACGAATTCCTGAACGATTCCTGCGCAGCCGAGGCGAAAATCCCCGATTCCGCAAAGATTTCATGGTGGTTTCGGCCGTGTAATCAATTGAAGGCGAATGTTTAGGGCCCGAAACGTTTTGGGCGACCTCACACCTGCTACCGGCCCTTCGCCCATGATTCCGCACACCTGCGCCGCTCGCCGCGACGCCGCCTGCCTCATCGCGACGCCGCCGGGGTAGGCTCGGGAGATGCCGGAGAGGCGCGTGAAGGGCTGGTTCATCCTCGCTCCGATGGAGGAGCCGGCGGCGACGCTGCGCGACGCTCTCGGGCGACTCGGCTGCCGGGTCGTCGAGACCCCGCGAGAGCGGGACGTCGGGCGGCTGTATCTCTGGCGAGCGGGCGAGCGGGTCGGCATCGCGTGCGAGAGCGGGGAGGCCACCCTGTCGCGCCTGCCCGCGGCGCTGGCCCAGGCCCTCGGAGCCCCGTTGACGCTGCACGAGCTCGAGGTGGTGCGCGGGGGGGAGCGACCCGACGACGAAGCCACGCAGATCTACACGACGAGCAGGGTCGTGCCCGGGGGCGCGGGGCGGCTGGTGAGCACGGAGGAGGCGGATGCGCCGGCCGCGGGGCCCCCCGGCGAAGCGCTGGGCAACGCGCTCCAGAGCTGGCTCGCCGAGGAGCTCCCGGGCGCGCGTCCCCTCGAGAGGGTGGATGTGGCCCACTCGCCCAGCGCCCTGCCTCCTCGGCTCCGCCAGCTCGCGCTCGACATCGCCGTGGCAGGCAGCTGGACGGTCGAGCCCATGGGCGCGCGGTTCCGGGTCGGCCTCCACCTCCCCGACGGTAGCGCCCGCATCAGCGTGTTGAGCGAGGACGAGCTCGAGCGCCTCCGCGCCGAAGCCTCCCTCCCCCCGAAGGATTGACCTCGGCACCAGCTACCCTCGCACGCGTCGCCGCGCCACGACCGGCCGCGACGCGAACGCATGGCCTCGAGGGGGTCACGAGCGCGAGAAATTGAACTTGACGTCAAGTTCAACTTTCAGGACATCTCACCGGCGCAGCGGAGCCCCACACACCGACGCAAGCACACGTCATCATGGCGTATTCCGCCGTCTCCAGCCCCCTCCCCCCGCGCCGCCGGACGCCCCCGAAGCCCCCCGATGTCCGCAGGACGCCTGGTGGGGTCCGCAGGACGCCTGGCGGGGTCCGCAGGACGCCTGGGGGGGTCCGCAGGACGCCTGGGGGCTGGAGCCCCCTCGTTTCGTCGGCGAGAACGAGGGCCCGGCGCGGAGGCTCGCGCCCCGGCACCGTCGGAGCTCACCGCTCCGGCTCTCCGCGAACGCGGCGCGGACCGGCGAGATCGAGCGGCCGCGGAGAGCGGACGGCGGATCGCCGCACGACCGGAAGGTCGGCCCTTACGCGGCGCTCATGCTGGCGCTGGCCTTCAGGGCCTGCTCGAAGTCGGCGATCAGGTCCTCGGGGCGCTCCACGCCCACGGACACGCGGATCATCGCGTCGGGCACGCCCATCTCCTCGCGGAGCTCGGCCGGGAGGCCGGCGTGCGAGGTCGTGGCCGGCCGGCAGATCAGCGTCTCGACCCCGCCGAGGCTCGGCGCCTCGACCGGGTAGCGGAGCGCGCGGATCAGCGCCTGCGCCCGCTCCTTGCCACCGCTCGGCACGAAGCTGAGCATCGTCCCGAAGCCACCGAACCAGGCCGCCGCGCGCCCGTGGCTCGGGTCCGCCTCGAGCCCCGCGTAGTGGACGGTCTCCACGTCCGCGTGTGCGTCGAGCGCCTGCGCGAGCGCCAGCGCCCCCGCGCACTGGGCCGACACGCGGAGCGGGAGCGTCTTCATCCCACGGTTGAGCAAGAAGCAGGGCTCCGGGTCCGGGCAGACGCCGAGCTTGTTCGCGAGCTTGCGGATGGCCAGGCCCCGCTCCGCGTCGGCGATCACGGCGCCGAGCACCACGTCCGTGTGGCCGTTGAGGTGCTTGGAGGCGCTGTGGATGGAGATGTCGATGCCGAAGGGGCGCGGGCGGAAGAGCGCCGGCGTGGCGAGCGTGTTGTCGACGAGGCTGACGAGCCCGTGCTCCCGGCAGAAGGCGACCACCTGGTCGAGGGGCGGCACGCTCATCCAGGGGTTCGCGATGGACTCCATGTAGAAGGCGCGCGTCGTCTCGCTCAGCGCCTCGGCCCAGGTGTCGGGCTTCTCGAGGTCCACGTAGCGCACCTCGACGCCCTCGCGCTCGGCGAGGTGGTCGAGGATCTTGCGCGTCCCGCCGTAGACGCGGACGGGGGCGAGGATGCGGTCGCCGGGCCCGACGGAGGCGGCGATGGCCAGCCAGACGGCGGCGGTCCCCGAGGGCGTCACGAGCGCCGTGCCCTCCTCGAGCGCGCCCAGCTTGCGCTCGACGGCCTTCTGCGTCGGCGTGTTGTTCAGGCGGATGTAGCGGATGTCGTCGAAGGTCTCGGGCTCACCGAGCTCGTAGGTCGAGCTGCGATGGATGGGCGGCACGAGGCCCCCGCCGTCTCGCTCTTCGCCGGCGTGAACCACCAGCGTGGCGAGATCGGAGGGTCGGAACTGCTTGGTCACGCCTACGTATTGAGGGGGTTGAGCCCCTCGGGCAAGAAAGCCGTCCGCGCGGGCCGTCTTCTTGCGATCGCAAACGGCCTGCGCCACAAGGGAAAGCGTGCGTTGGCTGCTCCTCGGGCTCGGAAGCGTGACCCTCGTCGGAGGGGGCGTGGGCGGCGTCCTCTACTTCGGGGGCGACGGCCCGGCCGCCGAGGAGGCGTCGAACGAGCGGGCGGCCGACGATCTGGCGGCGCTCGCCGCGGAGCTCCCGGAGGCCACGGCGCCCGCGGAGGCGACCGAAGAGACCGGGGACGAGGACGCGCCCGCGCTCCGCCTCCGCCGACCGGCCCTGCCCGGCGCGTGGAGCGAGCCGGAGACGCCGGAGCGCACGGCGCTGATCGCCCGCGCCTACCAGTTCAACGCGCCCGTCTACGAGCGCCCGGCGCGCCGCCCGGAGATCCAGGGCGTGGTGCGCCGCGGCCGCGCGATCCCCATCGAGGGGCGCGCCTACGGCGAGGGCTGCCGGAACGGGCGCTGGTACCGGACGACGCTCGGCGTGGTCTGCACGAGCGACGGCTTCGAGGTGGACGCGAACCCCGAGGAGCGCGACCAGAAGCCCGCCGACTTCACCGGGCCCATGCCCTACCGCTACGCGGCCGTCGGGCGCCGCGACGGGGCGCTCCGCTTCTTCCGCATCCCGAACGTCGAGGAGCTCGCGTCGGCCGAGGGCGCCGCCTCCGCCGGCGGCGACGAGGAGCCGAGCTTCCCCGAGGTCGTGCAGCAGGCGATGGTCGGCGACTTCTTCGTCGCCCTCGACCGGGTCGAGCAGGACGGCTGGCAGCGCACGGTGCGCGGCCACTACGTGGCGACGGACGAGCTCGAGGAGCTCGAGACGCCGCCCATGGTCGGCAGCCACCTGGACGAGGAGACCACGCTGCCGCTCGCCTTCGTCTACGGCGAGGACCGGCCTCTCTACCGCGTCGAGGAAGATGGCGTGCGCGAGGTCGGCGTCGCCGAGAAGCACGCGCGCTTCTCCGTGCGCGAGACCCTCGAGCGCGACGGCGTGACCTACCTCGTCGGCGAGGGCGGCCTCGCCGTGCGGCGCGACGCGGTGCGGCTCGCGCGCGAGACCGCGCCGGAAGAGCGCATCCCCTCGGACGTGCGCTGGGTGCACGTGGACCTCGCCGAGCAGACGCTCGTCGCCTACGACGGGGGCGAGCCGGTCTTCGCGACGCTCGTGTCGAGCGGCAAGGAGGGCTACGACACCCCGCGCGGCGTCTTCCGCATCCGCGAGAAGTACGTCTCGATCACCATGAGCGGCGACGACCCGGTGGACGGCGCCTACGAGGTCGAGGAGGTGCCGTGGACCATGTACTACTGGAAGAGCTACGCGCTCCACGGCGCCTACTGGCACGGCGACTTCGGCAACGTGCGGAGCCACGGCTGCACGAACCTGGCGCCGGCCGACGCGCGTTGGCTCTTCGAGTGGACCTCGCCCGACGTGCCCGCCGGCTGGCACGGGCGGCGCCTCCGGCGCGGGACCTGGGTGTGGTTCTCGCGCGGCGACGCCGGCTACGACGCGAGCTGAGCGTCTCGCGCTGACGCGCCGGCGGGACGCGGACGAGACGCGCCCACCTCGCCCCGCTCCCTCTCCGTCGAAACGGTGCCATCGAAGCGGTGCCGTCGAAACGGTGCCGTCGAAGCGGTGCCGTCGAAACGGTGCCATCGAAGCGGTCCCGTGAGCACCGGGAGACGCGAAGAAGGGGCGCCCCGCCGATCGGCGAGACGCCCCTCTCCATCGCGACGGGCAGGACGGGCGTGAGGCCCGCGCTCCGAGCCGCTCAGTCGGGATCGATGTGGCTCTGCTCGTCGCCGTTGGCGTCGTAGCAGCGCACCGAGCTCGAGCGCCGGCACTCGCCCGAGTCGCCCGAGATGCGGCACGAGCTGTCGCCGGTCACGTCCTCACAGACCGACGTGGCCTGGCGCCGGGCGTCACCATCGCTGCCCTCGACGCAGACCTTGATGTCCTTGCCGCGGAACGAGAAGCAACGCGCCTCCGCGAGGGCGGGCAGCGCGAACATCGTCAGCACGGCGAGCACGGAGAGGATGTGTCGATTCATCGGAGCCTCCTGGTTGGGGGAGCTCCCAGGCTGGCGGAAGACGGCGCGCTCCCCCATCGCAAGAATTGCTACAGCGACCCCGCGACGGCCCGCGCCGAGCCCGCGCCCCGCTGCCCCCGTCGTCGACGAGCGAGAACGCGGGAAAGGCGGCCAAGCCCCTCGTCTGCGAGCGGCCCGCGGCCGCGCTGGCAGTCGAAGAGAGCGAGCGGAAGACCTGCCGCGAGCGGAAGACCCGCGCGGAAAACCTGCCGCGAGCGGAAGACCCGCGCGGAAGACCTGCCGCGAGCGGAAGACCCGCGCGGAAGACCTGCCGCGAGCGGAAGACCCGCGCGGAAGACCTGCGCGGAAGACCTGCCGCGGACGACATGCGAGGCTCGGCAGCGTGGCGGGACGGCCCCGTCCGGAGGTGAAGGCATGGCGAAGGTGAGGCTCCCCCGCCGCAAGAAGAAGCGCAGGACCGGACGCGTCGGCGCGCCCCCCGGCGCGCTCGAGATCGATCCGAACGCGCCGAAGCCCGTGCTCCGGGCCATCGCCTACGGGCCCGACGAGCTCGAGGAGCACGAGGTCACGGATCTCGCGCAGCTCGACGCCCTCGAGGAGCGCTTCGAGGTGCTCTGGCTCGACGTCGTGGGGCTCGGCGACGCCGCCGTGCTCCAGCGCCTCGGCGAGCGCTACGCGCTCCACCCGCTCGCCCTCGAGGACGTCATCCACGTGCACCAGCGGCCGAAGCTCGAGCGCTACGCGAAGAACCACTTCCTCGTGATGCGCATGATGCGCCGGCCGAAGGACGGCCTCGACGCCGAGCAGCTCAGCCTCTTCCTCTGCGAGGGGGGCGTCGTGGTCTCGTTCCAGGAGCGCGAGGGCGACGTCTTCGAGCCGGTGCGCGATCGGCTCCGGCGCCGCTCGGGGCGCATCCGCCAGCGGGGCGCCGACTACCTCGCCTACGCGCTCGTCGACGCGGTGGTCGACGCCGTCTTCCCCGTGCTCGAGAGCATCGGCGACGAGCTCGAGGAGCTCGAGGGGCAGGTCCTCGAGGACCCGACGACCGAGTCGCTCCAGCGCATCCAGGGGTTCAAGCGGGAGCTGGCGCAGATCCGCCGCATGCTCTGGCCGCTCCGCGAGGCGTTGAACCAGCTGCAGCGCGAGGAGCCCGGGCGCTTCACCGAGGACACGCTCGTCTACCTCCGCGACTGCGTCGACCACACGGTGCAGCTCGTGGACCTCGTCGAGAGCCACCGCGAGATCGGCAACGGCCTGATGGACCTCTACATGACCGGCGTGAGCAACCGGATGAACGAGATCATGAAGCTGCTCACGATCATCTCGACCATCTTCATCCCGCTGAGCTTCCTGGCGGGCCTCTACGGGATGAACTTCGACACGGGCTCGCCCTGGAACATGCCCGAGCTCGGCTGGCGCTACGGCTACCCCTTCACGATCGGCCTGATGGTCGCCATCGGCGCCGGCATGCTCAGCTACTTCCGGCGCAAGCGCTGGCTCTGACGCCGCAGCGGCCGCGTTCGCGGGAAGCGCGAGGCATCGCTCGCGACCTGCGGTCGCTCGGCCGTCCGCCGTCCGCCGTCCGCCGGGGGCAGAGGCTGCGCGGAGGCGGCCGCGTTCGCGGAGGAGCGGACAGGCGACGCCGCCCGCGCGTCCGCCCGCTCGCTCCGCGCACGCGGCATCGGAGCGCGCAGCTCGCCGCCCGCGCGGCCGCCCGCTCGCTCCGCGAACGCGGCATCGGAGCGCGCAGCTCGCCGCCCGCGCGTCCGCCCGCTCGCCCCGCGCACGCGGCATCGGAGCGCGCAGCTCGCCGCTCGCTACGGAAAGCGGACAGCGGACAGCGGACAGCGGACAGCCGGCGCGGGGGTGGAAAACGCGACCCGTCGCTTTTTTGCGTTGCCGGTGCCGCGACATGGGAGAATGCTCACGTGATGCGGTGTCGGCGTGGGTGGCTGCTGTCGGTGCTGGGGCTCGGTGTCCTGGCCGCCTGGCCCACGACCACCGAGGCGACGCCGCCGAGCCGCGGGCTCCAGCCCCTCTCCGTGACGCTGCCGATCCGCTTCCGCGTGGCCGAGCTCGGCGGCCGGCCGGTCCGGGACAAGGCCTGGCTGGACGCGCAGGTCGCACGGGCCAACGAGGTCTTCGCGCCGACCGGCGTGCGCTTCCAGCCCGTCGGCTCGCTCCCCCTGCCGGCCGTGCACGCGCGGCTCGAGTCGCGCCAGGACCGGCACGAGCTCGGTCGGCACCTCGAGAAGGCCGTGATCAACGTCTTCGTCGTCGACTCCATGCGCGACGTGGACCACCCGGAGCAGTGGCGCCGCGGCGTGCACTGGCGGCTCCCCTGGCGCGCCGACCATCACTTCGTGGTGCTCACGTCGATCGGCCCGCCGACGACGCTCGCCCACGAGCTCGGCCACTTCTTCGGCAACCGGCACCACCGCTGGGTGCCGGGGAACATCATGAGCTACGAGCACGGGGAGGCGCCGCGCTTCGACCCGGACCAGCTCCGGCGCATCGTCTACGAGGCGCGCCGCTTCCTCGTGCGGCGCCGGCTGATCACGCTGGACCGCTGGGGGGAGCTCACGGCGCGGGGCGTGCTCCCGCAGCTCCACTATCCGCGGGCCGCGGCGGCCGTGGGGGGCCTGGTCCTGCGCCCGGCGGCGCCGGCGACCCCGGCGCGCGCGGCCCTGCCCCGACACGACCCGCTGCGGCGCTTCGCCCGGCACGTCACCCGCCCGACCGGTCGCTCGACGGAGCGGACGGGGCCCCCGACCCGCGCCCGCCGACGCCGCCCCTGAAGCCTGCGCCTCGGCGGCGCCGCGGCGCTCCTCCCGGCACGGCGCTCGCCGGTTTCTGGCGTGCGCTCCGCGGCCGGTGGCAGGGTCCGGGGGATGCGCTGGTGGGGCCGACACGAGGTGAGCGGCGCGGGCCTCCGGGCGCGCGTGGGCGCGACCACGCTGCACTGCGAGCACGGGCCGAACGAGTGGGTCATCCGCTGGGTGCGCGACGGCGAGCCGGGCGACACGACGGTCGAGCTCGGCCCCGGTGAGCCGCCCGAGGACGGGGAGGTCGTGCGCGCCGTGGTGAACGAGGTCGGCGACACGCTCGAGCTCGGGCCGCGCCTCGCGGATCGCTCGGTGGTGGCGCGCCCCGTGACCCCGCTCCGCCTCCCCGTCGGCCAGCGCGTGGCGCTGCACGTGGGCTCGCCGCTCTGGATCGTCATCCGCCTCCCGGACGGCGTCGAGCTCGCCGAGCTCCCGCTGGTCGTGCCTCCCGAGACCTGGTTCGGGCCGAGCACGGTGGAGGGCGAGCTCTGCTACGCCTCGCGCACGCATGCGGCGGCGGACCTCTCGGAGATGCCCGTGCGGCCGAACCGGGCCGTCACGCGCGTGACGCTCATCAACCGCGGCAAGACGGCCGTCGACGTGGAGCGCCTGCGCCTGCCCGTCCCCCGGCTGCGGCTCGGGCTCGACGAGGCGAGCGGGCGGCTGGTGACGGAGGCGCTCGAGATGGAGCGCGGCGAGGACGAGGAGGCGACCGTGCGCGTGCGGGAGCTGCCGGCCGGCGCGGAGGTGCTCGCGGCGCCGCGGGAGGTGGCGCGGGACAGCTGGCGGCACAAGCTGGGAGCGCTCTGGGCGTGATCGACGAGCTCTGGAACGCGGCGCAGAGCTGGATCGCGAGCGGCGGCTGGAAGAGCTTCTTGCGCGCCGGCGCGCTGCTCGTCTTCGGCGCGCTCGTGGCCAAGCTCGTCAGCGCCACCCTCGCGCGCACGCTGAGCGCGCGCCTCGACGCCCAGCGGGCGATGTTGCTGCGCCGCGGGACCTTCTACCCGATCCTCCTGCTCAGCCTCTTCGCCGCGCTCCGCGAGCTCGGCCTCGACCTCAGTGTCTTCCTCGGCGCGGCGGGCATCGTGACGGTGGCGATCGGCTTCGCCTCGCAGACCTCCGCCTCCAACCTGATCAGCGGGCTCTTCCTCATCGGCGAGGGCGCCTTCTCCGTCGGCGACACGATCCAGGTCGGCGAGGTCTTCGGCGAGGTGCTGAGCATCGACCTGATGAGCGTGAAGGTGCGCACCTTCGACAACCTCTACGTGCGCATCCCGAACGAGACGATGGTGAAGGCGAACGTCACGAACCTGAGCCGCTTCGCGCTCCGGCGGGCGGACCTGGTGATCCGCGTGGGCTACGGGACGAACCTCGACCGGCTGCGGGCGCTCCTCGAGGAGGTGGCGGACGCGGAGCCGCGGGCGCTGACCGAGCCGAAGCCGCTGATCTTCGTGCAGGAGTTCGAGCCGACGGGCGTGCGCGTGCAGTTCAGCGTCTGGATGCGGCGCGAGGTCTTCATCGAGGTGCGGGCGCGGCTGCAGGCGGCGGTGCGCACCAAGCTCGACGAGGCGGGCATCGCCGCGCCCTTCGCCCGCTGGGCCGCCGAGTCGCCGGCCTGAACCCGGCGTGAGCGGCGAGCCCACCGCGCTCCGCCGCGGGCGTTCCCCGGGGCGCCCGACCGGGGGCGCGCCGGGCGGACGCTCCCCCCGCCCCCTGCTACGTTGCCCTCTTCGCGATGCACCTCGCCGTCCTCTCCCAGAACCCGCACCTCTACTCGACGCGCCGCCTCGTCGAAGCGGGCCGCCGCGCCGGGCACGAGATGCGCGTCGTCGACTACCTGCGCTGCCAGCTCCGCGTGACGCCCGGCCGGCCCGACATCCGGCACCGGGGCGAGAGCCTGGGGCGCCTCGACGCGGCGATCCCGCGCGTGCCCACCTCGGAGACGCGCCCCGGCTGCGCGGTCGTGCAGCAGCTCGAGCTCATGGGCGTCTACACGCCGAACACGGCGGCGGGCATCGAACGCTCGCGCGACAAGCTCCGCTGCTTCCAGCTCCTCGCCCACGAGGACGTGCCCATGCCGGTCACGGCCTACGGCGACTCGCACCGCGAGGTGCGCGGGCTGATCGAGGCCGTCGGCGGCCCGCCGCTCGTCGTGAAGCTCCTCGAGGGCACGCAGGGCGTCGGGGTGGTGCTCTGCGAGACGCCGCACGCGGCCGAGTCGGTCATCGAGGCCTTCCGGAACCTCGGCGCGCCCTTCCTCGTGCAGCAGTTCATCGCCGAGTCGAAGGGGAGCGACGTGCGCTGCCTGGTGGTCGGCGAGCGGGTCGTGGCGTCGATGATGCGCACGGCCGCCGAGGGCGAGTTCCGCTCGAACGTGCACCGCGGCGGGACGGCGACGCGCATCGAGCCGACGGCGCGCGAGGTGGACATCGCCGTGCGCGCGGCGCAGACGCTCGGCCTCGGCGTGGCGGGGGTGGACCTGCTCCGCGGCGAGGACGGGCCGCTGCTCATCGAGGTGAACAGCTCGCCGGGCCTCGAGGGCATCGAGACGGCGACCGGCGTGGACGTGGCGGGCGCCATCGTGCGCTCCGTGGCCAAGCGCGCCCGGGGTTGAGCGAGGCGCCCATGAGCGCGCCGGCGCCACCCGATCCCGACGCCGTCGACCCGCGCTTCGATCCGGACCGCTACCTCGAGGCGCTCCGGGCGGAGCTCCCCGGGCTGCGCGTCGTGGAGAAGGAGCGCGACGGCTTCAGCCGCGCCATCGACCTCGCCCTGAAGCTCGTCACCTTCGGCGCCCAGCGCCACTACATGAGCCGCTACGTCACGACCATCGGGCGCACGATCTACCTGCCGCGCGGCTGGGCCGAGCGCGACCCGCGAATGCGCTGGTGCACGCTCCGCCACGAGGCCGTGCACCTCCGCCAGTTCCGGCGCTGGGGGCTCGTCGGGACCGCGCTCCTCTACCTCGTCCCGATCCTCCCGATGGGCCTCGCCTGGGGGCGCGCGCGCATCGAGTGGGAGGCCTACGCCGAGACCTTCCGCGCCACGGCCGAGGCCTTCGGTCCGGCCGCCGCGCGCGACCCGGCGCTCCGCGCGCACGTCGTCCGCCAGTTCACGAGCGGCGCCTACGGCTGGATGTGGCCCTTCCCCGCGCAGGTGCATCGGTGGATCGACGCCATCCTGGACGAGGTCGCGTGATCGCGGTGCTCGCGACCTGCGGTCGCTCGGCCATCCGCTCTCCGCCGTCCGCTTTCCGTGCTGTCGCTCGCGTCCGCGGTCCATGCCGCTTCGCGGAGAGACCGGGCAGTCGCGGCGACGGTCTTCGTCCTCCTGATCGCGACCTGCGGTCGCTCGGCCATCCGCTCTCCGCCGTCCGCTCTCCGTGCTGTCGCTCGCGTCCGCGGTCCATGCCGCTTCGCGGAGAGACCGGGCAGTCGCGGCGGCGGTCTTCGTCCTCCTGATCGCGACCTGCGGTCGCTCGGCCATCCGCTCTCCGCCGTCCGCTCTCCGTGCGGGCGGTCGATCCGCGGACGGCGGGTCGCGTCACGACCGCCGGCCGCGGCGTCGGCGGAGCAGCGCGAGCACCGCGAGGAGCGGGAGCGCGCCCGCCAGGTCCGAGGGCGCGGCCGCGCGGCAGGCGCAGCCGGCGTCGGCGGATGGATTCGCTCGCCCGCGGATGAGGCCCTGCGTGGCCGAGGCGACGTGCCCGGCCTCGTCGCGCACCTCCACGCGCTCGGCGCCGCGCGCGTCCATGCGCTCCGCGTAGGGCTCCCAGGCGCCGCCGTCGAAGCGCACCTCGAGCCGGTCGCCGCTCACGAGGTCGTCCGCGATCACGCGGCCGTCCTCGAGGCGCACGAGCGGCGGCTGCACGTCGACGATCACCGTCGCCTCCGCCGGCGTCGGGTCCACCGAGCCCGGCTCGCCGACGACCCGCGCCCGTGCCTCGATGCGGTGGCGTGCCTCGAAGAGGAGCACCCGATCCTCGAGCAGGAAGCGCGGCGAGCGTTGCCAGCGCGACCAGCCCATGCCGTCCACGCGCACGGCGTACTCGTAGGGCACCCCGAGCGGCCCGCGCGCGTCCACCTCGAGCTCGACGCGCGTCCGCCCGTCGCCCCAGGTCTCGAGCGCCAGCGCGCCGGCGTCGATCTGCACGTCGCGCACCTCGATGGCCGTCTCCACCGGCGCCGTGAGCGCCGCCGCCCCGCTCGAGGGGGCGAGCCGCGCGAAGATGCCGAGGGCGCGCTCGCCGTCCTGCTCGATGCCCGTGAGGCCGCCGTCCGGCACCTCGAGCCCGACGCCCGCCACCTCGGGGAGCGCGATCGGATCGATGCTGCCGCCGATCATCCCGGCGAAGGCCTCGAGGATCCCCGCGATCGCGCGGGCGAGGTTCATCGGGGTCTCCGTGAGCAGGTCGTCGCTGTTCAGCACCTCCGGGTTCTCGACCACCGGCGTGCCGATCATCGGGACGAGCGCGCCGTCCTCGGCGACCAGATCGACCGGCAGCGTGAGGTCGCCGCGGAAGGTCGCGAAGCGCACGTAGCGCTCGTGGCTGAAGACGTAGAAGTCCATCTCGAGGGCCGGCAGGGCCACGCTGAGGAGCGGCTCGTCGGCGCCGACGCCGACCGTGAAGTCCGGCGGCTGCTGCGGGCGGAGGGCGATGGCGAGGGGCGCGGAGGTCTCCGGGAAGGTGAGGTTCCGGAGCGAGGGCGCGACCAAGGAGAAGAGCCCCGACTCGAGCTGCTGCGAGAGCGAGGTGCCGACGCCGAGGCAGAGCATGCCTCCGTCGAAGATCGCCCAGCCGAGCTGGTCGAGGGTGGGCTCGGCGAGGGCGAGGGCGAGGTGCGCGGGCTCGCCGGTGCCGGGGACGACGTCGCCCCGGGCGTCCGCAAAGGCCGGGATCGGCGGGAGCTCCGGCGGCGCCACGCGCGGCACGCAGGCCGAGGGCGAGGGGCTCTCGAAGCCGCCGCGGAAGCCGACGTTCATGCCCTCCATCTCGACCTCGCCTTCGCCCGCGGCGGCGAGGAGGAGCTCGACGTCGGCGTGGGTGCCGGGGGAGATCGACGCGAGGAGCGCGCCGAGGTCCGTCCCG
The DNA here is from genome assembly GCA_002699025.1 of Sandaracinus sp. Taxonomy (GTDB): domain Bacteria; phylum Myxococcota_A; class Polyangia; order Polyangiales; family Houyiibacteriaceae; genus Houyiibacterium; species Houyiibacterium oceanicum. The sequence goes on along the minus strand of PABA01000193.1, from coordinate 1,379 downwards.
CCCTCGAGGCCGAGGAGCGCCGGCACGCAGTCGGCGTCGTCCGCGTCCTCGTAGCGGCAGACGGCCTCGTCGCCCTCGCCGCGGGGGAAGGTGCCGCCCGGGCAGAGGAGCGCGCCGTCGGCGCCTTCGAGGGGGCGCGTGCACTGCTGGGCGAGGCCGCTCGCGAGCTCGTCGATCTGTGACTCGACCTCGCCGATGAGGATCGGGCGGACGGTGTTGAAGAGGGGGCCGAGGATGCAGCCGCTGACGCGGAGGTCGGCGGTCTCGATGCCCCGGTCCTCGCGGAAGCCGGCGCTCGGGACGTCGAGGCGGGTGAAGCCGTCGCGGGGGGCGCGGGTCTCCTCGTTCAGGGCCGCCGTGGCGACGAGGGAGACCTCGTCGCGGCCGCCGCCGCGGGTGTCGAGGGTGACGTCGCAGGTGTAGGGGGGGATGAGGGGCGAGTCGACGACGAGGGGGAGCGTGCGCGGGTCGCCGGCCGGGTCGCGGGCGTCGAGGATGGCGTCGACGGTGGCGCGGAGCTCGTTGGGCTCCGTGGGCTCGAGGACGACGCGGCGGAGCTCGATGCGGGCGAAGCAGTCCTCGTCCGGGCAGAGCGTGTAGTCGGTGCCGGCGAGGGAGAACTCGGTGCGCGGGATCGGGATGGTGAGCCCATCCGGGAGCGCGCCCTCGAGGACGTCGCCGAGGTTGCCCTCGAGGAAGCGGAGGCCGGGCTCCGTGAGGCGCGCCTGGGCCGCGTTCTCGATGCGGCCCTCGGCCGGGAAGCCGTCGGCGAGGGGCTCGATGCCGCAGCTCTCGCAGCCCTCGCAGCTGCTGCAGCCGCCGCCCGCGCAGCCGCCGAGGTCGAGCAGGCCGCAGCCGCCGCCCCCGCAGGAGAAGCCGCCCATCACGGCGAGGCCGACGAAGGTGCGGAACCAGACCGAGTGCCAGCGCGTCGCCCACGCCGCCCGCTTCGCGCCCGTGCGCTTCGAGGTCGCTCGCTCCTGCATGGCACTCCTCCCGGCCCGCGGCCGCGCGGCGCACTGTAACACGTTGCATCGCGCCCGACGCTCGCCCTGCGCTCGCCCTGCGGGCTCGCGGCCTTCCGCCGTCCGCTGTCCGCTTTCCGTCGGCGGCGTCCGCCGGTACGGCGGCGCGCCGCCTTCGCGGAGTGCCCGGCAGAGGTGGCCTCGCGCTCCGCCCGCGCTCGCCATGCGCTCGCCCTGCTCGCGGCCTTCCGCCGTCCGCTGTCCGCTTTCCGTCGGCGGCGTCCGCCGGTACGGCAGCGCGCCGCCTTCGCGGAGGTGCCCGGCAGAGGTGGCCTCGCGCTCCGCCCGCGCTCGCCATGCGCTCGCCCTGCTCGCGGCCTTCCGCCGTCCGCTGTCCGCTTTCCGCCGGTGGCG
>PABA01000192.1 GCA_002699025.1 Sandaracinus sp. | reverse complement strand
GCTTCGCGCGGGGGGACGGGGTTTCGCCGCCTTCGGCGACGACCGCGCTCCGCGCGGGGGGATCGGGGGACTCGGGCTCGCGTGGGCGAGCGGGGGGCGCGTCGGGCTCGTCGGGCTCGCATCGCGCGGGACCCGGGTGCGGTGCTCAGAGGACGCCGCCGGTCCAGGGCGGGGGGGCCGCCGGCTCGGGCTCCTGGACGATCGGCGCGGGCGGGCTCGCGGTCATGCCCGGCGCGGGGATGGTCCAGTCGATGCCCTCGTCCATGGTCGACGCCTCCATGGTCATCGGCGTCGGGCTGGGGCTCGGTCGCGGCGTCGGCCGGAGCGTCGTCCGTGGCCGCTCGTCGTCCCGCGCCAGCCGCGCGCTCCGCCGCTGCACCCGCTGCGTCTCCTCGAGCTCGAGCGCGTCCTCGCCGGCGCCCATCACGAAACGCACCTCGTAGGTCGCCGCCGCCCGCCAGGTGTAGCTCCCCACCCAGCGCTTCTCGTCTCCGGCCCGCACGGCCGGGACGCGCCGCAGCCGCCGCCGCCCACGCCAGAGCTCGAAGTGGGCGTCCTCACCCACGGCCCGCTCCCCGTCGACGACCGCCAGGAAGGTCGACGTCTCCCCGACGCGCACCTCCTCCGGCGTCAGCCGCAGCCCCGGCTCGGGCGCCCGCGCCTGCGCCTCCGCGGTCTCGATCTCGCGGATCGCCTCCACCGCCTGCGGATCGCCGGGCGTGAAGACCAGCACGCGCTGCCAGGCGCGCTTCGCCTCGGCCAGCTCGTCCCCGGCCCGCGCCCGCGCCGCTTGCTCCCGCAGCGTCAGGACGGCCTCGCGCCGGATCGCCCGCGCCTCCGCGTTCCGCGGCGCCTGCTCGAGCATGCGCGCCGTCAGCTCGAGGACGTTCTCCCCCGGCGGCGCGTCGAGGTGCCCGGCCTGGAGCGCCGTCCGCGCCCGCCCGGCGAGCTCGGTCAGCGGCCCCTGCTCCGCCTGGCCCCGGCTCTTCAGCAGCATGACCCCGCCCACCACCGCCGCGGCGCCGAGCACGAAGGCCGCGAGCATGGTCGTCCAACGCGGCCGCTTGCTCAGCCCGGGCACCTGCATGGAGGTGTCCACGCTCCGCTCGGAGCGGTCGAGGGGCACGGGGGCCGTCGGCGTGAGATCGCGGCGCCCCCGGGCCGGCGGGAGCGTCGAGGCCCGCGGCGCCCAGCTCGCCCGCGGGAGCGGCACGGCGCAGTGCTCGGCCGCCTCCCGGAGCGCGTCCGCCATCTGCCCGGCGTCGTCCCAGCGCATGTCCGGGTTCTTCGCGAGCGCCCGCTGGACCACGTCCGCCACCGGCTGGGGCACGCGCCGGCCCGCGCCCATCGAGCGGAGCGGCGGCGCCTGGTCGTGGATGTGCTTCATCAGCATGGCCACGGGCGTCTGGGCCTCGAAGGGCGTCACGCCCGTGAGCAGCTGGTAGGTCAGCACGCCGATCGAGTAGACGTCGCTCCGCGCGTCCGTCTCCTCCCCGGCCGCCCCCTCCGGCGAGATGTAGCGCGCCGTCCCGAAGATCACGCCGCTCTGCGTGAGGTGCGTCGCGTCGTCCCAGAGCAGCCGGGCGATGCCGAAGTCGAGCACCTTCACGAAGTCCCGATCGCCGCGGCGCTCCACCAGCATCACGTTCTCGGGCTTCACGTCCCGGTGCACGATGCCGCGCGCGTGGGCCATGCCGACGGCCTCCGCGATCTGCGTCGCGACGTGGAGCGCCCGGGGCACGGGCAGCGCCCCCTCGGTCTTCAGCGCCTGGGTGAGGCTGCGCCCGCGCAGGTACTCCATCACCAGGTAGAGCGAGCCGTCTTCGGGGAGCTCCCCGAAGAGGAAGACCCGCACCAGGTTCGGGTGCTCGAGGCTGGTCGCCACCCGCGCCTCGCGGTGGAAGCGGCGCGTCGCGTCCGGGTTCGAGGCGAGCTCCGGGTGGAGGATCTTCACCGCGACGTGCCGGTCGAGCGTCGTCTGATGCGCCCGGTAGACGGTCCCCATGCCGCCGGCGCCGATGGGCTCCTCGATGCGGAACTGGTCCAGGATCACCCGCCCGACGAAGGGGTCGCGCTGCTCGCTGGTCAGCTTCGCGCCGTCCTTCTGGCAGAAGGTCGCCGCCCCGTCGTAGCGGGTCCCGCAGATCGGGCAGTGCTTGGCGAGGGCGGTCATGGGTTCGGGTCCGGGCATCATGCTGGCGCGCGGGAGCGGGCGCGTCGACTTCCCCGACCTCTCCCCGAGACCAGGGGCGAGGAGGCCAGCGGGCGCGCGCGGTCGGCGGCCACCCGATCAGACGCGCGAGGCGGCGAAAAGATTCGTCCGGCGCTGCCCGACGCGCCGATCGAAAGCCCTGCAAACGCACGCCTTTTCCGCGCTGCTCCAGAGATTGCGCGGCCTGTGGGCTCTCGCATACTCTTCCGGCCATGACTCGCTTCGCGCTGCTGTTCGCTTTGCTCCTGACGGCTGCCACGGCCCCGACGGTGGGCCACGCCCAGGACGGGTCGACCAGCGTCATCGTGCTCGGCATCCGCTCCGTGGAGGGCGACGACACGCTCGCGCAGAACCTCACGGGCGCGCTCCGGAACGAGGCCTCGGGCGTCGCCGGCTGGCAGGTCGCGGAGGCCGAGGTCTCGCTCGCGCAGATGTCGATGCTCCACGGCTGCGACGAGCCGGACGCCGTCTGCATGGCCGCGATCAGCCAGGACCTCGGCCAGCAGCGGGTCATCTACGGCACGGTGCGCCGCACGGGCGCCGGCGAGGAGTACGACTTCGCCCTGACGCTCTACTTCTTCAACGCGGAGTCGGGGCAGATCGAGGACAGCCTCACGGACACCATCCCGCGGGCGCAGACCGACATCGACGATCTCCGGCCCCGGGCCGAGCGCTACATCGTGCAGATCACCGGGCAGGCGCGCTTCGGCTCGATCCGCCTGACGGTGAACACGCCGGGGGCGGAGGTCGAGCTCGACGGCGAGCCGGCCGGCACGACGGATACGGCCGGCGTGCTGGTCATCGAGGACGTCGCCGAGGGCCAGCACGAGATCGGCATCTCGGCCGTGGACCACGAGAGCTTCCAGGGCACGGTGCGGGTCGTGGCCGACGAGCAGAGCGACCTCCGCGCCAACCTGATCCTCGAGGAGGGGCCGAGCCTGGCCTGGGTCCCGGGGGCCGCGGTCACGGCCGCCGGCGTCGCCTTCCTCGCTGTGGGCCTCCGCTCCTGGGGCAACATCCGCGACTACAACGACCAGCGCGACTCGCTCACGGAGGAGGACGTGCAGACGCTCCGCCTCGCGGTCGAGGACAACCGGCGCGACCCGAACTACTCGGTCTGGCAGCACATGCTCGTCGCCCTGAACAGCGACCGGAACGTCTGCGACGACGGGCTCGGCTCCATCGACCCCACGCACACGCTCCGGCAGGAGGCCGAGTCGGTCTGCGACGACCAGGACAAGCAGAAGCGGCTCGCGATCATCATGAACACGCTCGGCGTGGCGAGCATCGCCACGGGCGCCACGCTGCTGCTCCTCGCGCTCACGGGCGGGAGCGACGACGGCGGCGTCGAGGAGGCGGCCGACGCGCGCCGCTTCCAGCTCGTGCCCAGCTTCGGCCGCCAGCAGGCGGGCCTCACGGCCTTCCTCGAGTTCTGAAGCGCGACCGTGCGCATCGTCGGCGGATCGCTCCGCGGCCGCCGCTTCCGCCCCGCCATCGGGAGCGGGACGCGGCCCACCTCGGAGCGCGTGCGGGAGGCCCTGGCCTCCGCGCTCCAGGCCCGCGAGCTGATCGCGGGGCGCGTGGTGCTCGATCTCTACGCGGGGACGGGCGCCCTCGCCTTCGAGGCCCTCTCCCGCGGCGCCGAGCGCGCGCTCCTGGTCGAGCGCGACCGGTCCATGGTGAAGGGCCTCCGCCGCTCCATCGCCGAGCTCGGCCTGAAGGAGCGCGCGACGGTGCTCCCGCTGGACCTCGCGCGAAAGGGCGCCGCCGCGAAGATCGCGGCCTCGGCGCTCGCCCCCTTCGACCTCGTCTTCGCGGATCCGCCCTACGCGCGCTCCGCGGACCTCCCGGCCCTCTTCGCCGCGCTCGCCGCCGCCGGGGCTCTCGCGGAGGAGGCCGCCCTGGTCGTCGAGCACGCCTCCTCGGACGCCCTCGCGCTCGAGACCCAGACCGACGGGCTTCGGGTCGCCCCGATCGCGGCCTATCGGTATGGTGACACCGCCATTCAGGTGATGCGGGCCGAGACCGGGCCCGCGTCCGCGCAGACAGGACCCTCATGAGCGTCGCCGTCTACCCCGGCTCCTTCGACCCGATCACCCACGGGCACACCTCGATCATCCGCAGCGGCCTGGTCGCCTTCGAGAAGATCGTCGTCGCCGTGCTGAACAACCCGCGGAAGTCCCCGCTCTTCACCGTCGACGAGCGCATCGAGCTGATCCGCGAGTCCATGGCGGAGATGGGCGCGGAGGATGGCCAGGTCGAGGTCGACCGCTTCGATGGGCTCCTCGTCGACTACTGCCGCCACAAGGGCGCGCGCATCATCCTCCGCGGCCTGCGGGCCGTCGCGGACTTCGAGTACGAGCTGCAGATGGCCAACATGAACCGGCACCTCAACGAGGAGGTGGAGACCGTGTTCATCATGGCCGACGACGCCTACTTCTACGTCTCCTCCAACCTCATCAAGGAGGCGGCGAAGCTCGGCGGGGACGTCGACGCGCTCGTGCCGAAGCCGGTCGCCGAGAGGCTCCGCGCCAAGCTCGGCTGAAAGGGCGACGGCCTCAGCGCGCCGGCCTCGCGGAGGCGGCGGAGCTGCGGGAGCGCGTCCAGGCTCACGCGGCCCTGGCGGAGCGCCTCCACGTCGGCGACGCCCTCGGCCACGGCCCGGCGCACACGGAGCCAGCCGCGGAGGTAGACCGCGTCGCGGGCCACGCCGCCGCCGCGGAAGCCCCGCTCGGCGAGGGCGATGGCCTCGTCGCCGGTGAAGCCGAGCTCCCCGACGAGCAGGTGCACGACCTCGTCGAAGGGCGCGCCCGCGTGGACCCGGTCGGTCACCCAGACGCGGGCGGCGAAGGTGCGGACGCGGCGTCCGTCGAGGAGGCCGGCCTGCTCCTCGAGGAGGATGGCGAGCCCCTCCTGGTCGGCGACGCTCCCCGCCGTGCCGACGGAGAGGAGCGCGAGGGGCTGGGAGCGCCCGTTGGCGGCGGCGACCAGGTGGCCGAGCACCTCGTGGACGCCGAGCCGGAGCGCCTCGCGCCGGCCGAAGCGGCGATCGGCGAGGAAGACCGTGCGCTCGCCGGCGGCGGCGTTGGCCACGAGCCCCGGCTCGACCCGCACCTCGACGTCGAGGCCGGCGGCGGCGGCGAAGGCGCGCACGATGCTGGCGAGCGAGGGTTCGCCCTCCGCGGGCAGGGTGGGCTCCTCCGGCGGTCCGGCGACCTCCTCGAGGAGGCGCTCGGCGATCTCGGCGAGCGGCAGGCGCCGCGCTCCGATGGGCACCGCCTCCCGGCCCGTGCCGAAGCGCCGCGCGGCGAGGGGGCGCACGCGCTTGGCGTCTCCGAGGGCGTCGATGAGCTCCAGCTCCAGCTCCAGCTCGTCGAGCCGGGCCAGGTAGAGCTCGCCCGCTGGCACCTCGGGCGCGAGGGCGCGCGCCTCGTCGAGCGCGTGGCGCACGTGCCGCGGCACCCCCTCGGGCGCCCGCTCCCAGCGCGGCTGGAGCCGCCGCCCGGCCGCGTAGTCCGCCCGCAGCCGCTCCCGCTCCGCCCGCCCGTTGCGCGCCGTCATCGCCGGGAGCCGCCGCGCGACGTCGGTCACGCGGCGCATGCGCGCGTCGAGCTCGAGCTGGGCGCGGGTGCGCATCAGAGAAGCTGCGTCGCGCGCTCCGCCAGCTCGCTCCGCTCGCCCTTCACCAGCGTCACGTGGGCGCCGATCTTCTCCGTCCGGAAGCGCTCGGCCACGATCGTCAGGCCGTTGCTCGCCGAGTCGACGTAGGGGTTGTCGATCTGGTCCGGATCGCCGGTCAGCACGATCTTCGTGTTCTGCCCGGCGCGGGTGATGACCGTCTTCACCTCGTGCGGCGTCAGGTTCTGTGCCTCGTCCACGATCAAGTATTGATTCGGGAGCGAGCGGCCGCGGATGTAGGTCAGAGGCTCGATCTGGAGCGTCCCGGAGGCGACCAGCTCGTGATAGTCACGGTGGTCCATCATGCGGCGACGCGCCGAGGTGAAGATGTACTCCAGGTTGTCGAAGATCGGCTGCATCCAGGGATTGAGCTTCTCCTCGAGCGTGCCCGGGAGGTAGCCGACGTCGCGGCCGAGCGGGAAGATCGGTCGGGAGACGACGAGCCGCGCGAAGGTCCCCTCCTCGAGCACGGTCTGCAGGCCCGCCGCGACGGCGAGGAGCGTCTTGCCCGTGCCGGCCTTGCCCACGAGCGTCACCAGGTGGACGTCCGGGTTCAGCAGGGCGTCGAGGGCGAAGTACTGCTCGAGGTTCCGCGGGCGCACGCCCCAGGCCCCGTCGCGGTTCACCCGCAGGGGCACGACCTTCTCCTCCTGCGCGTCGTAGCGGCCGAGGGCCGTGTGCCGCGCGTGGTTCCGGTCGCGGAGCACGACGAAGGCGTTCGGGTGGATGCCCGAGGGCGGATCGACGCTCTTGGCGTCCACGGGATCGCGCTTGCCGAGCACGTCCACGAGCTCCTTCTTCGTCTCGATGGTGACGATGCCCGAGTAGAGCTCGGAGACGTGCAGGCGCCCGCCCTCGTAGTTCTCGGCCCGAACGCCGAGCGCGTCGGCGCGGATCCGGAGGTTCGAGTCCATCGTGACGAAGACGACCTGCCGCTCCGGGTGCGCGTCCCGCAGGGAGAGCGCCGTGCCCATGATGGCGTGGTCCATCGCCCGGTTGTCGCGCTTGCGCCAGAGCTCCGGCTCCTCGGGCACGAAGACCTGGAGCCGGCCGCCCTCGTCGAGCTCCACGCCCTCCTGGAGGGAGCGGCCCATGCGCTCGCGCAGCGTGTCGAGCGTGCGCGTCAGGGAGCGGGCGTTCCGGCCGCGCTCGCTGAGCTCCTTCTTGAACTGGTCGACCTCCTCGATGACGTAGATCGGGATGACGACGCTGTGCTCGTCGAACTTGAAGATCGCCTGCGGGTCGTGGAGCAGGACGTTGGTGTCCAGGACGAAGATCTTGGGCTGCGACATCTCGCCTCGATTCCTACGCGCGCTGGCACCGGTCGCGCGACGACCACGCCGCACCCCCCAGCGCGTCCGGCGCGAAGAGGCCGCCGAAGGCCGCCCCGCGCGCGAGGGCCGCCGAGACTAGTACACGCGGGCGGAAAGTCGACCGGCCGGTCGGGCAGCCGAGGCTGGACGCGGCGAGCACCTGACCCCAAACCCAGAGGGTGCGTCGAAGTGGCGCTGGAATCCAGCTCGAGTGCACGGCCTCTCTTTCTCGGCGTCGACCTTCTCAATATTGGCCGTGGAATTCAGCGCCAACGGATGGCGCGGACACTTCGTCCGGAGAAGCCGGTCAAATCCGGCACTTCGTGCCAGGAAGTCACGTTCAAACCCGCGGGCCCGGCGCTTCCCGACACGTTTTCGCGGGCGCCGACGGCGATTCCTGCTACACAGTATGTTCACGTGGCCGTTGAACCGGTCGCGGATGTGGAACGGAAACGCAACAGAAACAGGGGGGGAACGTCCGGGTGGGCGTCCCCCCTTCGTGCGTCTTGGAGAGAGACTTGACTCGACGAATGCAACGACTCGCGCTCCTTCTGGGGCTCGTGGTCGGCGCCGTGGGATGCGGTGACGACGACGGGCGCGGGAGCACCGACGCCGGCCCGGACGCCGGCGCCATGACCGACGCCGACGTGAGGGATGACGCCGGCGAGGAGATGGACGCCGAGATGCCCATGCTCGACGCGGACGTCGAGATGGACGCCGGCAGCCCCGAAGAGGACGCCGGATCCGAGGACGGGGACGGCGGCACCACGACCGACGACGCCGGCACCGACGGCGGCGGCATGATGGTCGACAGCTGCATGGACGGCGTCCGGAGCGGGGACGAGACCGGCGTCGACTGCGGCGGCGAGACCTGCGAGGCCCGCTGCGACACCGGCGGCGGCTGCGCGGTCAACGGCGACTGCGCGAGCGGCGTCTGCATCGGCGCGACCTGCCAGGCGCCGAACTGCAGCGACGGCATCCGCAACGGCGACGAGACCGGCCGCGACTGCGGCGGCGACACCTGCGACCCCTGCGGGCTCGGCGAGGGCTGCGTCGACGAGGACGACTGCGCCGACGCGATGTGCGTCGACATGTTCTGCGTCGCCGACCACTGCTTCGACGGTGAGCGGAACGTGAACGAGAGCGACGTCGACTGCGGCGGCCCGGACTGCGCGCCTTGCGCCGCGGGCCTGGTCTGCCGGCTCGACCGCGACTGCATGATGGGCACCTGCGTCGACGGCTTCTGCCGCACGGCCGCGTGCACCAACGAGATGCTCGACATGGGCGAGGTCGACGTGGACTGCGGCGGCGAGTGCCCGGGCTGCCCCGACGGCACGGCCTGCACGCTGGCCGAGGACTGCCTCAGCGAGCGCTGCGACATGGGCACCTGCACGAGCTGCGAGGACGACACGCTGAACGGCGACGAGACCGACGTGGACTGCGGCGGCTCGCTCTGCCGGCGCTGCTTCGGCGGCGAGGCGTGCGTCGAGGGCTCGGACTGCACGAGCGGCCTCTGCATGGACGGCGTCTGCGAGGGCGGCGGGGTCTTCTACGAGGAGGACTTCGGCGCCGGCGACGGCGGCTGGACCACGGGTGGCACCAACTCGAGCTGGGAGTACGCGGCCCCCATGACCGCGACCATCGACGGCGCCTTCACCGGCACCGACGTCTGGGTCACGAACGCCACCGGCGACTACAACAACGGCGAGGACTCCTGGGTGGAGTCGCCGACCATCGACCTCAGCGGCGCGATGGCCGACCCGCTCCTCGAGATCGCCATCTTCCACCTCACCGAGTCGTGCTGCGACGAGGGCTGGGTCGAGGTCTCCACCGACGACGGCGCGACCTGGGAGAAGGTCGTCGACGATGGGACGGCGGTGAACTGGTACAACGACACCACGAACGACTGGTTCGATGGCGACGTGACCGAGTGGTTCACGGCCAGCGTCGTGCTCACGGGCACGGCGGGCTCCTCCACGGTGAAGGTCCGCTTCTTCTTCGACTCGGACGGTTCGTTCACCGACGAGGGCTTCGCCTTCGACGACGTCGTGATCCGCGAGGACGTCTGCAACAACGGCGTGCTCGACGCGGCCGAGGCCGACGTGGACTGCGGCGGCGAGTGCGGGCCCTGCCCGGACAGCTCCATGTGCGTCATGGACGTCGACTGCGCGTCCATGCGCTGCGATGGCGGTGAGTGCACGAGCTGCCGCGACGGCATCCAGAACGGCGACGAGGAGGCCATCGACTGCGGCGGAAGCTGCGGCCTCTGCCCGGGCGGCACGGCCTGCACGGACGGCACGCTCTGCGCCTCCGGCGAGTGCGTGGCCGGCGTCTGCACCAACGTGGACGTCTACTACGAGACGGACTTCGAGGGCGGCGAGGACGGCTGGACCGCCGACTCGCTCTGGGAGTACGGCATGCCGGCGGCCACGGTCATCGACTCCGCCGCGAGCGGCACGAGCGCCTGGGTCACGAACCTCACGGGCGACTACCCGTCGAGCGCCGACGCGAGCCTCACCTCGCCGAGCATCGACCTCAGCGCGGCCGTGGACGATCCGGTCATCTCCTTCAGCCTCAACTACGACACGGAGAACTGCTGTGACGAGGGCTGGCTCGAGGTGAGCATCGACGGCGGCACGACCTGGACGAAGGTCCTCGGCGACGCCGGCGCCACCGGCTGGTACGACGACACTTCCTCGAACGAGTGGGACGGCTCGAGCGAGGGCTGGATCACGTCGAGCGCGATCCTCGAGGGCACGGCCCGCGAGCCCGACGTGCGCGTCCGCTTCCGCTTCACGAGCGACGGCTCGGTCCAGAACGAGGGCTTCGCGGTCGACGACGTGCGCATCGCGCCGCCCTCGCCGGACCTCGCCGTGAGCATCGACCGCAGCCCGGACCTCTGCGCCGGGGGCGTGGTCACCGTCACGAACGTGGGCTCGGCGCCCGTCACCTTCTTCGACCTCACGACGGTCGTCGACGGGAGCATGACGACGAGCCGCATCACGACGGCCCTCGACCCGGGCGAGAGCTTCGACGCCGAGGTCGCCGCCATGACCTCGCTCGAGGCCACGGTCGCGGCCGCGGGCGACGACGACCCGTCGAACGACTCGGCCATGTTCGAGGTGCCCATGCCGATCGAGCTCGGCACGCGCTACCTCGAGACCTTCGAGATGGACGACGGCGGCTGGTTCTCCTACGGCGTCAACGACAGCTGGGAGTACGGCGAGCCGAGCGACTCGTTCATCTCGAACGCGGACTCGGGCACGAACGCCTGGGTCACGGACCTGAACGGCGACCACGCCGACGACGAGCTCTCCTACCTCGTCTCGCCCTGCTTCGACCTCTCGGGCACGGCGAGCGATCCGGAGGTGAGCTTCTCGCGGATCTTCGACCTCGAGCCGACGAACGACCACGTCCACGTGGAGATCAGCGTCGACGGGGGCGCGACCTGGGAGAAGCTCGGCGCCTTCGGCACCGGGACGAACTGGTACAACGACGTGCTCGGCGACTTCTGGGACGGCGTCAGCGGCGCCTCCGGGGAGTGGCGGCGCGCCTCGCACCCGCTCGTCGGGGCCGCCGGCGCGGGCCTGGCCCGGATCCGCTTCGTGATGGAGTCGAACGGCTCCACCAACGAGGAGGGCTTCGGCCTGGACGACGTCATCATCACGCCCTGAGGGCGTGAGCGCTCGACGGGAGGCCCTCCAGCCTTCATGTCGAGCGATTCCGCGGAGCGGGGGAGCCAGCTCGGTTCCCCCGCTCTCCGGGGCTCATGGTGGGCGCCTTCGCGGGCGTGACCACCGTGGGCCCCGGAGAGCGTTCTGCTCGCGCTCACCACAGGAGGAACCCCGCCTTGCTTTCGACCGCCCTTCCCCGCGCCGGCCTCACGCTGGCCCTGCTCTTCGCCCTCGCCGCCCCGGCGGCCGCCCAGGCGCCGCTCTACTCGGGCCTCGGCGGCGATCAGGGCTACGGCACGGAGTGCCTCTTTCGGAACGACGACCGGTCGTCCAGCGCGATCGACATCACGCCGGCGTTCCCTTCGGGCCTGCGCTTCTTCGACAGCACGTTCACGACCGTCTACGTGAACACGAACGGCAACATCACCTTCGGCGGCGGGGTCAGCACCTACACGCCGGACGCCTTCCCGCTGAGCCGCACGCCGACGCGGCCGATGATCGCGCCCTTCTGGGCCGACGTGGACACGCGCGAGGCGCCGGGCTCGGGGACCTGCTCGACGGAGTCGGCCGGCACCTGCTCGGGCGGCGACAACAGCATCTGGTGGCACCTCGAGCCCAACCGGATGGTCGTGACGTGGCACGAGGTCGGCTACTTCAGCTGCAACAACGACCTGCGGATGAACTTCCAGCTCATCCTGACGGGCGTGCCCAGCTGCGGCGGCGGCGCGACCGACTTCGACGTGGAGTTCCGCTTCAACCGGTGCGAGTGGGAGACCGGCGACGCGAGCGGCGGCAGCGGCGGCTTCGGCGGGACGCCCGCCCAGTCCGGCTTCGACGCGGGCAACGGCCGGGACTACGTGGCGATCGCGGGCTCGCGGACCGACGGCATCGCGAGCCGGCTCTGCACCATGTCCAACGTCGACGACACGGGCGTGTGGCGCTTCCAGATCCGCAGCGGCACCGTCGTGTGTCCCGAGGCCGGTGAGTTCTGCGACACGGGCATGATGGGCGTCTGCGCCGAGGGCGTGACCCAGTGCGTCGGTGAGGGCACGGCCTGCCAGCCGGTGGTCCCGTCGAGCGACGAGAGCTGCGACGCGCTGGACAACGACTGCGACGGCGCCGTGGACGAGGGCGACGGGCTCTGCACGAGCGCGACGGCCGTGTGCGACCGCGGCGTGTGCGTGGACGTCTGCTTCGAGGGCGGCTGCCCGCCGGGCCAGATGTGCTCGGAGGCCGGTCGCTGCGTCGAGGAGGGCTGCGAGGACGTCGAGTGTCCGGCGGGGCAGCGTTGCGTGGCCGGCGAGTGCCAGGACGCCTGCGAGGGCGTCGTCTGCCCGGCGGGTCTGAGCTGCCGGGCTGGGCGGTGCCTCGATCTGTGCGAGGACGTCGAGTGCGACCCCGAGTGCACGGCGTGCTTCGAGGGCGAGTGCATCGCGCGCTGCGACCTCGAGGGGAGCGCTGGGTGTGAAGCGGGCGAGACGTGCACGGCGGATGGGCTCTGCGAGCCGACGGCGTGCATCGGCGTGAGCTGCGCCGAGGGCGAGGTCTGCCGGGACGGCGCGGGCTGCGTCGACGCCTGCGAGGGGGCGATCTGCCCGAACGGCGAGGTCTGCGAGCTCGGCCGCTGCGTGAGCGCGATGAGCGTCGAGCCCGAGATGGACGCCGGCATGATGTCCGCGGAGGACGCGGGCATGGAGATGGAGGAGCCCGACGCCGGGGCCGAGGCGGACGCGGGTCGGATGGTGCCGCGGCGCGACGACGGCTGCGGCTGCGTGACGCCCGGGGCGCCGCGCGAGGCGCCGGCGGGGCTGCTGGCGCTCGTCGGCCTGGCCTGGCTGGCCCGGCGCCGGCGGCGCTGAGCCGCGTAGCGTTTTCGTTCCAGACGACGGCCGTCGCGGGGAAACCCGCGGCGGCCGTCGCACGTCGGGCCCGCGAGTCCTGGGGCCCTGGGAGTCCCGCGGCGGAGCCCTGCGGACCTCCCCGGAGTCCTGCGAGCGCTCCCGGGGTCCTGCGGACGCCCGTGCGTTTCCTCTCGCCCGCGGTGCCGAGACACCGTCCCAGGTACGGCCGTGCGTTTCCTCTCACCCCCGGTGCCAGGACACCGTCCCTGGTACGGCCGTGCGCTTCCTCTCACCCGAGGTGCCGCGACACCGTCCCAGGTACGGCCTTGCGCTTCCTCTCACCCCCGGTGCCAGGACACCGTCCCTGGTACGGCCGTGCGTTTCCTCTCACCCCCGGTGCCAGGGCACCGTCCCAGGTGCGGCCGTGCGTTTCCTCTCACCCCCGGTGCCAGGACACCGTCCCAGGTGCGGCCGTGCGTTTCCTCTGAACCGAGGTGCCGCGACACCGTCCCAGGTACGGCCTTGCGCTTCCTCTCGCCGCCAGCGCTGCGGACGTCCTGCGGGCCCCTCCCCGGCGGCCCTGCGGGCCCCTTCCGAGTCCTGCGGACGCCTTCCCGCGAGTCCTGCGGTCGCCTCACCGGCAGTCTTCCGGCACGGGACCCCCGTTTGCTCGAGCCCTCGTGAGCACGGCGGCTTTCGCGATCCACGATGCCCGAGTCGGCCTACACGGAAGCTCCGCGGAGCTGGTTCGGGGCTCGCGAAGCCCCCTCGCGACGTGCGGCAGCGCACGCGGCCCCCGAGACAGTAACTCATCATTGAGTCACTTGTTCTCCATGCGCTTCGCGACCCTTTCCTCGCTCCTCCTCGCGCTCGGCTGCGCCGCTGGCGTCGCTCCGGACTCCCCCGAGCCGGCGGCCGCCCCCCTCATCGGCGCCGCCGACGGCACCGACGCAGCCGACTTCGACTGCCACGTCACGCTCCGCAGCGCCGGCCGCGCGCTCGACGGTGGCCTCCCCGAGGTGGCCTGCGAGGATGGGCTCTGCTGGCTGGTCTTCGAGGCCGACGTACAGGTCTCCGCCGAGGCGCTCGCCGAGGGGGCCCAGCCAGGCCTCCTCTACCAGACCGACGACGGCGACTGGGTCGAGGTCGCCGGCGAGCCGACCGAGTCGACGGGCCTCTACCGCTTCCGGATGGCCTGGCGGACGGTCCGCGATGGCCTCTCCGCCGCCGGCCTCGCCGCCGCGCGCCTGCCCTTCATCCCGTTCCTCCGCACCGCCGCGGGCGGCCGCCTCTTCGACCACAACCGCATCGCGGACCCGCTCGCGAGCTATGTGCTCCGCGGAGACGAGGGTTTCGCCATCGCCGACGACTCCGCCATCTGCCCCGCGCCCGAGGTGGGCGCGGGCGCCCGGCTCGTCTTCGCCGACGACTGGACCGAGTCGCTCGAGGGCACACTGCGCGCTGGCGGCGAGGTCGTCGTGGAGTACGACCTGGATCGCCTCCCCCAATGCATCGGCGACACCTACATGGGCCAGCGCACCTGGAGCACGACCCTGTACGCGCGCTTCGGCAACGGCGACGCCATCGTCAGCGAGCCCGTGTACGCCTGCGACGATGCCCTCTGCGACGCCCCCAGGACCCGGCCCGTGACGCTGTCGATCCCTGGAGACGCCACCGAGGTGGAGCTCTGGTTCGCCACTGCCGGCCGCGCCTGCGCGACCACCTGGGACAGCGCCTTCGGCGCCAACTACCGCTTCCCGGTGCGCCAGCCCGTCGGCTGGGTCGGGGCGTTCTCCGCGAAGATTTCGCGCGCGGGCGGAGCGCCTTGTGATGGCGCCGCGCCCGTCGAGAGCGTGGGCTACGGCACGTGGGCGCGTATCCGGGCCATCACCGCGCACATGTGCTTCCGTGTCTGGCAGGAGGGCGTGACCGACCGGGACGACGCGCCCGCCGACGCCGTGGACGTGACGCTGGTCTGCGACTGGGGCGACGGCGTCGAGCGACGCCACGGCGTGAGCGTCGACGGACGCGAGGGGAACGACCTCCGCTACCGCCTCGACCTGGCGGGCCTCGACCCCTTCCGCCCCAACCGCTGCCCCGACGTGCCGACCTTCCTCGAGGGCGGCTATGAAACGGCGCGCGCGACCTGCGCCGTCGAAGCCAACGGCGCCCGCTGGGGCGTGGGCGGCGAGGGCGAGAGCATCACGCTCACCTTCAGCGACTACCCGGAGAGCTACTGGCGCGAGAACAACTGCGCCGCCGACTGACGCGAGGCTCCAGCGAGCTCCGGGAGCGAGTACCCACGGCCGCCGCGCGTCGGTCGCCGCAGGACTCCCTCCCGTCGCTCGCTCGCTTCACCCGCTCGCCGGGGATCCCACGGATCCCTCGGTGAGCGGGTGAAGCCAGCTCGGGCCGAGTGGGTGTCGAGCTCGGGGCCGATCCTCGAACGCGGTCGACGAGCCGCCGCCCCCTGTCCCGCGGGCCGCCCCGGGTACGGCCCGCGGGGTCGTCCCAGGTACGCGGAGCCGTCCCGGGTACGCGGAGCCGTCCCGGGTACGGCGCGGGGGTCGTCCCAGGTACGCGGAGCCGTCCCGGGTACGCGGAGCCGTCCCGGGTACGCGGAGCCGTCCCGGGTACGGCGCGGGGGTCGTCCCAGGTACGCGGAGCCGTCCCGGGTACGGCCGGCCGCGGGTCGCCCCGGGGACGGCCTGGCCGAGCCTCCCGGCCTGACCGGGGTCGTCCCGGGTACGGGCTGCCCGGCTGACCGGACGGGCTGGCGAACCGGGTCGTCCCGGGTACGGCCTGACGGGGGTCGTCCCGGGTACGGCCTGGCCGAGCCGCCTGAGCGCGAGGGTCGTCCCGGGTACGGCCTGACGGAGCGAGTCGCTTCGATCCGTCCGGGGTGGC
>PABA01000191.1 GCA_002699025.1 Sandaracinus sp. | reverse complement strand
TCGTGAGTGCTGGGCGTGCGAAACGTCGACCTGCGGAGAGCGGATCTGACGGAGGTCGAGTTGCTTCAGACGAATCGTGCTCGTGCTCGTGCTCGTGCTCGTGCTCGATGGGTCTGAAGCCATTCCCGAGGCGAAGAGCTCGCCGTTCTCGAACCCCTCGAACTGCCCCTCTCGTCGTTATCGTCCGGCGCGAAGCCCGCGCGGGCCCGCTCTCAGCGCGGCCTCAGCACGACGCGCAGGCGCTCGTGGCGGCGGAGGCGGATGAAACGCACCTCCGCGCGCTCCCCCTCGCGCACCTCGACCCGGTGATCGCCGACCGGCAGGACCCGATCGCGGAGCGGCGCCGGGCCGAGCACC
The DNA here is from genome assembly GCA_002699025.1 of Sandaracinus sp. Taxonomy (GTDB): domain Bacteria; phylum Myxococcota_A; class Polyangia; order Polyangiales; family Houyiibacteriaceae; genus Houyiibacterium; species Houyiibacterium oceanicum. The sequence continues at coordinate 21,000 of PABA01000191.1, read as the reverse complement.
CGGCCGTCGATGCGCACCTCCGCGCCCCGCGGCGCGGAGACCGAGAGCCAGCCGAAGCCTCCCGCGGGCGGCGGCCCCGCGGGGCGCCGGTCTTCGTCCAGCGCGTAGCGCTCGTGGAGCGCGAGCTGCCCGCGGAAGCGCGAGAAGGTGCCCGTGAGGAGGACCCCCTCCGGGAGCCAGCGCGCCGGGTCGAGCTCCGGGCACTCGTCCCGCCCGACTCCGCCCCAGCCGATCCAGCGCCGCCCCTGGATCTCGATGGTGAACTCCGGCGCGTCGCAGGTCGCCGCCGCCCGCGCGGCCGCCGCGCGGATCTCGGAGAGCGGGACCGGACGCCAGCGCGGGGGCCCGAGTCGCGGGTCGAGCTCGCTCCCCTCACGGACGCGGCGGGTCTCGGAGCAGAGCGAGTTGTGCGCGAAGAGCGCGCCGTCCTCCGCGCGCTCGGCGAAGAGCAGGTAGAGCCCGCCCGCCTCGAAGGGGTACACGCAGCCGCCCGCGGGCCTGGCGCCGAGGTCCGGCGTCCGGAGCCGCATGGAGGGCCGCGCCGCCCCCTTCCAGCCGGCCATCACCTCGAGCGGGTACTCGACCATGCCCCCCGCCGCGGCCTCCGGCTGGCCGAGCCGCGCGAGCACGATCACGTCCGCCTCGGCGACGTGATGCGCCATCGGGAGAGGCACGCAGGAGCAGGCCGCCGCGGGCGCGGGCGCCGGCAGCGCGAGCGCCAGGAGCGCGATGGGGAGGACCGAGCGCGACCGGATCACGGGCTCAGTATCCGGCGCGTCCCGGGAGGCCACCAGCGCAGCGCACGACGCGAAAGGCCACGAGCGAGGCCACGGCTGGGTTCGGCGTCGCGGAGGAGCGGGCGTGCGCCTCGCTCTCTCGGGGCGCATCGGCGGACCGCGGCGTCAGCAGCCCGGATGCCGGATGAGGGCGCCGGTCGCCGTGTCGGTGACCCGCCAGCCGGCGCCGCTCCGGCGGACCTCCACCCGGCCCGTTCGCTCCCGTGCGCCGACGCGATGAGCGACCCGCAAGGAGCAGCGGTCCTCCGAAGGACAGAGGATGGAAGCGAGCTGGACCGACGCGAGGCCGTCGCAGCGCACCGCCTTACGCCACTCCTCCACGCCCTCTACGAGGCCCTCGCTCCGCTCCTCCGCCGGCCCCAGCGCCTCGAGGCGCGGCTCGTCTCGGAGGAGCGCGCCGAAGAAGTGGGCGGCGGCCTGGGTCGGGCCTTCGCAGCCCGGCTGGGTCGCGGCGTCGACGAAGACGCGGGGGCCGTCACCCCGCGGGTCGATGGGCGCGCAGAGATCGTCGGCGGTCTCCGGGGCTCCGTCGGGCCCGGCGCTGCAGAGCTCGCCCGGGTCGCAGCGCACGTAGGTGGGGCGCCCGAGGAGGTCGGCGGGCCCCGGTCGGCTCGCGTCACAGCGCACGGCCACCCGGGTCGCGAACCAGGCCGCTTGCGTCCGGAGCCAGCCCTCGTTGTAGGCCGCGAGGTCGCTCGTGCGGGAGCAGAGGCTCTCGGCCGGGGTCGCCGCCTCGGCTCCTTCGGCGTCCGACGTCTCCGCCGACGGCGGCGGGCCGGCTCCTTCGGCGCCCGACGTCTCCTCCGGCGGCGGCTCCGCGCCATCGGCCTCGGCGGGCGGATCCGAAGCGCCCGCGCATGCGGCGAGCGCGAGGAGGAGGGGCAGCGGAGGCGGGCGTCGCGCCACGGCTCGACGGTAGCACGGGGCCCGCGCGTCGAGCATCGAGCACCGAGAGCACTCGGCCGGCGCGGGTCGGGCCGCAGAACGGGCTACGCTTCACGCGGGGGAACGGGCCATCGAGGCGGCCGCTCGGGCGCGTCGTCACCCGCGCGGGGCGCGGGCTCGTCTTTGACCTCTCGAGGCTCCTTCTCCTGCGGGCACGGGCACGGGAACGGGCACGGGTCGTGCGCCTACTGGAGCTTGGCCAGGCGGTCGAGGAAGGCGCGGCCCTTGTCCGGGTCGCACATGTAGACGTAGGCGGCCCAGCCCCGGAGCTGCTCGAGGCTCTCGCCCTTGCCGGGGCGGCCGTTCTCGCGGTGGTGAATGGCGGCGCGGAGCTGACGCACGAGCTTGCGCGGCACGCGCGCCGGCGGGCCCTCGCCCTGACCGTTCACGACCAGGCCGGTGATCTGCTGCCGCCGCCCCTCGCGCATCACCCGCGTCTTCTTCGGGTGCACGCGGAAGCCCTCGTCGGCCGTGATCCGGTACACGGCGTCGACGAGCTTGCCGACGGCGGCCTTCCGCCGATCGCTCGAGAAGGCGAGGTCGTCGGCGTAGCGCGTGTAGGTGAAGCCGAGCTTCTTCGCGAGCCCCGTGAGCCGCGCGTCCAGGCGCAGGCAGATCGCGTTGGTGATCGAGGGGCTCGTCGGCGCGCCCTGCGGGAGCGAGCGGTCGCCGATGGCCACGTAGCGGCGCTCGCCGCGGATCACCATCTCCTCGCGCGGCGCCTCGGTGCAGAGGAGCGCGAGCAGCGTCGCGGTCTGCTCGCCGTAGCCGGCCTTGCGGAAGAGCCCCTTCACGCGCGGGAGCGTGAGGGTCGGGTAGAAGTCCTTCAGGTCGAGCTTCACGACCGTCTTCGCGCCGGCGTGGGCGGCGGCGTTCGTGAGCGTGCCGCGGCCGGGGACGAAGCCGTGCGCGGCGCCGTGGATCGGCAGGCGCTCGGTGACGTGCTGGGCGATCCAGCGCTGGCAGCGCATGAGCGTGGGCTTCGGCGCGCTGATCAGGCGCTCGCCACCGCTCCGCTTGGGGATGGTCCAGCGGCGGTAGTGCGTCCCCGTGTCGACCTCACGGTGGTAGCAGAGCCAGCGGAGCGTCGGGATGTCGATCGCGAGCGCCTCGGCGAGGGCGTGCTGATCCTTCAGCGGCGGGAGGTCGTTCTCCGCGCGGCGCGCGTCCGGATCGGGCAGGTCGTACTTGTCGACGTCGGCCGTGTCGTGGTGGAAGACGCCGACGCCGACGTGCACCAGGTGGGCGCGGCGGTACTCGGCCCAGGCGTGCTTCTTCAGGAGGCGGCGGACGCGGCGCTCCTCCTCGCGGCGCGCCTTGAAGCGCTTCTTCTCCTTGGCGGAGAGGCGCGAGGTGTCGACGCCCTCGTCGACGAGGTCGCGGCGGCGGAGCTCGGCGAGCACCCAGGGCTGGATGCCGCCGGCGGCCGCGATGTCGGGCCAGCGCGCCGTCGGGGGCGCGGCCGGGTCGACGGCGGCGGGTGCCTCTTCGCTCTCTAGGGTGTCTTCGCTCATCCCGCTGGCTCCGAGGAGGGCAGGCGCGGGACGCGGGCGGTCGAGAGTGCGAGACGAAGAAAAAGAGGAGGGGAGGGCGGAGCCGCTACCTTCTCACCTGGGACACGGTAGGCTCACCGGTTGGCCCGGGGGAGGGGGTACCGTCGGCCCCCCTAAACCGCGGTGGCGTGGTTGGTCCAGCTAGGGGGGCCGACGGTACCCCCTCCCCCGAGTGCCAACCACGAACAGCCTACCTTGTGGAGATTGTCGGAATGCGTTGCCTGGACGGCGCTGCGCCGCCCCCGTGACGAGCACGGGCTAATGGCTCCGTCCTCCCCTCCATGATCTTCGTTTCGCGTCGCTCTTCGACGTCGCGCGTCGGGACGCTACCCAACCTCCTCCCGGGCGATCAAGCGCGCATCGCGCCCCTCGCCCCAAACGTTCGAAATCGTCACGCCACCTCTCCGGCGGAGGCGTCGATGAACCCCTTCGCGGCGCTCCGCTCGAGGCGCCGGAAGTACTCCGCGCGCGCCGCGTCGGCGTCCGCGAAGAAGAGCCGCTGCACCCGCGCCACCTCGGCGCCGGGCCCCTGCCGCACGATCACGCGCCGGTCGTCGAGCGTGACCCGCAGGGTCGTCGAGCCGCCCCGCTCGCGCCGCACCAGCGTGCGCGTCTCGGCCCGGATGAGCTTCCGCCCCTCGGGCGTCTTCCGCGCCTCCTCGAGCCGCGCCTTCTCCCGCGCGTAGCGGAGCCGCAGCGCGATCATCGGCACCGTCGGCCCCTCGCGAAGCCCCGAGCGCCGGAACTGCGGGCTCGTGCACTGCGCGTCGACGGTCCGCCCCTCCCGGTCGAGCGTGAAGCTCGTCTGGTAGACCCGGTGCGCCTGCGCGTCCTCGACCTCGCCCTCGATGCGCACGCCCTCGCCGCCGAGGTCGTGCACGCGCGTGAGCCGGACGGCCCCCTCGGTCGCGAGCAGCCGATGCGCCTCCTCCTCGCGCGCGTCCCGGTAGCGGAGCGCGGCCTCGTCGAGGGGCTGGGCGAAGAGCGGGCGGGCGACGAAGCGATCGGCGGCCACGTCGTGGAGGAGCTGCCCCCGCTGCATGAGCACGAGGATCGCCGCGCGGAGCTCGCCCCGGGCGCGGCCCGTCTCGGCCTCGAGCTCCGCCAGGGAGCGGGGCGCGGCCTGCGCGAGCTGGAGCACGCGCTGGGCGAGCACGTCGTCCGCGCCGCCGCCGACGAGCAGGTCGAAGGTGGCGATCCCGGCCCAGCCGCTGTCGGTCCAGCCGCTCAGCGCGAGCGTGAGCGTCGCGTCGCCGAGGTCGAGGACGTAGTAGGCCGGGAGGCCCGCGCCGACGAGCTGCACGGTCACCCGCTCCGTGTGCGGGAGCAGGCGCGCGAGGGCGGCGAGGCGGCGACGCCCCCAGGTGCGCACGACGGCCGGGCGGTCGCCCTCGTAGGCCGGGCCCGTGCCCTCGAGGACGCGCTCCCAGGGCTCGAGCACGAGGCGCGGCGCGCGGCCCGGGACGAGCTCGTAGCGGAGGGCCCGCGGCGAGGTCTTGGCGCGGTGGAGGCGCAGCGTGAGGAGCACGTTGTAGAGGTCGACGGGGGCGATCTCGAAGCGCGCGCCCGGGAGCGTCGAGGCGGCCTGCACCTGGCTGAGCGCGCGGGCCCAGCGGTGCGGCACGCGGCGCTCGCGGGCCTCGCCGCCCTCGGAGGGCAGGAAGCGGAGGCGCGTCTCCCGGTAGGCGCGGATGCGGCCGAGGGCCTCGCGCGCGGGGGCGTCGAGGCGGAGGTGGGTGGTGCGCGCCGGCCCGCTCGGGCGCTGGCCCTCGGCGAAGGCCTCGGGCTTCAGGTGGAGGCGCGCGTAGCTCGACTCGTCGGCGCTGAAGACCTCGAGGGCGACGCCGCGCTCGTCGACGGTGAGCACCGGATCGAGGGGCCCCTCGGCGTCCTCCTCCTCGTCGCCGTACTGCGCGTCGAGGAAGGCCTTCTGCGCCTCCCAGAGCTCCTTGGTCGCCTTCTTCCCCTGCGCGAGCAGGTAGGCGAGGTAGTCCGAGCGGTCGCTCGCCTTGCGGCGGAGATCGCTGTCGAGGACGGCGCCGAGGGTCTGGAGCGCCTCGCGCACGGCCCCCGGGCGGGCGAGCGTGGCCTCGAAGGGAGCGGCCCCGCGCTCGGCGTCCGTGGGGAAGGTCAGCGTCAGCGCGCCGGCGGCCTCCTCGGGGGGCGGCTGCGGATCGTAGCGGAGCCGGACGGCGGTGGCGTCGTGCTGCTGCTCGCTCACGAGCGGGCCTCCTCTTCGGCGAAGCGGCGGGCGCGGGCCTGGCGCCGCTGGAGGCGCCGGACGGCCCGGAAGGCGGCGGCGCGGATCGGATCGGGGTCGGCGTCGCGGTCGAGGATGCGCTGGAGCGCGGTCTCGGCCTCCTGCCCGCCCGAGCGACCGAGCGCGCCGAGGGCGCTCAGGCGCGAGGCCTCGTCGGCGCTCGGATCGAGGGCGCGGGCGACGAGCGCGGCCTCGCCGTGGTCGAGGAGCACGGGCATGGCGACGGCGCGGGCGCGGGCGTCGGCGAGGAGCGCGTCCGGATCGTGGCGCGCGGCGGCGTCGGCGAGGGGCGCGACGGCCGCGGCGTCCGGCGCCACCAGCCCGGCGAGGAGCGCGGCGGCGCGCTCGGGGGCGCGCTCGGCGAGGGCCCGGGCCGCGAGCTGCCGGTCGGCGGCGTCGGCGGCGCCGAGCCAGGCCTCGAGCTCGGCCGGGTCGAGGGCGCCGCGGGCCACGAGGTGCCGGAGCGCGTCGTGGCGAAGCGCGTCGCGCTCCAGGAGCCGCCGCGCCTCGGCGCGGGCGTCGGCGTCGAGCTGGGTCGCGGCGAAGAGGGCCGCGCGGGCGGCGCGCTCGGCGGCGGCGCGGGCGGCGCCGTCGCTCGGCGTCCGCTCGAGCTCGTCGGCGGAGCGGCGCGCGGCGGCGACGACGGCCGGACCGAGGCTCGCCTCGCCGGCCTCCGCGGCCATCCAGGCGGCGTCCTCCCGCGGGCCGGCGGCGCCCTCCTCGAGGAGCGGCCGGAGCGCGGCGGCCGGGACCAGGCCGCGGCGGAGCAGGCCCTCGCGGAGCCGGCGCCGGTCGGCGTCCGAGTCGATCTGCCCGAGGCGCGCGACGAGCGTCGCCGGGTCGGCGTGGCGCGCGAGGTAGCGCGCGGCCTGGCCGCTGACGTCGCCGTAGGGGCTCGCCAGGGCGCGGAGCGCGACCCGCGTCTCGTCCTCGGGGAAGAGCTTCCGGAGCGCGTCCAGGGCCGCGCGCCGGAGCTGCCCGTCGGAGGCCTGGAGCGCGGCCGCGAGCGCCTCCTCGCTGCCCTCCCGGGCGAGCTCGCCGAGCTCCCTCGCGGCGTGCGCGCGGAGCATCGGCAGCTCGTGCGGATCCGAGACGAAGCCCTCGAGGAGGGCCCGGCTCCGGTCGTCGCCGGCGCGACGGAGGCCGCTCATGGCGCGCTGGCGGAGCGCGAAGGAGGAGAGCTTCGCCGTCCGCTCGACGGCCTCGCGCACGCGGGCCGCGTCCTCCCCCTCGAGGCGCGGGAGCATCGCCCCCAGGGCCTCGAGGGCGACGGGCGTGAGCGCCGCGTCCTCGGGCTCGAGCTCGTCCTCGGGGAAGGCCAGCGGCTCGAGCTCCTCGAGCCCGCGCGGATCGCCGAGCGCGCCGAGGGCGAGCACGGCGCGCGGCCGCTCGGGCGGCTCGCCGGCCTTCAGCACGAGCAAGAGCGGCCGGAAGGCCTCGCGTGCGCCCCGCTCGGCCAGCGCCTCGGCGGCCACCAGGGTGAGCTCGCGGCGGCCGGCGCGGAGCACGTCGACGAGCGCGGCCTCGGCCCGCGCCGCCGCGCCCTCCCCGCTCCGCCGCGCCCGCGCGGCGAGCGCCTGACAGGCCACGACGCGCACCTGCTCGTCCCGGTCGTCCACCAGCGCCGCGAGGAGCGCGTCGGCCTCGCCGTCGTCGAGGGGCGCGAGGTGCTGCGCCGCGAGCGCCCGCAGCCCCGCGTCGAGCTGCGCGGCCGCGACCCGGAGCACCTCGAGGAGGAAGGGCTCGTCGAAGGTCGGCTCCCAGCGCCCGTCCACCTGCCGGTCCGCGCGCCGAGCGGCCTCCACCGCGGCCTCGAGGGCCGGCCGGCGGAGCGCCTCGTCCTCGCCCTCGATGAGGCCGACGAGGAGATCCTTCGCCGCCGCGCTCCGGCAGGCGCCGAGCGCCCGGAGCAGCTGGCGCCGGTCCGCCGTCCCGTCCGGGTCGTCCTCGAAGCGCGCCACCAGCGCGAGCGCGACCTCGTCGGCGACCTCGCGGTTCTTCCGGGAGAGCCCCACCAGCCCCTCGATCGCCGCGGCGGCGTGGTCCTCGCTCCGGAGCAGCCCGGCGAAGACGTCGAGGGTCCGCGCGTCGCCGCGCCGCGCGAGGATCTGCGCGGCCTTCAGGCGGAGCGCCGCGTGCTCGCTCTCCATCGCCTGCCCGAGCGCCTCGGGCACGCGCGGGTCCTGCGCGCCCGTGAGCCGGTCGACCACCAGGAAGCGCACGTCCGCGTGCCGGCTCTCGAGCGCGCGGAGGAAGGGGTCGAGGCTGCCCTGCTCGTAGAGCGCCGGGAGCCGCCCGAGCGCATGCTTGCGCACCTCGGGCGAGGGCGCGTCCAGCGCCGCCTCCACCCGCTCGCGCGCGCCCGTCTCGCCGGCCTCGGCCTTCGCCACCAGCTCGTCGACGGCCTGCTTGCCCACGTCCGGCGCGCTCGCCTCGAGCATGGACGCGAGCGCCGCCTCCTCGCCGGCCAGCGCGCGGAGCGCCGTCACGGCCGCCTTCCGCACGAGGTGGTGCGGATCGCCGAGCGCCCGCCGCACCACGGGCAGCACGGCGCCACGGAGATCCCCATGCGCCTCGGCGAGCCCCTGGAGGCGCCCGATGGCGTCCCGGCGGATGCGATGCGTCGCGTCCTCGCCCTCGGCCGGCGGCGCGTCGCGGAGCAGACCCGCGTAGACCCCGAAGACCAGCTTCGCGAGCCCCTCGTCGCCCGTCCCCTCGAGGCCGGCGACCAGGCTCCGCATCCAGCCCTTCTTCCGCGGCTGCCGCGCCTCGTCGGACCAGCCCGTGTGCGGGATGCGCAGCGTGCCGACGCGCTGCGGGCCCTGGAGCTTCGCGGCCTCCTTCCAGAAGGCGAGCGGCTGGCGCCGGAGCGCCACCACCTGCGTCGCCGCGTAGCGCCGGGGCGGGTCGTCGCTCGCCAGCGTGCGCACCAGCACGCGAAGGCGCGCCGCGCGCTCCTCCTCGCTCGGCCAGTCCTTCCGGTCGGCGGCCTTCGGCGGCACGGGCGGGCCGACCAGCTCGGCGGCCACCTCCACCGCGTCGCCGGCCATGCGGGCCTCGAGGAAGCGCGCCGCGCCGAAGCGGACCTCGGGCGACGCCGCGCCGAGGGCCGAGAGCAGGAGATCGGGCGCGATGCCCTTCTCCGCGAGCACCAGGTCGCGCGCCGTGAGCACGCCGAAGACCAGCTCGCGCACCTCCGGATCGGCGTCGTCGAGGCCGCGGAGGAGCCCCCGCGCGCCCTCGGGGCCGAGCGCCGCGAAGCCCATGATCGCGCCGAGGCGGATCGGCCGGTGGTCGTGCGCGAGCGTGCCGACGAGCACGGGCAGGCCGCGCGGATCCCCGAGGCGCGCGAGGCCCTCGGCCACCCAGCTCCGCACGGGGAGGTCGGCGTGGGCGAGGGCGTCGACGAGGGGCTGCTCGGCGCCCGGCCGGGCGGCGGTGGCGAGGCCGCGCGCGCCCATCTCGCGGACGAGCGGATCGGCGTCGTCCAGGAGCGTCGCGAAGAAGGGCATCAGGCTCGCGTGGCCGACGTCGGCGAGGGCCCGGGCCGTGCGCTGCCGGAGCGCGGGCGGCGGGCGGAGCGGGTCGTGCTCGGGCCGGGCGAGGAGCGCCCGCGCCGGCGTGATGCAGCGCGTGTCGCGGCGAGCCGCGCAGAGCTCGATGGCCCGCACGCGCGTCGCCAGGAAGACGCTGTCGAAGGCGCGGGCGAAGGCCACCTCGTCGCCGGGCTTGAGCCGATCGAAGCAGGCGAGGGCCGCCTCGCGCACGTCGGCCCGCGGGTCGTCGACGAGGTCGAGGATGCGCGAGCGGAGCGCGGCGAAGCTCGCCGGGTCGATGACCTGCAGCGCCTTCACGAGCACCGCCGTGGCCGGGGACGCGAGGGCCGCGTGGTGCACCTCCTCGCGCGCCTCGTTCGCCTCGACGGAGCGGAGCGCCGCGTAGGCGGTGAGCCCGACCTCCGTCGCCGCGTCCGCGCATAGGCTGCGGAGGAGCGCGTCGGCCCAGTCTGCATGGGGCGGCTTCGCCTCGCTCTCGGCGCCCTCGGCGCCCTCGGGCGCCGGCTGGCGCTGCCGGTCGAGCTCGCCGGCGACACGCCTCCGGAGGGCCGCGTGGCGCGAGCGCGCGCCCCGCTCGAGGGCCGGCCGCGGATCGTCCGCATGCCAGGCCCAGAGCGTGCGGAAGGCCTCGTCGCGCACCTTCCCGTTCTCGTCGTCGAGCGCGTCGCCGAGGAGCGCGTCGGCCCGCTGGCGGAGCTCGGGCGCGCGGTCCTCGCTCCCCTCGCCGCCGAAGCGCACGAGGAGCTGGAGCGCGCGCTGGCGGAGATCGGGGTGCACGGCGCGGAGCGCCCGCTCGGCCAGGGCCAGCTCGGCCTGCGCGCCGCGGCCCTGGCCGAGGGCGGCGAGCGCGTCGAAGGCGGCCGCGCGGACCTGCGCGTCGTCGTCGTCCAGGAGGAGCTCGAGGCGCCCCCGGAGCGGCGCCGCGCCCTCGAGGCCTGCGCCGATGGCCGCCTGCAGGAAGGTGACGCAGGCGCGCCGCACGTCTGCCCGCTCGCTCCGGCTGAGCTGGAGCAGGGCGCCGACGCAGCGCGGGTCGCCGAGCCCGAGGAGCGCCCAGGCGCCGGCGAGGGCCGTGTCGACGTGCCGGCTCGCGAGCATCGCGAAGAGCGGCGCGGTGATCGCGTCCCCCTCCACGGGCGCGCGCTGGAAGGCGCCGCCCTTCTCCGCCTCCTCGAGACGCCCCGCGAAGCCCGGGTCGCCGCCGAGCGTCTCCGCGAGCGGCGCGCGCGCGCCGATGGCCACGAGCACGGCCGTCCGGCGGACGTTCTCGTGGGGATCGTCGAAGGCCTGCTCGACGAGCTCCTCGCCGGCGCCGGCCGCGAGCCCGCGCCGCGCCAGCCGGAGCAGCGCCTCGCGCCGCACGTCCGGCTCGCCGCGGGCGAAGGCCTTGCGCGCCGGCTCGAGCGACTCGGCGCCCTCGAGCTGTTCGAGCGCGTCGAGCGCCGCCAGGCGCACGGCCGCCTCCGGATCGGCGAGGCGCTCGCTCACCAGCGTCGGCACGAGCGGCGAGGCCGCGCGGAGCCGGGGCAGGCGCGCGAGGGCCGTCACGCGCATGTCCGCATGCTTCGAGGCGAGCGCCGCCCGCGCCGCCGCGAAGGGCGCGTCCCGCTCGATGGAGGTGAGCGCGTTCAGCGCCGCCTTCCGGACCGCCTCCTGGCCGTCGTCCAGGGCGCGCCGGAGCGCCCCCCGGCTCCGCCGCCGCCGCCCGCGATCGATGCGCTCGGCCGCCCGCTCGCGGAGCGCCGCGCTCCGGTCCTGGAGCAGCACCTGGTCGAGGAGCGCGCGCGCCTCGTCCTCGGGGAGCGGCGAGAGCGCGTCGAGGGCCGCCCCGCGCGCCTTCTCGCTCCCGCCCCGGAGCGTCGCCGCCAGCTCCTCGAGCCGCCCGCCGAGCGCGCGGATCGCGCCGACCGCGCCGTCCTCCTGGAGGGTCGCCAACGCCACGCGCCGCCCGCGCCCGACCACGGCGAGCTGCCCCGCCGCGTGCTCCCGCGAGGCCACCCAGCAGGCCGCCCGCGGCGCACCGCCGAGCGCTTCGCTCTTGGGCCGCCGCCGCGAGTCGAGGTCCCAGGCCTTCACCGCGCCGTCCGCGCCGATCGAGTAGAGGCGCCGCGGCCGCGGCCGGTTCGCCTCGTCGACGAGGGCCTTCCCGAAGACCAGCCCGACCACCGCGCGCTCGTGCGCCGCCGGCCCGGCCCGATCCTCGAAGTCCGGCGCGCCGTCGAGGTAGCCCACGCGGAGCCCGCCGTCCGCGAGCCCGACCGCCACGCGCCCGTCGTCCGTGAAGGCGAGCGCGCGCACGCCCTCGCCGACCGCCATCTCACGCGGCTCGCCGTCGAGCGCGCCGAGCGAGAGCACGAAGACCGTGCCCCCATCGCCGCCGAGGGCCAGCCGCTCTCCGCGCGGGCCGATGGCCGCCACGCGGAGCGGGCGCGCGCCGAAGCGCCGCTCCCCGAGGGCCTCGAGCCCGCCGTCCTGCCGCCGGAAGATCCGCAAGGCGCCGTCGTCGCCGACGCTGTAGACGCCGTCCCCGGCGAAGGCGATCGCCCGCACCGCCCCCTCGTGCGCGTCCACCGCCGCCGCGGCGCCGCTCTCGAGGTCCACGACCCGCAGCCGCCCGTCCGCCGTGCCGACGATCGCGCGCCGGTCGTCGAGGCAGGTGATCGCCGTGGCCGCCGCGTCCAACGGGTGCGCCGCCGCGGGCTCGAGCGCCGGCAGCCGCAGCACGTGCAGGCTCGGCTTCGCCGTCGCCCCCTCGGGCAGATCACGCGCGCCGCCGTAGACGAGGAGCGCCCCGCTCGGGGTCGCCGCCACGGCCGCGAGCCGCTCCACGTGCGGTGCGTAGGCCTGGCTCACGCCCGCGCCTCCTTCGACGCCCCGTTCCCCTCGGCCGGCGCCGCGCTCGCCCACGCCTCCGCCGGCGGCAGCGCCGTGTCGATCTCCGCGTGGGCCCGCCGGATGCGCGCGAGCGCCGCCACGCAGGCCTGCCACTCGCCCTTCGCCTCCGAGTGCATGAACGCCTCCAGCACCGGCAACGCCACCCGCGCGAAGCCCGCGTCGTCGACCGCCATGTCGCGCACCACCTCCACGAGCCGCCGCTTCGCCACGCTCGCCGGCAGGGGCCGCTCCCCGAGCGCGTCGTCGCCGCGCCGCTCCATGCGCCCGGGCGGCAGCCCGAAGAGCACCGTCCGGAGGAACTGCCGCAGCGCCTCCGCGTCCTCGAACTCGTCGCCGCGCCGATCCCAGAGCAGGCGCACGGCGAAGAGGCGCACGTCCCGCTCCGGGCTCTCCATCAGCCAACCGAGCCGGGTCGCCCCGCCGATGCGCTCGTAGTGCTCGCGGAGCAGCGTCATGGCCGCCTCCCGCGTCGCCTTCTGCTTGCTCTCCGCCAGCGCGAAGACCCGCGCCGCATCCAGCCACTCGATCGGCGGCGGCGTCACCGGCGCCACCCCGTCGTCGGGCGCCGTGTCCTGCCCGATCGCGAGCAGCGCCCCGAGCCCGAAGCGGCGCGTCTCCGCGAAGCGGCTCGAGGCCAGCGCGTAGGGCAGCCCCGCGTCGCCCCAGCGGCCGAGCTCGCGCCGCCCGATGGCCACGGCCGCGCGGCGGAGCGCCGGGAGCGCGTCGTCGAAGAGCGGCCGCACCTTCGCGAGCGGGTAGGCCTCCGTCCCGAGCCGCGGCTCGATGCCGAGCTGCCGCGCCTCCGCCGTCTGCGGCCCGAGCTCCGGGTGGTGCACGAGCAGGTAGGTCGCGGCGAAGGTGCGCACGGCCTCCGGCTCGCTCGGCTCGGTCAGCGCCCAGAGCCGCGCCACGCCCGCCTCGAGCCCGCCGTCCGCGGCGAAGTCCGCCGGCGCGAAGTGCTGCAGCAGGTAGCGATGCGCGAACTCGGCGAGCTGCGGGTCCGCCTGCCGCGACATGGCGAGGAGCCAGCCGAGGCCGACCTCCCGCGGCGCGACCCAGGCCGGTCGCCCGAGCAGCTCGAGAGCCAGCGGGCGGAGCGCCGGCCGCATCACCAGGCCCTTGAGCCAGTCGACGTCCAGGTCCTCGCCCTTCAGCATCCCGCCGCGCAGCCACTGCTGAACGAAGCTCGAGAAGCGCGCGTCGAGGAGCGCCTCCTGGATCCAGCCGATCCCGATCTCCCGCGGCGAGCGCTTCTGCAGCTCGGCCATGATCGGCCGCCGCTGCCACATGTTCCGCAGGTCCGCGCTCTCGGCCACCTTCACCAGCCAGGCCGCCGGCGGCTGCTCCTTCGCCTCCTCGAACCACTTCCCGACGAAGGCCTGCCCGGCCCCGCCCGCGAGCCGGAGCGCCACGTAGTGCTCGGCGCGCATCTCCGTCGGCCGGAACCCGTCGCGCAGCTTCTTCTGCGCCAGCGCGCTCAGCGCCGAGACGCGCACCATCTCCACGAGCCGGTCGAGCCCGATGGCCTGCGGCGCCCGCGCCTCGAAGCGCGCCACGGCGAGCTTCCGCGCCTCCTCGTTCGGCGCGTTCGCTGCCAGATCGAGGAGGAAGGCGTCGTCGAGGTCCGGCGCGTGGGCCGTCGCGTAGGCCACCGCGTAGCGCGCCGCCTCGGCGTCCGCGCTCTTCAGCAGCCCCAGCACCACGTCGTGGAGCCCCTTCTCCTTCAGCGTGGACTGGTGGAGCTCCGGGCTCGCCTCGAGCCGCGCGACGAAGAAGCGATGCAGCCGCGCCAGGGGCCGCCGCCCGATGCGCGCCAGCCAGCTCACGTCGAGGCTCCGCAGCGTCTCCGCGAAGTCCTGCTCGAGGCCGCGCACGGCGAAGTCGAGCACGGCGTCGTTCTGCCCGTCCTCGAGGAGGCGGAGCAGCGGGTCCGGCGAGCGCTTCCAGGCCTCGTCGAAGGCGCGCCGCGAGAGATCCTGCGGCGGCCGCGTGATCCAGCTCGAGCGCGCGCCGATCAGGTCCTGGTGCGCCCAGATCTGCGGGAGCACCCAGGTGCCGTAGAGGTAGGTGCGCGCGTCGTAGTGGCGGAGCACCTGCACGGCGAAGTGCGGGTAGAGCTCCGGGAGCGCCAGGCCGAGCTGGCGGAGGAAGCGCCAGGCGCGGCGCTTGAGGTAGGCGAAGGTGGCGCCGCTGATCTCGCCGGTCGTGGGCGTGGCCGTCCCCACGTCGAAGCGCCAGGCCAGCGCGCCGAAGAGCTCCGCGTCGAAGCGGGCCTCGGCGTTCTTGTAGACCTGCTTGAGCCCCTTCCAAACGCCCCAGCCGAGGCGCACGTGGCGGATGACGTGGACGAGCTGCTCCCGGGCCCACGGGTCGCCGCCGCCCTCCTCGCTCGCGAGCTCGTCGAGGCGCGCGATGAGCGCGTGGAGCCGCAGGCGGGGCGGCGGGTGCGGCGCGGCCTCGAGCTTCGTCCAGGCCTCCTCGCGGAGGGCGCGGCGCTCGTCCTCGCTCCGGTAGGCGAGGTTCCACTTCGCGAGCGCGCCGCGCAGGCGGGCCAGCGTGAAGGTCTCCGGGTCGAGGCGCGGCAGCGGCTCGCTCGGATCGTGATCCTCGGCGGCGCTCTCCGGCGGGTCCGGCTGCTGCGCGTAGGCGCAGAGGCGCTCGGCGAAGCGCGGGTCGCGGACCGCGAAGGCCCGCTCCAGATCCTCGAACAGCAGCGCCCGCTCCCCAGTGGCCCCCATGAGGTCGGCGACGCTAGCAACGAGCGCGCGCGCGGATCAACGACGATCCCGCGACGTCCGGATCCGCCCGGGCCGTGCCGCGGTTCGCGAACGGCCTGCGGCCGTGCTGGCGCTCGAGTCTGCGGTCCATGCCGCTTCGCGGAACACGGGCCCGTCGACTGCTCCGCGCGGCGGTCGCTCTCCGCGAACGCGGCCGGCGCCGTTCCGTCGAGCGCCGCCAGCGGACGGCGGAGAGCGGGCTGCAGCGGCCGGAGGCCGCGGAGAGCTACTGTCACACAATATCTTTCCATGATGATGACAGCCTCACCCGAATGCGCTAAAACCCCCGCGTGACCTCCGCGCCCATCCTCCTGGTGGAAGACGACGTCCACGTCCGCGGCGCGCTGGCCCGGGTGATGCGTCGCCGCGGCGCCGAGATCGTCACCGCCGGGAGCGCCCGCGAAGCGCTCGAGGTCCTCGCGGAGATGCGAGTGCAGGCCATCGTCGCCGACCACCACATGCCCCCCGGCCCGACCGGCGTCTGGCTCCTCGAGCAGGTCATGCACCAGCACCCCGAGGTGCGCCGGCTGCTCTTCAGCGGCGTCGACGTGCCGCACGCCGACGAGCTGGTGCGCATCGGCCTCGTGCACACGCTCCTGCGCAAGCCCGTGACCGGCAAGGAGATCCTCGCCGCCATCGACGGGCCGGGCCAGGCGCCCGCCGCCGAGCGCTGAGCCCCGCGCCGCGCCCCGCCCCGACTCGAGAGCGTCGCTCGCACCGAGAGCGCGGACGCCGGTATCCTGCGCCGCGATGCGTACCCCCGATGGGCTCCTCGGCCTCGTGGCCCTCTCGCTCTCCCTCGCCCTCGCCTCCCCGGCCTCGGCGCAGACGGGGATCGACCTCATCGAGAACTTCTTCGGCGCGGCCAACGTCGAGGCCATCACCGGCCACGGCCGCCTCTCCGTCGGCGTCTCGAAGGACGGCGAGCTCACGGTCCTCAGCTGGCCGAGCCCCAGCTACTCGGACCAGCTCGGCTACCTGAACAGCAACGCCCTGGACGCCCGCGCGCGCCCGCGCTTCGGCGCCCCCGAGGGCACCGGCGCCACCTTCGGGCTCCTCGTCGACGACGGCACGGACGGCCCGCCGATCGTCCACTGGCTCCACGACCGGAGCGCCTGGACCGCCTCCACGAGCTACGGCCCGGACGACGGCGCGAACCCGCACACGGTCTTCTCGAACGAGCGCCTCGGCCTCCGCGTCACCGTCGTCGACGCCGTCGCGCCGGCCCCCGTGGGCGGCGCCGACGTGCTCGTCCGCGAGGTCCGCGTCGTCCGCGAAGAGGGCAGCCCGGTCCTCAGCGCCGAGCTGCTCACCTTCGCGAACCTCTCGCCCATGCCCCCCGAGAGCCGCATCCCCCAGCTCCCCTTCGTCGACTGGGCCTTCGACGGCCGCAACGACTTCGCCGCCGTCTGGGACGAGGACGCGCAGGCCATCGTGCACTTCCACCCCGGGGACCAGCGCATCTACGACGTCATCGGCGACGTGCTGAACGCGCCCGAGGTCGACTTCGGCGCCATCGGCGCCGCGCTCCGGGACGGCTCCCCCGACGCCGACGCGATCGCCGCCCTCGCCGCCGCCCTCGACGAGGACTACGCGCCCGGCGCCTACGCGGCGCTCACGACCGTGCCCGCGCCCACGCAGCACCAGATCGGCTTCGACGCGAGCGACTTCTGCGGCATCCAGGACGAGCTCGTCGACAACGTGCGGGCGCTCCCGGAGGTCTTCGAGGAGGTCGAGCTCCCGCTGGACCCGGACGTCCTCGACGCGCTCCGCTGCGACCCGGAGGCGCCGACGCTCGCGGAGGAGAACGGCTGGACGCACGACGCCGCCGACGCCTGGGCCGACGCCGCGGACGGCGCCCTCGAGGGCAACGGGCTCGCCGCCGGCGAGGTGAACGAGGCGCTCCGCACGCCGCTCCTCTTCGAGGGCGACGAGGCCGTCGCGCGCGCCGTCTTCTCCTTCGGCCGGGACGCCGCCACCGCGCGCGCCGGGCTGGCCGTCGACGCCGCCGCCGTGGTGGGCGAGTCCGACGCCGCCCTCGCCGCCTTCCTCGAGGACAAGCGCCTGCCCACCTGGGACGAGGACGTGCGCCGGGTCGCGCGCCGCTCGCTGATCAACATCCGCGTCGGCACGGACGCCGAGACCGGCGCCATCGTCGCCTCCATCACGCGCCAGGCGCCCTACGGGCTGGACTGGCCGCGCGACGGCGCCTTCTTCAACGTGCTCCTCGACGTGAGCGGGCAACACGAGCTCGTCACGCGCCGCGCGACCCTCTACCAGGCGTGGCAGCGCGCGGAGCCCGTGCGGCCGACCTTCGTGATCGACCCGGAGCCGCCGCCCAACCCCGACGGCACGCCGAGCCGCTTCTACCCGGCCGACGCCTGGGAGATGAACTACTACGCCGATGGGATGATCGGCGGGTTCTTCCGCTTCGAGATCGACAACACGGGCTTCAGCGTGTGGACCATCGTCGCGCACGCGGGCTGGGTGGACGATCCGGAGAGCTACCTGCGCGACCACTGGGAGGCGATCCGGCGCGGGGCCGATCTGCTGACGCGCTGGCGCGACCCGGAGACGGGCCTGCCGGCGCCGGCGCAGGAGGACGACAACGCCGCCTACACGCAGACGCTGCACGGCTCGGTGACGACCTTCGGCGCGCTCGAGATCGCGAGCCGGGCGGCGCGGCTGCTCGGCGAGGTGGAGGACGCGGAGCGCTGGGAGGAGCGGGCCGGCGAGCTCCGGGACGCGATGCTCGCGTCCTTCTACGACTTCGAGGAGGAGCGCTTCATCAGCGAGGCGCCGACCGGGCCCCAGCGGGCGACGGCGGCGCAGAACCCGGGGAGCACGCCGACCGGGCCGACCGCCTGGCTGGTCTGGCCGATGACGCTCCTGCCGCTCGACGACGCGCGCATCGAGCGGCAGCTCGAGCTCGACCGGGAGACCATCCGGCCGACCGTGGAGCTCGAGAACGAGGGCGGCTCCTACTTCATGAAGAACACCGTGTCGCTCGGCGTGGCGCGGGGCATGGACCCGGCGTGGCGCGACGACCTGCTCGAGCTGACGCGGAGGACCGCGGCGCAGGCGACGGCGACGGATCACTACGGCGAGGTGATGGTGGTCGTGGAGGAGGCGGACGGGACGCGGCGGCCCTCGCAGCGCGTGTCGACGCCGCACCTCTGGGAGGGCGCGCTCTTCTACCTGACGGCCATGGCCCTGGAGGAGCCGGAGGCGCTCATGGCCTACGAGGACGTGCTCCCACCGAGCGAGGTGCGGAGCGCCGGCGGCGTCAGCGGCGGGAGCTGCGACTGCCGCATCGAGCGCGCGCCGAGCGAGGGGCCGAGCGCGGCGTGGGCGCTGCTGGTGGTGCCGGCGATCGTCGTGGCACGTCTGCGCCGCTGATGCGGCGCGGGCGTCCCCGCGCTTCCAGTGCGTGGGGCGCGGTCCCGCCGGCACCGGTGCGCTCGCTTCGCCGCGGGGGGATCCCTCCCTTCGGTCGGGATGCTGTCCGCTGTCCGCTCTCCGCTTTCCGTGCTGTCGCTCGACTTCGGCGGTCCATGCCGCTTCGCGGAGTGGGGGCGGCGTAGGCTGCGCGCGTGGGGGATCCCTCCCTTCGGTCGGGATGCTGTCCGCTGTCCGCTCTCCGCCTTCCGTACGGTTGCTCGGCGTCACGGTCCATGTCGCTTCGCGGAGAGGCGCGGGGTGGGCGGCGCGGGTCGGCGGGATCCCTCCCTTCGGTCGGGATGCTCTCCGCCGTCCGCTTTTGGCTTTCCGTGCGGTTGACCGACTTCGGCGGTCCGTGCCGCTTCCCGGAGCCGGGCGGGGTGGGCGGCGCGCGGGTATCGCGCGTCGTCTCGCCTTCGTACACGTGAGACGGAGAGCATCCGAAGGGGGACGCTTCGGTCGGGATGCTCTCCGCCGGCCGCCCTCCGCCGGCGACGGGGGCGGGCGATTGGCGAGATCCTGCACAACGGCGGGATGGGACGACCCTCGGCTGTCCTTCGCGAGAAGGCCGCGCTGGCTCGATTCGCTCGCGGGCGACGGGATCTGCGGCTCGAGAGGGAGCGGCGGGAGCGTGCCGCTTCGTGCCGGCACGTCGGCTGCAGTCTCCGACACCATGGACCGCGTGACCCTCGACCGAACGGTGGCCCCCATGCTCGTACGCTCGCTCCTCGCCCTGGCGCTTCTCGGCGCCGGCTCGCTCTCCGGCTGCTCGGCCGGCCCCTGCGTGCACACCTTCGAAGACGAGGTGCTCCACCTCGAGGAGGTGCGCGACGCCGCCACCGGCGACGCCCTCGAGGAGGTCGTCATCACCGAGCTCCGCTACGAAGGCCGCGCCTGGGGCGCGCTCTCTGGCGACGGCCTCACCGACCTCGGGGACGGCGCCGCCCGCTGCCGCCTCCCCTGCTCCATCGCCGCACAGCAGGAGGGCCGCTACGAGCTCGACCTCTCCGCCGATGGCTACGAAGCCACCACCCTCGTCGTCGACGCCACCTACCAGACCTTCGAGGGCGGCTGCCCCTCCTCCAACGACGACGGCACCCACGCCACCGCCGAGCTCGACCCCTTCTGACGGATCGGGATGCTCTCCGTCTACGTTCCAGCTTCAGATGCGTCGGGAGCTGAACCGTTCGCGTCGTCAGGCTGATCGTAGCGCAACGCTGTGGCGCGTAGGGCATCGGCGAACTTGTAGATGTCCTCCAAGCGTTCGATCGGCTCACGAGACTCGTTCTTGTCGCTGTCGAACAGGCCGATGTACTTCTGGCTCCGGTTGAAGTGCAGCCGACATATCGGCTTCCGGTTGTTGTCATCCAGCAGGACGCCGAAGTAGCTCTTGGTATCTCGATGAGCGATTCGCTCCGAATCGACCACGGAGCAGACGATGGCCTTGACGATGAGGTAGCCCTGGAGCTCCTCCTCTGTCGTCACGACGCCGTCCTTCGACTCCGCATCGACCTCGGTCGCCTCCGCTCCGGGTGGTCCCGCCTCACTCGTGGACGGCGCCTCGCTTCCCTCGCTCGAAGTCTCTTCCCGCGCCAGCGCCGACATGAGCCGATCATTGACCCGGTCGCCGACGACCTGAGTCAAGACTCGCTGGGTGAGTCGCGAGAACTGTTCCTTCACGCTCTTCGTGAACCGGCCCTGCGGAACCGACTGCGAGAAGCAGAGCTTCACGAACTCCTCGTCTGGCGATTCGAGCTGCGATTCGAGGAAACGGCGAATACCCCTCATGTACTTCAGGTCCGACGCCGCCGTGAGCATGTTGTCGAGATCGAAAGATTGTTTCGTGATCCTCTCCAGCTCGCGCAGCCTGTTCTCTTTCAGGTCGAGGATGTTGATCTCGAGAAACGGCTTCGAGTCCATCTTATTGGGCTCTTCTATGTCCGAGTAGAACTCGGTAGTGCACGCCGTTCGTCAGCACGCCGATGCGAGCCTTCGTCACCGAGAAGTAGCGAAACAGCTGACCCATGTGGCGACCGCCATCGAGCTGCTCCGATACCTTCTTGCACTCGAAGAGGACGACGATCTCGTCATCCACTCGAATGGCGTAGTCGACCTTCTCCCCCTTCTTGACCCCGACATCGGCCGTGTACTCCGGCACGACCTCGAGCGGGTTGAATACATCGTAGCCCAGCGCCGCGATGAACGGCATGACCAGAGCGTTCTTGGTGGCCTCTTCGGTCTCGAGCAGCGGTATCTGAGTGGGTGCCCTCTTCGCGATGGCCTTGATCTGCTCGATGTACGACATGCTCTGCGTCTCCTCTGACTTCCGATCCCACGAGAAGACGACACGAGGACGGCAGCTGTCGACCCTCGTAATGGTGAGAAACACGACAATTCGTCGCAGCATGCTTTCGACCCGCTCACAGGCGCAGCGGGCGGAGCGCCGATCGCATCCCGACCGAAGCGTCCCGCTTCGGACGCTCTCCGTCTCACGTGCACGTGCACGTGCACGAAGGCGAGACGACGCGCGATACGCCCACCCGCGCAGCCCACCTCACCCCCACTCCGCGAAGCGGCATGGAGCGCCGAAGCCGAGCGACAGCACGGAAAGCGGACAGCGGACAGCGGACAGCGGACAGCATCCCGACCGACGGGAGGGATTCCCGGCGCGCGCAGCCCACCTCCCCCCCACTCCGCGAAGCGGCATGGACCGCCGAAGCCGAGCGCCAGCACGGAAAGCGGACAGCGGACGGCGGACAGCATCCCGACCGAAGG
>PABA01000190.1 GCA_002699025.1 Sandaracinus sp. | reverse complement strand
CTACCGCTGTTGCTGGCGCTACCGCTGTTGCTGGCGCTACCGCTGTTGCTGGCGCTACCGCTGTTGCTGGCGCTACCGCTGCTGCTGGCGCTACCGCTGTTGCTGGCGCTGCCGCTGTTGCTGGCGCTGCCGCTGCTGCTCGCGCTGCCGCTGCCGCTCGCGCTGCCGCTGCTGCTCGCGCTGCTGCTGCTGTTCGCGCTGCCGCTGTTGCTCGCGCTGCCGCTGCTGCCCGTACCCCCGCTTCGGCGTGCGAAGACCCGGCTCCCGTTCCACGAGCCTCGGGCTCCGGCTTCCCCGTTTGGGCTCGGGCTCTCCGCGGGTACCCGGACTCCCGCACGCAGCCCCTCCCCACCTGCCCCGCCCACTCCCTGGCGCGGGACGACCGAGGCGGCGGTGGGCGGGGCAGATCGGGGGCGGCGAGCGCAGGGCGGGCTCCTCCCGCTCAGAGCATCGACACGGGATCCACGTCCACGCTCGCCCTCACGGGGCCGAGGCCCTCGTCGATGCGAGCGGCGAGGGCGGCGGCGACCTGGCGGAGTGGCTTGCGCTCGCCGCGGAGGAGGAAGCGGAAGCGCCAGCGGTTGCGCAGCCGCGCGATCGGGGCGGGGGCCGGGCCCTGGATCGAGAGCGTTCCGTCGCGCAGGCCGGGGTGGCGGCGGGCGATGCTCGCGAGCTCCTCCAGGACGCGGCGCGTCCGCTGCTCGTCCACGCCGTCGGCGCGCACGGCGACCATGCGGCCGAAGGGCGGGTAGCCGAGCTCGCGGCGCTCGGCGAGCTCGGCCATGTAGAAGCGCTCGTAGTCGTGCGCCGCCGCGGCGCGGATGGCTGGGTGGTCGGGCTGGAAGGTCTGGAAGCAGACGCGGCCCGGGCGCTCGCCGCGGCCGGCGCGGCCGGCGACCTGCGCGAGGAGCTGGAAGGTGCGCTCGCCGGCGCGGAAGTCGGGGAAGGCGAGGGACTGGTCGGCGAGGATGACGCCGACGAGCGTCACGCCCGGGAGGTCGTGGCCCTTGGTCACCATCTGCGTGCCGACGAGGATGTCGACCTCGCCCTGGCGCAGCCGGTCGAGCACGGCCTCGACGGTCTTGCCGGTCGCCGTGTCCCGGTCGAGGCGCGCGACGCGCGCGGGGGAGAAGAGCTCGGCGAGGGTCTGCTCGAGCTGCTCGGTGCCCAGGCCGAGGGGCGCGAGGTCGGCGGCCCCGCAGGTGGGGCAGCGCGCGGGCGGGGGGCGCCGGAAGTCGCAGTAGTGGCAGCGGAGCTCGCCGACGGCCCGGTGCTCGGTCAGGGCGACGCTGCAAGAGGGGCACTCGACGGCGGCGCCGCAGCTCCCGCAGCGCTGGGAGGGGGCGAAGCCGCGGCGGTTGAGGAAGAGGATGCACTGCTCCCCGGCCTCGAGGGCGGCTTCGATGCCCTGATGCAGGGGCCCGGTGATGAGGTGGTGCCCGCTCGGGCCGTGCCGGTGGCGGCGCAGATCGACGACCTCGACCTCCGGGAGGCGCTGCGAGGTGGCGCGCTCGGGGAGGGAGAGGAGCTCGAGGCGGCCCTCCTCGGCGCCGCGGAAGCTCTCGACGCTCGGCGTGGCGCTCCCGAGGATGCACACGGCGCCGGCCCGGTGCGCGCGGAGCAGGGCCATGTCGCGGGCGTGGTAGCGGAAGCCCTCCTCCTGCTTGAAGGAGGGGTCGTGCTCCTCGTCGACGACGATCACGCCGAGGTTCGGCACGGGCGCGAAGAGCGCGGAGCGGGCGCCGACGGCCAAGGTCAGCTCGCCGCGCCGCAGGCGCCGCCAGGCCTCGTCCCGCTCGCGCTCGCCGAGGGCGCTGTGGAGCACGGCGATGCCGTCCCCGAAGCGCGCGCGGAAGCGCGAGACGAGCTGCGGCGTGAGCGCGATCTCGGGCACGAGCAGGAGCGCGCCGCGGCCTCGCTGCCGGGCCGACTCGATCACGTGGAGGTACACCTCGGTCTTCCCCGAGCCGGTCACGCCGTGCAGCAGGAAGCTCGCCGGCTCCTCGGCCTCGAGGGCGCCGCGCATGCGCTCGACGGCGACGCGCTGCGCCTCGTTCAGCTCGGGCGGCGCGTCGCGCTCGATGGGCTTGCCGAAGAAGGGGTCCTTGAGGATCTCGCGCTCCTCGAGCTCGACCAGGCCGCGCTTCGCGAGCGCCTTGAGCACGTTGCGGGCGCTCGGGCCGATCCGGTCGCGGAGCTCGCCCAGGGCCAGCTCGCGGCGCTCGTCGAGGAGCGCGAGGGCCTCCTTCTGTCGGCTGCCGAGGCGCTTCTCCGGCAGCGCCTCCGTGCGGTGCGCGAAGAGCTCGAGGATCGTCGCTACGGCGCGGCCCGGGAGCGCCTCGCCCTCCTCGAGGAAGCCGCCCTCCCGGAGGCGCTTCATGGCGCCCTTGGGGAGCGCGGGCGCGGCCGCGCGGAGCACCTCGCCGAGCGGGTGGAGGTAGTAGCGCGCGGCCTCGTCGAGGAAGGCGAGCAGCTCGGCCGGGAAGACGGGCTCGCGCTCGAGCGGGCCGGCGACCCGGAAGACGCGCTCGACGCCCTCGGGCGGCGCGTCCCGGTGGCCGACGACGAAGCCGGCGAGCTTGCGACGGTGGAAGGGGACGGCCACGCGTGCGCCGAGCGCGTAGCTCGCGCCCTCGGGCACGCGGTAGGTGAAGGCGCGGCGGAGGGGCACCGGGAGGGAGATGTCGACGAAGTCGCTCATGCGAGCCGCGCGAGGAGCGCCTCGGCCGTGCGCTTGGTGGCGCCCCGGCCTGCCCCGGCGGCCCGGGCGAGCCAAGGACGCGCCTCCTCGGGGGCGTCGAGGGCGAGCTGGGCTCGGGCGTAGAGGAGCGCGCCGGCGGCGCTCCCGGGGGCCAGGCGGAGCAGGTGGGCGGCGGCCTCGCGGCCGGCCTCGGCGTCCCCGCGGGCGAGGGCGACGCGGGCCAGGGCCTCGGCGGACCAGCCGTCGCTCGGATCGAGCTCGACGCAGCCGGCGAGGAGGCGGTGGGCGAGATCGAGGCGGCGCACGCGGAGGGCCTGCCAGGCGAGCCAGCGCGCCGCGCCCACGGCCTCGCTCGGGACCCCGCTCGAGACGGAGACGCTCATGGGCGGATCTCGCTCCGGCGGCTGGCTTCGAGCTCCTCCCGGAGGCGAAGCAGGGTGCGGACGGCGACCATCATGTCGCGCGTGGCGGGCGGGGTCGCCGGGTCGGCCGCGAGCCGGTCGGCGGCGACGGAGAGCGCGTCCAGGGCCTCGGGGCTCGGAGGCGGGGGCGCCTCGAGCTGGAGCGGCGGTGGGGAGGGGCGGACACCTCCGGGGGCGCGCAGCGGGAGCTCGCCCGCCTCGAGGTCGAGCTCGGGCCCGGCGGCGGGGCGCACCTCCTCGAGGGCGGGGAGGGCGACGTCGAGCGGGGGCGGGGCGCCGCGGCGCGAGCGGATCCGGCTCATTCGGGCGCCTCCCCGTCGCGCTCGGCCCAGGCCGCCTGGAGGATCGCGGCGACGGCCTCGTAGAGGGGCTCGGGGATCTCTTCGCCGACCTCGAGGTCGAAGAGCGCGCGGGCGAGGGGCACGTCGCGCATGATGGGCACGCCGGCCTCCCGGGCGGCCTCGATCATGCGGCGCGCGAGGTGCTCCTGGCCGCGGGCCACGACCTCGGGCGCGTCGGTCTCGCCCTCCTCGTAGCGGAGCGCGACCGCCAGGTGCGTCGGGTTCACGACCAGCACGTCCGCGCGCCGGACCTGCTCGACCGCGTCGTGCTCGACGATCTCGCGGTGCACGCGCTCGCGCTGCTGCTTCGCGTGCGGGTCGCCTTCGGCTTCCTTGTGCTCACGCTTCACTTCCTCCTTGGTCATCTTCTGGTCCTGGCGGTGGCGCCAGCGCTGGTAGAGGACGTCGAGGACGCCGATGGCCAGTAGGGTGCCCCCGACCCGGAAGAGCAGGGTGGTCACCAGCTCGCCCGTGGCGGCGAGGGCCGCGCCGGCGTCGCGGGCGGCCAGGCCGGCCACGCCCCGGGTCGCGTCCCGGAGGCCCTGCCACGCGACGAAGCCGATGACCAGGAGCTTGAGGAGCGTCTTGAGGAGCTCGACGAGCTGCTTCTGGCTGAAGATGTTCTTCAGGCCCTGGATCGGGTTCAGGCGCTCGGGCTTGGGCTTGATGGGGTCGACCGTGACGAGGCCGCCGACCTGGAGGAACGCGCCGACGAAGCCGGCGACGACGGCGGCGGCGAGGACGGGCGCGGCGGCGTCGACGCCGAGGGCGAGGCCGGCGCCGAGGAGGGCCGGGTCGGCGTCGGGGGTGGCCGCGGCGCGGAGGGCGAGGCGGAGCGCGCTCTCGAGGGCGTGGAGGGCGCCGTCGGCGGAGGCCACGAGCGCGCCGCCGGTGGCGAGGACGACGAGCGCGGTGGTGAAGTCCCGGCTCTTCGGGACCTCGCCGCGGCGCCGGGCGTCCCGCAGCTTCTTGGCGCTGGGTTCCTCGGTCTTCTCACCGGCCATGCGATGGGGAGCTTATCAGTCACGTCGGACGTCGGTTGCCGTGCGCGGCGCGCGGGGGCGCGCGCCGCGGGGGCGAGCTCGCTTCGCTCGCTCTGGGGGGCGCTCGCTGGGCTCGCTGGAGGGGTCGGGGAACCGGGGTCCGTGGGGGAGGCTCGACGCGCTCGTCTCGCTGTGCTCGCGGGGACGCGGAAGCTGGGCTGGTGCTGGGGCTTCTGCTGGTGCTGGGGCTCTGGCTCGAGTTGGAGCTCTTGCTCGCTCGGGCTTCTGCTGGTGCTGGGGCTCTGGCTCGAGTTGGAGCTCTTGCTCGCTAGGGCTTCTGCTGGGGTTGGGGCTCGGGCTCTCGCTGGAGCTCGGGCTCGAGTTGGAGCTCTTGCCGGGGCTCGGGCTCTCGCTGGAGCTCGAGCGTCTCAGGGGTCCAGCGCGCGGAGGCGGGCGAGGCCCTCTCGGAGGCGCTCGGGGGGCGTGAGGAGGGAGACGACGAGGTGGCCGTCGGGGGCGTCGTAGAGGAAGCCTGGCTGAACCCGGATCCCTTCGCGGAGCGCGGCGCGGGCCCAGCGCTCGTCGCTCCCGGGGCCGTCCCGCGGGACGCGCAGCATCAGGCTCCAGCCACCGTCCACCGGTAGGGGCGAGAGCGGCGAGCCGGCGAGGGTGTCCCGGGCGACGGCGAGGCTCTCGGCGAGGCGGGCCTGGATGCGGGCGCGGAGCTCGGCGCCGCGCTCGAGGAGCTGGGCGGCGGCGGCCTGCACGGGCGCGCCGACGGAGAGGCGGGCGTCCATGAGGTGGGCGAGCCGGCCCAGGGCCTCCTCGGCCTGGCTCGGCTCGCCCTCGACCTCGACCCAGCCGAGCTTCATCTGGGGGAGGCCGGCGCTCTTCGAGAGGCCGCCGAGGAGGAAGCGGAGCCCGTCGCCGTCGCCGCGGCGCGCGGAGCGCGGGGGCGCGTCGAGCGGGTAGGGCTGGAAGACCTCGTCGACGATCAGCGGCAGGCCGAGCGCCTCGAGCGCGTCCTGCTCGCCGGCGCCGAGGAGCGTCCCCGTGGGGTTGTTCGGGCTGACGGCGATCGCGGCCTTCGCGCGCGGGTCGCGGGCGGCTTCGGCGAGCGCCTCCGTGTCGAGCCACCAGCGGCCGGCGGCGTAGTGGAGCGGGTAGGGGAGGAGGGCGACCCCGGCGAGGCGCGCCAGGACGTCGAAGAGGGGGTAGCTCGGTTGCGGGATCAGGACGGCGTCGCCCGGGTCGCAGAGGAGCTCGAAGAGCAGGCCGTAGGCCTCGCTGGTGGAGGCGGTCAGCACCACGCGGCCGGTCGGCGCGCCGATGGACGCCGCGACGGCCTCGCGCGCGGCGGGCTGGCCGAAGGGCGCCGGGGCGTGGCGGCGGACGGCGTCGCTCGCGAGCCGATCGAGCGGGCCCTCGACGCGGAGGCCGGCGGCGGCGGGGTTCGTGCCGGCGAGGTCGTGGGTGATGCGCGCGGCGGCGACGGCCCGGGCGAAGGCGGTCGGGGCTCCGAAGGCGCTCCGGCGCGAGAAGCTCATCCGGCCGAGGAGGGCGGGCGGCGCTTCACGAGCGTGCCGTCGCGGCGGAACTTGCCCCGGCGGCGCTTCGGGTCGCGGGAGAAGACGCGGAGGGCGTCGTCGCGCTCGCCCCGGGCCAGGCGGAGGGCGCCCGCGTAGGCGATCATCGCGGCGTTGTCCGTGCACGACTTCAGCGGCGGCACGTGGAGGGCGACGCCCTTCTGCTCGCAGAGCTCCCGGGCGCGGGCGCGGAGCCCGGCGTTCGCCGCGACCCCTCCGCCGAGGACCAGGCGCGGGACCGCCTCGGCCTCGCAGGCGGCGACGGCCTTCTTCGCGAGGACGTGCACGACGGAGCGCTGGAAGGAGGCGCAGAGGTCGGCCAGCGCACCTTCGTCGGCGGGCGGGCCGTGCTTCTGGACGTGGCGCGCGACGGCGGTCTTGAGCCCCGAGAAGGAGAAGTCGAGGGTCTTCTTGGAGGCGAAGGGGAGGGGCAGCTTCACGGCCTTCGGGTCGCCCTCCGCGGCGAGCCGATCGATCACCGGGCCGCCGGGGTAGCCGAGGCCGAGGAGCTTGGCCGCCTTGTCGAAGGCCTCGCCGGCGGCGTCGTCGCGGGTCTGGCCGAGGAGGGCGACCTCGTCGGGGGCGTCGACCCTATAGAGCGCGGTGTGGCCGCCGCTCGCGAGGAGGGCGACGTAGGGGTAGGGCACCGGGGGCGCGTCGTCGCCCTCGCGGCGGAGCTGGACGGCGAGGAGGTGGCCGTCGAGGTGGTTCACGCCGACGAGCGGCAGGCCGCGCTGCCAGGCGAGCGCGCGGGCGACCTGCACGCCGACGAGGAGCGCGCCGACGAGCCCCGGGCCCTGGGTCACGGCGACGCCGTCCACGTCGTCGAGGCCTCCGGGGAGCGCGGCGACGGCGGCCTCGATCACGGGGACGACGGCGCGGAGGTGGGCGCGGGCGGCGAGCTCGGGGACGACGCCGCCGTAGGGGGCGTGCTCGGCGATCTGGCTGGCGACGACGTCGCGGAGCACGCGGCCGTCGGGCGAGACGATGGCGGCCGCCGTCTCGTCGCAGGAGCTCTCGATGCCGAGGACCCAGCGCATGGGCTCAGAGCTCCTCGCGGCCGAGGCGGAAGACGCCGAAGAAGTCGCACTGGCCGGTCGCGAGCGCCGGGCAGGCCTCCGGATCGCAATCGCTGGTGCCCGAGCCGGCGAGGATGCGCACCTCGACGTCGCCGTCGCGCATCAGCGAGATGAAGGCCATGGCGTCCCGGCCGGCGAGCGGCCCGCGGCTCGGGCGGAGCGCGTAGACGAGGTTGCGCACCCGGTCGCCGCCGGGGAAGTCGAGTTCGGAGAGGGCGTCGTGGGCGAGGGGGGCGATGGGCAGGAGAGGCTCGTCCTCGAAGGTCGGAGCGCAGGGCTCCCCGCGGGTGCTGAGCGTGCCCGGGTTCGAGGCGAGCCCCTCGGGGACGAAGTCGAGGTCGAGCTCGGTCTCGGCGGCGAAGCCCCGGCGGATGAAGGAGCAGGCGCCGCCGGACTCGCAGTCCGGGTCGCGGGTGCCGAGGACCGCGCCCCGGTAGACCTCGCCCTCGTTCAGCGCGTACTCGCCCAGGTCCGTGCAGCCGAGGGCGAGCGCGGTGAGGGTGGCGGCGAGGGCGAGGATGGGGCGCGGGGGGCGCACGCGGGGAACATAGCCCGCGGGGCTCGGGCGTGCAGCGGCGAAGGGGCCGTGGGCGGGCCGGGCACCGCGAGCCGCGCGGGGCGAGCCGGAGGCCGCGACTCGGAGACGCCGAGCCGGACGCGTCGAGCCGGACGCGTCGAGCCGGACACGTCGAGCCGGACGCGTCGAGCTCCCCGAGGCCGAGGCCGCGGGGAGCTCGATGCCGCCCCGTTCGCGGAGCGCGTGGGGGGTCGTTCAGCGCCGGCGGCGCAGCACCATCAGGCCCGCGAGGGCGAAGAGGAGCCCGCCGAGGCCTCCCCGTCCGCCGGCCGCGCAGCCGCCGCCACCACCGCCGCTCGTGGCGCTGGCCGCGGGCACGCAGATGGCGCTCGCGCCCCCGTCGATGCGGAGGCACTCGAAGCCCGGCGAGCAGGCGTTGTCCGCGTCGCAGAGCCGCGTGCAGACGTCCCCGGCCCGCGTACCGAAGGCGCAGAGCCCGGTCGTGCACTCGGCGTTCTCGAGGCAGGCCTCGCCGACCAGGCTGAGGTCGGGCACGCAGATGGTCTCCCCACCCGCGGGCAGGCAGCTCAGGCCGGCCGGGCAGGCCTCGGCCTCCTCGGGGTTGCAGAAGTCGGTGCACCAGCGCCGGTCGCCGGAGGTCGCGCAGATGCCGGACTCGCAGTCCTCGTTGTTCACGCAGCCGCCGCCGACGCTCTCCCGCGGGCCGCGCGCGCAGGTGCCCTCGCGGCAGTGGAAGCCGTCGCCGCAGGCGGCGTCGTCCGTGCAGGGCCGCGAGCAGTACGACACGCCCTCGTCGTCGAAGCAGAGGCCGCTCGAGCACATCTCGTCCGCCATGCAGGGCTCGCCGTAGCCGCGGAGACCCGCGACGAGGCCCTCGGGCACGCACGCACCGCAGCTCCCGGCCACGGCCGCGCAGACCTCGCCCGCGAGGCAGTCGGCGCCGTCGCCCTGGCAGGGCGCGAGGCAGCGGCGGATGCCGTCGCCCGGGTCGGTGCAGAGGGCGCTCTGGCACTCGGAGTCGGCGCTGCACTCGGCCTCGAGCGGGAGCTCGCCGGCGCCGCCGGGGGCGCAGAAGCCGTTGCAGCTGCCGCCGCCCTCGGTCGCGCAGTACATGTCCGCCGGGCAGCCGAGGTTCGGCCGGAGCGGGTCGCAGGCGAGCGTGCAGATGCGGCTCGTGGCGTCGCCGACCATGCGGCAGGCGCCGCCGACGCACTCGTCGTCACCGGTGCAGGGGTCGCCCGTGGCCGTGCAGCCCTCGTCGACGACCTCGTCGCAGTTGTCGTCGATGCCGTTGCAGATCTCCTCGGAGGGCACGCAGGCCCCCGAGTCGACGATCGCCTGCTCGATGAAGTCCCGGTAGCGGTTCAGCGCGTTGTAGGCGCCCGGCGCCGTGCCGCAGTTCGGCTGGCCGCCGCTCTCGCTGTAGATGAAGGAGGCGACGCCCCAGATGCGGCCGTCCTCACCCACGAGCGGGCCGCCCGAGTCGCCCGAGCAGACCGCCGGGGAGACGAAGACGAAGCCGTTCCGGACGAAGCGGACGAGCTTCTCGGTGGAGTACTTCGTGCCGCTGCCGCCGGAGGGCGTCTGGCCGTAGCCGACGGCCGTGAAGCTCTGGCCGACGATGGAGCTCGGGTTGTCGAAGGAGACCTCGCGCGGCGCCTCGGCGGCCGGGCTCGAGAGGATGAGCACGGCCACGTCGCTGCCGTCCTGCAGATCCCAGCGACCGGGCACCGGGCGCACCTCGGAGACGAGGTACTGGGCGGTGGCGCTCCGGGCGGAGCGCCCGACGAAGACGCGGAAGTTGCTCGCCGGGGCCGCCCGGCTGTTCCGGCCGTCCTGCACGCAGTGCTTCGCCGTCAGCACGACCCGCGGCGAGATGATCGTCGCCGTGCAGGCCGCGCCGGAGATGTTGTAGAGGAAGACGACCTCCGGGTAGCCGCTCTCCAGCTCACCGTCGACGATGGGCTGGGAGCTGCCGTCGAAGACGGGGTCGCCCGCGGCGCAGCCGAGGGCGAGGAGCGTGAGGAGGGAGAGTCGACGCATCAGAGGGCCTTCCGGCGCTGGAGGAAGAGAACCAACCCGAGGAGGGAGAAACCGAAGAGGGGCGCGTCGCCGCCGCCGGCCGCCGAGCAGCCGCCGCCGCCGCCGCTCGCGGGCTCGACGCTCGGGACGCAGACGGCGGAGACGCCGTCGGCCGTGCGCTCGCAGACGAAGCCGGGCTCGCAGAGGTTGTCGCCGCTGCAGAGCCGCGTGCACATCAGCTCGCCGGCCGGGCCGACGCTCTCGCAGACCCCGGAGATGCACTCCTCGCCGGTCGCGCAGGGCGAGCCGATCGTGCCCCGGTCGGGCACGCAGATGGCCGCGCCGCCGACGTCGACGCACTGGAAGTCGGGCGGGCAGTCCTCGCCGCTGTCGCAGAAGCTGCTGCACCAGCTCACGTCGCCGCGGGTCGCGCAGAAGAGGTCCGTGTCGCAGTCCGCGTTGGCCACGCAGCCGCTGCCGACGCCGCCGCGATCGCCGCGCACGCAGATGGCGTCCGTCTCGGTGAGGTCGCGGCAGTGGAAGCCGTCGGCGCAGCCCGTGTCGTCCTCGCAGCCGCGGGTGCAGTAGGCGTCGCCGCGCTCCTCGAAGCAGCGGCCGCTCGCGCACTCCTCGTCGCTGGCGCAGACCTCGCCGAGGCCGCGGGAGCCGACGACCAGGTCCGCCGGGACGCAGCCCCCGCAGGCGCCGGCGGCCGCCGCGCAGACCTCGCCGTCGAGGCAGGTGCCCGTGTCGCCCTCGCAGGGGTCGAGGCAGCGGCGGCGCCCGTCGCCCGGGTCGGCGCAGAAGAGGGAGGCGCACTCGGTGTCCGCCGCGCAGTCCGCGTCGATGGGGAGCTCGCCGGCCGAGCCAGGCACGCAGACGCCCTCGCAGCCGCCCATGGAGCGGCAGTAGAGGCGCGGCGGGCAGCCCGTGAGCGGCGCCGTCGGGTCGCAGGTCTGGGCGCAGATCGACTCGCCGTCGATGTCCCGGCAGTCGAGCGTGACGCAGTCGGCGTCCTCGACGCAGCCCTCGCCCGGCTGGGCGCAGTCCTCGTCGACGGCGTCGTCGCAGTCGTTGTCCTCGCCGTCGCAGACCTCGGTTCCGTCGCCGACGCAGACGCCGCTCTCGCGGATGGCGCCGTCGATCATGTCGAGGAAGCGGTCGACGCGGTTGTAGCCGTTGATGCCCGAGCCGCAGGAGCCCGTGCCGAAGGAGGCGACGCCGATGACCTCGTTGTCCATCGTCATCAGCGGGCCGCCGGAGTCGCCCTGGCAGATCGTGGGCGGCGTGTAGATGACGCCCCCGCGCACGGAGGAGATGGTCGAGGTGGTCTCGTACTTCACGCCGGCGCCGCCGCTCGGGATCTCGCCGAAGCCGACGGCGCGGAGGGTCTCGCCGAAGAGGTCCTCCGGGCTCCCGCGGAAGACCTCGTAGGGGGTGATGTCCGCGGCGCGGCCGAGCGTGACGACGGCGACGTCGACGCCGACCAGGGCGCCACCGAGGCCGCCGCTGTCCGTGTAGGTGCCCGGCGTGGTGACGACGTCGGTGACGTTGAAGGTCTCGCTGAAGCCGCGGATCTGATCGCCGATGCCGACGACGAAGGCGCTGGCGTCGTTGGGCGCCGCGGCGTTCGGGTTCTGGACGCAGTGCTTGGCCGTCAGGACGATGCGCGGGGCCACGAGGGTGCCGGTGCAGAGGCCGCCGAAGCGGTTGAGCACGGCGACCACGGCGGGCTCGTTCCCGGTCGTGCGCTCGCCGTTCACGATGGCGGCGGTGGTGGCGTCGACGGGGGCCGACGGGGCGTCGGAGCCGTTGCCGACGCAGCCGGCGAGGGTGAGCGCGAACGCGGCGCGAAGCAGGGACCTGCGCATGGAAGTCATCTCCGAGAGAAGCAAAGAAGGCCGCCCTGGCCTCGGTCGAGCCGCGGTACGGCGCCGGAGGCAGACGGTGACGGGGCACGGCGTGCGTAGGGCCGTTCACGGACCCCGACAGGGAGCGAGGCGGACATTAGCAACGGCCAGGAATGCTGTGCAAGGTGGGGACTGTAAGAAAAAGCTGTGTGATTCCGTGGTTGAATTCAACTCTGTTTGAAAGGGAGGCCGGGGGTGGAATGATCGCGTGAGAGGCCTCACGCGACTGGGGGAAGGCCGCGCTCTTTTCGGGAGGACGGGGTGCGAAAGATCACGGGCCGGGCGCGAAGGGGCGGGCCGGGCGGCCATCGATGTCCGGGGGTGCTGCTCCGCTGCCCCCGTTCGGCCCGACGTCATGACCTCTCCCCCGCTCACGCTTCTCGCTCCGGTCCTGGCCGGCGTGTTCCTCTCGACCTCCTGCGCTCAGGGCGCCTCGCGCCGCTCGGCCTACGACGCGGGTCCGGCCCAGCGAGCCGACGACGCGGGGCGCTTCGCCGGGCTGGACGCGGGCCCGGACGGGGGGACGATCCCCCCGCGCGACGGGGGGCCGGGCGTGGACGGCGGGTCGGGTGTGGATGGGCGGGACGGGGGCCCGAGCGTGGACGCCGGTCCGACGCCGCCGGGCTGCGAGCTCCTCCCGGCGAGCGGCTCGATCACCCTCGGGGGGAACACGGGCGGCGGGCTCACCTGGGATCGCCCCTACGCCGAGAGCTGTCCGGCCGGGAGCATCTCGAGCGGCGGCAGCGACGTGCCCTACGCGACGCACGTGCTCTGCAACCACGGCCTGCCGGCGGGGACCTTCGACCTCGAGCTCAGCGGCTCCATCGACGACTCGTATCTCGTCGTCTACGACGGGCTCGGCCTCCCCGCGAACACGCTGGCGTGCCGGACGGCGGACGACGATGGCGCGGGGAACGGCCAGGCGCGCGTGTCCGGCCTGGCGCTCGAGGAGGGCGACGCGGTGACGGTCGTGGTCACGGGCTTCAACCGCGGAGACTGGGGCAGCTACGCGCTGACGGTCACGCGGCGCTGAGCGCGCCGGTGCTCGCGGCGCTGAGCGCGCCGGTGCTCGCGGCGCTGAGCGCGCCGGTGCTCGCGGCGCCGCGCGGAGCGGCTCAGAGGGCGGTCGCCGCGTCGGTCCAGCGCGCGTAGCCCTCGGCGTCGCCGGCCTCCGCCGCGAGCTGGGCCGCCTCCTCGAACGCGGCGCGCGCCTCGGCCGTCCGGCCCTCGAGCTCGGCCATGCGTCCGACCAGCCCCTGCGCCCGGGCTTCGAGCGCCGGCGCCCGGCCCGCCCGCGCGAGCTTCTCGCCGGCCCGCGCGTGCTCCGCCGACCCGGCCGCGTCGCCCGCCGCCAGCAGGGCCTCCGCCAGGTCGAGCTCGACCCCGGCGCGCACGGGCTCCTTCGATCCGAGCTGCGCGTGCAGCTCCGCCGCCCGCCGATAGGCGTTCGCCGCGAGGTTCGGATCCCCCGCGTCGCGCCGCAGGCGCCCGAGCGCGACCTGGATCTCGGACTCCACCCGCGGCTCCACCCCGGCGGCCACCTCGAGCGCCTGCCCGTAGTGGCGCATGGCGTCGCGCGGCCGCTCCCGGAGCGCCGCGATGCGCCCGAGCACCAGGTGCATGCGCGCCCGGTTCGCGTCGTAGGGCCCGGTCAGATCGAGCACCTCGCGGATCACGCCGTCCGCGCCCGCCAGGTCGCCGGCCTGGGCCATGGCCCAGCCGAGCTTCCGCGAGAAGGTGATGAGCGCCGTGTCCATCACCGTGTCGCCCTCGAGCATCTCGCGGCGCGCCAGATCGAGCGCGCGCCGGTAGGCCAGCACGGCGGCCCGCGGGTCGCCCCGGTCGAGGGCCACGTTGCCCATGCGCTCGAGCGTCATGAGCGTGCGCATCGGCTCGACGGCCCGGTAGGCGTGCTCGGCGCGCACCTCGAGGGGCGCGCCGCGGTCGCTGACGACGTCGAGGATGCGCTGGTGGAGCTCCTTTCGCGCCGAGGCCGGGATGAAGGCCTCCACCAGCTCCGCCACGAAGGGGTGCGAGACCTCGGCGTGGTCGCTCAGGTTCATCAGCCCGCGCTCGACGAGCGCGCCCATGTCCTCGAGGTCCCGCGGGTCGGCCACGGCGCGGAGCTCCTCGAGGGTCGCCCGCCCGCCGAAGGCCGCGACGCATTGGAGCACGCGGCGGGCCCGCACGGGGAGGCGCTCGACGCGCTGGGCGACGGCGTCCGCCAGGCGCGGCGGCAGGGTCTCGTCCTGCGCGTCGGCGCCGCCGAGCGCGTGGATCTGCTCGAGGTAGAGCGGCAGCAGGCGCCGCCCGGGGATGCCCGTCGGCTGGCTCGGCTCGTCGGGGGCGGCCTTGCCCGAGAGGAAGAGCCCGGCCTCGTCGAGGTCGAGCCCGACCAGCTCGAGGCGCGTCCCCTCCGCGTCCTCGCTGCTGGTGTGCGTGTCGGCCGTCAGGAGGAGCACGGAGTCGTGCTTCAGGGCGGTCCCGAGCGAGCGGAACACCTCCGTCGAGAGGCCGTCGCAGCGCGAGAGATCGTCGAGCACGATCAGCGTGCGGCGCGTCCCCCGCCGGCTCGAGGCGATGCGCACGGCCGTGGCCAGCGCTTCGGCCACCGCCCCGGCGCGGCTCTGCCCCTCGCCGCCGACGAGCCCGGTCGGCTCGCCGAGCTCCGCGAGCCCGGCGCGCGTCAGCGGATCGCCGATGGCGTTGCCGTTCCTCGCCAGCTCGCCGAGGCGCTCCGGCTCCACCTCGAGGAGCTCGGCGACGATCGTGCGGATGGGGCCGTAGGGGACGGGCGCGCCGAGCGGGTGGGGCCCTGCGCCGACCACCAGGTCGCCCTTCTCCGCGAAGCGCTCGGCGACCTCCTTGAGCAGGCGGGTCTTGCCGACGCCGAGCTCTCCTTCGATGCGCACCCAGCGGATGCGCCCCTGGGCCTCGTCGCGCGCGCTCTCGATCAGCGCGAGCTCCTCGGACCGTCCGACGAAGGGCCGCTCGACGCCGAGGGAGGGGCGGAAGGAGGGGCGCGCGAGCGGCGGCGGGGTCGGCTTGGGCGGGCTCGTCGCCTGCACCCGCTCGCTGGCGAGCCGCGTCCCGCACGCGCCGCAGAAGCGCATGTTGTCGGGGTTCTTGGTGGCGCAGGCCGGGCAGCGGACGTACGCCGCCTCCTGGCGGTTCGCGTCCAACGCCTCGCGCGCCCGGCGCACGTCCGCGCCCATCTCGGCGGCCGACTGGTAGCGCTTCTCGCGATCCTTCTCGAGGGCCCGGAGGCAGATCTCGGCGAGGCTGTCGGGGATGCCGCGGTGCGGCGCGACGGCGCGCGGATCCGGCACCGGGTCGTTGATGTGCCGGAGGACGACCTTCGTCGGCGTCTCGGCTTCGAAGGGGAGCTGATCGGTGAGCAGCTCGAAGAGCACCACGCCGCAGGCGTAGAGGTCGCCGCGGCCGTCCACGTCCTCGCCGCGGCCCTGCTCGGGCGACATGTAGTCGGGCGTGCCGCAGACCAGGCCGGGGCGGGTGATGGAGGTGCCGCCGCCGCCGACGATGGTGGCGAGGCCGAAGTCGACGACCTTGACGAGGTCCTGGCCGGTGCGGAGCCGGCGGAGGATGACGTTCTCGGGCTTGAGGTCCCGGTGGACGATGTCGAGCGCGTGCGCTTCCCCGAGCGCGTCGAGGACGCCGACGAGCACGTCGCAGATGCGCTTGAAGGGGAGGGGCCCCTCCTCGTGCATCACCATGGCGAGGTCCTGGCCCTTCAGGAACTCCATGGCCAGGTAGAGGACGCCGTCGTCCGTGCGCCCGAAGTCGATGACGCTGACGCTGTTCGGGTGGTTGAGGCGGCTCGAGGCGCGGGCCTCGGTGTAGAAGCGCGCGACGGTCTGCTCGTCGCCGAGGAGGTGCGGGTGGATGACCTTGATGGCGACGGTGCGCCCGAGGGTGGTCTGCTCGGCGCGGTAGACGCGGCCCATGCCGCCGACGCCGACGATCTCCTGGAGCACGTAGCTGCCGCCGATGGTGCGCCCGATCAGCGGATCGGCGTTCCCGGAGGAGCCTTCCGAGAAGAGCGCGGCGCCGCAGGAACGGCAGAAGCGATCGTCCGGGTTGGAGGCCGCTCCGCACTGGTGGCAGACTCGCACGGCGGGAGCATACCCAATGCCGGGGCAGGCGAGAACCCCGAGAATCACGAACGAAAGCGGTGAAAGCGGGCCCCCTCCGGTCCCGTCCTCGGCGGGGCGGGAGCGGTGGGTCGTGGCGACGCTCGGGCTGAACCTCTGGGCGGTGGCGCTCTTCGTGCCGGCGTGGGTGGCGGAGCTGCGGGCGCCGGGGCGGGATCTGGCGTTGCTCGGATCGCTCCTGGTGCCGCTCGGGCTCGGCGTGGCGCTCTGGGAGCGGGGGCGGCGGGCGCGGGAGGCGGCCGGGATGCTGCTGCTGGTCGGCTACCCGACGGCGCTGGCGCTCGGGGTGGGCTTCGCGTCGCGCATGACGCTGGCCGAGCCGCACCCGCCGATCGCGCTCCTGCTCGCCGTGCTCGCGCTCTGGGCCTACGGGGCGCGGGTCGCGGGGAGCTTCGCGCGGCGCGATCGGGGGACCGAGGGGGAGGTGCGCTCGAAGCCGCTCGCGGCGGTCGCGTCGGCGCCGGACGCGGAGCGGCGGCGCTGGGCGCGGCGGGCGATGCTGGCGCTGGGCGGGGCCGGGGCGCTGCTGATCGGGGTGGTCGCGCCGACGCTGGGGGGCGGGGCGGCGCTCCGGCAGAGCTGGAGCGCGGAGGCGGCGCCGGCGGCGGGGGTGCTGAGCGCGGTGGTGGCCGGGGCGATCGGGACGCTCTTCGCGGCGGCCTTCCTCGGCTCGGCGACGCGGCGGAAGCGGCGGCCAGTGAGCCGGCGGCGGCGGCAGACGCGGGTGGCGCTGCTCATGGTGGTGGTGCTCTCGGGAGCGTTCGTCTGGGCGGCGTTGCAGCGGCACGGCTGACGTCGGCGGGGATCACGACCTGGGGTCGTGATGCGTTCAGCGCTCCGCCGTCCGCCGCTGTCGCTCGAGGGGATCACGACCGGGGGTCGTGATGCGGTCCGCGATCCGCCGT
>PABA01000189.1 GCA_002699025.1 Sandaracinus sp. | reverse complement strand
TCGGCGCCGCGTGGCCGCGGCGTCACACGGGTCGGTTCTTCGAGTGGAAGGCGGTGCGGCTCCGTGGGGCCGGGCTACGGGATAGAGGTGGGGGCGCTCCCCCGACCGAGCGGGGGCGGCGACGGGGGGACGGTTGCGCTGCGCTGCGTAACGGGGGTCGCTCGGCAACCTCGTTCTGCGGCGCTTCGGGGGGAGGCGGCGGCGGCTTCACGGGCTTGCCGGCGGGCCCGGGGGGCCCTCGGCGCCGCGTGGCCGCGGCGTCACACGGGTCGGTTCTTCGACGCGACACGAACGCGGCTCCGTGGGGCCGGGCGTCTTCCGCTCGCTGACGCTCGCTAATTTTGGCTTACCAGCGGGCCCGTGGGGCCCTCGGCGCCGCGTGGCCGCGGCGTCACACGGGTCGGTTCTTCGAGTGGAAGGCGGTGCGGCTCCGTGGGGCCGGGCTACGGGGCAGAGGTGGGGGCGCTCCCCCGACCGGGCGGGGGCGGCGACGGGGGGGCGGTGGCGCTGCGCTGCGGAAGGGGGGTCGCTCGGCATCCTCTTGCGGCGGCGCTTCGGGGTGAGGCGGCGGCGGCTTCACGGGCTTGCCGGCGGGGCCGGGGGCCCTCGGCGCCGCGTGGCCGCGGCGTCACATGGGTCGGTTCTTCGACGCGACGCGAACGCGGCTCCGTGGCGCTGCGCGGGGTGCGGCCGCTCGGCATCGTCGGTCGGCGGCGTTTCGGGGGGGCGGGGTCTTTCGCTCCACGGCCGGGCGCTCCGCATGTCCTCCGCTCGCGACCGGGCGGCAGGTCCCTGGCGCGTGGGGTCTGGGCGCGGGGGCTTACGCCTGGATGCGGCCTTCGACGGCGTCGGTCGCGGTCGCCGCGTCGGCGTGCACGACGACGGCCGTGATGTTGTCCTGGCTCCCCGCCTCGTAGGCGGCGCGGGTCAGCTCGTGCGCCGCCGCCTCGGCGCCGTCCCAGCCGTCCAGGATCTCCGCGATCTCGTCGTCCTCGAGCACGTCGGTCAGGCCGTCGCTGCAGAGGAGGAAGATGTCGCCGGGCTCGGTCGGGTGGACGCTGATGTCGGGCTGCGCGTTGGCGGCCGGCGCGAGGCAGCGGGTGACCATCGCGCTGAAGTCGCCGGGCAGGGCCGCGAGGAGCCCGTGCGCGCCGGCCGACTCGAGCTCGGCGACGAAGGAGTGGTCCACGGTCAGCCGCGTGAGCGAGCCGCCCCGGAGCCGGTAGACCCGGCTGTCGCCCACGTGCGCGACGATGGCGAGCGGACCACGGAGCCAGAGCGCGGCGAGCGTGGTGCCCATCTCCGCGAGGTCCCCGCGGGCGGCCGCCTCGACCTCGCGCTGCGCCTGCCGGATGGCGAGGTTCATGCGGTGCCGGAACGCCCGGGTCGGGTCGTCCAGATCGATGGCCGGGTTGGTGCCGTCGCGCTTGCCCGCGAAGAAGCGGGTCACGGCCTCGGCGGCGAGCCGGCTGGCGACCTCGCCCCCTTCGTGCCCGCCCATGCCGTCCGCGACCAGGTAGAGGCCGAGGTCCCGACACACCCGGAAGGTGTCCTCGTTGTTCGACCGCCGCCCCACGAAGCTCACGCCCGATGCCAGCATCTTCTCGCCCTCCCCTTCGTCGCGCGACTCGCGCATGGCGAATCGTTTTGCGAAGCACGTGCCACGGCGACGGATCGGGGTTGCGCCCAAAACGGCGCACCAGCAACGGATTCCTCCAGCCACAACGCATCGCTCTCGTGGGGGGCCGACACCCCAACGGCCACTTGCATGGCCACCTGGTCATCGCCGCCATCAGCGAACGATGTTCACACATCAATCGTTCCCGCTCTTTGTCACCTCCCTCAATGAGGGTGTACTTTTGTCACCTGGATGGAATCTGCCGAGTCCCGCTCGGCACGAAGGGGTGATGGAATGCGGTGGATTGCGCTGACCTTGGTGACTGCGCTCGCGGTCGGGTGTGGAGACGACGACGGCGGCGCCCCCGAGGACGCGGGGACGACGGACGCGGCGATGGGCGACGCCGGCGGGGAGCTCGACGCCGGGCCCGCGCCGGTGACCTGTGATGCCACCGAGGACGACGTCCTCGCCTCGACCGCCGACGCGGAGGCCGAGGCCGGCGCCGTGCTCCTCTGCACGCCGCCC
This sequence comes from Sandaracinus sp., assembly GCA_002699025.1. Classification (GTDB taxonomy): domain Bacteria; phylum Myxococcota_A; class Polyangia; order Polyangiales; family Houyiibacteriaceae; genus Houyiibacterium; species Houyiibacterium oceanicum. The sequence continues at coordinate 18,439 of PABA01000189.1, read as the reverse complement.
AGCGACCTCGCCGCGACGAGCCTTCAGGAGGACGCCGCCTTCCACGGCTACGAGGGGCCGACCCTCGAAGTGGACGCCCGCCGCTGGGTCTTCAGCTTCGCGACCCCGCGCGCCGACGGCGACCCGGCCCTCAGCTCCGCGCGCCTCTTCCTCCCGGCCGCCGAGCCCGAGGCCCCGCTGCCCCTGGTCGTCCTCGCCCACCCCACGACCGGCCTCGGCGACGTCTGCGCGCCGACCCGCATGGACGCGCGCGACCCCTCCAACCAGGACACGGCGCGCCTCTTGAACCCGCTCGTCGGCACGGGCCACGCCGTCGTCGCGCCCGACTACATCGGCCTCGGCACCGAGGGCGTCCACGGCTTCCTCAACCCGGAGGAGACCGCGACCACGCTCCTCGACGCCGCGCGCGCCGCCTTCGCCCTCGCTCCGGAGGGCACGCTGAGCGGGCAGGTCGTGCTCGTCGGGCACTCCCAGGGCGCGCATGCCGCGCTCGCCGCCCAGGGCGTGGCCGCCACCTACGCGCCCGAGCTCGAGCTCCTCGGCGTCGCCTCGCTGGCGCCGCCCTACTTCGACGTCCGGCCCCTCTCCCAGCTCGGCCTCGCGCGGACGCGCGCCGTCGGGCGCATCGAGAACTTCGCGGCCATGTGGTCCGTCGGCCAGCTCGCGGCGGAGACCGACGCGAACGCCTACGACGTCCTCGGCGGGGACGAGCGCGAGGCCCTCGTGGAGCTCTACGACACGCAGTGCATCGACGGGCTGGCCGAGGCGCTCGCCGAGATCGCGCCGCGCGTGGAAGACCTGCTCTCGCGCGGCTACCTCAGCGAGCTCACCTGCGTGAACTTCGGCACCTGCGAGAGCCCCTGGTCGGAGCGTCTCGACGGCCACCGGGCGCCCCTCGATCCGGAGGGGGCCCCGGTGTGGATCCACCTCGGCACGATGGACGACACCGCCCCCCTCGAGGGGGTCGGCTGCGAGGGCGTCGACTTCCTCCGCGGCATGGGCCACGAGGTCGAGAGCTGCGTGTTCGAGGCGACCCACAACGAGATCCCGCTCGTGACCATGGACTGGCTGCAGGGGTGGATCGCCGCCCTCGCCGCCGGGGAGGACGCGCCGACGTGCAGCAGCGAGGGCTTCCCCAGCTGCGGCATGGACGAGATGGACGGGGGCGTCCCGGACGACGCGGGCGTGATGGACGACGCGGGAGTCATGGACGACGCCGGAGCGATGGACGCCGGGGTCCCCGACGCCGGCTGAGCCCGGCGCCCCGCGCCGGCGTCACTCGGCCTGGTACTGGGCCTCGGGGACGAGGATGCGCGTCCCGAAGGCGTCTACGCTCAGGCCGAGCGTGCCGTCCGACTCCACCGTGAAGCGGTCGCCGCTGAGCACGTCGACGAGCGTCGCGCCGGGCGCCGCGCCCACGCTCATCACGTCGCCCTCCGGGCTCCGCGTCTCGCTCGCGTGCTCGCCCTGCGCGTTGATGACGACCAGCGCGTACTGCTCGCCGTCCACCCGCTCGAAGGCGATGATGCCCGCGTCGATGGCGTCCCCGGTCCGGTCCGTGGTCCAGCGGAGCTCCATGGTGCCGCGGCGGAGCGCCGAGTAGGTCTTGCGGATGCGGATGAGCCGGGCGGTCCAGCGGAAGGTCTCGCCGTCGGTCGCGTAGTCGCTCCACCAGAGCGGCTCGCGGTTCGCGGGGTCGTTGCCGCCGTTGAAGTCCTGCTCGGTGCCGTAATAGAGGCAGGGGATGCCGTCCTCGGTGAAGAGGTAGGCGAGCGCCGCGTGGAGCCCGCGCTCGTCCGGGTAGGCCCAGAGGAAGCGCGGCACGTCGTGGTTGTCGATGAAGTTGATCAGCGCCTGCTGGGGGGCGATGCCGATGCCCCCCGGCTGCGCCTCGGCGCCGTAGTTGAGCGCCCGCTCCTCCATCAGCCGCTGGATGTTCGAGGTGGGCCCGCCCTGGCCGAACACGTCGTTGAAGACCTGGAACTTCTGCGGGAAGTAGAAGACCGAGTCGAGCTCGCCCGGCATGGTGTAGCTGCCGACGAGCGGGTCGTTGCCGTCGAAGGCCTCGCCGAACATCAGGAAGTTCGTCTTGCCGGCGGCGGCCAGGCGCTCCCGCACGCGGCGCGAGAAGTCGACCCAGAACTCGTGCTCGACGTGCTTGATGGTGTCGATGCGGAAGCCGTCGAGGTCGAGCTTGAGGACCCAGTCCGAGTAGATGCGCACCATCTCGTCACGCACCTCCGGGTTCTCCGTGTTCACGTCCTTCAGGCCGCCCGGGAAGTCGCCGTAGACGACCTGCTCGCGGACGTTCCAGTCGATGACCTTGCCGCGGAGGTTGTAGGCGGCGCGGCGCCGGAAGAGCTCCGGCGAGGGCGGCACGCGGAAGATCTCCGGCATGTCGAAGAAGCGGATGGGCGCGGGCCCGGCCTCGCCGAGGGAGGTGAGCGACTGGACGCCGCGCGGGTCGTAGTCGGGGTCGTACTCGGTGATGCGCGTGACCGGGCTGCGCGTGCCGGCCTGCGGGTCGCCGGGGTTCAGCGGGAAGCCGCCGCCGATGGACTCGTCGGGCCGGCCGTTCTGGTTGATGTCGTAGTAGAAGACCTGGCCGAGGTGGTTGGTGACGATGTCGAGCACCACCTTGATGCCCCGGTCGTGGCACTCGTTGATGAGCCGGCGCAGCGTGGCGAGGTCGCCGAAGTGCGGGTTCAGGCGCTCGAGGTCGAGGGCCCAGTAGCCGTGGTAGCCGTCGACGCCCGCGTCCGTGTCGACGTTCATGATGATCGGGCTGATCCAGAGCGCCGTGACGCCGAGCTCCTCGATGTAGTCGAGGTGGTCGATCATCCCCTGCCAGTCGCCGCCCTTGTAGCGCGCGAGGGAGGTCGGGCTCGGGTCGAAGCGGAAGTCGTTGGCGGCGCTGCCGTTGGCGAAGCGATCGACCAGGACCTGGTAGATGACCTCGTCGCGCCAGTCCTCGACGTGGGTCTCGATCTCGACGGTCTTCACGCCGTCGAGGTCGCCGTCGACGCAGGCCGGGAGCGGAAGCGCCAGGGAGGCGGCGAGAAGGGTGAGCTGCGATGCGCGGATGAGTCGGTGCATGGCGGTCGCTCCCTCAGAAACCGTAGCTGTTGCTGTCGAACCACCACTCGGCGCCGATGCCGAGGAAGTGCTCGACGCGGTTGCGCGAGCGCGGGTCCTCTTCGGGATAGAGCCGCTGCGCGTCGCTGTCACGGATGGTCATGGAGTAGATGAGGCGAAGGTGCGGGCGGGTGAAGGTGCCGCGGCCGAAGGGGCTGTAGAAGGGGATGAAGCCGATCTTCGTGACCCCGCCGCGGACGACCTGGCCCGTCCGGTCGTCGAGCTGGTTGGCCTGCATGGCCTGGTAGGCGACGTCGAGGCTCAGGCCGGCGCGCTCGCCGATCCAGACGTGCGGGCGGAGGTTGATGGCGCCCTCGGCGAGCTTGGTGCGCTCGAAGACGGCCGGGTCCGCGTCGCGGAAGTAGCGGTAGTAGGCGCCGGCCTGGAGGCCGAAGGGGCCGCTCTCCCAGTTGGCGCTGAGGCCGGCGATGAGCTCGCGGGCGCGGGAGGCGTCCTGGACGCGGCCCTCGGTGAAGGGGACGCCGAGCGGGTTGTAGGCGGCGAGGCCCGAGGCGTAGCGGATGAAGAGGTTCGCGAAGGTGTTGTCATCGGCGATCCAGCCGCCGAGCTGGGCGCCGATGACGTAGCCCGAGTCGTAGGGGAGGACCTCGGAGATGCCGGGCTCGATCTCGCGGGTGCCCTCCGGGAGGAAGTGGCCCTCGCCGTAGACGATGGCCTTCATGCCCCGGCGCGCGCGGCGGCCGAAGAGCCACCAGGTGCCCTTCGCGGCGACGGTGATGCGGGGGCGGTCGAGGATGACGACCTCGTCCGGGAGGAAGTCGCCCTGGGGCGGGATGGCGCCGCTGACCTGGCGCTGGAAGGGATCGTCGAGGCGCGTCAGGCCCGTCATGAAGCGGATCTGCGCGGTCTGGCCGATGTCGTAGTCGAAGCCGCCGCCGAGCGTGTTGACGTTGTCGAGGGGCCAGAAGTTGAGGAGGTAGATGTCGTCGCCGCGCCACATGCGCGAGCCGGCCCAGAGGTGGAGGCCGTCGACGAGGGCGTTCTGGACCTCGGCGAAGAGGTTCCGGATGGCGATGGACTCGTCGAAGTTGCCGTCGAGGTGGAAGAAGGGGCCGCCGAAGGCGACGGTGGCGACGACGCGGCTGCGCAGGCCACCGGAGAAGGCGTCCTGGCGGCCGAGCTCGAGCTCGAAGTAGACGTCCTCGTCGATGCGGGGGCCGAAGGCGACGATGTCCGAGTCGCGGCCGAGGCCGCCGTCGAGGTTGCTGGCGGCGACGACGCGGCCGTAGGAGCCGAAGTAGAAGCCCTCTTGGAAGCCGTCGTCCTCGTCCGGGTCGGGCGGCGTGGAGGGGGCCGAGGTGTCCGTCGGCGGGCTGGGCGGCTCGTCGGCGGACTCCTCGGGCACCGGCGCGGCGGCCGGGTCCTCGGCGGGCGCGGCGGTCGGGCTGGCTTCGGCCGCGCTGGCTTCGGCCGCGCCATCGGGCGGCGCGCCGCCCTCGCGATCCCACCAGGCCCGGTCGCCCTGGTCGCCTGGAGGCGCCTCGCCTTCGGCGCCCGGCTCCGCGGAATCCGGGGCCTGCGCGCGGACCGGGGGGACGCCCCACCCCAGACACGCGAGCACACCCCAGGCGAGCATCACACCCGCTCTAGTAACCCTACCCCGAGTCACGACGGCGTACCATAGCCGAAACGTCGCCGAAAAGCAGGCGAGAATGCGCAGAAAACGCACCCGCGCGATAAGCGCAAGGTTCTCCGTAGCTTGCCGGCCCGGGCGCCCGCCCTCGCCGCCTTCGAACCGTCACTCGGCCATGGGACACCGTCTCGAGAGTCTCTCGCCTCGCCCGCTCCCAGGCGTCCTGCGGACCCTCTCCCGGGCGTCCTGCGGACCCTCTCCCAGGCGTCCTGCGGACCCGCTCCCGGGCGTCCTGCGGACTCTCTCCCAGGTGTCCTGCGGACCCGCTCCCGGGCGTCCTGCGGACTCTCTCCCAGGCGTCCTGCGGACTCTCTCCCGGGCGTCCTGCGGACCCTCTCCCAGGCGTCCTGCGGACTCTCTCCCGGGCGTCCTGCGGACCCGCTCCCGGGCGTCCTGCGGACCCTCTCCCGGGCGTCCTGCGGACCCTCTCCCGGAAGTGGGGGGTGGCGGGGCCGCCGCCGGTCCGCCAGGAGGCCGCCACCTCGCGGATCGGCCGCGGGTGGCGGGTCGAAACGCCAGTGGGGCACGGGGACCCCTCCGGATCGGCGGGTCGGGCCGCCATCGGAATCGACCGCTCGGAGCGAAAACCCGAATGATCTTCACTCGGGTCGTTCTGGCACGCCGCGTGCTGTGTACGAGGACATGCGTCCGGGTATGCGTCACACCTACATCGCCCTCCCCCTCCTGGCCGCCCTCGCGGGCTGCGCCGCCACCCCCGCCTCGCCCGCCGACGTGGCGGCCGACGAGACGGGCGTGGAGGGCCCCTTCGACCCCATGCCGCCCGAGTCCAAGTTCGACCTGGACGGCGAGCGCGGCCCCCGCGTCCGCGACGGCGCCGCCACCGAGGTCTGGGCCGTCACTCGCGACTGGGCCGACGTCGAGGGCGAGGCCGGCATCGCGTGGCCCGCGGACTCCGGCTGGACCTGGGAGCAGAAGTTCGACGCCTGGGTCGCCGCCGCCGAGCGCATGCCCCGCTCCACGGGCTACGGCGAGACCTTCCGCATCCCGACGCCCTACGGCGAGCGCTCCCTCGAAGCCCCCACCCTGGAATGCGCCGAGGTCGCCCTGCTCATGCGCATGACCTTCGCCGCCTGGTACGAGCTGCCCTTCTTCATCCAGGGCTGGGACGCGCACACCCGCCAGACCATGTACGCGGGCCACTTCGGCTTCGTGAACCGCGACGGCGCCAACGTCTCCCGCTTCCCGAGCTTCCGCACCCGCTACGCCGACCACCGCGGCGACTGGGCCCCCGGCGAGCCCTGGCCCCGCGACGAGCGCCTCCGCGGCTACCGCCTCGGCGACGACGACGGCGTGCCCTTCCTCGAGGCGGGCGCGGGCGCCGGCGCCTACTTCGACGAGCTCTTCCTGAACAAGCGCGCCGGCTACTTCGCGCGCCTGATCCTCCTCTACTTCGGCAGCGCGAACCTCGCCGACGAGGCCAACATGTTCCACATCACGCCCGAGTCGACGCGCGCCGGCGACGTGCTCCTCGAGCGGTGGCAGCGTCGCGGCATCGGGCACACCATCCCCGTCATGCGCGTCGACGAGCCCGTCCCCGGGCGCCTCGCGGTGCACGTCGCGAGCGGCTCCATGCCGCGCCGCCAGCCGCTCTGGGAGGAGCCGGCGAGCGCCCGGAGCTCCTTCACGCTCGCGGCCGCCGGCGGCGAGGGCGAGGCCCGCGACGGCACGCCCTACGCCGAGCTCGGCGGGGGCATCCGGCGCTGGCGCACGGCCGTGCGCGTGGACGGCCGCTGGCGGAACATCGTCGGCGAGGCCGACGAGGCCGCCTACCTCGCGCCCGGCGACACGGCGCAGATCGCCGCGCGGCCCGACCGCTTCCGCGAGATCCTCGCGGACGTCTCGCCGGCCGAGCGCATCGAGGTCGCCCTCGAGCAGGTCGAGGCCGCCCGCATGCACCTGCGCCGCTACCCCGCGAGCTGCGCCGCGCGCACGCGCCGCGAGGACGCCTTCGCGCGCCTCTACGTGGTCACCGAAGAGGTCCACGGCTGGGACCAGGCGCGCACGGACGCCGAGCACCGCCGGCTCGAGGACTACGTCTTCGCCGAGCTCGAGTACGAGGCCTCCCGCACCTGCTGCTGGAACCGCAGCACGGCCGCGATGTTCGACATCGTGATGGACCACGCGCGCGCAGAGCAGGCGGAAGCCGAGGCCGCGGGCATGTGCATGGCGCCGACGGTCTTCCGCGCGGAGGGGCCCGGCGACGCGGGCTACGCGCGCTGGCAGAGCCACGCCGAGGCGCTCGGCCGCGGCGGCGAGTGGGTCGCCTGGAGCGCGGACGAGACCTGCCCCTGGCAGGACGTGGTGGAGGACACGCCGAGCGAGCGGGCGGTCACGGGCTTCTGCGACGCCCTCGGCGGCGTGGACGAGCCCGAGCCGGAGCCCGAGCCCGAGCCCGTCGAGCCGCCCGACGCCTGCGACGCCTTCGGCCAGGACGACGCCCGCGAGGACGCCCTCGAGCTGAGCGGCCCGATGCACGCCGAGATCTGCGCGGACGACGCGGACTGGTACCTCCTGCCCGACGGAGGCGAGGTCGTGCTGAGCTTCCGTCACGCCGAGGGCGACCTGGACCTCGAGGCCCTCGACGTGGAGGGTCGGCGCCTCGGCAGCTCGACGAGCGTCTCCGACGAGGAGCGCTGGGCCCACGACGCGCCCTTCTACGTGCGCGTCTACGGCTACGCCGGCGCCGCCAACGGCTACACGATCACCGTCGAGTGACAACCGCCTGGGAGCGCCGCCGTGGGAGCGCCGCCGTGGGAGCGCCGCCGTGGGAGCGCCGCCGTGGGAGCTCCGCCGTGGGAGCTCCGCCGTGGGCTCGGCTCCTACGCCGTCCGGCGTGACGCCATCTCGAGCGATCGCTTCGCGGCGCGCCGCGGAGAACGACCCCCGCTCGGCGCGGGCTCGGTCGCGCTGACTTCCGCGGGCTGGTCGCGCCGGCCCGTCGGCGACGCTCAGCGGCGGGCCGGGTAGAGGCGGAAGCTCCAGGGCCCGCTCGGCTCCTCGACGCGCGCGGGCTCGCTCGAGGTCCCGAGGCGCTCGAAGTCGGCCCAGGCGAACGCCGGCTCCCCGCGCGCTTCGTCGACCAGCGCGCCGTGGAAGACGCTCAGCATGACCTCGTCGACGACCCCGGCCTCGTGGAGCGGGGCCGTCACGCTCGGCCCCGCCTCGAGCGACACCACCCGCGCGCCCTCCCCCTTCGCCCACGCGACGGCCGCCGCCGGCGAGGGCGCCGCGTGCCGCACGACCTCCACGCCTTCGAGCGGCGGGAGCGCCGCGCCCTCCCCGGTGAAGACCACCGCGCGCGCCCAGCCGTGGAGCGCCGGGTGGCCCGGATCGAGGCCGCGCCCCGAGGTCAGCACGACGAGCCGCGGCGGCTCCCTGCGCTCCGCCCGCTCACGCCGCCAGCGTCCGAGCGCCTCTCCCGCCGGCCCCGCGAGCGCGTAGCGGAGCGCCGGCTCGGCCCGGAGCACGGCGCCGCTCACGACGATCGCGTCCGCCCGCGCCCGCGCCAGGTTCAGCGCGAAGAAGTCGTGCGCGCTCTTCGGGCTCGCGGGCCCGATCCGCACGTTCCGCAGCCGCGCCTCTCCCTCGTCGGCGAGCGCCAGCACGTGCACCACGCCCTCCCGCGCCCCGAGGTCCGGCGCGTGGAAGAGCGCCTCCGCGAGCGCGTCCACGTCCGCGGCGCTCCGGCAGCCCTCCGGTGTCACGGCTTCGCGCTCCTCCCCCCGGGCCTCACGGCCGGCCCCTCACTCCTCGCGGAGCGCCTCGAGCAACGGCGCGATCCGCTCGCGCTTCAGCTTCAGCCCGACCCGGTTCGCCACCAGCACCGAGCTCACCTCGTGGATGTCCTCGAGCACCGCGAGCCCGTTCTGCCGCAGCGTCTCGCCGGTCTCCACGATGTCGACGATCACGTCCGCGAGCCCGGTCAGGGGCGCCAGCTCCACCGAGCCCTGCACGAAGATCATCTCGACGGGCTGACCCTTCGCCTGGAAGTGCCGCGTCGCCACGTTCGGGAACTTCGTCGCCACGCGCAGCGTCTTCCCCGGCGGCGGCGGGTAGGCCACGTCCGAGAGCCCGGCGACGGCCAGCCGGCAGCGCCCGATGCCGAGGTCGAGCGGCGCGTAGAGGTCGTACTCGCGCTCGAGCAGCACGTCGCGCCCCACCACCCCGAGGTCGGCCGCGCCGTACTCCACGTAGGTCGGCACGTCGTCCGGCTTGAGCAGGAGGAAGCGCAGGCCGCGCTTCGCGTCCTCGCGGATCAGCTTCCGGCTCTTCTTCGTCAGCACGCCGACGTCGAAGCCCACCCGCTCGAAGCGCGGCACGAGCTGCTCGAGCACGCGCCCCTTCGGCACGGCCACCACGAGCGTCTCCTCAGGCATGGCCGGGCACCCGCTCGATGGTCGCGCCGAGCGCGGCGAACTTCTCCTCGATGCGCTCGTAGCCGCGGTCGATGTGGTAGACGCGCAGCACGTCGGTCGTCCCGTGCGCGACCAGCCCGGCGATCACCAGGCTCGCGCTCGCGCGCAGATCCGTCGCCATCACCTGCGCACCCTCCATGGACTCGACGCCCTTCACGGTGGCCGTGCGTCCGTCCACGTCGATCTCCGCGCCCATGCGGTTCAGCTCCGGCACGTGCATGAAGCGGTTCTCGAAGATGGTCTCGGTGATGCGGGACTGCCCGGTCGCCGTGCACATCAGCACCATGAACTGCGCCTGCATGTCCGTCGGGAAGCCCGGGTGCGGCGCCGTCGTGATGTCCGTCGCGCGGAGCTCCCCCTCGGCCGCCACGCGGATGCCGTCGCCCTCGCGCTCCACGGCGACGCCCGCGTGCCGCATCTTGGCGGCCACGGCCTCGAGGTGCTCGAAGGTCACGCCCTCGAGGAGCACGTTGCCGCGCGTCGCCGCCGCCGCCGCCATGTAGGTACCCGCCTCGATGCGGTCGGGGATGATCGCGTGGTCGACGGGCTGGAGGCTCTCGACGCCCTGCACGGTGATCACGTCCGTGCCCGCGCCCTCGACGTCCGCGCCCATCTTGTTCAGCACGCGCGCGAGCTCCTCGATCTCCGGCTCCCGCGCCGCGTTCACGAGCGTCGTCCGCCCCTGCGCGAGCACGGCCGCGCTGAGGAGGTTCTCCGTGCCGGTCACGGTCGGCATGTCGAGCACGATCTCCGCGCCCTTCAGCCGCCCGGCCGGCACCTCCACGTGCACGTAGCCGTGCTTGAGCTCGACCTCGGCGCCCATGGCCTCGAGGCCCTTGAGGTGCTGGTCGATGGGGCGCGCCCCGATGGCGCAGCCGCCGGGCAGGGAGACCGAGGCGCGGCCGTAGCGCGCGACGAGGGGGCCCAGCACGAGCACGCTGGCGCGCATCTGCTTGACGAGCTCGTAGGGCGCGACCGGCTCGGGGATGCGGCGGCTGACGACGTCGACCACGTTGCCGTCCTGGCTGGCGTCGAGGCCGAGGTGCCGGAGGAGCTTCGCCATGGTCCGCACGTCGCGGAGCTGGGGCACGTTGCGGAAGCGGTGGTCGCCGTCGGCGAGGAGGGCGGCGCAGAGGATGGGCAGGGCGGCGTTCTTCGCGCCGCTGATGCGCACGGTGCCTTCGAGGCGCGCACCCCCCTGGATCCGGAGGTTGTCCACGGAGCTGGGGTACAGCAGCGCCGCCGCGACCGCAACGGGCAGGCTGGTCGGGGCGGGCCCGGGCCTCAGGCGAAGGCGAGGCCGAGGGTGAAGGCCACGAAGCCGCAGACGACCAGCACGCCCCAGCGCCGCGCGGGCCCCGACGCGAGCCGGTCCTCGGCGTCGATGGCCCGGCGCGCGAAGGCGAAGGCCCCGCCCACCCAGGCCGCGAAGCCGGCGAGGAGGAGCAGCGTCCAGAAGGGCGAGGGCCCCGGGAGCGCCCCGAGCTCCGCGCCCCGCTCCGCCGCGCTCGGGCCGTCCGCGGCTCCGTCCGCCGCCCGCAGCCGACCCAGGTGCGCGTCCGCCTCCTCGAGCCGCGCCCGATGCGGCACCCGCACGCCGCGCGCCGAGGCGATGGCCGCGTGCACCGCGCCCCAGGCCGCGAGCGCCCGCTCCCGCTCCCCCGCCGCCTCCGCCCGCCGCCCGATGCCCGCGAGCCGGTCCAGGGCCTCGGCGACGTACGGGCTCCCGGGGGCATACCACTTCGCCGCGCGCCGGTAGTGCGGGATGGCCGCGTCGAGATCGGCCCGCGCCTCGAGCTCGCGCCCCCGCTCGAGCTCGGCCCGCGAGGCGAAGAGCACGCGCACGGCGGCGATCGCGAGGGCGACCCCGACGACCGCCAGGGCCCGCGCCGCCCGCCGCCAGCGACGGCCCGCGCTCGAGGAGCGCTCCCGGCTCACAGGAAGTCTCGTCGCCGGAAGAGGAGCGCCGCCGCCACGAGGAGCGCCGCCGTGTAGACGACGCCGTAGGCCGTGGTGGTGCCCACGTAGCCCCAGGCGCCGGCCTCGCCGAGCGTGCCCGGCCCGGGCACGAAGAGGTTGAAGTTCGGCACCACGCGCGCGAGCCCGTGGAGCACCGCGACGATCGCGTCACCGAGGAGCGGCGAGCGCATGGTCTGCATGCTGTCGGCGCTCCGCCCGGCCAGCCAGACGCCGAGCGTGAAGGCGCCGGTCAGGAAGGGCGTCGAGAACGAGCTGAAGAAGAGCGCGACCGCCGTGAGGATCGAGACCTCGCCCACGTTCAGCAGCAGCGCCATCAGCACCGGCCCCACCGCGACGCCCGCGCCCTGCGCGAAGAGCGCCCCCGCCGCGAGCAGCGCCGCGCTCCAGGGGAGGAGCAGCCGGCTCACGTCGGAGAGCTTCCAGGCGCCCAGGCCGAGCAAGGCCAGCAGCCCGGCCGCGATGCCGCCCACGAGCCCGGCCGAGCCCCCGGCCTGCGCCCCCATCACCAGGAGCAAGACGCCCCCCATCACGGCCACGAAGACCGCGCCCGTGAGCGTGATGCCGGCGTACTTGCCGACGAGGAACTCCCAGCGGTGGATGGGCTTGGGGAGGATCACGTAGAGCGTCTTGCGCTCGATCTCCTTGTAGAGGAGCGACGAGCCGAGGAAGACGGCGACGACGACGGCGAAGAGCGAGATCGAGGCGAGGCCGATGTCCTCGACGACCCGGCGCTCCTGGTCGAGGGAGAGCTGCCCGAGGGCGAGCGTGAAGACGAGCACGGCCGCGGCGAGGCCGACCACACCGAAGAGGATCCGATCGCGGACGGCCTCCCGGAAGGTGTTCACGGCGATCGCGTAGATGCGCATCATGGCGCGCCCCCCGGCCGGTCGGCGGAGCGCTCGCTCGGCGCCACCCCCGCCGGCGCCTCGGGCGGTCGCTCGACGGCCACGGGCGGGCCGGGCGACACGGGCGGACCGAAGAGCGGCGCCCCCGAGACGAAGACGGCGGTCGCGTTCAGGCCGAGCGCGAAGAAGGCGACGCCCAGCGCTGCCGTGCCCGCCGCGTACCAGCGCCGCGTGGCCGGCCGCCGGATCGCGCGATCGGCGGCGACGCGCGGGAGCAGGTCGAGCAGGAGCGCGATGGAGGCGACGCCCACGGCGTAGAGGCCGACCATGGCGTGCTGCGGCATGCGCTCGCGCAGCCCGGCGTAGACGTCGATGGGCGTGGCCCCCTGCATGCGCGGCCACCAGACGTAGGCGACGTGCGCGAGCGCGAAGACGGCGCCGACGAGCGTGGCCACGACGGTGAGGCGCGCGTAGCCCGGCAGGGAGGGCGCGCGGCCGCGGAGCACCAGGAGCAGGCCCAGGTGACCCAGGAGGCCCCCGACGACGAGCGCCGCCTGGATCCCGGCGCGGGTCGGCGAGCCGAGGGCCTCCACGAAGGCCGCCCGCCCGCCGCGGACCGCCCCCATCTCGAAGAGGAAGCTCGCCGCGAAGACGCCGACCCAGAGCACGCCGAGGAGCGAAGCGGCCCGCGCGCTCGGCGAGGCGCCCTCCCCCCGCGCCCGTCCGCGCTCTTCCCCGGCGCCCGGCGCGTCCCCGGGCCTCTCCGCGTCCTGCCGCGCCACTCTGCGAGAGAGGTAGTACCCGGCGGCCCCGAGGGTCAACTCACCGACCGCGCGGGGTCCCTCTCGCCGGAGTGCGGAGGCGCCCACCTCGTGCGATCGTGTCCCCCGCCGGCCATGAGCGCCCCCTCCTCCGCCACCCTCCGCATCGTCTACGACGGCGCCCCCTTCGCCGGGAAGACCACCTCGCTGCGCGCCCTCGCGGAGATGCTGGGCGCGGAGGTCACGACCCCGGCGGAGCGCGAGGGGCGCACTCTCTACTTCGACTGGGTCGACTACACGGGGGGCCTCTTCCGCGGCGAACCGATCCACTGCGAGCTCGTCGGCGTGCCGGGTCAGGACGCGCTGCGTGCCCGCCGCCAGGCCATCGTCGAGTCCGCGGACGCGATCGTCTTCGTCGCCGACACGCGCCCGGAGCCGCTCGAGGAGGCGCTCGCGAGGCTCCGCGAGCTCGTGCCCTGGTGCCGCGAGCAGCGTCCCCCCGTCGGCATCCTCTTCCAGGCCAACTACCGAGACGTGCCCTCGGCCGTGCCCATCGACACGCTCCGGGAGCGGCTCGCCGCGATCGCGCCCATCGCTCTGGCCGAGACCTCGGCCACGACCGGGTCGGGCGTCCGGCCGGCCTTCGTGCGCGCCGTCGGCCTGGCCCTGAGCCGGCTGCAGGACCGCGAGACCGAGGGCGAGGCGAACGCGGCGACGCGCGAGAAGGCCCAGGCCCTGCTCGCGCGACTCCGGAGCCTCGAAGAGACGCTGGACGGCGAGGGCGGGGCGAGCGACGCGGGCGACACGGGCGGCGCGGGGGAGGGAAGCGGCGCCCTCTTCTCCTCGGAGCGGCACGACCCCTCGCCCCTCGTCTGGCCGCCGGTCGACGGTCGCGTCTGGCTCTACGAGGTGGCCGAGCTGGGGCTCGTCCCGAAGGGCGAGCCGGGTGGGGCGCGGGAGGCCTCTTCGGCGCGGTGGCTCTGTCGCTCCCCCGCAGACGCGCGCTACGACGCCCTGGAGGGCGGTCGCCGCGCGATGGTCGAGCTCGCGCGGCGGCACGGCCAGCACCGCGAGCTGCTCTCGACGCCCCGGGCGCTGGTGCTGACCCCCGCCGAGGACGCCGCCTACCGCATCTGGCACCTCCTCCAGCGCGGGCCCTCGCTCGCGACGCAGCTCAGCCAGGCCGCCGCCCGCGGCTCGGCCCCGGCCCTGGCCCGCGAGCTCGTCGCCGCCTTCGAGGCCCTCCGCGCGATCCGCGCGCAGGCCGCGGGGCTCGGCCTCCCGCTCTCCTTCGAGACCGTCGGGATCGACGCCCGGGGCACGCCGCGCCTCCTCGCCCCCCTCGGCGCCGAGATGCCCGCCGAGAACCCCGCCGACCCGCCGCCGCGGAGCCCCCTCGCCGACGAAGCGGCGCCCATCATCCGCGCCTTCGCCGAGAGCGGCGGCGACGTGGGCGCGCTCCTCCACGAGCTCGGCGAGAGCGACCCGAGCGAGGCCGGCCGCGAGACCGCCGACGCGCTCCGCGACCTCGACGACTGACGGGGGCCGGCGTCGCGCCCGGAATGCGGTAACGTGGCCGCGCCATGGCGAAGGACGCCGAGAACCTGGTGCTGATCGTGAACCCGCGGGCGGGCGCAGGCCGGGCCGCGCGCCGGCTCCCCGAGCTGATCGCCGCGCTCGAACGCCACGGGGCCCGCGTGGACGCGCGGAGCACCCAGGCGCCCGGCCACGCGACCGAGCTCGTGCGCGAGGCGCTCCAGGAGGGGGCGCCCGGCGTGGCCGTGGTCGGCGGCGACGGGACGCTGAGCGAGGCCTTGAACGGCTTCTTCACGCGGGACGGCGCCCCCGTCTCCGAGGGCGCCTGGCTCGGCCCGCTCCCCTGCGGCACGGGCGGCGACTTCCGCAAGACGGTGGAGATCCCGAACGAGGTCGAGGCCATGGCGGCGCGCCTCATGAGCGCCGCGCCGCGCCGCTTCGACGTCGGCTGGCTCGAGTACGCCGACCACGAGGGCCGCCCGGCCGCCCGCGCCTTTCTGAACGTCGCGAGCTTCGGCCTCGGCGGGAGCGTCGACCGCATCGTCAACGAGAGCCCGAAGTGGATGGGCGGCCGCCTCGCCTTCTTCCTCGGCACGCTCCGCGCCATGGCCGGCTACCGCAACCGCCGCGTGCGCGTGACCGTCGACGACCAGCCCCCGCGCGAGGCGAGCGTGCTCAACCTCGCCGTCGCCAACGGGCAGTTCTTCGGTGGCGGCATGCACATCGCCCCCGAGGCGCGCGTCGACGACGGCCTCTTCGACGTGGTCGGCATCGAGCGGGAGGGCCTCGTGGGCAACCTCACCCTCGCCCGCCACCTCTACGGCGGCACGCTCCTCGGCCAGCCCGGCGTGAGCTTCGCCCGAGGCGCCCGCGTCGTCGCCGAGCCCCTGGGCGACGTGCCCGTGCTCCTCGACGTCGACGGCGAGGCCCCCGGCGCGCTCCCGGCCACCTTCACGCTCCGCCCCCGCGCCGTCCGGCTCCGCTGATGGCCCGGCCGACGCCCCGGCCTTCTCGAACGACGCGCCGGCTCTCTCGGCGCGTCCGCTGGCGGAACCTCCTCCTCGCGGCCCTCGCCGGAGGCGCCCTCGCCGGCTCGGTGATCGCGCGCCCGCTCCCCGGGCTCGCCTTCGCCTTCCCCCTCTGGATGCTCTCGCTCCTCGACGCGGAGACCCCGACCTGGCGGCGCGCCCTCGCCCTCGGCTGGGCCGCCGGCACGGGCTGCAACCTCGTCGCCTTCTACTGGATCCCCGGGCTGCTCCAGGCCTTCGCGGGCTTCCCCCTCGTCGCCGCGCTCCCGGTCGCGTTCCTCCTCGCCCTCTCGCAGGGCCTCGTCATGGGCGTCGGCACCGCGCTCGCGGAGATGGCCCATCGCGCCGGCGCGCCACGCTGGCTCGGCTTCCCGGCGGCGATCACCCTCACCTTCAGCCTCGCCCCCGCGCTCTTCCCCTGGCGCCCGGCGAGCGGCGCCGTCGGCTGGCTTCACTGGGCGCAGCCCGCCGAGCTCGGGGGCCCGCCGCTCCTCGACCTGCTCTGCCTCGGCGTCGGCGCCGGCGCCTGGGCCGCCTTCCGCCATCGGGCGCGCGCGCCGGCCCTCTTCGCCGCCGCCTGCCTCCTCCTCCCGCCCCTCTACGGCGCCATCCGCCTGCCCGAGGTGCGCGACGACCGCGCCGAGGCGCCCTCGCTCCGCGTGGGCGTGGTCCAGCCGAACATCGGCATCCACGACAAGCACGACCCCCGCCAGCACCCGGCGCACCTCCGCCTGCTCCGCCGCATGACCGCCGACCTCGAGGGGCTCGGCGCCGACCTGGTCGTCTGGCCCGAGTCCGCCTATCCCTATCCCTTCCCGCGGGGGCTCCCGCACGACCTCGTCGGCGCCCGGGGTCTCCGCCGCGAGGGCGTCCGCGGCCCGCTCCTCGTCGGCGCCGTCACCCGCGGGCGGGGCCGCTGCGATCGTTGGAACTCCGTCCTCGCGCTCGAGCGTTCCGGTCGCGTGGCCGGCGTCAGCGACAAGGTCGAGCTCCTCGCCTTCGGCGAGACCGTGCCCCTCTGGGAGTGGCTCCCGCCGCTCCAGGACATGTTCCCCTGCCCGGGCCTGAAGGCCGGCGACCGGCCCCGCGCCCTCGAGCTCGCCGGCGCCCGCATCGGCGTGCTGAACTGCTATGAGGACGTCCTGGCGGAGCACGCGCGCACCGTCGCCCTCGAAGACCCCCACTTCCTCGTGAACGTGACCAACGACGCCTGGTTCGGCGAGACCCGCGAGCCGCACCTGCACCAGCTCATCGCGCGGCAGCGCACCATCGAGACGCGCCGCGACCTCGTGCGCGCCGTGAACACCGGCGTGAGCGCCCACGTCGCCGCGACGGGCGCGACCCTGCGCGAGACCGACACCTGGGAGCGCACGAGCTTCATGGCCGACGTGCGGCTCGTCCGCGGCCAGACGCCCTGGGTGCGGCTCGGCGACACGACGACGCCGACGCTCTACGGCGCCTTCCTCGCCCTCGCCCTGCGCCGCCGCCGGAGGGGCTCGTGAGGCGCGCGCTCCTGGCCCTGCTGATCGCGGCCTGCGGCGGCGCCGAGGAGGGGGGCCCGACGACGCCCCCGCTCGAGCCGCCGACGCGGACCGCCGCCGAGGACGAGAACGTGCGCGCGCTCCTCGTCGCGACGGCCGAGCAGCACCTCTGCGGCCAGCTCGAGGGCCAGTACGTGGCGCTCCCCGACACCGACGCCGTGCCCGGCCCGGCCGGGGGCCGCTCCCCCGCGGGGGGCCGCTGGCGCGTGGACGAGTGCGAGGCCGCGCGAAGGGACGATCGGCTCGCCATGCGCCTCTCGGGCCCCGGCTGGAGCTGGGTCGAGCAGAGCGCCTCGGGCCCGGCGGGCACGACCTTCACCGTGCGCGGGCACCTCCGCTTTCGCGCCGAGATCGCGCTCGAGGGCAGCGTCGACGTGGCCTTCGTGGAGAGCGCCCGGGTGGTCTCGCTCTGGGTGACGCCGTCGGAGGGCGTCGAGGCGACCATCGAGCCGGCCGGGGCCGTGCCCGTCGCGCCCCAGGGCGGCTGGTCGCGCTTCATGGCCGCGCTCGGCGGCGTCTTCGGCGCGGGCGTCGAGGAGCGGGCGCGGCCCATCGTCGAAGAGCAGGGGAGCGCGCTCATGCGCGAGAAGCTCGCTGGCGGCTTCACCTTCACCGTCGACCTCTGCCGGGGCCAGGCCGACTCCACCGTCGGCCCGCTCGGGAACGGCGAGGTGCCCGAGCGCCCCTACCCGCCCGACGGCGTCCACTGGCTCGCCAACCAGCGCTCGCGCCTGCGCGCCGGGGGCCTCGACGTGGCGGGCCCCTTCGAGACGGGCGAGGCGCCGCTCCACGTCGACCTCGAGGTCGAGGAGGGCCCGGGGCTGGTCCTGCGGAGCTACTGCGCGCCGGCCGCCCGCCGGGTCGTCGAGGCCTACCTCGACGAGGGCGAGGCTGCCACCGAGGAAGGCGAGGACGGCGAAGAACGCGCCGCCGCGGCCCCGACGCCGGCGCCCCTGAGCGAGCAGCGCATCGAGAGCGGCGCGAGCTTCGTCGAGGTCGACGCCACCGCCTGCCCCGTCGTGCTCGTGGCCACGGCGCTCGGCGACGCGCCGACCGTGTACCGCTACCGCGCCTTCGAGCTCGGCGACCGGAGCGAGCCGCTCATCCGCTGCGACCCCCCGGCCGAGTAGTCCCCGCGACCCCGTTCGCCTCGGCATCGAGTCCCGAGCCCGAGCCGCGCCCGGGCGCCGCCACTCTGCAGGCCGCCTTCGCCCCACGGCGAGCGCGGCGGGCCGAGAGCGCCCGACTCGGGCCCGAGGCCCCTCGCTCGCCCGGAAGTTGAACTCGACGTCAAGTTCAACTTCCGACTCGACCCGTCCCCGATCCGCCGCCCCCTCCCGAGCGCCAACCCTCGGACATCACGTCGATTTCGCCCCCGCACCGCCGCCTCCCTTCCCCCCGCTCGAACGCCCCGATGTCCGCAGGACTCCTCCCGGTGTCCGCAGGACTCCTCCCGGTGTCCGCAGGACTCCTCCCGGTGTCCGCAGGACTCCTCCCGGTGTCCGCAGGACTCCTCCCGATGT
>PABA01000188.1 GCA_002699025.1 Sandaracinus sp. | reverse complement strand
CGTGTGACGCCACCGCAGGTGGCGCCGAGGGCCCCACGGGCCCGCTGGTAAGCCAAAGATAGCGAGCGCCAGCGAGCGGAAGACGCGAAGTCGCGCCGCTGCACGGGGTAGCGCACCGGCCGCGAACGCGGCGAAGTCACCCTGCTGCGAAGGGGAGCGCCCCAACATCCGCCCCGTAGCCCGGCCCCACGGAGCCGCGTTCGTGTACCCACGAAGAACCGGCCTGTGTGACGCGAGCGGAGCGAGCGCCGAGGGCCCCACGGGCCCGCTGGTAAGCCAAAGATAGCGAGCGAAGCGAGCGGAAGACGCGCGTGACGCCGCGTCAGGCCTGTGGCACCGTGGCCCGCGATGGACGCGCTCGTTCCCCTCGCGCCCTCGAAGGCCCTCACGCGCCCCCTCGAGGAGATCGCCATCGAGCTCACCGTGTACTGCAACCTCCGCTGCCAGATGTGCAGCGTCTGGGAGCTGCGCCAGCACGGGGTCGAGCACGACCTGGCCAAGAAGCTGCTCGAGCAGGCCCGCTCCCTCGGGGCGACGGTCTTCACGCCCTGCGGCGCCGAGAGCTTCATGCGCAAGGACTTCCTCGACCTCGTCGAGCACGCGCACGGCCTCGGCTACGCCAAGCAGGACATCGTCACCAACGGGACGATGATCACCGACGCGCACCTCGACCGCCTCGAGGGCTACCCCTCGGTCGAGCTCCACATCAGCATCGACGGCCCGCCCGCCATCCACGACGAGCTCCGCGGCGAGGACGCCTACGCGAAGGCCGTCGAAACCGTGCGCAAGTGCCGGGAGCGCGGCATCGGCGTGGGCGTGAGCGGCGTCATCATGAAGGAGACGCTCCACCACCTCACGCACCTCATCGACCTCGCCGCCGAGCACGGCATCGACGAGGTGAGCTTCCAGCCCTTCCAGACCGAGATCAGCGGCCCGGACAAGGACATCCCGCGCTTCAGCCTGCTCCGCACGCCGCGCGAGAAGATCGTCGCCGCCCTCGAGGTCGTCCACGAGCACGCCGCGAAGAAGGGCGTCCGCATCTTCACCGAGTCGCTCTTCGGCGTGATCCCCGACTACCTCGCCTACGGCAAGCGCCCGATCCCGCCGGGCGGCTGCTACCTGCCGAGCAAGTTCCTCCTCGTCGACTTCCGCGGTGACGTCTACCCGTGCTTCTTCATGCGCGGCGACGACGACCGCATGGGCAACGTCATCGCCGGCGACGAGATCACGGACATCTGGCACTCCATCCACCACAAGCAGCTCCAGACGCTCGCGCTGACCGAGCGCTGCCCGGGCTGCCTGGCCGCCTGCTCGGACGTCGAGAGCTTCGTCCACGAGGGCGAGGTGGTCTACGCGCCGCCGCGCGCCGAGCTCCTCGAGGCCCATGGCGAGGTCGCTGGCGAGGTGGCGCCGTGAACGCCCCCGTCGACGGCGCCGTGCCCGAGAGCCGCGTGAGGCGCCCGCAGGAGAAGCCCTGCCCGAGCTGCGGCGAGCCGGTCGCCCACCGCATGAGCGGCCGCGAGGCCCTCGAGCCCGTCGCCTGCCCGGCCTGCGGCGGCGAGGTGCTCTTCTCGAGCTTCGAGCGCATGGACATCGCGCTCAGCGAGTACTGCAACCTCAAGTGCCAGATGTGCCGGCGCCCGAGCGAGACGCTCTTCATGGACGCCGACTGGTGCAAGCAGGTGATGAGCGAGGCGGCCGCGGTCGGCGTCGAGACGATCAGCTTCTCCGGCGGCGAGCCCTTCGTGCACCCGAAGATCATCCCGCTCCTCGAGCACGCCTTCTCGCTCGGCGTGAAGGTCCAGATGGTGACCAACGGGACGCTCGTGAAGGAGAAGCACCTCGAGCTCCTCTCCCAGCTCGACTGCCTGACCATCAGCGTCGACGGCACCGAGGCGGCCCACGACCGGATCCGCGCGCGCCAGGGCACCTGGAAGCGCACCATGCAGACCATCCGCCTGCTCACCGAGAAGTCCGACGTGCAGTGGGGCACCAACACGGTGATGCAGCGGGACAACTACGACGTCCTCTGGGACAGCTTCCGCACCATCCAGGAGATCGGCGGCTACAAGTACGCCTACTGCGGCTTCAGCCACGTCGAGGTCGTCCCGGAGACGGCGCACCTGCAGATGACGCCCGAGGAGTCGCGGGCGGCGCACGCGCAGATCGTCCGCATCGAGGAGGCGTGCAAGGAGACGAACACCTGGTTCAACGACCGGGAGATGCTCCTCGGGCACTTCGACACCTACGCGCGCAAGGACAAGCGCTACCGGCCGCGGGGCGGCTGCACGATCCCACAGAAGTTCATCGGCTTCTCCGACCACGGCTTCTACCTCTGCTGGCACCAGGGGCGGAACATCAAGATGCCCTCGCTCGTCGACGCGCTCCGCTCGGACCTGGCGCGGGACATCGTGCTCGAGGGGCTCGAGAAGCGCTGCGTGGCCTGCAACTGCTTCAACTACTCCTGGGACGAGGAGTGGAACCGCGGGATCATGGCGAGCGCGCTCGCCGGTGAGAGCGTCGAGGGCGTGGTGGCGCTCCGCGAGCCGGACCGGGTGAAGCTGAAGCTCGTGGTCGGCGGCAGCGACGGCAACACGCTCGACATCCACGACGACGGCATCTGAGGGAGGGACGCGGTGGAAGCGGACGCGGGATCGATCCTGAGCGGCGCGGCGATGTTCGTCTGCTTGCTCCTGCAGGGCGGGCTGACGGTGCTCGGCCTGCTCTTCCTCCTGACCTTCTGGTTCGTCGGGCGCGGCGTCGAGGAGAAGGCGAAGAAGCCCTGGCGGGTGGCGAGCCTGGTCACGGCCGTGCTGGTCGTGCTCGGCTGGATCGCCCTCCTGGTGCTCTGGCTCCTCGCCTGAGCCGCGTCGACCCCGACCCGCTCGGGAGGCCCCCTCCCGGGAGCGGGCGCCGCCGAGGAAGGGGCGCGCCGCGCTCGGGCTGGCGCGTCAGTCGTCCGAGACGGAGCGGCGCCGGACGACGCGCGCCGGGATGCCCACGACCGTCGCACCGGCCGGCACGTCGTCGAGGACCACCGCGTTGGCCCCGATGCGCGCGTGGGCGCCGACGCGCACGCCGCCGAGGATCACCGCGCCGGCCCCCACGTCTACGTGCCCCTCGAGCACCGGCAGGCCGGGCCGGTTGCCCACGCCGAGCGTGACGTTCTGCATGAGCAGGCAGTTGGGCCCGAGCTTCGCCTGGTGGTGCACGACGATGCCGACCGAGTGCGGCATGACGAGCCCGCCGCCGATCTCCGTGCCGAGCGGGATGTCGCAGCCGGCGGCGACGCTCCAGGCGCGGTGGGCGGCGATGATGGGCGCGAGGGCGACCCGCGGGACGCCGCGCGCACGGAGCGCCTCGTAGCGGCGGAGCGTGCGCAGGAGCTGCCGGGGCGGATCCCAGGCGAGGGGCGAGACGGCCTCGCGGCTCCAATCGGGCACCGTCGCCGAGACCGCGAGGTCCTCGGCGGGGATCGAACCGACTTCGTTCGCGGCGCCGCGCATCGCCCGAGGATCTACCTCAACTGGGATATGTGGGCCACTCGAAAGAACGCTCCCGCACTTCGAGTACCCTTTCAGTGTCCCCCCGATCGGGGCTCGTTGGTGCGCCGCTCGGGCGCTCGAACGACGAGCCCGGTCGTGGCGGGGTCAGTCGCGCAGGACCGGCAGGCGCGCCTTGGCGGGTCCCCCGGCGCGCACCGGCTTCGCGTCGGCGTGCGCGCGCGTCGGGGCCGGCGGCGCGTCCGGCCGCACCTCCGCCGGCCGAGCCCGCCAGGCCGCGAGCACGTCCGGGTCGAGCAGGTGCGTCGGGCGCACGTTGCGCAGCGCGTTCATCATCACGTTGCGGAGGTGCGGGTGCTCCGCCTCGAGCTCGCTCAGCAGACGCGCCATGGCGTCGCGCTTCAGGCCGTCCTGCGAGCCGCAGAGGTTGCAGGGGAGGATCGGGAAGCCGACGAGCTGCGCGTACTCGGCGATGCGCGCCTCGTCGCACTCGATGAGCGGGCGGATGACCTGGAAGCGGCCGTCGTCGGTCGTGTAGACCGCGGGCATCGCCTGCATCTTCCCCGCGTAGAAGAGGTTCATCAGGAAGGTCTCGAGCGCGTCGTCCCGGTGGTGACCGAGGGCGATCTTCGTGCAGCCGAGGCGCTCGGCGGCCGTGTAGAGGATGCCGCGGCGGAGGCGCGAGCAGAGCGAGCAGTAGGTCGCGCTGCCGTCCGTGCCGAGCCGATCGGTGACGACCGAGTAGGTGTCCTCGCGGAGGATCTCGTAGCGGAGCCCCTCCTGGGCTTCGAGCCAGCCCTCGAGGGGCGCGCCGTCGTAGCCGGGCTGCACCTGGTCGAGGTGCACGGCGACCAGCTCGACCTCGAAGGGGAGCCGCGGGACGAGCTTGCGGAGCAGGTGGAGCAGCGTGTAGCTGTCCTTGCCCCCGCTCATGGCGACCATCACGCGATCGCCCGGCGCGAGCAGCTCCCACGCGCGACAGGTCTGCCCCATCTGCTTGTAGAGGTGCTTCTCGAGGATGCGCTGCCGATCCGCCATGGGCCGCGCAGCATGTCACGGATCCCCCGGCCGCGCCCTCCGCCCGGGGCGGTCCGGGTCCGCGCTCCTACAGGCGCGTCACGGCGGGGAGCGCGCGGAAGACGTGGGCCACGAGCTCGGCCTGGCGCCGGACGTTGGTCTTGGCGAAGACCGACTTCAGCTGCACGCGGGCCGTGGACTCGCGCACACCGAAGCGCGCGGCCGCCTCCTTGAGGGACTCGCCGCGAACGAGGGCGTCCACGAGGCGCGCCTCCGCCGGGGTGAATCCGAACTGCTCGCAGAGCCAGCCGCGGAGATGGAGCGGGAGGTGGTCCGGGCGGGAGACCACGACGCTCCAGCGCGGTGGCACGTCCGCCGTTCGGGCCATGACCAGGGAGGCGTCCGGTGGGTCGCTGCGCCGCACGCTGATGCGGATCCGTCCCTCGGCCCGCTCCTCGATGGCCTCCCGGAAGCGCTGCCGCGCGCACGGATCCGTCATCTCGAGGCGCCCGCGGACCACCCGGACGCCGTCGCGCTCGTCGGCGAGCTCCTGGGCGCTCGCGTTTCGGGCGAGCACGAAACCACGGGCGTCCACGAGGAAGACGGCGTCGGAGAGGAGATCGAGTAGCGGCTCGAGGCTCGCGAAGGCCTGCATGTCCTCCACCTCATGGTGATGCCCGAATCGTCCCCGAGCCGCGTCATCAGAACGTCGTACCCCATTTGGGTCATGGAATGACAAAAAGCTCAGTGATTCCAGACTCCCCACTTTAGGTCTACCCTGTTTGGGGCATGACGTAGCGTTCAGAAACGCCTAAGTCGGAAGCGTCCATGCCGACTTCCCTCTCGGAAGCCCTGGCCCGGCTCGCCGAGCCGGGCACCTCCTGGGACGACTTCGCCGACGTGTGGCACGTCCGCCACCGGGGCGCCCTCCGCCACGTCTGCGTGGCCGTGGGCGACGGCCCCTGGGAGGTGCTCCACGGCACGCCGACGGACGACCAGCTCTCGAACCTCGAGCGGGCGTTCCGCACCCCGCCCATCGATCCGGAGGACGAGCCGCTCGACCGGGACGGCGTCTCGGTGTTCCTTCGACAGATCGCGCCCGAGCGCTGGCTCTTCGGCCTCCGTCTCCGCGGAAACCGCCGCTGCGCCCTGGTGACCGCCGGCTACCGCCCCGAGCGGCCACCGACCGACGCGGAGCTGACGTTGGGGGAGGCGATCTGCGAAGCCCTCGCGGCCCGGCAGGAGCACCTCCGGGCGCGCGACGCGGCGGCGCGGCGGGCGCGGGCGCTGAACGCCCGGGGCGTGGCGCTCTTCGCGCTGGAGCACGACGCGGCGACCCCGCGGCCTTTGAACGAGCGGGCCACGCGCCTCGCGGGGCGCTTCCCGCTGCGCGGCGACGACGGCTTCGGCCCGTGGATCGGCGAGGCGCTCGAGAGCGCGCCGAACGAGGTCGCGGTGCCCGCCGGGAGCCTCCGGGGCGCACCCTGGGCCCTCCAGGCGCGGCGGGCGCCGAGCGGCACCTGGCGGCTCGAGATCTCCGGCGGGGACGAGCGGCCGCTCCCCTCGGCGGCCCTGCTCCGCGAGGCGTTCGGCCTGACGGACGCGGAGCTGCGCGTGGCGCGGGCGCTCTCGGGGGGCGGGACGGCGGTGGAGACGGCGCGGCAGCTCGGGATCCGCGAGACGACGATCCGGACGCACCTCCGGCGGCTCTACGCGAAGACCGGCACGAGCGGGCTCGGCGAGCTCGTGGCGCTGCTCCGCGAGCCGCGCTGGCTCGACGCGCCCGACTGAGCGGGGTCGACCCGAGCCCGTCGTGTCCCAGTCGTGTGGCCGACGGCCTGGGTGACCGCGTGGCCGACGGACCGAGTGACCGCGTGGCCGCCCGCATGGCCGGCGAGAGCACGGGGCGAGCACGGGGCGAGCACGGCGCGCGCCCTCCCCCATCCGTCGCCGCCGAGCGCTACACGGACGCGCCTTCGAGGAGCGCGCAGAGCTCGTCCAGGCGCGCCTCCCCGAGCCGCTCCGCGAGGGTCTCGAGCGCGTCGCGGAGCGCCCGCGGCGCCTCCGCGCCGGCGTGGGAGAGCCGGAGGTGCGCGCTCGTCACGAAGGCCGGGCCCGCGCCCCGCTCCCCGACGAAGACCCGGTGGGGCGGGAAGGCGGCGCTCCGGAGCGTCAGCTGGAGCTGGCTCCCGTCCCAGCGCGCCCCCTCCACCCGAGGCGTCTGCCCGAGAGGGGCCCCGCGCCGCCCGAGCCCGAGCCGCGTCGCCAGCGCGTCGGTCGCGTCACCCGCTCCGCCCACGCCCGCGGCGAGCTCGCTCGGCATGCGATCGGCGGGCGTCGCCACGGGGCGCGCCCGCTCCCCCGGCCCGGCGGCGGCGCGCACGGTCGCGCGCTGGAGCGCCGCGAGCTCCTCGTGGATGCGCGCCCGCTCGTCCGGGCTCATCGCGGGCGGAGTCCGGGAGCGGAAGCTGCGATCGCCGAGCCGCTCGCGCGCCGGGCCGGGCCAACCGCCCGCCATGGCCGCGTCACCGAGGGGCGTGAAGGGGAGCGGCATGTAGGTGGACCACATGAAGCTGTCCGGGCGAAGCCGCTCGAGGAGCTCGACCGTGGCGTGCGCCATCGCGTAGGTCTCGCCGGGGAGCGCGGTCATGACCGAGGCGCTCGTGGCGATGCCGAGCGCGCGGCAGTCGTCGAAGACCCGCTGCAGCGTCTCCTCCGAGCAGCGCCGATTCAGCGTGCGCCGCCGGAGCTCGGCGTCCCCGGCCTCGACGCCGCAGTGGAAGAGCACGCAGCCGGCGGCGGCGAGGCGCTCGAGGCGCGCCCGGCTGGCGGCGTTCGGGTGCATCTCGACCTTGAAGGGGAGACCGACCCGGCGCGGGTAGCGCTCGGCGAGCTCGTCGAGCCAGGCCAGGTCGACGGGGAAGTGCTCGTCCCAGAGCTCGAAGCCCTCCGGGGCGTAGGCGTCACGGAGATCGGCGAGCTCGTCGCAGAGGTGGTCGACGGGGCGGGTGTTGCGGAAGGGGACGTCGTCGGAGGCGACGCTGTGGGAGGCGACGCTGTGGGAGGCGACGTCGTGGGAGGCGACGCGGAGACGGCGACCCGCGCCGCTCGCGCCGCGCCCGAAGCCCGCGACGCGCTCCCAGGTCGGCGCCGAGCAGTAGGCGCAGGCGTAGGGGCAGCCGCGGCTCGCCCGGACCGGGAGGAAGCGATCGAGCGTGGCGCCGAAGGTGTTGATGCCGCGATCGAGCATCGCCGGGACCTCACCGAGCGCCTCGTAGTCCCAGCGCGGGAGCGCGGCGATGTCCGGCTCCGGATCGGCGGCGGGGGGCGGCCCCTCGAAGGCGCCGCTCGGACCGCGCAGCCAGAGCCCGGGGAGCGGCCCGCGGGGCGCGCCGCGCTCGAGGGCGGCGAGGAGCGCGGCGAGCGGGCGCTCTCCCTCGCCGATGCAGATGGCGTCGACGGCCGCCGAGCGCGCGACGTCCTCGGGGGCGAGCGAGGCGTGGTAGCCGCCGACGACGCGAAAGGGCCCGGGGCGGAGGCGCTCGAGCAGGGCGCGAGCCCCCGGCCAGTCGCGGCTCATGGCCGAGACGGCAACCACGTCCGCGTCGCGCGCCTCCACCCGGCGCGCGGCCTCCTCGATGGTCGCGTCCAGGGAGAAACCGATGGCCTCGGGCACATGGCCGCAGCGCCGCACGACCGCGGCGAGCGCCGCGACGGAGGTGCTGAAGGGGGTCGCCGGTCGGGCGAAGAAGACGAAGAGCACACGCAAGGGGAGAGCCACTCCGCGGCCGCGCGCGAGCGCGCCCGGACCAGCCTACCAGCCCGCGGAGCGCACGCCCGAGCCGGACATCATGACGGAGCGCGAGGACCCGCTCGGGGCCCGCGCCGCGCCCGCTGCGCGCCGCCCACCCGGGACGCGAGCCATGC
Source organism: Sandaracinus sp. (assembly GCA_002699025.1). Taxonomy (GTDB): domain Bacteria; phylum Myxococcota_A; class Polyangia; order Polyangiales; family Houyiibacteriaceae; genus Houyiibacterium; species Houyiibacterium oceanicum. Next base: position 13,893 of record PABA01000188.1, on the reverse strand, counting down.
GCTCGAAGGATCGCGCGCGCTGGCGTGGGCGCGCGACCAATCCGTCCGGGGGTCTGCGTTTCTCCCGACAGGATCGACCGAAACCGTGCGCCGAGCTTGCGCGCGCCCCCGCCCTCGGGTCATGAGTGAGGGGCCGGGGCTGCCTCGCCGATCGGTCGACCTTCCTGCGTCGACCCGCGCGCGACCACCCGGCCCGCGCCTCTGGCGCATCCCACAACGAGCGGCCGCGCGCCGCCAACGAAAGGACAAGCCCATCTCGACCTCCACCGAGAAGAAGACGTTCGTCATCGAGCACGACCACGAGACCGTCGCCGAAGTCGACGCCCGCATGAAGGCGGTCGACAAGGCCAAGGAGATCAGCTCCGACGCCAAGGGACCGGTCATCGTGGAGCGGTCCGACGGCGCCGTGCGGATGGAGTTCCGCCACGGCGAGATCTACCGGTACCGCTTCGACACGAACCGGCGCGCCGCGTAGCGCCGCCGCTCGATACGATGACGGTCCCCCGCCCGGGCCGTCACCGACCCCGCCTGCGCGCGCGAGCGTGCAGGGCCTCGTCTGGCCGCGAGGCTGCCGTCGCCCTCGAGCGCGGGGTCGCTGGAGACGCCGTCACCCCGTTCGCGGGGGGCGGCGTTCTCTTTCCGTCCGCCGAGGTTCGCGTGAGGCTCGTCTCCACGCGTCGGACGAGCGCCCCGATCCCGGAGCGTTGGGTGAGCTGTGCGGTGCCTGGGATGAGCTGTGCGGTGCATGGGGTGAGCGTGGGGTGAGCGTGGGGTGAGCGTGGGGTGAGCGTGGCTCGAGCCGGTGACCGCCGTCCCTCCGTTCGCGGGCGCGTGTTCCCGTCCTCCGCGGCTCGTCCCCGCGCTGCGGTAGAGTGCTGCCATGCCGCGGACCCGCGTCTTCCTGGTGCCTGGCTTCTTCGGGTTCACCCACTTCGGCGACTTCCGCTACTGGATGCACGTGCGCGACCACCTCCTGGTCGCGATGGCGGCGCGCCGCACGCGCCCCGAGATCCACCACGTGCCGACGCTCCCCACGGCGTCGCTCGCCCGGCGCGCCGTCGTGCTCCTCGAGACCATCGCCGACGTCGCCGACGAGGACGACTCGCTGATCCTCATCGGCCACTCCACCGGCGGCCTCGACGCGCGCCTGCTCACCACGCCCGGCGTGCGCCTGCCGACGGAGCTCCCCGTCGAGCGCTGGGCTTCGCGGGTGCGCAGCGTGGTCAGCGTCTCGACGCCGCACTTCGGCGCGCCGACGGCGGCCTTCTTCACGGGGCTCCAGGGGCAGAAGCTGCTCCGCACCATCTCGGCGCTCACGGTCGAGCTCATCCGCTTCGGCACCGTGCCGCTGCCCGCCCTCGTCGCGCTCGCTGGCGTGCTGCCGAGCCGCGAGTCGCTCGGGCTCGGCCGGGGGGCGGCCGGCGTGCTCGATCAGGTCTACCAGCTCGTGCTGAAGGACTTCCAGCCGGATCGCCGCCGCGAGATCGAGACCTACTTCCGCGAGGCCACGGGCGACCAGACCCTCCTCCTCCAGCTCACGCCCGAGGCCATGCTGCTCTTCGAAGCGCTCGCGCCCCCGCGGGAGGGGACCCGCTACGGGAGCGTGATCACGCGCTCCCCCGACCCCTCCCTCCGGGGCGTCTTCCGCACGGGCGCCCGTCCCCTCGAGCAGGCGAAGTACGCGCTCTACCGGGGCCTCCACCTCCTCGCCCGGGGGACGCCCGAGGACGTCCTGCCGCCGCTCGCCCTCCAGCAGCGCGAGGCGCTCGTGCGCGCCTACGGCGGCCTCCCCTCGCCGAACGACAGCGACGGCATGGTGCCGACGCGCAGCCAGGTCTGGGGCGCCGTGCTGCACGCCTGCAAGGCGGACCACCTCGACGTGATCGGCCACTTCCACGACCCGGAGCACCACCCGAGCCACACCGACTGGCTGCGCTCCGGGAGCGGCTTCGACCGCAGCGCCTTCGAGCGGCTCTGGGACGACGTCGCGATCTTCGTGACGCCGGGCGGCGGCGTGCCGCCTCCCGCGAGCTGACGCGGGCCGTTCTCGGCTCGCCAGCGGGCCCTCACGCCGCGTGGTGACTCATCCGGGCTCGGCGCCACCGGAGGCCGCGTCACACGGCGACCGGGCTTCGCCGCTCTCGCGGCCAGAAGCGACGCTGTCGCGGCCGATGCGCCGACCCGTTCCGCGAAGGCGTCGTCGTGTCCGTTCCCGCTCCCACTGCCCGTCGACCTGCGCACACGGGCACGGGCAGAGCGTGGGGGCCCGGGCCTCGCCGCGTTCGTGCGCGGCGAAGCCCGCCAGGCCGTCTACTCGGCCTCGGCCTCGTCGGCGGGGGCGTCGTCCTCGGAGGGGCTCTCCTCGGGCGCTTCCTCGTCGCTGCTGGAGCTGCTGCTGCCGCCACGGAAGCGCGCCGAGACGGTGCGAGCCTGGTCCATGGTCACGATGCAGGTCTCGTCCATGCCGCTGCAGGCGCCATCCCAGCCGAGGAAGCGCGCGCCGGTGCCGGTCTCGGCCGTGAGCTGCACCATCTCGCCGAACTCGTAGGCGGCCAGGCAATCGCTGCCGCACTCGATGCCCGACGGATCGGAGGTGACCTCGCCGTTGCCCTCGACCGTCAGCTCGAGCTCGAAGGCGCGGATGCGGATGCGCCCCTCGCGCTGCGCCCGGTCGCGCAGGTCGAGCACGTAGGCCTTCAGCACCTCGTCGCGCTTGGCCCGGAGCAGGCCCTCGCGGAGCCGCTGGCGGACCTCGTCCGTGTACTCCTCGCGCGTGGCCTCGCTCCGCTCCGTGAGCTGGTAGATGACGTAGTCGTTGCCGAGCTGCAGCGGCTCCTCCGGGATCGGATCCTCGAGGTTCCGCGAGAAGACGTCGCGCACGAGGGGCCCGGAGTCGAAGGGCCCGCGGATCGGGTTGTCCGTCCGCCCGAAGCGGGTCGTCTCCTCGACCTTCGGCGCGAGCGGGTTCCGCTCCGGCTCCTCCTCGGGCTCGGCCTCTTCCTCGGCTTCGCCTTCGGCCGGCTCCTCGCCCTCGACCGGCTCCTCCTCGCCGCGCTCGCGGCGAAGCAGCCAGTCGTCGAGGTCCTCCATGCTCATGCCGCCCTGGAGCTGCGCCAGGGCCTCCGTCGCCGCCTCCCGCGCCAGCTCCCCGGCCCGGTCCTCGCGGAAGAGGCGCTCGGCCAGCTCGCGCTTGGCCTCCTCCTCGGGGACGTCGCCCTCGCGCTTGCCGACCACCTTGATGATGTGGAAGCCGAAGCGGGTCTCGACGAGGTCGGAGATCGCGCCGACCTCGAGGCCGAACTGGGCCTCGTCGAAGGGCGGCACCATGCGGCCGCGCGGGTTGTAGCCGAGGTCGCCGCCGCGCCGCGCGCTGCCCGTGTCCTCGCTGAACTCGCTCGCGAGCGCCTCGAAGTCCTCACCGGCGCGGGCCCGCCGGAGCAGGCTCTCGGCGCGCTGCCGGGCCGCCGTGCGCACCTCCTCGGCCGCGTCCTGGCTGGCCTTGATCAGGATGTGCCGCGCCCGGACCTGCTCCTCGAGGTCCGTGTAGCGGTGCCGGTTCTGCTCGTACTCCCGGTCGACCTCCTCCGGATGCGCGTCCATCCAGGCGGCCAGCGCCTCGTCGGTCGCCTCGAGCTGCTCGCGGTAGTAGCTCGGGCTGAAGCGCACGTACTCGATCCGAGCCCGGTCGCGCTCGCGCACGTAGGCGTCCCAGACCTCCGACTCGCTCACCTCGACGCCGGCGAGGACCGTCTGGCGCATGCGCTCGGCGAGCTCCTCCTCCATCTGCGCGACCGTGAACTCACCGACGCTGCGGCGGAGGTCGTGCTGGATGAAGTTGCGGGCGCGCTCGAGGTCGAAGTTGCCGTCGCGATCCTCGAGCCGGCCGCTCACGTCGAGCTCCCCGCCCGGGTAGGTGGAGTCGATGCCGAGGGAGACGCGGATGGTCCCCTCCTCGGCGAGGCGCCGCATGACGCTCTCCTCGTCGACCTGGTAACCGAGCCGACGCGCCTCCTGGGCGAGCAGGGCGCGCTCGATGAGGCCGCCGAGCACGGCGTCCCAGAGCCGCTCGCGGCGCTGCTGGTCGGCGGGCGCGCGGTTGAAGCCGAGCAGGTAGTAGATCGAGCGGAACTCGCCGGCGCTGATGGTCTCGCCGTCGACCTTGGCCGCGTAGGAGCTGCCCCCGGAGGTGCAGCCCTCGGCCTGCGGGCCGCCGAACTGGAGGATGAAGACCGCGCTCAGGAGCGTGACGAGCGCCACGAGCACGTAGGTCTGGAAACGGTTGGCGAGCTTGTCGAGCATGCGAACGCCGGGTCTCGGGTGCGGCCGGGTCGTCGCGGGAGCGCGACCGCCGCAAGGCGTGTGGAAGACGTGTGGTGGGGGACCCCCGGGGGGTCCGCCGGCCACGAGCGGGCGCGAACCATAGATGACGGGGTGGCGCGGGGCAAACCACGCCGAGTGGGTGGTCACGAGGGGTGCGCGGAGGGCGCCCGGTGTAGGCTCGGGGGCGATGGGAGGACGGCTCGCGCTCCTGCTCCTGACGGCGATGGCGTCGGGGGCGTCGGCCCAGACTGCGCCGGTCGTGCGGGTGGAGGGGCCCGCCGAGGCGGCGGCGCGCTGGCGGGCCCGGGCGGAGGCGCGTGGGGCCACCCCGGCGGAGGAGCTCGCCCTCGAGGGGCCGGGGGGGATCGCGCGGGGTCGGCTCGCGGCGCTCCGGGCCGTGGAGGAGCGGGTCGCCGAGGCGCGCCGGGCCGCGGGGCAGCTCGCGGAGGGCGAGGCGCTGACGCTGCTGACGGAGGCGCGGCGCGAGGCGGAGGCCCACGCGGACGTGCCGGGGGCGGCGCGCTGGCTGGCGGAGGTGGAGGCCGTGCTCGGCGTGGTGGCGGCCCAGGCCGGGCTCCGGGCGCTCTCGGACGAGGCGTTCCGGCGAGTGGCCACCCTGGACCCGAGCCGGGTGATCCGCGCGGCGGAGGCGGCGCCGGCGATCGTGGAGCGGGCGAGCGCGCTGGCGACACGGGTGGCGACCGGGCCCGTCGGGGCGCAGCGGGTGGAGTGCGACGCGCCGGGGGCGCGGGTCTTCCTGGACGGGCGGCTCGTCGGCCCGGCGCCGGCGAGCTTCGAGGCGCCGGTCGGGCGGCACCTCGTCCGGGTCGAGGCGCCGGGGCGGCGTCCCTGGGGGGCGGCCTTCGACCTGCTCGAGGGGGCGCGGGCGCCGATGGAGGTGCGCTTGGCGCCGACGGAGGGGGCGCGGCGGCGCGGCGCCCTGGCCCGGGCCGCGGGCCCGCGGGAGGCGGCCCGGGCGCTCGCGCCGGGGCAGACGCTCTGGTGGCTCGAGGCGGGCCGTGGGCCGCGGGATCGGGCGCTGCTCGTCCGCTGCGACGCGGAGGGCTGCGCGGGGCCGGCGCGGCTCGAGGGCGAGGGCTGGGGCGAGCCCGAGGGGCGGGTCGAGGCGGGGGCGCTCGCCGCCGCCCGGCGCTGGCGGGACGCGCTCCCGAACGAGCGACCGCCGCCCCCGCCGCGGCCCTGGTACCGGCGCTGGGAGCCCTGGACGGCGGCGGCCGTGGCGCTGGCGGCCGGAGCGCTCGGCCTCGGCCTCGGCCTCCGGCCGGATCCGGGGCAGCGCTTCGTCCTCGAGGTCGACTCGGGCGACACGCTCCAGGAGTGACGGCCCCGCGGAGCGCGGATGGCGGATCGCCGCGAGCGCGGCGAGCGCGGCGGGGACCCGGGGGGCGGTGCCGCCGGCGGTGCCCGGAGTCGGTCCCGGCTGATAGGCTTCCCCCATGCAGCGCCCCGCTCGCGCCCTTCTGCCCTTGCTCCTCGCCGCCCTCGCCGCCAGCTGCGGCGACAGCGCCACGGCCACCTTCGCCGTGGGCGTGGGCGTGGAGCTCGACGCCGCCGACCTGGCCCTCCCCTCCGAGCTCCGCGACGGCGACTCGATCGCCTCGCTCCCCTGCGGGCCGATGGGCATGTGCCCCACCAGCGCCGAGGTGCCCGTCACGTGCGAGGCCGACCTCTGCGACCCCGCGCCGCAGACGCTCACCTTCGACGTCGGCGACGTGGACATCGACGAGGAGGCCGGCGACGTGTCGGACCTCTTCTCCTCGATCGACACCATCGAGATCCTCGAGATCGACTACCTCGTGGAGACCAACACGCTGACGCTCCCGACGTCCGACATCGAGATCTTCTGGGGGCCCGCGGCGGCCGTCGACGTGGGGAGCCCGGGCGTGACGCGCCTCGGTACGCTGCCCGCGCTCGCGGCGATGGAGACCGGCGAAGGCGGGGTGATCCTGGACGAGGCCGGGCGGACGGCGTTCACCGAGTACTTCGAGACCACCTCGCACCGCTTCCGGTTCTTCGTGCGGACGCCCGTGGACCTCGAGCCGGGCCAGGCCTGGCCCGCCGGCGGCGTGGCGGTGCAGGTGCGCATGCGGGTGCGGGTCTCCGGCTCGATCCTCTGAGACGAGGCCCCGGAGAAGCATCGAGACGCAGGGCCCGGACGAGCGCGCATCCTCGACAGAAAAATCCCCTCACACCATTCCTTCTTGGGCTCGGAGGGAATCTGCTAAGGTGGCGCGGGTTTCGGGGGTCCCAGCAGGGTGCGCGCCATGCTCCATGGCCGCCTCCGCTCATCCCATCCAGACACCGTGACCATCCAGACACCGTGATGCACCGGGACGAGAAGCACCGGGACAAGATGCGCCGGAACAAGGGGACGACCTCGTGACGGAATCGACGCCGCCGCCGCCCACGTCGGGCGGGGGGATGCGCTACGCGCTCATCGGGCTCCTGCTCCTGCTCGGGGCGGGCGCCATCTACTTCTTCAGCCAAAGCGACGAGGGCGGCGAGAGCGATCCGGTCGCCCAGGTGACGCCCGACGCCGGGCCGCCGCAGCGCACCAACGTGATGGTGCCGGAGCTGGAGATCCCCGAGGAGGAGCCGGACGCCGGGCAGCCGGACACGGGCCCCCCCGAGGAGGAGACGGCGATGAGCACGATGCGGCGCCGCCCGCGCGAGTGCACGGGCAACATCGACCCCTCCGCCATCCGGCAGGTCGTGGCGCGCCAGAACCCGCAGGTGCGGGCCTGCTACGAGCGGCGCCTGAAGGTGAACAACATCCTGCAGGGCACGGTGAACGTGCGGCTGCGGATCGGCAGCGACGGCAGCGTGGACTCCGTCCGGGTGGGCGGCTCGCTGCGGGACAACGAGGTCTTCGGGTGCGTGCGGCGCCTCGCCCAGAGCTGGCGCTTCCCGAGCGTCGACGGCAACTGCGTCGAGGTCAGCGTCCCGTTCAATCTGACCCCGCGCCCCTGACCGCCGAAGGGGGCGGCCGGGTCCGTGGTCGTGCTCGTTCGGGGTCGGAGGAGCGGACCGCCGCAGGTGGTTCCCTGCCCTTGCCTCTGCCCACCCGGAGTCGGAGGAGCGGACCGCCGCAGGTGGTTCCTTGCCCTTGCCCGCCCCGGGCCCGAAGCGCTCGACGCGGCGAGACGAGCGATCCCCCAACCCCAGCCGCGGGTCACGATGGGGGCGAGGGGGCGTGCGAGCGCGAGGGTTCGCTCGCCTTGCGGGTTCGAGCTCCCTCCGAGCCTGCGGGCACGGGCATGGGCATGGGCACGGGCACGGGTCGTCCGCTGGGCTAGCGGACGCGGGTGACCGGGGGGTCCACCGAGAGGTCCGCGAAGACGCGGATGGCCTGACCGGGCGCGGCGTCGAAGCGCACCTCCACCCGGCGCCCGAGGGGCGGGTTCTCGAGCACGAGCACGTGCTCCCCTGCGCTCGCCGCCTCGCGCCGGATCGGCGTGTTCCCGAGCGCGCGCCCGTCCAGCCGCGCCGACGCCCAGGGGGTCGCGCTGACGGTGACGTGTGCGCGGCCGCCCGGCGCGACGGCGCGCATGCCGCTCGGTCGATCCATCGCGCTCGCCTCCATCGTCGCCGGCCGCTCCTCCTCGACCCTGGTCGGGGGCGCCTCGGCCGCCTCGCCCCCCTCGTCCGCGCCCGCGCCGATCGGGCCGCTCGGACGAGCGAGCGCGGGCGGCGGCTCCTCCCCGGCCGGCGCCTCGGTCTCGCCGGCGCCCGGCTCGGCTCGCCCCGGGGACGGCGCCGGCGGCCGCACCAGGACCCACGCGAGCGCCGCGCCCGCGGCGAGCGCGAGGAGCAAGGGCAGGCCCCGCCGAAGCGCCGAGGGCGCCTCGCGTGGGGCTGCCGCGACGGCCGCACCTCGTCGCTCCGTGTCTCGCCCCGTGTCCCGGTTCCCGATCGCCTCGGGCGTCTCCTCCGAGCTTCGCGAGCCCGAGGCCGGCGCCTCCCCCATCGGGGCCGGGCTCTCGCCGGCCGCGCCCCGCTCCTCACCATCGAGCTCGGCGTCGGCCGCGTCGGCGCGTCCGGCCCCCGACCCGACCGGCGCGTCGGAGGCCGGGGGTTCCTCCCGAGCCGCACCGCGCCCGGCGAGTCGCACCGTCCCCGGCTCCTCGTCCCGCGCGCCGCCGCGCCCGGGCAAGCGCACGGTCCCCGGCTCGGCCTCCCCGTCCGCACCGTCCGCGCGCGGCTCCTTCGCCGCCGCCTCGACCGGCGCCGTCCCCTCCTCCGGCTCGACCTCCCGCGCCCGCGAGAGCACCGACGCCGTCGCCAGGGTCTGCACCTCCTGGCCCGGATCCTTCTTGGAGGTGACCGTCACCGGCCCGCCCGGCGCCGCCAGCCGCGCCGCCGCCTCCGCCGCCCGCGCGCCCAGCTCGTCCGCCACGCCCTCCGGCTTCTCGCTCGCCAGCCAGGTGCGCATGCGCCGCCCCACCTCGGCCGCGCTCGCCGGGCGCGCCGCCGGCTCCCGCGCCAGGAGCGCCATCACCAGCTCGCGGAGCGGCGCCGGCACCGTCTCCGGCAAGGGCGGCGCCTCCCGCTCGAGCACCGCCGCCCGCGCGCCCGCCGCGCCCTCGCGCAGGAAGGCCGCCTCGCCGACGAGGCATTGCCAGAGCACGGCCCCGAGCGAGAAGAGATCGCTGGCCGGCCCGAGCGGCTCCCCGCGGAGCTGCTCCGGCGACATGTAGCCCGGCGAGCCGAAGACCTCCCCGCCGTCGCCCTCGGCCGGCGTCGCGATCCCGAAGTCGACCAAGCGCACGTGCCCGGCCTCGTCGACGAGCACGTTCCGCGGCGTCACGTCCCGGTGCACCAGACCGAAGCGCTCGTGCGCATGCTGCAGCGCGCCGGCGATCTGCGAGGCGAGGCGCGCGACGAGCGGCGGCGGCAGCGGCCCGTCCTTGAGGATGGCCGAGAGCGTCGCCCCGTCGACCAGCTCCATGGCCAGGAAGTAGATGCCGTCGACGACGCCCAGCTCGTAGACGGGCACGATGTGCGGGTGGCTCAGCCGCACCAGCGTGTTCGCCTCCTGGACGAACATCTCGACGAAGCGCGGATCCCGCGCGAGCTCGGGCCGGACCTGCTTGACCACCAGCGGCTTCTCGAAGCCGCCCACGCCCCGGAGCCGCGCCCGGTAGACCCGCGCCATGCCGCCCTCGGCGATGAGCTCGTCGAGCAGGTAGCTTCCGAAGGGCGTCACACTGCGACTGGATTGCTTCGGCGCGACCATCCATGGAAAGGATACCGCGTGCGCCCTCGCCTCCGCTCGTTCCTCGTGCCGCCGCCCGGGAATCCCCGGGTCCGCGCCGGGCGCGCGGGGCGAACGCGCGGGCACCTCGTCGGCCTCGTCCTCGCCCTACTGGCGACGGCCTGTGGGCGGGAGCCGGACGTGCGCATCGCCGGCCTCACGCTGCGCCTGCCGGACTCGGAGCGCTGCCGGCCGGCGCAGCCGATCACGGAGATCGTCGTCGAGGCGCTCGGCGACTTCCCGCCGAGCGACGCGCGCACCATCGACCTCCTGCGCCCCCAGGCCGAGCCCGCGCGCATCGATCGCTTCCCGGCCGACACGGAGATCGTGACCTTCCGCGCGCGGGCGCCGGGCTGGACCGGCCTCGCGGCCCGCGTGCTGCCGAGCACCGACCTCCGCGGCCCGCTGCTCCTTCTGCCCGAGGATCGCTCCTGCCCCCTCGCCGATCCGGCGCTCACGGACCTCGGCGGCGCGGCCGCCCCCCTCCCCGGCGGCGGCCTGCTCCTCGCCGGCGGGCTCGAGGGTGAGCTCGGCACCCGCCGCCTGGTGCGCCTCGGGCCCGGCGCGCGCCTCGGCGAGGTGCTCGGCGGGCTCGAGGTGCGCCGCACGGGCCACGTCCTCGTGCCCACCGACGACGCCGTGCTGATCCTCGGCGGCGCCCTCGGCGCGACGGGCCCGGCGCACGACACCTGGGCGCGCTGGGACGTCGCCGCGGGCGAGCTCCGCGCGGGCGGCACCTTGGCGACGCCGCGCCGCGAGCTCGGCGCCACCCGCCTCCCGGACGGTCGCGTGCTGCTCGTCGGCGGTCGCGTCAGCGCCGAGTCCGCGCCCCTCGCGACGGCCGAGCTCCTCGAGCCCTCGAGCGGCGCGGTCGCCCCGACCGGTGAGCTGCCCAACGCGCGCCTCGCGCCGCACGTGCTGACCCTCGACGACGGCAGCGTCCTCGTCGTCGGCGGCACGGGCGCGGGCGGGGCCACGCCGCCGCAGCTCACGACCTGGGACGCGTCCTCGGGCACCTTCTTCGATCTCCCCGAGGCGTCGCTCGGCCCCGCGCCCACGGCCGTGGTGGGCGCCGTCGCGCTCCCCGGCGCCCGCGCGCTGGTGGTCATGGACGCGGCGGAAGGGCGCCCGCCGACGCTCGCCCTGGTCCGGGCCTCGAGCACGGGCCTCGGCACCGAGTGGGCCGTCGACGCGCTCGACGCCGCGCGCCTGGCCGAGCTCCACGCTCTCCGCGCCGCCGCCCTCCCGGACGGGCGCGCGCTCCTCACGGGCCGGGACCCGAGCGGGGAGCCGATCGCGCTCCGCCTCGACCCGGGCACCGGGCGCTTCGAGGCCCTCGAGGCGACCCGCGCCGCGACCGCGCTCGTGCCCCTGGCCGACGGCCTCGTCGCCGAGCTCGCCGAGAGCGGCACGTCCCTGCGCCGCCCCGCGCTGCGCACCCCGCTGACGAGCCCGCCGGCGACGCTCCTGCCGAGCGACCTCGCCCTCGACGCCCCGGGCCGCTGGAGCGTGAGCGCCACGGCGCTGACCGCCGAGGCCGAGGGCGCCCGCGCGGACCTGGCGACCTTGCGCTTCGCGGACCTCGCGCTCGAGCTGGAGGTCCGCGATCCCGGCCGCGGGGTGGAGATCCTGCTCACGCGGCCCGGCGCGCCGCCCGTCCCCGTCGTCGTGCGCGGCGACGAGGTGGGCCCGGCGCTCTGCACGCTGGAGCGGCCGGACGACGCGGGCATGGTTCGCCTCGTGCGGCGCGGCGCGAGCCTGACCCTGAGCGTGGGCGAGGGCGAGGAGGCGCCCGCGCGGAGCTGCACCGTCGACGAGCTCGAGGGCCGCGTGGGCCTCGCCTTCCGCGCCCCCACCGGCGCCACGCTCGAGCGCATCCGCGTCGAGCGCCTCGCGACCGAATAGGGAGCGCTTCCTCCCAGGGACGAGCCGAACGGCCCAGGTCCCCCGTGGTCGTGCGTACGCCTGCTCGAGCCCGGAGCCCTCGCGTCGCGCGCCGATTCTTTGACCGCAGCGCCGCCGGCCCCGTAGCTCGAAAGGGCCGTGCCCCTCGTCCTCAAGCGCCTCGTCACCCTCGCCCTCCTCGCCGCCGTCGTCGCTCTGATCGCCACCCACGAGGGCGTCGCGGACATCCCCCGGCACCTCGCCGCCCTCGACCCGAGCTTGCTCCCGCTCGCCCTCGCGCTCCCGGCGCTCGCCGTCCTCGCGAGCGTGCGCCGCTGGCAGCTCCTCCTCGCGCACGAGGGCCTCGAGCTCCCCTTCCCCACCCTCCTCGGCTCGTTCCTCCGCGGCCGCTTCGTCGGCGCCTTCACCCCCTCGACGACCGGCCTCGACCTCTACCGCCTCGTCGACGTCGCCCGCCTCACCGGCGAGCGCGCCAAGAGCGCCCGCGTCGTCCTCGTCGAGAAGCTCTACGGCCTCGTCGCGCTCGCCCTCGTCACCTTCGCGCTCCTCCCCTTCGGCCTCGCGCGCTTCTTCGGCCCGGCCGGCCTCGCCCTCGCCGGCGCCCTCGGGCTCGCCTCCCTCGCCGGCCTCGCCCTCCTCGCGCGCCCGGCCTGGCTCCGCGCGCTGGCCCGTCGCGCCGGCCCCCTCCGCAGCCGCGCCACGGTCCTCGCCGACGCCCTCGCCACGCGCCCGCCCGACGCCGGCCTGGTGCTCCGGCTGATGCTCCTCGGCCTCGCCTCGCACGGCGCCTCCGCCGCCCTCTTCGTCGCCACGGGCCTCGCCCTCGGCGTGGCCGCCTCCCCGCTCGCGCTCCTGGTCGTGGGCAACGCGATCGTCCTCGCGACGCTCCTGCCGATCAGCGTCGGCGGCGTCGGCGTCCGCGAGGGCACGGCCGTGGCCCTGCTCGCGCTCGTCGGCGTCGGCGCGACCCCGGCGGCGCTGGTCGCGCTCCTCGGCTACCTCGCCATGCAGCCGCCAGCCCTCGTCGGCGGCCTGCTCCTGCTCGGTCGACGCGCCTCCGAGGGGCCGCTCGCGCGCGCCGCCGCGCCGATCGGAGCCCCGGCCGAGCCCGGCCGCTGAGCGATCGCCGAGCCCCCGCTCCGCCGAGCCGGCCCGCCGACCGGTCCCGTTCCGCCGACGCTCAGCCGCCGACGAAGCGGACGGCGTCGGCCACGTCCTCGGGGCTGCCGATGTAGAGCGGCGTCCGCTGGTGCAGCTCCGTCGGCTGGATCTCCATGATCCGCCGCGCGCCATCCGACGCGGCCCCGCCCGCCTGCTCGCAGACGAAGGCCAGCGGCGACGCCTCGTAGAGGAGGCGCAGCTTGCCCGAGGTGTTCTTCCGATCGGCCGGGTAGGCGAAGATGCCGCCGCGGAGCAGGGTCCGGTGGAAGTCGGCGACCATCGCGCCGATGTAGCGGAGCTTGTAGGCCTTCCGCTCGCCATCCGGCTTCTTGATCCAGTCGGCCCAGCGCTGGACGCCGTCTTCCCACTTGTGGCGGTTGCCCTCGTTCACCGAGTAGCAGTCGCCGCGCTTCGGGATGCGGAGGTTCTCGTGCGAGAGGAAGAACTCGCCGATGGCCGGATCGAAGGTGAAGCCGTGCACGCCCTCGCCGGCGCTGTACACGAACATGTTCGACGAGCCGTAGATCACGTAGCCGGCGGCGACGATGTCGTCGCCCGGCTGGAGGCAGTCCTCGAGCGTGCCCGGCCCGTTGCCCGCCGTCTTGCGCCGGTGGATCGAGAAGATCGTGCCGATGGAGGCGTTGATGTCGATGTTCCCCGAGCCGTCGAGCGGGTCGAACTGGAGGACGTACTTGCCCTTCGGGTACTGGGGCGGCACCGGGATCGGCTCGGCGATCTCCTCGCTGCCCATCACGCAGACGTGGCCGCCCTGCTGGACGCAGCGCACGATCGTGTTGTTGGCGAAGATGTCGAGCTTCTGGACCTCCTCGCCCTGCACGTTCACCTGGCCCGTGAGCCCGAGGATGTTCGCGAGGCCCGCCTTGGAGACCTGGCTCGCGATGATCTTCGCGGCGAGCGAGAGCTGCTGGAAGAGCCCCGTGAAGTCGCCGGTCGCGCCGCTCGCCTTGCGCTGCATGGCGAGCAGGTGCTGCTCGAGGGTCTGACCGTGGAAGGTGGGCCCGGCGGGGCCGACCGAGAGGTGCTCGTCCACCATGGGCGACCGTTAGCACGCTCGGCGTCGCCCAGCGACCACCGAGCGTGAGCTGGCACGCGCTTCGCGCTTCGCGCTTCGCGCTTCGCGCGGGGGGACGGGGTTTCGCCGCCTTCGGCGACGACCGCGCTCCGCGCGGGGGGATCGGGGGACTCGGGCTCGCGTGGGCGAGCGGGGGGCG
>PABA01000187.1 GCA_002699025.1 Sandaracinus sp. | reverse complement strand
GCCGCCACGCGTCCTGCGGACACCACCACGCGTCCTGCGGACACCACCACGCGTCCTGCGGACACCACCACGCGTCCTGCGGACACCGGAGGGGTGTGGGGCCGCCGGGGAGGGGCGGGGGCGAGGGGGAAATGCCCCATGATGACGAGGGCTTGCGTGGGAAGGGGCCCCAGGGCGCGGCGGGAGAGCCTCTGGCGAAACTGAACTTGACGTCAAGTTCAGTTTCGCGCGGTCAGCCGACCCGTCCACGGGAGGCGCGCGCGTCCTCGGCGCTCGGGAGAATCGGCGCGAGGGCCTCCTCCCAGGCGCTCCGCGTCACGCCCTCGCGCTTCGTCACGCGCGCGCCCCCGAGCGCCCGCGCCTCGACCTCCGCGACGGCCTCGAGGGCCTCCCGGTCCAGCTCGGCGAACAGCCCGGCGCCGAGCACCAGCCGGTCTCGCCCCGGCCAGCGCAGCCAGCGCGCGCAGTATGCGCGATCGCAGCCGCCCTGGTGGATCCCGCAGGCCTGCTCGTAGGGAGTCGAGGCGAGCGTGGCGTTCGGCGCCCAGCCGGCCGGCGAGAGCGTCGCCTGGAGCAGCGCCTCGTCCGCCGCGAGCGCGTCGAGCCACGCCTCGAGCGCGGCGTGCGCGGCCGGCAGGGCCCCCGCGCCGACGGACACGCCGAGCACCCACGCGCGCTCCTCGGCGGGCGCCCCCCCGAACGGCATGCCGGAGCCGAGCGCCAGCGTGGCCCGCGCGCGGGAGCCGCCCACCCCCTCCGCGACCCGCTGCACGAGCTGCTCGGACGTCAGCGGCGCGTTCGCGTCACCCTCCGCCTCGGCCCGCGCCTCGACGCTCAGCTCCGCGCACTGGGCGAGCTTCTTCGCCAACCCGCGGATCGGCCAGCGCCGGTGCTGGCTCACCTTCGGCCGACGCGACGGGTCCGCCCAGATCGCGCTCACCGTCAGCCCCCCGTCGAGGCTCGCCCTCTCGAGGAGCCCGCCGAAGCGCTCGAGCGCGTCCGCCGACACGCGCTCGCGCGCCTCGGGCGAGAGCGCGGCGAGGAGCACCCGGTGGCGCTCCCCCGAGAGGCGCCGGAGGAGCATCGAGCGGGGGCTCATCGGGGTCGGCGGCGGCGCGAAGCGGAGCGGCTCCCAGAGCGGCGCGTCCACGCGCACCCGGTAGCGCGCGGCGACTTGGGACGGCGGCTCGGCGGGCGACTCGAGCAGCACGACGAGCGACCCCTCGCCGGCCCCGACGACTCGCCCCCGCACGCTCAGGTGGAGCGCCGCCCGCTGCTGCGCCTGGAGGAACGCCGGCCAGTCGGCCGCGTCGCTCGGCTGCGCCGCCCCGGGCCCGGCGGGGATCGGCTGCCTCCTCCACTCGGCGAGCAGCCCACGCCGGCCGCCCTCGCTCGCGATCGGCTCCGGCGTCCGCGCCACCCGCTCGAAGCCCGCGTCCCGCGGCGAGCCCACGACCAGCTCGAGCGCCTCGACCTCCAGGAGCCCGCGCTCGAGCGCGCTCCCATAGACGATCGCCCGGAGCCCCACGCCCGCGCCCCCCTGGTTCGCCGTCGGGAGCGTCGCCAGGAGCGGGTCCCCCACGGCCGCCACGAGCGGCGCCTCGAAGCCAGGGCGCGGCCCGAGCGCGACCGGCCCCTCGGCGCCCGCCTCCCACGCCGGGCGCTCACGGGCGCGGAAGCGGAGGACGACGTTCGCCGCGTCCTCGCGCTCCACCTCCCCGAGGTAGCGGAGACCCACGCCCGCCCGCCCCGGCTCCACGCCGAGCAGCTCGGCCAGCCGCTGGAGCGTCTCCTCCGCGAAGGCGTCCTCCCGCCCCAAGACCTCCGCGACCGCCGCCTCGTCCACGCCGAGCGCCTCCGCCCAGGCCGCCGCGTCCCCGGCGAGCGCCTCGCGCTGCTCGGCCGGGACCGCCTCGCCGAAATACCCGGGCGACGAGTCGAAGCCATCGCGCCGCACGCCCGCGACGAAGAGCCCGAGCGCGAGGACGTCGCTGTCGTACACGAGCGCCCAGAAGGCCGCCCCGCCGGTCGCCTCCGTCGCGACCGTCGCCAGCGCGTCGAGCGTGGCCGGATCCTGCGCCTCGCTCCGGCTGTCGTAGACGGCGACCCAGCCGCCAGCGTCCACGGGCCGGATCACGATCGTCCGGTCCGGCTCGAGCGGGCTCTCGGCCGGGACCGCCTCGAGCCCCTCCGCCTCGAGGCTCTCTCGGAGCGCGTCGACGAGCGCCGCGCGCCCGGCCTCGTCGGTCCGCACCTGGACGTTCGTGAAGAAGCTGCCCATGCCCCCGACCTACCGCGCCGCGCCCCGAAAAGCTTCCCTCGAACGGGGCAGAGGCGGGCCGCCCGGGTCGGGAGCACGAAGCCCGCGCCGCGCCCCGAAGAGCTTCCCTCGAACGGGGCAGAGGCGGGCCGTCCGGGCCGGGAGCACGGAGCCCGACCCGGGCGCGCGATGAGCACAGGCAGGAGGAGCACGAGGGGGGCTCGCGCTCGGCAGCAGGGGCGTGGGGGCGAACGGGCCGGTCGACGCGCTCCTACGCGCCGCGGGCCGTGGCCAGCGCGAAGTAGCCGTCCTCCGAGAGGTCCCAGCGCTCGAGCGCGAGCCCCGCGTCGGCGAGCAGCCGCTCGGCGCTCTCGCGCGTGAACTTCCGGCTGATCTCCGTGTGGATGCGCTCCCCCTCCTCGAAGGCGAGCGTCAGCTCGAGCGCCGCGACGCGCACCTCCATCGGGCGCATCGCCTCGAGGTGCATCTCCACCTGCTGCTTCTCCGCGTCGTAGAAGGCGACGTGCTCGAAGCCGTCCTCCGGGAAGTCCGCGTCGAGCTGCGCGTTCATCACCCGGAGCACGTTCTTGTTGAACGCAGCGGTCAGGCCCTCGGCGTCGTTGTAGGCCGCGTGGAGCACGGCCGGGTCCTTCACCTGGTCGAGGCCGAGGAGCAGCCGATCCCCCTCGCCCATGGACTCGGCGATCTTGCCGAGGAAGCGCGCCCCCGACTCGTGCGTGAAGTTGCCGATGGTGCTGCCGAGGAAGGCGATCAGGTGGCGCCCGCCGTCGGGCATGTGGCCGAGGTGGCGGTCGTAGTCGGCGACGAGGCCGTGGATGCGCAGCGTCGGGTAGTCGGCGAGGAGCGTGCGGGCGCTCCGCCGGAGCATCTCCTCGCTCACGTCGATCGGCACGTAGGTGGCCGCGCCGCGCCGGAGCATGGCCTCGATCAGCGTGCGCGTCTTGCGCGCGGCGCCGCTCCCGAGCTCGACGAGCATGGTCGGGTCGACCTCCTCGAGGAGGTCGTCGACGATCGCCTCGAGGAGCGCCTGCTCGGTGCGCGTCGGGTAGTACTCGGGCGTGTCGCAGATCGCGTCGAAGAGGCGCGCGCCGCGGGCGTCGTAGAAGTGCTTCGGGGGGATGCGCCGGGGGCGCTCGGCCAGGCCGGCGCGCACGTCCGCGGCGAGGCTCGAGCCCTCCCCGGGCTGCACGAAGACGTCGACGCGCAGGCGCGCCTCGATGGGAGCGGGGTCGATGGGGTCGGCGTCGGTGGAGGCGTTCTCCATGGGGGGCTCATAGGCGCGGGGGTCGGTGGTCACAAGCGGGGCCCGATGGTTCGTTGCGTTTCCGTGGCAGACGGCGCGGCGAAGCGCGGTGAAGAGGAGACGCGGGAAGGAGACGCGAGGAGCGGAGCGACGCGCCCCTCCACCCGAGAGAGAACGCGCGAGCCCGCGAGTCATTACGTCGGCGGCCGGCGAGAGCCGGGCGAGCGCGAGAAGGGCGGGCGAACGGGCGAACGGACGGGCGAACGGACGGGCGCGAGACGATCCCCCACGCTCCGGCAGCCCCCCCCGCGCCGGCCATGCTATCGGTGAGCGGGCATGTGTCGCCACCTCGGCTACCTCGGCCGCCCCCGCTCCCTCGACGCGCTGCTCCGCGCCCCCGCCCACTCGCTCGAGGTGCAGAGCTACGCGCCGAAGGAGATGGAGACGGCGCTCCTCAACGCCGACGGCTTCGGCGTCGCCTGGTACGTGGAGGGCCACGCCGAGCCGGCGCGCTACCGGAGCCCGCTCCCCATGTGGGCCGACGAGAACCTCCCCGAGCTCGCGCCCCGGCTCGCGACGCGCTGCCTGATCGCGAACGCGCGGAGCGCCACGCCCGGTCTCGGCATGGGCATCGCCAACACGCCCCCCTTCACGCACGGCCCCTGGACCTTCAGCCACAACGGCTTCGTCGCCAGCTTCCGCGACGGCCCCATGCGCGCCCTCCGGCGCGATCTCTCCGACGCGGCCTACGGCGCGATCCGCGGCGCCGGCACGGACAGCGAGCACCTCTTCGCCGTCTTCCTGGACGCCCTCGCGGGCGGCTCCGACCCCCTCGACGCGCTCCGCGCCGTCGTCGCGAAGGTCGACGCGATCGCGCCCGCTCGGAAGGCGCTCCTCTCCCTCGTCGCGACCGACGGCGCCGCGATCTACGCGCTCCGCCACGCCCTCCGGGGCGACGCGCCGACGCTCTACCTCCACCGGGCGGAGGGCGACGCCTGGCTCGCCTCCGAGCCCCCCTTCGAGGCGCCCTGGGAGCCGATCGCGCCGGGCACGCTGCTCCGCCTCGACGCCGGGGGCGCGCACCGGGAGCCCCTCGCGTGACCGACGTGCTCGCGCACCTCGACGCCGCGCGCGCCAAGACCCTCGCCTTCGTCCGCGACCTCGACGACGCGACGCTCGAAGCCTGGCCCGACCCGGCCTTCAGCCCGCTCTGCTGGCACCTCGGGCACCTCGCCTTCACGGAGGCGCACTGGATCCTCGCGCGCTGCGCCGGCGACCCCTCGCTCTCGAAGCCGTACGCCCGCCGCTTCGCCCAGGACGGCTGCGCCAAGGCCGAGCGCGCCGAGGGCTTCGAGCGCGGCGCCCTCTTCGCCTACCTCGACGCGGTGCGCGAGCGGGTTCGCGAGGCGTGGCCGATCCTGGCGGCGAGCGGAGGCGCGCGGCCGGACCTGGTCGAGGACGGGTACGTCGGCTGGTTCCTCTGCTGCCACGAGCACCAGCACCGGGAGACCATGGCCATCGTGCTCGGGCTCGTGCGGAGCGCGCGCTCCCCCGGCGAGCTCGACGCGCCGCCCCTCGAGGACGCGGGCCCAGCGCCGCGCGTGAGCGTGCCCGGCGCGCAGGTGCGGCTCGGCACGGCCGGTCGCCTCGCCTACGACAACGAGCGCCCACCGCAGGAGGTCGAGCTCGCCCCCTTCGCCCTCGACGGCCACCCGGTCACGGCGGCGTCCTGGGCCCGCTTCATGGCGGACGGCGGCTACGCGACGCGCGCCCTCTGGAGCGACGCCGGCTGGGCGTGGAAGGCGCGCGCGGGCGTGACGGCGCCGCGCGCCTGGAGGAGGGCCGGCGCGGGCTGGCTCCGGCCACGCCTCGGAGGCTGGGCGCCCATCGACGGCCGCGAGCCCGTGCACGGCGTGAGCTGGTGGGAGGCCGAGGCCTACGCGCGCTGGGCGAGCGCGCACACGCCGGGGGCGCGCCTGCCGACGGAGGCCGAGTGGGAGCACGCGGCGCGACGCTTCGGCGGGGGCGAGGCGCTGGCGCTCCGCTCGGACGGCCCGGCGCCGGTGACGCGCGACGCCGCGCGGGCGACCGACCTCCTCGGCAACGTCTGGGAGTGGACCGCCGACTGGTTCGAGCCGCGCCCGGGCTTCTCGCCCTACCCCTATCGCGGCTACTCGACGCCCTGGTTCGAGGCGACGCACAAGGTCATGCGCGGCGGCAGCTTCGCGACCGACCCGGCCATCGCGCGGCCGGCCTTCCGCAACTGGTACGAGCCCTCGACGCGCCAGTGTTACGTCGGGCTCCGGCTCGCGTACGACGCCTGATGGACGACGCGACCGGTCCGCCCTGGTGGAAGCGCTACTGGCTCGTCGGCGCGCTGATCGCGCCGCTGCTGATCATGGGCGCCTGGGAGCTCCTCACCGGGGGCGGCAAGGGCGTGCCGGTGGTCGGGGCGGGCGCGCTGAGCGTCCTCCGCGCCGAGGACGCGCCCGAAGGCGCGCGCTACCAGCTCCGCCTCCGGGCGCACGAAGAGGTGGCGGGGACGCGAGCGCGGATCGAGGAGGCGGTCACCGAGTGGCCGGACGTGCTCGTGTTCGGCTTCGACGGCAGCGCGCTGGGGAGCGAGGCGGACGAGGAGGCCATGCGGGCGGCCTACGGGGCGCTCGCCGCGCAGGTGGAGAACGCGGCGGGGGTGCCGGTGATCGTCGGGCCGACGGCGACCACGGGCGCGCCGGAGCGGCCGGCCGTGGAGCGGGTGGCCGCGTGGCTCCGCGATGGGCTCTGCGTGCAGGGGCGCTACCGGGTCTGCGTCGACCTCGCGCCGCACGGCGCCGACCCACGCGCCCTGCGGGAGGCCGTCGCCGCGGGGGTGCGCGACGGCTTCGCCCGCCACGACGCCCTTCAGGCCTCGACGCAGGTCGGTCGCTGAGCACGCCCGCAGGGTGCTCCCATGCGCGACACGCTCCCTACCGGGAGGCGGCACGCAACAGCGCCCGGAGCTCCGCCTCGGCGGGCTTGCCGCGCACCGTGTAGTGGCGGTCGTGGACGCCCCCGGGACCGAACCAGGTCCAGGCGAAGAGCCCGTCCAGCCAGCCCCGCGGGCCGAGCGCCCCCTCGCCCTCGAGCGCCCCGCGCATGGCCGCCCAGGCGCGGCGCTGGGTCTCCGGATCGGCCGGCGCCGGCGAGGCGTCGTCCCAGGGCCGGACGGCCCCCCCGCGCCGGCTCGGGTAACCGAGCTCGAAGAGCACGAGCGGCTTGCCCACCTCCGCCCGCAGCGCCCTCAGCCGCCGGACGTGCGCCGAGGCCCGCCGCCGCATCGCCCCCTCGCTCGCGCCCGGCTCCTCGGCGAGCGGGAAGTAGGCGCTCACGCCGATCACGTCGACGGCCTCGAAGGGCGCGCGCCGATCGAGCGCGTCGTGGTTGGCGACCCAGGCGATCGGGCCGTCGTAGATCCCGCGCACCTCGGCCGCGAGCGAACGCCAGCGCCCGGCCTCGCCCGGGCCGCTCATCGAGGTCAGCTCCGAGCCGATGGCGAAGAGCTCCGCGCGCTCCTCCGCGGCCAGGCGCGCGTGGTGGCGCACGAAGCGCCGATAGCTTCGCCACCACGCCGCCCGGTCTCGCGGCCGGATGCGCCCGCGCCACTCGCCCGGCGCCGCCCGCGCGAGCACGAGATACGGCATGAGCACGACGCCGAGGTCGAGCGCCCGCGCCCGCCGCATCACCCGCCGCAGCGTGCCGCCACGCACCTCGCCGGGCCCGATGGCGCTCGAGCGCGGGTCCGCCTGCACCCAGGTCGGCGCGAGGAGCACGTGCCGCGCCCCGAGCCCAGCGAGGGGCGCCGGGTCGGGCGGATACGCGAAGCCCTGCCGCGCGCTCTCCCGCGGATGGAGCGCGAGCGAGGCGCCCCACCAGCCGCGCGCCGTCGAGGGCTCGGACGAGGGGCCGAGCGCCGGGACGAGGAGCAGCCAGGGCGCGAAGAAGAGCGCACGGCTCATGACGCCGCCCCGGCGAACGTGCCCGGACGCTCTCCCGAAGCCCCCCACGCCGCCATGCCCATGCGCCCCATCATGACGCCCCGGCCGCGATCCCGCCGCCTCGTGGCGCGGACCGCGCGCGAGCCTGAGCCGGACGGGTCGACGCGAACGAGCGGACGGCGGACGGCGGACGTCGAGCTCGCCACGCGTGACGCCGCGGTGACGGTCCTTTTCGTCGCGGCGCCGCGGCGATAGGGTCGCACGCCGGACCGAGGGAGAAGGCAGGAGGAAGCGTGAAGGTACTGGTCATCAACTGCGGCTCGTCGAGCGTGAAGTACCAGGTCGTCGAGAGCGACTCGGGCGAGCGGCTCGCCGCCGGCGTCGTCGAGCGCATCGGCGAGGAGGGGCGCACGCACTCCGCGGCGGTGAAGGAGATCGTCGAGGCGACGAAGGAGCATGGCGTCGAGGCCGTCGGCCACCGGGTCGTGCACGGCGGGCCGAAGTTCCACGACGCGACCCTCGTCGACGACGAGGTGAAGGCGGCCATCGAGGCCTGCGTGCCCCTGGCGCCGCTTCACAACCCGGCCAACCTCGCCGGCCTCGAGGCCGCCCGCGCGGCGCTCCCGGACGTGCCCCACGTGGCCGTCTTCGACACGGCCTTCCACGCGCGCATGCCGCGCCGCGCCGCCACCTACGCCATCGACCGCGAGCTCGCCGAGAAGCACCAGCTCCGGCGCTACGGCTTCCACGGCACCAGCCACGCCTTCGTCGCCCGCCTCGCCGCCGAGCACCTCGGCGGCGACCTCCGCGACTTCCGCATCATCACGCTCCACCTCGGCAACGGCGCGAGCGCCTGCGCCGTCGAGTACGGCTCGAGCGTCGAGACCTCCATGGGCCTGACCCCGCTCGAGGGGCTGGTGATGGGCACGCGCTCCGGCGACGTGGACCCGGGCCTCGTCCTGAAACTCGCCCGCGAGCTCGGCGTCGACGAGACGGACCGGGTGCTGAACCGGGAGAGCGGCCTGAAGGGCCTGAGCGGGCTGAGCAACGACCTCCGCGACCTGCAGGCGAAGGCCGCCGAGGGCCACGACGGCGCGCGCCTCGCGATCAACGTCTTCGCCCACCAGGCCCGGAAGTACATCGGCGCCTACGCGACGGTCATGGGCGGCGTCGACGCGATCGTCCTCACGGCGGGGATCGGCGAGAACTCGGCCGACATGCGCCGACGCATCCTCCAGCGCCTCGAGTTCCTCGGCGTGCGCCTCGACGAGGAGAAGAACTTCGACGCGAAGGTGAGCGACGACGACCCGGTGCGCGACATCGGCGCGGCGAACGCGCGCGTGCGGACGCTGGTCATCGCGACGAACGAGGAGCTCGAGATTGCGCGGCAGACGGCGGCCCAGGTGCAGGGCGCCAAGACGATCGCCGTGAAGAAGCCGATCCCCATCGCCGTGAGCGCCCGCCACGTGCACCTCACGCGCGAGTCCCTCGACGTGCTCTTCGGCGAGGGCTACGAGCTGACGCCCTACAAGCCGCTCTCCCAGCCCGGGCAGTTCGCCGCCGAGGAGAAGGTGAACCTGATCGGGCCGCGCGCGCGCATCGACGGGGTGCGCATCCTCGGCCCGCTCCGGCCCGGCAACCAGATCGAGATCTCGCGCACGGACGAGTTCAAGCTCGGCGTGGACGCGCCGGTGCGGCACTCGGGCAAGGTGAAGAACTCGGCGCCGATCACGCTCGAGGGGCCGAAGGGCACGCTGCACCTCGAGGAGGGGCTGATCTGCGCCTGGCGGCACATCCACATGACGCCCGAAGACGCGGCGGCCTACGGCGTGAAGGACAAGGAGTACGTGGAGGTCGCGATCAAGGGCGGCCCGCGGGACCTGATCTTCGGCGACGTGCTGGTCCGGGTGAAGGACAGCTACGCGCTCGAGATGCACATCGACACGGACGAGGCGAACGCCGCCGAGCTCGGGCGCATCTCCGAGGGCGACATCGTCTACACGGACGTCTACGTCGAGGAGACGCAGGCCGAGGCGGTGATCCAGAGCAAGTCGCCGGCGGAGTGAGCGCCGGGTGAGCACAGGGTGAGCACCGGGTGAGCGGAGCGAGCTCCGGATGATCGACCGCGCGCCCCTCGCCCTCTGCGGGGAGCCCGGAGCGCCCGCCGCTCAGGGCTCCCGCGGGTAGGTCCCCGCGTCGAGCGTGCTCCACTCGGCCCAGGAGCCGTCGTAGAGGCGCGCGTCCTCGGCGCCGAGCCAGCGGAGCACCAGATAGGTCACCGACGCGCGCGAGCCCGTCTGGCAGTAGGCGACCGCGGTCGTCGCGTCGCCGAGCCCCGGGTAGAGCGCGCGGACGTCGCCCTCGGCGCGGAGCGCGCCCCCCGTCACGTTGGTCGTCCAGTTGACGCTCTCGGCCCCGGCGATGTGCCCGGCCTCGTACTCGCCCGTCGAACGCGCGTCGTAGAGCGCGACGCCTTCGTCCTCGATGCGGTCGCGGATCCAGTCGGCGTCGACCCGGCGCGCCTCGTCGAGGGCGTCGATGGTGTAGCTCGAGGGAGCCGCCGCGGGGGCGCCCGTCTCCACCGCGCCGGAGCCGGCGGTCCAGGCCCCCCAGCCTCCGTCGAGGAAGAGCACGCGCGGATGGCCGGCGTACTCGAGCGTCCAGAAGACCCGCGCCGGGCCGGTGGTGGTCTCGTCGCCCATCACCACCACGGCGTCGTCGCGAGCGAGCCCGGCCTCCCGGAAGGCCGCCTCGAGCTCGGCGGTCGGCGCGACCTGACCGGAGATGCCGCCGACGTTGCGACGGAGCGCGCCCGTGTCGACGAGGAGCGCGCCCGGGACGTGGCCCGCCTCGAAGGCGCTGGCGCCGCGCGTGTCGAGCACGGCGAGGTCGCTCGCGCCCAGGTGCTCGGCCAGCCAGGCGGCGTCCACCACCACGACGTCGCAGTCGGCGCCGCAGAGCTCCCCCGGGCCCGCGTCGGGCACGGCGGCCGCGTCCTCGGGCGTCGCCGCGTCCTCGCTCGGGGTGGCCGCGTCGCTCTCGCCCCCGTCCCGCGAGCCCGCGTCCTCCCCCCTCCCCGCGTCCACGGCCCCGTCATCGTCCCCGCAGCCCGCGCCGAGGGGCGCCCCGAGGGCGGCGAGCGCGAGGGTGAGCCGGAGAGCGAGGGAGCGGTGCCTGTCGTCGATGCGCATCGCTCCTCTCTACGGCGAGAACGCGCTCCGGTCACACCGCAGCGGCCACGGGGCTGGCCCACCTCCGCCCGGAGGGATCCGCCGGCTGCTCCGGTCCCTCATCGCAGCCACGGCCCCGATCCCCTCCGCGCGGACGCGCCCACGGCCACGCACGTCATTCGCCGCGGCCCCGTTCGCCTCGCTCCAAGCCTCGGTCCTCCAAGCCTCGGTCCCCCAAGCTGCGCCCGGCAGCTGCCCTCCGGCTGCGGCGCCTGCTACGACTCCGGGTCGGCTGCGTGAAGCATCGACCCCCACGCGCCGTCTGGAGAGATCATGAACCGCTCACCCTGGCTTCTCTCGCTCCTCGCCCTAGCCGCCGCCTGCGACGAAGGCGGGCCCCTGAGCTGCCCGCTCGACTTCACCGGGCCCGTCAGCAGCGCCTACGGCGACCCGCGCCTCGACGCGCTCTTCGAGGCGACCGGCGCGTTCAGCGTGGCCACCGCCGAGACCGACGCCGAGATGCGCGACGCCTGCAACGCCATCGCGATGGACCTCGGCGCCGCGACCTCGACCGACACGGCGGTCGCCTGCGAGAACGCCGCGACCGCCATCGAGGACGTGCTCACGACCACCGAGGCCACGCTCCTCGTCGACATCGTCCCCGCCGAGTGCACGGTCGAGGCCGACGCCTACGTGGACTGCGTGGCCGAGTGCGACGCGAGCTTCGACGTGATGGCCGAGCCCCCGCGCTGCGAGGGCGGCACGCTGAGCGGCACCTGCGAGGGCAGCTGCTCCGGGAGCTGCACCGTGGAGGGCGACGTGAGCTGCGAGGGCTCCTGCACCGGCACCTGCTCCGGCGAGTGCTCGGCGCTCGTCGAGGGCAGCTGCGACGGCACCTGCGTCGGCCAGTGCGACGGCGAGTGCAGCGCCACCGCCGCGGACGGGAGCTGCGAGGGCGTGTGCACCGGCACCTGCTCCGGGAGCTGCGAGGGCACCCTCGAGGGCGAGTGCAGCGGGACCTGCAACGGGAGCTGCGCGGGGAGCTGCGAGGCGGACGTCTCCGGCAGCTGCGAGGGCACCTGCACCGGCAGCTGCGACGTGGAGTGGATCGCGCCCACCTGCGAAGGCGGGCAGCTCGACGTGGACGCGGACGCGGACTGCGAGGCCGCCTGCGAGGCCGACGCGAGCTTCGACGCCGAGTGCACGCCGCCGCAGATCGTCGTGACCTACGACGGCGCCAGCGCGGTCGAGCTCGAGGAGCTCGTGGCGACGCTCCGCGCGAACTACCCGCGCATCCTCGCCGCCGGCCGGAAGGCCGCGCTGATGGTGCAGTCGACCATCGACCTCGCCGCGAGCCTCGACGACGCGGCGAGCGCCGCCGCCGACGCGGGGCTCCAGGCCGCGGCCTGCCTCGGCTCGGCCATCGAGGCGCAGCTCGACGCCGCCGCGCGCATCGAGGTGACCTTCGAGGCCTCGGTGACGGTCAGCGGCTCGGTCAGCGCCTCCGCCGGCTGAGCGGCCGCCTCCTCCCACGCGCCCTCGTCCCACCGAAGGGGCGAGGGCGCGCGCGGTCCGTCGCCGCGACCTCGCGAGCATCCTCGGCGCAGCCTGGAGCGCCGACGCCGGCCTCGCCGCGACGCCCACGCCGGCGCGGGGTAGCTCCGCGCACCGACCTCATCTTCGCGCGCCGAGCCGACCTCGGGCGACGCCCACGCCGGCGCTGGGCAGCTCCGCGCACCGACCTCATCTTCGCGCGCCGAGCCGACCTCGGGCGACGCCCACGCCGGCGCTGGGCAGCTCCGCGCACCGCCCCCATCTTCGCGCGACGAGCCGACGTCGGCGCGACGCCCACGCCGGCGCTGGGCAGCTTCGTACACCGACCACATACTCGCGCGGGTGGGCACCGCCCTCCTCCGCCACCGCCGCGCCCTGCTCGCGCTCTTCGCCCTCGCCGCCGTCGTCGCCGCGCTGGGGCTCCCGCGGCTGGAGCAGGACCTCGACCCCCGCGCGCTCGTCCCCGGCGCGCGGAGCCAGCCGGCGCGCGTCGCCTTCCTCTTCCGCGCCGCCCCCGGTGAGGCGCTCGCGGACGCCCGCCTCGCCGCCAGCCATCGCGTGGCCCGCGCCCTCGCCTCCCGGCCCGGGGTGCAGCGCGTCGACGCGCCCACCACCACCCCGATCCCGCACGTCCCCGTCGCCCGCGGGCTCGCCGCCCTCGAGGAAGACGCGGAAGGGGACGACGCCCCCGGCCTCGACACGCTCGCCGCCCTCGTCGAGGCGGCCCCGGAGCGCTTGCCCGGCGGCCTCTCCGCCCTCGGCGAGCGCCTCGGCGGCGCCCTGGTCGTCGCCCCGCTGGTGCGCGGCCCCGCGCCGAGCCCGGACGAGCTGGCGCGCGCCCGCGAGGTGCTCGAGGCGCCGGCGCTCCGCGGCGGGCCGGTCGGGCGGAGCGGTGCCAGCCTGCTCGTCGTCGCCACCCTCGCCCCGGACGCGGACGCCGCCGCCGTGGTCCGCGTCGCCGAGGAGGTCGCCGGGGACGTGCGCGTCGAGGCCACGGGCGCGCCGCTCCTCGAGGCCGCGCTGAAGGCGCAGCTCGCCCGCGATCCGGAGCTCGTCGCCGGGCTCGCCGCGCTCGGCAACTTCCTCGTGCTCTTCCTCGGCTTCCGCCGCCAGGCCGGCGTCGCCCTCCCCATGCTCGCCGCGGGCGCCAGCGTGCTGCTCGTGCTGGGCACGCTCGGCTGGCTCGGACACCCGATCACGCTCCTCTCCATCATCGTGCCGCCGCTCCTCCTGACCGTGGCGGTCGGCGACGCGGTGCACCTCGTCGGGCGCTATGCCGAGGAGCGCGCCCTCGGCCGCGACGCCGACGCCGCCGCCGCGCGCACGCACGAGGCCATGGCGCGCGCCTGCTTCGCGACCTCGCTCACGACCGCCCTCGGCCTCGCGTCCCTCGCCTGGGCAGAGCTGCCGGCGCTCCGCGACTTCGCCCTCGTCGGCGCCGCCGGCGTGCTCGTGGCCTACCTGGTCACGGTCGGCCTCCTCCCGCTCCTCCTCCCCGTCGCCGGCCGAGCGCCGCGCCCGGCCCGGGGCGAGCTCGGCCTCGCCGGCTGGGCCCTCGCGCACCCCTGGCGCGCGCTCGGGGCGAGCGCCCTGGTGCTCGTCGCGGCCCTCGTCGCCGCGCTCGGGGTCCGCGCCGAGACGCGCCTGCTCGAGCCCTTCCCAGCCGATGAGCCTCTCGTCGAGCGGGCCGACTTCCTCGCCCGCGAGCACGGTGGCCTCCGGCGCCTCACGCTCACGCTCCCCGTCGACCCGGCCACGCCCGCGGGCCTCGCCGAGGTCCGCGCGCTCCGCGCCGAGCTGGCGAGCGAGCCCGGCGTCGCGCGGGTGGCGGGGCCCGACGCGCTCCTCGACGCGGCCTGGGCCACCCTCGCCGAGGGGCCGCTCCCCGAGGATCGAGCGACCCTCCAGGCGCTCGCGGGCCTCGTCGCCGCCCTCCCCACCTGGCGGGACGCGACGGCGGAGGGCGCCACGCTCGAGGTCGGCCTCGCAGACGTGCCGGCCGAGCGCTTGGTCGCGCTCGGAGAGCGCCTCGGGGCGCGGCACGGCGCGCGCCCCGGCGGGGAGGCCTGGCGCACCTCGCGGGCGTTGACCGTGCTGGGCCGGGAGCTCGCGGTGGGCTTCGCGCTGGCGCTCGGGCTGATCCTCCTGGTGATCGCCGTCCTCGGGCGGAGCCTCCGCGCCGGGCTGGCGAGCCTGCCGCCGAACCTCCTCCCGCTCGAGCTGGTGCTCGGCTGGATGGGGCTCCGCGGCATCCCCTTCACGGCCTCGACCGCCATGGTCTTCGCCGTCTGCCTGGGGCTCGCCGTGGACGGAACGATCCACGTGCTGGTGCGCTACCGCGAGGAGCGCGGCCGCCGGGAGGACCCGCGCATCGCCGCCGTCACGACCATGCGGGAGAGCGGCCGCGGCGTGCGCCTCGGCGGCTTCACGCTCCTCGCGGGCTTCGCCGCCCTCCTCGCGAGCGCCTTCCCGCCCATCGCCACTTTCGCCGAGCTCTCCCTGGTCGCCATCGCCGGCGCCCTCCTCGCCGAGCTCGTGCTCATGCCCGCCATGCTCCGCCTCGTCGTGCGCTGACGGTTTCCGCTCGCTTTGCTCGCTAATTTTGGCTTACCAGCGGGCCCGTGGGGCCCTCGGCGCGGCCTTCGGCCGCGTCACACGGGTCGGTTCTTCGACGCGACACGAACGCGGCTCCGTGGGGCCGAGCGACGGGGCGCCATCGGACGCGCTCGCCTTCGCAGCGGGTTGGCTTCGTGGTGGAGCGGCCGGGGGCTCGAGTTCGGGGCGCAGGGGATGCGCGGGGCGGGCGGGTGTGGCGCTTCGACGCGCGTGAGCGGTCGGAATCGGCGGCGCTCGTCGTCTGGCACGGGGCCTGCTTCGATCGGGCTGCTTCGAGGAGACCTCCCATGCGCCGCCCCGTTTCCGCTTCCCGCCCGAGCCTGATCGTCCCCGTCGGCACGACCCCGCCGCCCGTCACGAAGGATCTCGCCGCCTACCTCCTCCGCCGCGGCTGCGCGCGGGAGCTCCACCTGCTCCTCGAGCGCCAGGCCCTCGACCACCCGGACGACCTCGAGGTCGCGCGCAGCCTGGTGCTCCTCGAGCGGCACCTCGGCGCCCGCCCCCGCCGCGCGAGCGGACCCCGCACCGTGTAGGCTGGCCCCGGTGCGGGTCCTCTTCGTCGGCAACAGCTACACCTTCTACGAAGACGTCCCGGCGCAGGTCGCGGCGCTGGCCGCGGAGGGGGGCCAGACGATCCAGCACGATCGCGTCGTCGAGGGCGGCGCCGACTGGGAGAAGCACTGGCGCGCGCTCGGCGCCCCGCAGCGGATCGCCGAGGGCTGGGACGTGGTGGTCCTGCAGAGCCGCAGCACGGACCCGCTCCTGAAGCCGCGGCGCTTCCACCGCTTCGGTCGCCGCCTCGCCGACGCCGCGAAGGCCACCCGGGCGCAGGTCGTGCTCTACCAGACCTGGGCCTGGGCCGCGGACCACCCCGCCTACCGCCAGCGCTGGTCGCGGCACCGGCCCGAAGCCTGGCTCGCGGTCGTTCGCCGCCACCACCTGCGCCTGGCCCGCGCCGTCGGCGCCACCCTCGCCCCCGTCGGCGAGGCCTGGGCGCGGAGCCTGGGCGCGCACCCGGAGCTGGATCTCCACGAGGCCGACCGGCACCACGCCTCCCCCCTCGGCGCCCACCTCGCCGCCGCCGTGCTCCTCGCCACCCTGACGCGCCTCGACCCGCGCCGGCTCCGCTGGCGCCCGGCGGACGTCCCCGCCACCTCCTCGGCGACGCTCAAGGCCGTCGCCGCGCGCATCTGAGCCGCGCCGCCCGGCCTCGCTCCGCACGCGCGCCCCGAGCTCGGCCCGCCTTCCTGTTACCCTGTGCGGTGCGAGCCCACTTGCCGCCCGGGGTGGGGCGGCTTCATGCTCGCTTCGAGATGTTCGGCATCGGCTTCGGCGAGTTCATGATCTTCGCGGTCGTCCTGCTGATCGCCGTCGGGCCCGGCCGCATGCCGAAGCTGATGAAGGCCGTCGGCAAGGGCCTCCGCGAGTTCCGCAAGGCCAGCGACGAGCTCCGCAAGCAGTCCGGCATCGACGAGCTGATGCGCGAGGACCCGGCCGGGCTCCGGCAGCTCCAGAAGGACATCCAGCGCACGGCGAGCGGCGGCGCGGCGGCCCCGCCCCGGAAGATCCCGCGGCTGAGCAGCGACGACCTCGTCCGCGAGCAGCCCCCCGAGGGCGTCGACGTCGTGCACGCGCGGGCCCAGGCCATCCAGCGGCGCACGGAGAAGACCATGGAGCGGCGCCAGGCGCGCAAGGAGGCGGCCGTCGCCGAGACCATGCTCGCGAGCGCCGGCGTCTCCCCGGCTGGCTCCGACGCGGATGACACCGACGACGTGGAGGACGCGGAGCTGGTCGCCGGCCCCGTCGCCCGGGAGGACGATCCGGACGCCATGGACGACCCGGGCGCCGGGGACGCGGTGGACGAGGCCAAGGAGGCGACCTCGTGAGCGACACCGGCGAGCTCGAGAAGGGGCCCGAAGACGATGTGGAGATGGGGTTCTTCGAGCACCTCGCGGAGCTCCGGAACCGCCTCATCCGCGCCATCTACGGGATCGTCCCCTGCATCGCCGTCTGCTGGCTCTTCAAGGAGTACCTCCTCGAGGCCATGCTCGACCCGCTCGTGCTGGCCTACGCCGAGCTCGGCATCGAGCCCGAGATCCACTTCAAGAACCTCACGGACCCCTTCCTCGCCTACCTGAAGGTGAGCATCGTCGCCGGCCTGCTCACGGCGGCGCCGTGGATCTTCTGGCAGCTCTGGGGGTTCATCGCGCCCGGCCTGTACCGGCGCGAGCGCCTGATGGCCGTCCCCTTCGTGCTGGTGTCGACGCTCTGCTTCGCGGGCGGCGCGCTCTTCGGCTACTTCATCGTCTTCCCGATGGGCTTCGAGACCTTCCTCGGCTACGCGGGCGAGCTGCCGAGCGGGGCGATCGAGATGCGCCCGACGATCATGATCGACGAGTACCTGACCTTCGCCACGCGGCTGCTGCTCGCGTTCGGCCTGGTCTTCGAGGTGCCCGTCGTCGTGACCTTCATCTCCGCCATCGGGCTCGTGAGCTGGAAGGGGCTGCTGAAGTTCGCGCGCTGGTGGATCCTGGTGGCGACGCTCCTCGCCGCCTTCCTCACGCCGCCGGACGTGGCGTCCCAGCTGATCATGCTGGTGCCGCTGGTGGTGCTCTACTTCCTCTCCGTCGGCATCGCCTTCTTCATCGACCTGCGCCGCGATTCGAAGCGCAAGGACGAGGGCGACGACGGCTACGAGCGGTGAGGCCGCCGGGGGCCGGCGCGCTCCTCTTCGCCCTCGCCGCGTCCACCCTCGCCGCGTCCGCCCTCGCCGCCCCGCTCGCGGCCGCGCAGCCCGGTGAGGCCGGCGGCCAGCCCAGCGAGGCCAACCCCGCCGAGGACGGCGGCCAGCCCAGCGAGGCCGACCCGCGCCCCCCTGGCGCCGTGCAGCTCCTGGTCGAGAACGACACCTTCGCCGGCCTCGACCGCTGGTTCTCGCACCACCACGCCCTCGGCCTGGTGTTCCCGCTCGCTCGCGTCGGCGGCCGCGCCCTCGAGCTCCGGGCCGCCCTCGGCCAGGCCATGTACACGCCGCGAAACATCCAGCGGGAGGAGCCGCCCGCGCGCGACCACCCCTTCGCCGGGCACCTCTACCTGGAGCTCGGCGCCACCCTCGGCGCGCCGGACCACACGCTCGCGCTGCGGCTCCGCGCCGGCGTGGTCGGCCCGGCGGCCGGCGGGGGCCCGACCCAGGACGCGATTCACACGCTCCTCGGCGTGCGCTTGCCCCGCGGCTGGGACACGCAGCTCCCCAACCAGGCCGCCGTCGATGTCGCGCTCCGGGGCGCGCTCCACCGACGCTGGCGCCTCGACGGCGTGGACCTCACGGCCGCGCTCCTGGCCACGGCCGACGTCGGCAACGCCAGCGGTCGCGCCGGAGGGGCGGCCGGGCTGATGCTCTCCGTGGGCCTCCCCGCGCGGGCCGCCGCCGGCTTCCTCGACCCGACGCTCGCCCTCGCCTTCCGCTGTCCCCGGCTCTGCGCCGCCGCCTTCCTCGGGGCCGCCGCCGAGGGCGTCTGGCTCGACCTCTTCACCGAGGCCCGCGGCCTGGACGAGCCGCCCGCGATCACCCGCCGCCCCTGGCGCGCCACCTTCCGCGGTGGGCTGCTCCTCGCCGGCCGCCGCGCCGCCGTCCGCTACGTCCACGTGCGCCGCTCGCGCACCTTCTCCACCCGCGACGACGTCCACCCACGTTGGCACCGCTGGGGCGCCCTCGAGCTCCTCGTCCCCTTCGGCTGAGCCGGCCCTCCTGTTTCGCCCTGAAACAGCGTCCTGCGGGCCCCTGTTGCGTGTGTCGCAGGAAGCGCGGCGCGCTCCGGCGCGGACGAGCGAAACGGTGTTTCGTGGTCCGATCCGACCCGTGTCGAGGTGGATACGAAACCACTCGACTCGAGTCACCGGCGCGTCCGCAGGACGCCTCGGCGCGTCCGCAGGACTCCCCGGAGCGCGTCCGCAGGACTCCCCCGAGCACGTCCGCAGGACTCCCCGGAACGCGTCCGCAGGGCTCCCCCGAACCCGTCCGCAAGACTCCTCGGCGCGTCCGCAGGACTCCCCGGAGCGCGTCCGCAGGACTCCCCCGAGCGCGTCCGCAGGACTCCTCGGCGCGCCCGCAGGACTCCCCGGAACGCGTCCGCAGGGCTCCCCCGAGCCCGTCCGCAGGACTCCTCGGCGCGTCCGCAGGGCTCCCCGGAACGCGTCCGCAGGACCCCCCGGAACGCGTCCGCAGGACTCCCCGGAACGCGTCCGCAGGACTCCCCGGAGCGCGTCCGCAGGACTCCCCCGAGCCCGTCCGCAGGACTCCCCCGAGCCCGTCCGCAGGACTCTCGGGCTCCACCCGATGCGCCGCCCGAGACCGTGGCAGGTCCGGGCGAGCGCTCCGTGAGCGCGGTTCAGCCGTTCACTGGAGCGCCACCACGGGCGGCGGCGAGCGGACGGCGGAAGGCATCCCGACCGGAGGTCGCGCTCAGAGGCTCTTCAGCTTGTTCGCCGCCTCGCTGACGGTGCGGATGCGCTTCTCGCTCTCCCGCGTCAGCTCCTGGATGCGCGCCGCCGCCGCCAGCGTCTGCTCGCTCCCCTTCGCCTGCGTCCGATGCGACTGGTGCAAGTGGTTGACCATGTTCGAGATGTTCTCGATGGCCTGCGAGATCTGACGCCCGCCCCGCGCCTGCTCCTGGCTCGAGCGCTCCACGTGCTGCGTGATCAGCCGCATCTTCTCGGCGCTCTTCATGATCAGCTCGGAGCCCCGCGCCTGCTCCGCCGTCGCCGCCGCGATCTGCTGCACGGTCTCGGCGATCCGCCCGATGGCGTCGGTCACCTGCTTGGAGCCCTTCGCCTGCTCCACCGTCGCCCGCGCGATGGCCCGCACCATGCTCGTCGACTTCTGCGAGCTGTTCAGGATCTTCTTCAGCGCCCGCTCGGCCTCCGCGCTCACCTCCACGCCGCTGTCGACCGTGCTCGCGCCGCGCTCCACGGCGACGATGGCGTTCTTCGACTCGGCCTGGATCGTCTTGATCAGCTCGGCGATCTCCTTCGTCGACGCCCCCGCGCGCTCGGCGAGGTCCTTGATCTCGTCGGCGACGACCGCGAACCCCTTGCCGTGCTCGCCCGCCTGCGCCGCGATGATCGCCGCGTTCAGCGCGAGCAGGTTCGTCTGCTCGGCGACGTCGTCGATCACGTTGAGGATGTCGCCGATCGCCTCGATGCGGCTGCCGAGGTTCGAGATGACGGCCACGGCCTCGCTCGAGGTCTCCTTGATGCGGTTGATCTCGTTGATGATCTTCAGGATCGAGTCGGCGCCCGTCTCGGCGTCCTGGGCGACCTCCTCGGAGAGGCGCGCCGTCTCGTTCGCGTTCGACTGCACCTGGTCGATGGAGACGTCCATCTGGTTCATGGACGAGGAGGTCTCCTCGGCCGTCAGGCTGAGCGCGTCGACGTTCCGGGCGACCTCCTTGATCGAGTAGGCCATCTCCTCGATCGAGCTGACGGTCTCCCGGACGCTCGCGGCGAGGTTCGCCATGTTCTCCGCGACCTCGTCGTTCGTCGCCGTCATCTCGAGGATCGACGACGAGCTCTCCTCGGCGCTCGAGGCGAGGTTCTCCACGTGCTGGGCGAGCTCCTGAAGCGCGGAGGTCGTGCTCTTCATGGAGCTCGTGGTCTGCTCGACGGCGGCCATCTGCTCGCCGAGGCTGCCCGAGAGGTCGTCCACGACCGTGCGGATCGAGTCCTCGGCGGCGAGCACCTCGCGCCGGATGCGCTCGATCTCCCCCTCGGCCTCGGCGCGGCCGGTCTCGGCCTCGGCCAGGACCCGGCGAAGCTCCTCGACCTCGCCCATCGCCGCCTTCGCCTGGGCGAGCTCGGCCTCGAGCTCCTTCACCCGCGCCTGCGCGGCGCTCTCCGCGTCGCCGCCGCTCCGCACGGCTTCGGCGACCTGGCCCAGCTCGTCGAAGAGCTCGGCGCCGCCCTCGGGCAGCTCGGAGGGGCGATCGGGCCGGCGCCCCCGCGCGGCGTCGCGCACCGCCGAGAGCAGCGACTTCACCGAGGCCTCGGGGAGGCCGTTGATGAGGATCAGCGCGCCCGCCATCCCGATGATCCAGCCGACGCTCGACGCGAAGGAGGGCGCCAGCGTGTTGGAGCCGGCCAGCCATCCACCGACGACCAGGCCTCCGAAGGCCACGAGGACACCCGCCCAGAAGGTGCGGCTCTGCGAGATGCGATCGAACATGCGCGCTCCATGGAGGCCGGCGACGGCCGACCCCGGCGCCCCACGGCGCTGCTGGCCGCCGGACGTCGAAAACCCCGGAATTCCGGGAAATCGAGGGTACGTCCGGCGTCGCTCGCCGATCAAGTTCGAGGCGCGCGGCAGGCCGCTGGAGCCGCCTCGCAGGCGCGCTCGAGGATGCCCCGCGCGGCCTCCAGCCCGGGCGAGCGCCGAAGGGCCCGGCGCGCAGCCCGCGCGGCCTCGCTCCAGTCCTCCCGCGCGGCGGCGAGCGACGCACCGAGCAGGTCCACGGCGGGGCTGGCCGGGCGCTCCCGGCGGAGCGCGGCGATCAGCGGCGCGGCCCGCTCGACGTCCCCGAGCGTGAGGCGGACGGCGGCGAGGCGGAGCCGGGCGTCGAAGCCGACGAGGGGGTCGCGCGCGGCGGCGGCCAGGTCGGCGAGGGCCGAGCGGGGGCGGCCGGCGCGGGCGTGGAGGGCGCCGCGGACGACCCGGGCGATGGCGGTCTCCGGATCGGCCCGGAGCACCCGCTCGGCGCGGGCCCGGGCGGCGGTGGGCCGACCGAGGCGGAGCTCGCAGTACGCGAGGAGGGCGCTCGCCCGGGCCCAGGGCGCGCTCGGGGCCGCGTGGAGCTCGACCAGGCGCATGAGCTGGGCGCGGGCCTCGGCGAAGCGTCCCAGGCGGATCCACACGTCGCCGAGGTTGCGGCGGGCGTCGGTCAGGCCCGGATCGATGGCGAGGGCCGTCTCGAGGGCCTCGGCGGCGGCCTCGAGCTCACCGCGGCGCGCGTGGAGGACGCCGAGGTTCGCCCAGGCCTCGTCGAACTCCGGGTCGAGGTGCACGGCGAGGCGGAGGTGACGCTCGGCCTCGGCGAGCTCCCCGCGCTCGAGGGCGACGGCGCCGAGGTTGGCCCGCGCCTCGACGAAGCGCGGGTGGTACTCGAGGGCGATCCGGAAGCGCGCCTCGGCGGCGTCGAGGTCGCCGGCCCCGAGGTGGCGGACGCCGGCGGCGTTGTGGGCCGTGGCCGGAGGCGGGAGCGCGGCGGTGGAGGGACCGCAGGCGGCGGCGAGGAGCGAGAGGGCGAAGAGAGCGCGAAGCATCACGATGGCGCCGGTCTCGGACACCGCGCCCCCGAGTTGCTCGACGAGAGCAGGCCCGTGAGACCTGCCCGTGCCCCTGCCCCTGCCCGTTCCGGAAGAGGCTCGAAGAAACCCGCGCGTGCCCGCCGAGCGCCCCCCTCCCTCCCCTGCCCGTTCGAGAAGGCTCCGAGAGACCTCGGCCTGCCCCCCCGCGCGCCCCGTTCCCGCCCCCCGTCCTCGCGAGCCGGGGCAGGGGTCCGAACGCCGGGCCAGGGTCTCGTCCCCCGCGTCTTACATGCCCTTTCCGCCGCGCCCCCGTTGATCTAGTCTCCCGCGCCATGAGCACGGAGCCCATCACCTTCCTCAAGGACACCTTCCCCACGCTCTTCTCGAAGGGCGTCGAGCAGCTGCGCACGAAGGCCGAAGGCGGCGACGCGCGGGCCAAGAACCGCCTGCAGGACGTCGAGGGCGCCGTGGGCGCCGTCTTCCTCGAGGTCGAGGGCGAGGGCGAGGTCTACCTGGAGCTCGAGGACGGCAAGATGACGGTCCTCGAGACCAAGCCGGACGACGCGAAGGTGAAGCTCGCCGTGGCCGCCCCGGGCGAGGCCATGCGCATGCTCCTCGGCGAGGCCCACGCGGCCGGCGAGCTCGAGGAGGAGAAGGCCGCCAAGCGCGCCGTGGGCACCGCCTCGAAGAAGCTCCAGGAGGCGCTCGGCGAGGACGCCATGCTCTTCCACATCATCGTCGAGGACGTCCCCGACCTCGGCACCGTGACCGTGCGGGTCGCGCTGAACGGCCACGAGCCGCCCGCCGAGCCGAAGTTCACGGCGACCATGAAGTTCGACGACCTCGAGGCGGCCCGCGAGGGCGAGGTGAACGTCCAGCAGCTCTTCATGGGCGGCAAGCTCCGCATGGCCGGCGACTACTCCCGCGCCCTGCAGATCGGCATGCAGCTGATTCAGCAGGCCCAGGCCGGGCAGCTCTGACCCGGGCGCTCTGGTGAGTCGGCCGTGCGACTCGGCGGTGTGATTCGGCGGTGTGATTCGGCGGCGTGAGTCGGCCGCGCCGCGGGGCCGCCGCCTCACGCGTCTCCGGTATCAGCCCTTCTTCGCGCGCTTCTTCAGCTGCGCGTCGACGACCTTCTTCACCTTCGCGTCCTTGCGGTGGCGGCGCCACGTGAGCAGGCCGGCGAGGAGCAGCACGGCGGCGCCGGCGACGCTCAGCCAGAGGCCGAGGAAGGTCTGCGCGTAGAGGAAGCGCGCGACCTCGAAGACGGCCCAGGCGATCAGGATCGCGCCGACGCTCGTGCCGACGTAGGTCGCCGCGGCGGGCGCGCGCACGGCGAGGAAGATGAGCACCAGCGCCAGCGCCGGGAGCGCGAAGAGGGCGTAGTAGGCCGCGGCGGTCTCCGTGCCGAGCTCGCCGCCGATCTCGAAGCCGGCCAGCGGCGCGCTCTCGCCCTCGGCGATGTCCACGTGCACCCACCGCAGGAAGAAGCCGACCAGCAGGAGCAGGCTGCCGACGAGCATCGGCCAGTTCACCCGGGACCAGTCGAAGCCCTTCGACTTCGTCGGCGCGCTCTCTTCCGCGTCCCCGCCCTTCGCCTCGGTCGCCTCACCCATGCCCCGACGTGCCACGGGAGCCCACTCCGACGCAACCAACGGGCCTTCGGCCCGGCCGTCCGCTCTCCGCCATCCGCCGTCCGCCGGCGGCGCCAGCAAGCCGAGCCGAGGCCGCGTGCGCGGAGATGCGGGACAGCAACCCGCGAGCCACCGTCTGGCCCCGGACGCGTCAGCTTTCGACACGCCCTCGCACGCTCCCTCGGGCCCGTAGCGGAATCTCGCTTCATCGGGTTACGCGCTCGTTCGACCCCGCCAGGTTCCAAGCTGAACGAGTCTCCCGCGAGAGTCCTCCGCAGCGCCGCCGAGCCAGCGCCACGAGCAGGGCGGGCACCCTGCCGGGGCCCCGATCGGCACGCCCGCTCCGCGAACGCGGCAGAGACCGCGAAGCCCGACGCCAGCACGGACAGCGGAGAGCGGACGGCGGATCGCGTCGCGCGCGAGCGAAGCGAGCGCACCCACGCCGCCGCGTGGAGAGCTCGAGTCGCCCCACGCCCCTCCCGAGCGCCTCCCCGTGGCCTCGGTTCCCCGACCCCCGTCCCCCTCAGCGAGCGAAGCGAGCGCACCCCCGCCGCCGGAGCGGCCCGCCGGGCCGTGACGGCGGCGGCCGCGGCTACTTCAGCGCGCGAAAGACCACGCGCTCCTGCCGGAGCTGGATGCGGAAGGCCGCCTTCGGCAGGCGCTCGCCGCTCGCCATGTCCTCGAGCTGGAAGCCCTCGAGGCGCGCCAGGGCCTCCTGGTGGGCCTCGCTCTCGGCCGGCGTCTGCTCGATCGTGGCGAGCGTCTCGGCGAAGTCGTGGAAGGCCGGTCCCGGCTGGAAGCGGCCGATCACGTCGGGTAGCGCGAGCTGCGCGTCGCGCACGTAGCCGAGCACCTCCTCGTGGGCGCCAACGGTGCGCACGATGCGCCAGTGGGGCGAGACGGCGGGCGCGTCCGGCGCGGCGCGCTCCTCGGCGGCCGGCCCGAGCCAGCGCGCCCGATCCTTCGTCGTGCGCCAGACGACGTAGACGCAGCCGGCGCAGATCAGCCAGCCGACGGGGAGCGCCCAGAGGGGCATGGCGACGTCCTCGAGCTCGGGACCGGCCAGCTTGCCGGCGAGGAGCGCCATCGAGTTGTTCACCACGTGCGCGACGATCGGGACGAGCGTCGAGCCCGTGCGCGCGCCGAGCCAGGCCAGGTAGAAGCCGAGCGGCAGCACGCCCGCGATGTGGTGCGGGTCCATGTGAAAGAAGGAGAAGGAGAGCGCGCTGATGACGATCGCCTTCTTCCCGAAGCCGGCCGAGCGCTGGATGAGGCCGCGGAAGAAGACCTCCTCGGCGATGCCAGGCGTGAGCGCGATGATCGGCCAGAGCATCCACCAGGGGTGCGCCTCGACGAGCTTCCCGATCATCTCGAGCGCGTTCATCGTCGAGTGCGGCGCGATCTCCTTCATCCAGGTCACGAGCCGATCGGAGGTCGGACCGAGGGCGAGGATGCCGAGGGGCGCGACGAGGAAGGTCGGCCAGGGCGCGGCGCGCAGGCCCAGGCCCTCCTTGATGGAGGTGCGCGAGAGCTTGGCCGTGAGCATGGGGATGCCGACGAGGAAGACGCCGGTGGCGACGACGCTCGAGGCGACGACCGGGAAGTTGGTCATCAGCTCCTCGAGGAAGGCCGGGCTCCGCATGTCCTCGACGCCGAGGCCCTCGTCCGCGTAGACGGCGATGGCGACGGCGATGGAGACGACGCCGCTGCCGACGATGGCGCCGAAGGCCCCGACGATGGCGCCGATGACGGCGGGGAGCGGCGCGATGCGGGCGCGCTTCTCCGGTCGCGCGCGCGGCTCCTCCGGAGGCGAGGGCGAAGGCGCGGGCGCGCTCGGGGCGGGGCTCGGGGTCGGCGGCTCGGTCACGCGGCTTCCAGGGACGGCAACGGTCGGCCGCGCGCGGCGATTCCGACCCGGCGGGGAGCGTAGTACCGCGCGCGAGGAGGTCCAAGGCGCCGCCGAAGGAGGAGCTCAGACCTCGCGCCAGCGAAGGGCTCGGCTGCCCCCGCTCAGAAGACGTAGCGGAGGTACATCGTGCCGTGGACGCCGATGGCGACGGATCCGTCGATGCCCTCGAGGCCCGGATGCACGCGGGCGCCGCCGCTGATGCCCCAGCTGTGGTGGCGGTTGCGCATGTGCCAGTCGAAGCCGAGCTGCCCGCCGTAGATCAGGCTCACCTGGTCCGCGTCCTGCAGGCCGTAGGTGCGGAGCACGTCGCTCGTCGCGAAGCCGATGCCCACCTCACCGCCGAGCCAGAGCGCGGCGCGGGCGCTCACGTTCGCCTGGAGGCGCAGCTCCGCCATGAAGCTGACCAGCTCGAAGACGGTCGGGCTCGGCGGGCTCGGCGCGTCCGTGCGGTGCATGGAGCCCTCGGCGCTGACGGCGATCCAGAGCCAGCTCAG
The DNA here is from genome assembly GCA_002699025.1 of Sandaracinus sp. Taxonomy (GTDB): domain Bacteria; phylum Myxococcota_A; class Polyangia; order Polyangiales; family Houyiibacteriaceae; genus Houyiibacterium; species Houyiibacterium oceanicum. The sequence continues at coordinate 20,160 of PABA01000187.1, read as the reverse complement.
GGCCTCCCAGCCGACGCCGAGGTGCAGGTAGGGCCCGGGCCGGCTGAGGTCGCCGACGCCGCCGATGAACCCGCGCGCGCCGACGAAGGCCTCGATGAAGATCCCGTGCGAGTAGAGGTCGCGCGTGACCTCGATGGCCTCGGGTGGGAGGCGCTCGACGTCGAGGCGCGTCGGGTCCGGCTCCTCGACCATCGGCTCCTGCGCGCGCGCGGGCGCGGCGGCGAGGAGGCCGAGGGCGAAGGAGAGGAAGACGGCCGAGAGCACGCGGCGGCGCATCGGCGCGACGATACCACGGCCGGAACGGCGTTCGCCGCGGATCCGGGCGTGCCCGGTAGACCCGGGCGCGAAGGAGCGGACGCCCGGGGGCCCGCGCCGCCCGGTCGAGCGCGCCCCCTCGAGCCGCCGGTCTCGGTGCGATTTCCCCGCGGCGTAGATCCTCGTCCGATCTGGCCCGTCTACGGCCTCCACACGGAGGGAACGCATGTCGCGATGGACGATCGTCGGAGGGGCCGCGCTGCTGGCGGCCGGAGTCATGGGCGCCTGGCAGGGTCAGGCCCAGCCCACCACGGCCACGGCCACGGCGCTCACGGCCGTCGAGGGCGCCGCGTGCGACGTCGACGACGCCCCCGCTCGCGCGACCCGCCGCCGCCCCCGCGGCGACGCCGAGACCCGCCGCGCGGCCCAGCGCGCCCTCGGCTTCCTCTCCGAGAGCGTCTCCACCTGGCAGCGAGAGCACCGCTGCTACGGCTGCCACGTCCAGGCAGTCAGCCTCGAGGGGCTCTCGGTCGGCCGCGCCCACGGCTACGACGTCTCCCGCGGCACCTTCGGCACGGTCCTCGAGGGCCTGCTCGACCTCCCGGGCGGCGCGCGCACCGACGCCGGCCTCAGCTACCACGGCTCGCAGCTCGTCCACCCCTCGAACGCCTTCGGCGGCGCCGCCCTCGCCAGCTACGACGCCCTCGTCGACGAGCGCCTCTCGGACGACCTCCTCCGCGTGGCGAGCCGCCTCGAGGAGCTCCAGGAGAACGACGGCTCCATCGGCGGCAACTACGTGAACCCGCCCGTCGCCGTGGGCACGATCCAGAGCACCACCCAGGCCGTGCAGACCTGGCGGCAGGCCTACGCGCGGAGCGCCGACGACCGCTGGCTCCGCCCGATCCGCCGGGCCGAGGACTGGCTCTCGGGCCGCGCCGAGGCCCTCGCCGAGAGCGCCGACGTGCAGCAGATCGACTACGCCGTCCTCGGCCTCCTCGCCGCCGGCGCGCGCTCCGAGGAGGCGCGGCTCCAGCGCCTCGCGCGACGCCTCCGCACGCTCCAGCGCCCCGACGGCAGCTTCGGCTCGCCGCTGCTCACGGGGCAGGCGCTCTACGTGCTCCGCCGCCTCGGCGCCTCCGAGGGCGACCGGGCCGTGCGCCGCGGCACGCGCTGGCTCGTCGGCGCGCAGCAGGGCAACGGCGGCTGGGGCGCCGGCGGCGCGGCGCGCGGCACGGCGACCTGGGGCGTGCTCGGGCTGGTCTCCCTGGACGTGACGAGCATCGATCTGCGCGGCCTCCGCGACGGGCAGCACCTCGGCGCGCCCACCCGGCTCGAGGCCCGCGCCCGCGACAACGAGGGCTCGGCCATCGCGCGGACGGAGATCTTCGTCGACGACGTGCGCGTGGCGAGCCGCTGCGGCGACCGGGTGGCGCTCCGCCTCGACCCGGCCGCCCTCGAGCCGGGCCGGCACATCGTGCGCGCCGTGGCGACGAACGCGCGCGGGCGCTCGGGGACGACGCTCGTCGAGCTCTACGCCGGCGACCACTTCCTCACCGAGCCGGGCAGCCGCTGGGAGGGCGGCGGCACGGTGATCGGCGTGCGCGACGTGGCCCCCGAGAGCCTCCGCCACCGCGTCGAGCTGCAGGTCCTGCCCGAGGAGGGCGAAGGCCGCCCGCTCGCGACGGTCACCGAGACCGGCCGGCAGGGCGCGCTCGAGCTCCGCGTCGCCGAGACCGCGGAGGGCGAGCCGCTCCCGCGGGGCCGCTACCGGGCGAAGCTGATCTTCCGCGACGCGCGCGGCGTCGCGCGCCAGGAGCTCGAGCTGCCCTTCGTGCACGACACGCCCGACGCGCAGCACGCGCGCTACGGCCAGGTCGCGGGGCAGCTCCGGCTGGACGCGGGCGTCGCGCAGAACGCCGAGGTCGAGCTCGTCGACGGCGAGGGCAACGTCGTCCAGCGCACGACGACGACGCGCTCGGGCCGCTACCGCTTCCGCAACGTCGACCGGGGCCGCTACCTGGTGCGCGTGCGTCGCCGCGGCATGCGCCGCCCGGAGGCGGCCGCGACGGTCGAGGCCGCGCCCGCCGCGGAGGCGGCCGCCGACTTCGCGCTCTGAGCGCGCGGCCTTCGGCCGCGCGGCTTTCCGCTTTCCGCTTTCCGCTGTCCGTCGCGGGCAGCGGGCCACGCGGCGGCGGCCGCGTGCGCGGTGTGGCGGGGCGGTGTGGCGGGGCGGCGGGGGTGGCGTCGAGTCACGCGGCGGCGGCCGCGTGCGCGAGCGCGCGACCTCCGGCCGCGCGGCCATCCGCTTTCCGCTCTCCGCTCTCCGTCGCAGGCGGAGGGCCACACTGCGGCGGCCGCGTGCGCGGTGTGGCGGGGCCGCGAGGGCGGCGTCGCGTCACGCGGCGGCCGCGTGCCCAAGCGCGACCTCCGGCCGCGCGGCCATCCGCTCTCCGCTCTCCGCTCTCCGTCGCGGGCGGAGGGCCACACTGCGGCGGCCGCGTGCGCGGAGTGCCGGGGCGGCGGGGGTGGCGTCGAGTCACGCGGCGGCGGCCGCGTGCGCGGTGTGGCGGCGGCCACGGGCGCGGGGCGGCGGGGGTGGGTCGAGTCATGCCGGGGCGGCCGCGGGGGCGGAGCGGTGCGGGGGCGCCCTGCCACGCTGCGGCGGCCCCCCATGCCGGGCGCTTCGGGGCTTGCGGTGGGACGACGCGGGATGCAGGCCCTCTCCATGCTCCGCGCTCCGGGCCTCGCCCTCGCCACCTCGCTCCTCCTCGCGCTCGCCTGCGGCGGCGCGGACGAGCCGGCTACGACCCCCGCGACCGAAGGAGACGAGACGCCGAGCGCCCGCTCCGCGGAGGCCGACGAGCCCCGCCCGGACGCCTCGCTCGCCATCGTGGCCGAGTCCGAGCGGCGCTGGACCGGCGTGGCCGTCGATGGGCGCGGGCGCGTCTTCGTCAACTACCCGCGCTGGTCCGACGACGTGCCCACCAGCGTCGCCGTGCTCGACGAAGACGGCACCCCGCGACCCTTCCCCGACGCGCGCTGGAACGAGTGCGCGGCGGCCGGCGGAAACCCCGAGCGCTGCTGGGTCTGCGTGCAGAGCGTCCACGTCGACGCCCGCGGCGATCTCTGGGTCCTCGACCCGGGCAACCCGCGCTTCCAGGGCGTCGTCGACGGCGCGCCGAAGCTCGTCCGCTTCGCCCTCTCGGAGGACCCGGCCACCACCGAGCCGGCCCAGCTCATCCCCTTCCGCGAACCGACGATCACGCGCGGGAGCTACCTGAACGACGTGCGCGTCGACCTCGAGCGCGGCCTCGCGTTCCTCACCGACTCCGGCGACGGGGCCCTCGTCGTCGTGGACCTCGAGCGCGGCGAGAGTCGGCGCCTCCTGGACGACCACCCCTCCACCCAAGCCGAGCCCATCACGCTCACCATCGGCGGCCGCCCCTTCGAGTCGCGCGTCCACGCCGACGGTCTCGCCTGGGACGCCTCCTCCGGGACGGTCTACTACCAGGCGCTCACCGGCCGCACCCTCTACGCCGTCCCGGCCGACGCCCTCGCCGACGCCGGGCTCGACGACGCCGCCCTCGCCGCCCAGGTCCGCGCCGTGGGCGAGACCGGCGCCTCCGACGGCCTCCTCTTCGCCGAAGGGCGCGTCCTCACGACGGCCCTCGAGCGCGACGCCATCCGCGCCGTGGACCCCACCACCGGCGCCGTCCGCGACGTCGTCCGCGACGCGCGCATCGCCTGGCCCGACAGCATGGCCCGGGGCCCGCGCGGCGATCTCTTCTTCACCACGGCCCAGATCCACCTCGGCGACGACCCGCCGGACCCCTTCCGCGTCTGGCGCCTCCCCGCCGCCGCCCTCTCCGCGCCCACCGCGCCCTGAGCGGGCGACACCGTCGTCGCCCTCCGCCCTCGCCTTCGACGAGCAGGCGGCGACGGTCACCTTCCCGGCGCCGCGCGGCCGATGGCGTCATCGCTTCCGCGCGCTTCTCCGCCTCCGCGGCCTTCGCGCGGCGTCGAGGCGCTTTGATCGGCTTTGATGGGGGCCTTCGCCGGCCGCCTCGTACCACCGCCCACACCCCACACGGAGGTACGACATCATGGGACCCATCGCAGCCATTCTCCTCGCCGGCGGCCTCGTCGCCCTGTTCGTCGGCGGCTACCTGAAACTGAAGGGCGGGCGCATCACCAAGACGCCCCTCCTGCCCACCGGCCAGGCCGCCGGCCACCGCGACGGCCTGGTCAGCGTCCAGGGCGCCGTCCGCTGCGCCGAGCCGCTCATCGCGCCGGCCAGCGGCACGCCCTGCCTCTACTACGCCCTCGAGGTCGTCGGCTCCTGGAAGGCCGGCGACTCCCGCAAGTCGAAGAAGTACGTCGAGCAGAAGCACGCGGCCGCCTTCACCCTCGACGACGGCTCCGGCGGCGTCGGCGTCGACCTCACGAAGGGCGGCGACATGGGCCTCGAGCGCTCCTTCTCGGAGACCCAGAAAGAGGGCCTCCTCGCGGACCTGAAGAGCGCCGTGAAGGGGCGCGGCGAGGCCATGCAGTTCGGCGGCTTCACCTTCCAGAACCCGACCATGAGCAAGGCGGATCGCTTCGAGTGCGTCGAGCGCATCGTGCCCGTCCCCGAGCGCGCCTTCGCCCTCGGCAAGATCGACGAGGCAGGCCGCGTCGGCCCGAGCGGCGTGCTCGGCGTGATGTTCTCCGCGAAGAGCCGCGAGGAGCTCCTCGGCGCGAGCGCGAAGAACGCGAAGCTCGCCTTCCTCGGCGGCGCCGCGGCGGCGGCCGTCGGCGGCGTGCTCGGCCTGATCACGCTCCTCTGAGCGCCGGCTCCCTCCGCCGGAGTCAGCGCCCCCCGCGACGGCGGCCACCCGCGCCGCGGCGACCGAGGCGGCCCTTCCGCTGCTTCGAGCGCCCGGCGCGGCGCCGCTTCTCGTGGATCGAGAGCGCGCCCTTCCCCGTCTCCGGCGGCACCAGGCAGCGCTCCCCGCTCCCGATGAGGTCGTGGCGCCCGGCCTTCTTCAGCGCCTCGCGCGCCAGGTGGTGCTGGCTCACGTCCCAGTACTGGAGGAGCGCCTTCTGGAGCTTCTTCTCGCGGAGCGACTTCGCCGTGTAGACGGGCTCCTGCGTGAAGGGATCGCGCCCCGTCACGTACATGCTCGTCGCCATCGACATGGGCGTCGGGATGAAGTCCTGCACCTGCCGCGGCCGGAGCCCCTTCTTCTTCAGGTAGAGCGCCAGGTCGATCATCGACTCGAGCGTCGAGCCCGGGTGCCCGCTGATGTAGTAGGGCACGAGGTGCTGCTCCTTGCCGGTCTTCTCGCTGGCGCAGGCGAACATCTCGGCGAAGCGGTCGTAGCTCTCCACGCCCGGCTTCTTCATCTTGTCGAGGACGTCGTCGTCCACGTGCTCGGGCGCGACGCTGAGCTGGCCGCCCGTGTGGTGCTCGGCGAGCTCCTCGACGAACTCCGGGCTCCGCTCGGCGAGGTCGTAGCGCACGCCGCTCGCGATGAAGACCTTGCGCACGCCCTTCTCGGCGCGGACCCGGCGCAAGAGATCGACGAGCGGCCCGTGATCCGTCTGCAGGTTCTCGCAGACGCCCGGGTGCACGCAGCTCAGCTTGCGGCAGGCCTTCTCGATCTTCTCCGACTTGCAGCGGAGCTGGTACATGTTCGCCGTCGGCCCGCCCACGTCGCTGATGACGCCGCGGAAGTCGTCCATGCGGCGGAGCGCACGCACCTCCCGGAGCACGCTCTCGGCGGAGCGGCTCTGGATGACGCGCCCCTCGTGCTCGGTGATCGAGCAGAAGGAGCAGCCGCCGAAGCAGCCGCGCATGGTCACGATGCTGTGCTTGACCGTGTCGAAGGCGGGGATCGGCGCGTCGTAGCTCGGGTGCGCCGCGCGCTGGAAGGGCAGGTCGTAGAGCTCGTCCATGAGCTCGGTCGTGAGCGGCTCGGCGGGCGGGTTGAAGTAGACCGCCTCGTGCCCGTGGGCCTGGAGCAGCGGGCGCGCGTTGCCCGGGTTGGTCTCCTTCTGGAAGGCGCCGGACATGCGGCTGAAGGCGGCGCGGTCGGCCTTCACCTCGTCGTAGGAGGGGAGGAGGACCGGCTTCCGATCGCGCACGAAGCGGCTCGGCTCGAGGTGCTCCCACTCGCCCTTGCGGAGCACGTGGGCCGTGCCGCGGACGTCCCGGAGCGCCTCGATGGGCTCGCCGGCGGCGAGGCGGTCGGCGACCTCCCAGACCGGGCGCTCGCCCATGCCGAAGATGAGCAGATCGGCCTTCGCGTCGAGGAGGATCGAGCGGCGGATCGCGTCCGACCAGTAGTCGTAGTGGGCGATGCGCCGGAGCGAGGCCTCGATGCCGCCGAGGACGATGGGCACGCCGTCGAAGGCCTGCCGGCAGAGGTTCGCGTAGACGATGCTCGCGCGGTTGGGGCGCATGCCCGTGCGGCCGCCGGGCGAGTACTGGTCCTCGGAGCGGACCTTCTTCTGCGCCGTCAGCTTGTTGAGCATCGAGTCGAGGTTGCCGGCCGTGATGCCCACGAAGAGGCGCGGCGCGCCCATGCGGGCGACGTCTTCGGGCGTGTCCCAGCGCGGCTGGCTGACGATGCCCACGCGGTAGCCGCGGCCCTCGAGGAAGCGGCCGATGAGCGCGGCGCCGAAGGCCGGATGGTCGACGTAGGCGTCGCCGTTGACGAGGAGGACGTCGAGCTCGTCCCAGCCGCGGGCCTCCATCTCCTCGCGCGTGGTGGGGAGGAAGGCGCTCGCGGACGGAGCGCGGCCTCGGCGCTTCTTCTTCTTCTTCCCGAGCTGGACGATCTGGGCCACGGCAGTCGGAGAGCGTAGCAGCCGGGTCGCCCGGCGCCCGTGGACGGGCGAACCCACGGCGAGAGGTCCCGTGCCCCGCCCTGCCCCGGCCCGTCGGCGGACCCCGCGAGCGGCCTCCATGCCTCGCGCCCCGATCCACGCCGCGCTCCCCGCCCGCCACGCTTCGCCCCGCGCGCGGAGATCGACGTGCGCCCCGCCGCCGCTCCGCCCAAGCTCGCCCCATGCGCCGCGGCGACACGCTCCCCTTCGCGCCGACCCACCTCGACCTGGACGTCCGGGGCGTGGCCGAGGTCGAGGGGCGCGCCCTCCACGTGCCCGACCTCTTCGTCGGCGAGCGGGCGATCGTCGAGGTGGCCCACGTCGCCAAGGGCGGCCCGGTCGCGCACGGCACGATCCAGGAGCGCCTCCGGAAGCACCCGGCGCGGCGCGCCCTCCCCTGTCCGCGCCACGCCGGCCGCGGCGGCGACGCCCGCTGCACGGGCTGTCCGCTGATGGCCCTCGGCGAAGAGGCCCAGCGCGCGCAGAAGGTCGCCATGCTCCGGGCCCTCGGCCTCGAGGTGGACGCCGTCCGCGAGGCCTCGGCGCCCCTCGGCTACCGCTGGTCCTCCAAGCGCGTCGCCTTCGGCGGCCCGGGCCGGCTCCGCCTCGGGAGCTTCGTCCGGGGCAGCCACGCGCCGGCCGACATGCGCGGCTGCGACGTGGACCACCCGCGCATCGCCGCCGCCGCCGACGAGCTCGCCGCGAAGGCCCGCGAGCTCCACCTCCCGGCCTGGGACGAGCGCCGCGGCGAGGGCGTGCTCCGCTACGTCTGGCTCAAGACCGACGGCGAAGAAGTGCTCGTCACGCTCGTCACGGCGAGCGCGGACGAGGCGCCGGTCCGCCGGCTCGCCGAGCGCCTCGAGGAGCCGGCGGGCGTGTGCTGGGCCGTGCAGGGCGGCGCGGGGAACGCCATGCGCGGGGAGGCGCCGCGCGTCCTGAAGGGGCGGGGCGCGCTGCGGGTCGCGCTCCTCGGCGGCGAGGTCGAGGTGGGGCCGCTCGGGTTCCTCCAGCCGAACCCGCGGGCCATCGCGCGGGTCTACGAAGACCTCCTCGGCGACGAGGGAGGCGCGCCCCTCGCGGGCGGCCGCGCCTTCGATCTCTACGCCGGCGCCGGCCTGACGACGCGCGCGCTCCGGGGGCGCTTCGAGAGCGTGCTCGCCTGCGAGGCCTACCCGGAGAGCGCGCGGGCCCTCGGCGTGGAGCCGGAGACGGCCGAGGCCTTCCTGGCGCGGCAAGGGGAGGGAGGCGCGGGCGCGCCGGAGCTCGTCCTCGCCAACCCGCCCCGCAAGGGCCTCGGCCCGAAGGTCACGGCCCAGCTCGCCGCCCTCGGGGCGCCGCGCGTCCAGATCATGAGCTGCGGCCCCAAGGGCCTCCGCCGCGACCTCGACGCCCTCGAGGCGGCCGGCTACCGGCTCGCCGCCCTCCACGCCTGGGACACGCTCCCCCAGACGCCCCACGTCGAGCTCGTCGCCAAGCTCGTCCGCTGATCGCGGCGCAACTCCGCCCGGCGACCGTCGAAGAGCGCGCCATGACGCCCCCGCCCTCCCCGCGGCCCCCGAAGCGCCGCTGGCCCACCCGCCTCGCCTGGACGCTGCTCATCCTCGGCGGCCTCGGCGCCGCGCTGGTCGTCGACGTCTACAACGCCCTCGAGCGCCTCGGCCCCCGCGACGCGCGCTCCCTCGCCGCCGACCCGGTCGGCCCCGACCTGGCGACGCTCCGTCAGACCTTCCAGACCGAGCTCCGCCTCCCGGCCGCGCCCCCCGAGAGGCCGCCCACGCCGCCGGAGGGCACGGTCGAGCTGGTCCGCTACCCGGCTCCGCTCGGTGAGAACCTCGCCTGGGTCACGCCCCCGCGCGAGCAGGCCCCGGGCCCGGCGATCGTGTGGATCATCGGCGGCTTCGACTTCGGCCTCGGCGACACGCCCTGGCGCCCCGCCCCGCGCCGCAACGATCAGAGCGCGCGCGCCTTCCGCGAGGCGGGCATCGTGACCATGTACCCGTCGCTCCGGGGCTTCATGGGCAACCCGGGCGCGCGCGAGTGCTTCTACGGCGAGGTCGACGACATCCTGGCCGCGGCGCGCTGGCTGGCGACCCGCCCGGACGTCGACCCGAAGCGCGTGTACGTCGGCGGCCACAGCACCGGCGGCACGCTCGCGCTCCTCGCCGTGGAGAGCGGCGACCTCTTCCGCGGCGCCGTGGCGCTCGGGCCCACCGACGATCCGCGCGGCTACGACGAGTGCATCGGGTGGGAGGTCGAGGGGCTCGAGGCCCAGGTGCGCGCGCCGGTCGAGCACATCGACCGGGTCCTGGCGCCGACGGTCATCTTCGAAGGCGAGCACGGCAACGCCGATGCCGCGCGCAACCTCGCGCGCTGGGCTGGGGAGGCGCCCGTGCAGGTGCACGTCTTCGGCGGCTTCGACCACTTCGACCTGGTCGCCCCGGCGACCGAGGCGGCGGCCGCGGCCATCCGCGCCGACCGGGGCGTCGAGCCCGGCCTCCACGTACCGCCGGCCGAGGTCCTCCGCCACGCCGGCCGCTCCCCCCCGCCGGCGCCGCCGAAGAAGTGAGGCGCGCAGCGCAACGGAGCCGGACCGCCGACCCGCGGGGGCGATCCTCGCTGCCGCGAGGGGTCCCGGCTCGGCGCCCCGAGGCCGGGCCCCGCGACGGCGCGCCGGCTCGTCCCGTCTCGCGCGCTGCTCAGCAGTAGGAGGCGCGGATCGTCAGGCCCTCGCCCTTCATCACCGCGTCGTTCCCGTCGAGGCGCGTGTAGCCGTCGTCCTCGGCGGAGACGCCGACGATGCGCTCGCCGTCCGGGCCGCTGATGTCCGCCCAGGTCCAGCCGGCGACGGCCAGGTAGGTGCCGGTCTCGCCCTCGAGCTCGAGGCCGAGCTCCTTCATGGCCGCCCAGAATTCGTCCGGGATCGTGCGCTCGGCCATGGCCGCCGCCGGGAGCGGCCCCGGCTCGGCCTCGTCGTCCCCGTAGTAGACGTGCGTGACCAGGCCGACGAGGCAGGGCGTGTACTCGAAGTCGTCGGGCCAGTTGATCGTCGTGCCGCAGTACACGAGGCCGAGGGGCAGCTTCAGCTTCCGCGCCAGCTCGTCCGCGGCGCTGGCCGCCGCCTCGATCTGCTCGACGCTCTCGAACTCGGTCTTCACGGGCCGACCGATCACGATCAGCGCCTCGTTCTCCATCTCGCTCAGATGACTCGCCATCTCGTCCTCCGACCGTCCGCGCACGCGGACAGGCGAGGATACGCCGGGCGGCGCGCGAGATCCCCTGGGCCGGGAACCGTCACCGTCGAAGCGCCCTCGAGATCCCCCGGGCCCGTCGCAGAGCTCCACTCGCGGGAGCGCGGCCGATGCTCCTCGTTCCGCGAGAATCCACCGCGAGACCTCGCCCGATCGTCACGCCGCGTGATGGCTCGTGGGGGCCGGCGCTTCGCCGCGTCACTCCGCGCGGAGCACGTAGAGGCCGGACGCCCAGAAGGTCGCGGCCACGTCGCCGGCCGTCGGTGCGTCGCTCGCCGCGAAGGGCCCGAAGCTGGCGAGGGGGACGCGCTCGGCGAAGAGGAGCCCGGTGCAGAGCGGCTGCACCCCGACCTCGCCCGTGTCGAGGATGCTCGGGATGATGCCGAAGTCCCCGGGCTCGGTCCCCGCCGGGCAGGTGTCGCTCCAGCGGTCGAGGTTCTCCGTGTCGACCCACTGCGCCCGCACGGCGAGCGGCGACGGGGCCGTCACGCCCGGATCGCCCTCCCAGTCGCAGCAGGCGTCCCCGCCCGGGCTGTCCCCCTCGAACGTGAAGCGCCGCGTCATGGCGTCGTAGCGGTAGAGGAAGGTGCGCGCCGCGCCGCCGACCTCCGCGACCACGACCACGTCCTCGTAGCGTCGATCGCCGGCCGGCGTCTCGGGGTCGTCGTCCTCGAAGAACGAGAGGTTCAGCGACCAGGCGAAGAGGGGCGCGGCGCCCGCCCCGGCGAGCTCCGGCAGCTGGCCCGTCCCGTCGAGGGGCCCCGTCCGCACCCAGCTCGGCTCGGCGCCCGTGAGCGCGAGCACGTGGAAGGTCGAGGCCGTGAGCACGTAGGCCTCGCGCTCGTCGTCGATGGAGAAGGCCGCGAGGATGGGCGCGCGCGGCGCGAAGGGGCCGGCCGGGTCCCAGCTCCGCCGCTGCCAGGCGCTGCCGCCGCTCGGGTAGACCCAGAGGCGGGTGGGCCCGGCGTCGCAGACCGGCTCGCCCCATTCGCAGGTCTCGGCGCACTCGCGCGTGAGCGCGCCGCTCCCCGCGCACTCGACGCTCTCGTCGCTCTCGAGGGCGCCGGGGGCGCAGACGCCCTGGTCCTCGCAGCCGCCGGCGTCGGCCCAGACTCCGTCGGGGCCGCAGCTCTGGGCGCGCGTGCCGCAGCGCTCGCAGGGCACGCGCCGGCTCGCGCCCGGCATGCACTCGCACTCGGCGCCGCTCGGCGCGTCGCACGCCTCCCAGGTGCCGTCGGTGCAACGCTCGAGGCCCGCCCCGCACTCCCCCTCGCAGGCGCGCTCGGCGCTCCGCCCGACGCCCGGGTCCATGGGCGCGCAGTCGAGCGCGTCCTCCACGCCGTCGCCGTCGCCGTCCGGCGGGCCCGCGTCCGGCGGCCCCGCGTCGGGCACGGCGGCGTCGCGCCGGCCGCCGGGATCGATGGGGCTCGTGCCGCTCGCGCATGCGAGGGCGAGGGCGAGCACCGAAGCGAAACCGAAGCGCATCATTCGCAATCGTCCCCCGGGCGGCCGCACTGGCCGATGCAGACGCAGATCTGCCCATCCGGGCAGCCCGCGCCCTGGCACACGCCGCTGCTGCAGGACCCGGGCTGACCACAGTCGCCGAGCCCGCCGCCGCAGGGATCGTCTTCCGTGTTCCGCGTGCAGGACCGGCTCTCGACCTCCACGGACGACTGGCAGCTGTCGCTGCCGCAGCTGTAGGTCGTCACGGTCCGGGTCTGCGTCCCCGACTGGTCGCAGTCGCTCGTGAAGCCGCCGCAGGGGCCCCAGGCGCTCGTCATCGTCGTCCCGCAGCTCTGGCCGTCCCTCGAGCGGCTGCAGGCGCGCGACTCCATGGTGACGGAGGGATCGCAGCCCCCGGCGACGCACTCGTACTCGGTCACCGTCCGCGACTGCGTCCCCGACTCGTCGCAGAACTCGGTGAAGCCGCCGCAGCTCCCCCAGGCGCTCGTCATCGTCATCCCGCAGGAGACGCCGTCCGTGTCCCGGAAGCACTCCCGGACATCCGTCTCCGTCGACGAGCGGCAGCTATCGCTCGCGCAGCTGTAGGTCGTCACCGTCCGCGACTGCGTCCCCGACTCGTCGCAGGTGCCCGAGTAGCCCCCGCAGGTGCCCCAGGCGCTCGTCATCGTCGTCCCGCAGCTCTGGCCGTCCCGGGAGCGGCTGCAGGCGCGCGTGTCCAGGAACGACGACGAATCGCAGCTCCCCGCGGAGCACGCGAAGCTCGTGCAGGTCCGCGACTGGGTGCCGGTCTCGTCGCAGAAGCCGGTGAAGCCGCCGCAGCTCCCCCAGCCACCGCAGCCGTCCGTCCCGCAGCTCACGCCGTCCGTGTCCCGCGAGCAGGCCCGCGTCTCCATCCGCGGCGCGGTCTGACAGCTCCCGCTCCCGCAGACGAAGTCGGTGATGGTCCGCGACTGGGTCCCGGCCTCGCCGCAGGTGCCGTCGAAGCCGCCGCAGGTGCTCCAGGCGCCGGTCGAGGTCATGCCGCAGGGGTCGCCATCGGTGGTCCGCGAGCAGCCGCGCGTCTCCATCGTCGCGCGACTGACGCACGTGCCGGCATCGCAGACGCGCTCGGTCACGGTGCGCGACTGGGTGCCGGTCGTGTCGCAGTCCCCGCCGAAGCCGCCGCAGCTCCCCCAAGGGCCCTCCGTCGGCGTGCCGCAGACGAAGTCGTCCGGGCGCGTCCCGGTCGCCACGCAGCGGGGCGAGCCCGTCGAGCACTCGATCTCGCCGACCTCGCAGGGGTTCCCCGTGTCGCAGGCGGCGCCCGGCACGCAGGCCGTCGTGCAGGTCCCGCCGACGCACGCGCCCTCCTCCCCGCCCACGGTGCAGGCGGTTCCGGTCGGCGCGAAGGCGTCCATGGGGCACTCGAAGGCGCTCCCCGTGCAGCTCTCGGCCACGTCGCACTGGCCGGCCGCGGCGCGGCAGGGGGTCCCGGCGTCCGCCGGCACGTCCTCCGGGCACTCGAGCGAGCTCCCGTCGCACCGCTCGGCGGCGTCGCAGCCGGACGCGCTCGCGCGGCAGAGCGTGCCCCGATCCTTCGGCGTGTCCGGCACACACGCGGGCACGCCGCCGGCGCAGCTCACCCGGCCGAGGGCGCAGGGGCCGGCGTCGCAGACGGCGCCCGGCGTGCAGTCGTCGCTGCAGCTCCCGCTCTCGTCGCAGAAGCCCTCCCCGCCGTCTGGGAGCGCGCAGGTCTGACCGACCGGCGCCGATCCGTCGGCGGGGCACGCGAGCGAGCTCCCGTCGCAGACCTCCGCGACGTCGCAGGGCCCGGTCGCCGCGCGGCAGGTCGTCCCGGAGTCGAGCGGCCCGTCGGCCACGCAGCGGGCGACCCCGCCCTCGCAAGTGGTCCGGCCGCGCTGGCAGCTCCCGGCCTCGCCCTCGCAGGGCGCGCCCTCCATGCAGGTCCCGCCGTCGTCCACGCCGCCATCGGCGGGCGCGCCGGCGTCATCCATGGGCACGCCCGCGTCGTCGCCCAGGCCGCCGTCGTCCCCCGGCTCCGGGCGCGGCTCGCAGCCCGTCGCCGCGCAGACCTCGTCGGCCCCGCAGGCGCCCTCGCGCTCCTCCTCGAGGCAGAGGCGCACGCCGGCCACCTCGGCGCAGCGCGCGACGGCGCAGGTGGACCCGGAGGCGGGGCAGTCCGCGTCGACCTCGCACTGGTCGCCGCCGCACTCCTCCGAGCCGTCCGTGCACTCGGGGGGCACGCAGCGCACGCCGAAGCACTCGGTGCGCTCGGGATCGGACGGGGGCGGGCAGCTCAGCTCCTCGCAGGAGCGGGCGATGATGGCCGGCACGACCGTCCGTCCGCGCACGACGGTCATGATGCGCAGCCGGCCGACGCGGGCGCGGGCGCCGTCCTGCAGCTCGACGACCACCTCGTGGACGCCGGCCGCCAGGTCGTCGAACTGGGCGACCGGGACCCCGGTCGTGAGCTCGGCGGCGTCGCGGCGGGAGAGGTCGACCTCCTGCGCCTCACCACCGTCCAGCTGGACGAGGGCGCGGGCCGCCTCGACGCCGGGCGCGTAGTCCGTGACGAGGTCGACGCGCAGGGAGTGGTCGGGGGTGCTCGGGCAGGCGGCGAGTAGGAGAGCCGCGAGCGAGGAGAGGAGGATGGAAAGTCGCACGGTGAAGCTCGAAGTCGGGGGGAGGCTCACTCGACGCTTCGATCGAAGGCGTCGAGGGAGTTCAGGGGGCCGCGCATGGTCGGCGCCGGGGCGGCCTCCGCGGGAGGCGGCTCGGGCGAGGGCGCGCGGGTGGACGGCGCGCTGCTGGACGGCGCGCTGCTGGACGGCGCGCTCATGGAGGTCGTGCCCATGGACGTCGCCCTCGGGGAGCTGGACGGCGCGGAGGGCGCCGGACGGCGAGGCGAGCGGGCCGCCGGCGCGGCCTCCGCGCCCCGCTCCACGCCGCCGGCGAGCGCGTCGGGCGAGGCGGCCGCGGCCTCGTCACTCGGCGCAGGAGCGCGGGCCTCGCGCTCGGCCCGGTCGCTCGACCGCGCCTCCGCCCGCCTCGTCGCGCGCGGGCGCGGCGCCTGGTCGCCCGGGCTCGGCTCCGCCGCCTCGGCCTCTTCCGTCGCCTCGCCCGCCGGGTCCACGGCGCCCTCGCTCGCCTCGACGGGCGGGGGGGCCGCCGCGTTCTCGGGCGAGACGGCCTCGGTCGCCGGCGACGCCGCCGGCGCGGCCGGGTCGTCGCCCGCGTCGGCCGACCAGAGCGCCGCCCCCGCGCCGCCGAGCACGGCGAGCGCGAGGATCGCGGCGATCGCCAGGCGCCGGCCGCCCCCGCGCTCCTCGCGCGCGGGCTCGCTCGGAAGCGTCGGCGCCGGCGTGGAGGGCGCGGCCGCCGGAGACGCGGGCACCGGCGGGACCGGCGCCGGCGTGGAGGGCGCGGCCGCCGGAGACGCGGGCACCGGCGGGACCGGCGCCGGCGTGGAGACCGTCGCGCGCGCTGCGTCGGCCTCCCCCACCGCGCGCACGCCCGTGTCCGTGGCCTCCCGGAGGCTCAGGGCGGACCAGCCGGAGTCGGAGATGACGGTGGCCTCCTCCTCGACGACGTCGCCGCCGGGCGGCGCCCCCTCGGAGCGGAGCGACGACCGGAGCCGATCGCGGAGCGCATCCAGCGAATCGCCGACCAGGCGCTCGACCAGCTCGGCGACCTCCTCCCGGGACGCCGGCGCCGGCGTGGCCCCCTCGATCGCCTCGGCCAGCTCGCGCGCCGTCTGGAAGCGCGCCGCCGGGTCCCGCTCGAGGCAGCGCATGACGATCGCGTCGAGCTCGGCGGGGAGGTCGAGGCGCAGCGCCGTGGGCCGAGGGATGGGCTCCTCGGTGACCCGCCGGAGCGTGTCGAGCGGGTTGTCGGAGCGGAAGAGGCGCCGCCCGGCGAGCAGCTCCCAGGCGACGATGCCCAGCGCGAAGATGTCCGTGCGCCGGTCGACCGCCCCCGCGCGCGCCTGCTCCGGGGCGAAGTAGGAGAGCTTGCCCTTGGTCTCGCCCGTGCGCGTGTGCGTCGCGCGGTGCATGGCCTTGGCGACCCCGAAGTCGGTGATCTGCACGCGCCCGGAGCGCCGGACCAGGATGTTCTGCGGCGAGACGTCCCGATGGACGAGGTCGAGCCGGTCCCCGAGCGGCGTCGTGGCCTCGTGGGCGTCGTGCAGCCCGCGGGCGGCCTGGGCGACGATCCCCATGGCCACGCGCGGGTCCCACGGCTCCTGCGCCCGCGCCGCCTCCGCCAGCAGCTTGCCGACCGAGGCGCCGACCACGAGCTCCATCACGATGTAGAGGGAGCCGTCCTCGGCCTTGCCGAGGTCGAGCGTCTGCACGACGTGCGGCGACTCGATGGCCGCCGCGATCCGCGCCTCGTCGAGGAACATCTCCACGAAGCGCTCCGACTGCGCCAGCGTCGGCAGCATGCGCTTGATGGCGACGACCTTCTGGAAACCCGCCTCGCCGATCATGCGCGCCGCGTGCACCTCCGCCATGCCGCCGCTCGCGATGCGGAAGAAGGTCTCGTAGCGCCCGAGGCGGAGGCGCGAGGGGGCCTGGCTCGCGGCGAGCTCACTCGGCACAGAAGTGCACTCCCGATGCGTTGCAGTATCCGCCGGGCGCGTCCCCGTCGAAGCAGCCGGCGATGCCGCAGGCGTCGACGACGCACTCCCAGGTCGGGTCCGCGGCGTCGAGCTGCTCCCCGACCCTCGCCGGCTCGACGCGCCGGCAGCTCGTCTGGGGGATCGCCAGGCTCGGCTCGGTGCCGAGGCAGATTCCGTCGGCGTCGTAGCAGGCGCCCTCACGGCAGGTGAAGCCCCCCGGGCAGCTCCCCTCCGTGCAGCTCACGCAGCGGGGCAAGGCGTCGATGGTGGCGCGCCAGCGCGTCGGCGCCGGGTCGCGGGTCTGCACGTAGAAGGGGCTCTCGAGCACGAAGCGGATCTCGGACTGGGGGTCCGGGTTGCCATCCCCGAGCACCGCGCTGCAGTCGGGCTCGAGACAGCCGCGCAGGCGCAAGTGGACGTCCGCGTCGGGCTCCTGGGTCTCGAGGCTGAACCGATAGACCGTGTCCCCGGAGGCGAGGCGATGGGGCGCGAGGTTCGTGCCCCCGCCCCAGTCGTCCGTGAAGGGCGCGCTCGAACGCTGCACCTGCACGTTCACCCAGGGCGTGCCCATCTCCGCCGGGAAGACGAGCTCGCCCTCGAGCACCGCCGTGTCGTTGCACGCCGCGGCGACCAGCGCGAGGCCGCAGAGGGCGAGGAGCTCAGAGCGCGCGGACATTCGACGTCTCGGGGTCCAGCTGGGAGCGGTTTCGCAGCACGAGCCCCGTGGCCAGCGCGGCGGCCCCCACGAGCAGGATCGTGCCCACGGTGATGAGCGCGCGGCGCACGCGGCGGCGATCGTCGGGCATCTCCATCGCCTCCAAGGTGACGCGGAGGCGCTGACGCTCGCCGTCCTCGAGCACGCCCGCCCACTCGTAGGGCCGGTACCCTTCCCGGTCGACGATGAGCACGCGCCGCCCCGGGTCGGCCTCGACCTCGAGCTCCGGCCCCTCCGCCGCCTCGGCCCGCACCTCGCCGTCGAGCCGAACCCGATGGGGCGCCTCCGGATCGAGCCCGACCAGCGTCAGCACGGCCACGCGCGCCGCCTGCTCGTCCCGCAGCCGGGTGTTCTCCTCCGTGCTCGGATCGTCGGGGTGCTCGCGCACGAGGCGCGCGAAGACGTCCCGCGCCTCCCGGTGCCGCCCCAGCGAGCGCAGGACGAGCCCGACGTTCTGGAGGGCGACCGGGCTGCCGGTGAGCGCGTAGGCCTCCTCGAACTGCTCCAGCGCGTCCGCCCAGAGCCCCTGCTCGGCGGCCTCGAGCCCGGCCTGGTAGGCCTGCCGGGCGCGCTCCCGCGTCGCGTCCCGGGTCTGCGCGCTCGCCGGGGGCGTGGCGAGGCCGAGGAGGCTCAGCAGGGTCGCGCCGAGGACGAGGGCTGCCGGGCTGCCGGTCGCCGTTCGTCGGCGCGAGGTGGGCCTGTCTTCGGGTGCGCCAAGACTCTCCGCACACGCCATCGGGCGGAGGATAGCCTCAGAGAACCTGTTCCACCAAGCGGTGGGCCGTCCCCGCCTTCGGACATCGCGGAGCGGGCCGCCGAACGCGGGGCGAAGCGGCCCGGGCTCCTCCGCTCGACCGCAGAGGGCGCGGCCCCTCAGCGGAGCTCGCTCGCGTTCAGGTGCACGCGCGTCTCCTCGCCCCCGCCGCGGACGAGCACGCTGGTCCGGCGCCGATCGCCCCCCGGCAGCTCGAGGATCAGCGGCAGCGTCCCGCTCGGCACGATCACGCCGCGCAGCGGGGTCACGCCGAGGTCCCGGTCCCCCACGAAGACGCGCGTCGGCGGATCGGTGTCCAGCGTGAGCCGCCCGTCCGCGCCCTCGAAGTCGATCCGCACGGACTCCTCGAGCCGCGCCGTGAGCGCCTCCACCTGGCCGGCCTCCACGCTCACCTGCTGCTCCCAGGGCGCGTGGTCCGGCGCCTCGACGCGCACCGTGTAGGTGCCGGCCTCCAGCTCGCCGAGCTCGAGGGGCGTCGGCCCGCGCGCCTCGCCGTCGAGGGAGACGGTCGCGCCCGGCGGCACGGACGCCACGAGGATGGCCGCGCCCTCGTCGACGGCCGGGGTCGGCGCGGCCTCGGTGGGCGGCGGGCTGCTCTCCCAGGGCTTCCAGAGGAAGACGCCCCCGCCCACGAGGCCGAGCGCCAGCACCACGCCGCCGACGAGCAGCCAGGGGCCGCCGCCGCCCTTCGCCGCCGGCGCGGGCGCGGGGCGACGCGGGCGCGGACGCGCGGGGGCGGCGGGCGTGGGAGCTCCCGGGCCCGCCGCGGCGCCGGGCGGGCTCCTCTCCGCCAGGCCTCCGCCGTCCGCGAAGCCGGCGACCGGGCCCACGTCGCCGCCGAGCGGGCCCGGCAGATCCGGGAGACCCTCGGGCGCGGGCGGCAGCTCGCCGAGCCCTTCGTCCAGCCCCTCGAGGGGCTCCGCCAGATCGAAGTCGAGCTCCCGGGCCCCCGAGGGCGGCCGGGGCGCCGCCCGATCGGGCGCCGTGATGCGCCCCTCGGCGTCGACCTGCGCGACGTAGCTGCTGCCGAAGGGCGTCGAGTCCACGGAGGGGCCGCGCTGGATGTCCGCCGCGAAGCAGCGCCGCATGAAGGCCTCGATCTCCGGGCGCTGCACCGGGCCGCCGCTCCGATCGAGGTAGCCCTGGAGCGCGTCGCGCATCTGCGCGGCCGTCCGGAAGCGCGCGTCCGGCTCCTTCGCCAGCGCGTTCTGCACGACCCCCTCGAGGGCCGGCGGCGCGTCCGCCATCCGATCGCGGAGCCGCGGCACCGGATCGTCGATGACCGCGCGCATGGTCTCCGCCTCGGAGTCGCGCCGGTAGAGGCTCTTCCCCGTGAGCGTCTCGACCAGCACCACGCCGAGCGCCCAGAGGTCGACCCGGTGGTCGATCGCGCTCTTCGAGTGGCACTGCTCGGGCGCCATGTAGGCGAACTTGCCCTTCACCACGCCGGCCTGCGTGTGGTGCTGCTGCATGTCGGCCTTGGCGATGCCGAAGTCGAGCAGCTTCACCTCGCCGTCGTAGCCGACCATGATGTTGTGCGGCGAGACGTCCCGGTGGATGAGCCCGGCGAAGCGGCCGTCCTCGTCGCGGAGCGTGTGCGCGTGGTGCAGCGCGTCGGCCGTGCGGGCGATGATCGCCGCGGCGAGGCGCGGGGGCACGCCGCCATGCTTGCGCGCGCGCCGGATGACGCGCCCAAGCGGCACGCCGTCGACCCACTCCATCTCGATGTAGTGCTGGCCGCGGACCTCGCCCTGATCGGTGAAGCGGACGATGTTCGGGTGGTCGAGGAGCAGGCCGATGCGCGCCTCGTCGAGGAACATGTCGACGAAGTCCTCGTCGTGCGCGAAGTGCGCGAGGATCTTCTTCACCACCACCGGGCGCCGCTGGGAACCGTGCGGGCGCGCGAGGAGGATCTCCGCCATGCCGCCGAGGGCGAGGCGCCCGAGGATGTCGTAGGGGCCGAAGCGACCGAGCACCGGGAGCTCTTCGGCGTCGGCGTCGGAGAGGCGCCCGGCCGGATCGGGGGGCAGGGCGGCCGAGCCCGAAGGCGGCGCGGGGATGGCGGGCGCCGGAGGGACGGCCGCAGCGGGCGGCGCGGCGCCCCGGCGGCGCGGAGGCGCGGCGGTCACCCGGGGCTCGAGCGGGCGCCTGCCGGGCGGGGCGGCGGTCGGGCGGGGCGCGGTCGGGCGGGGCGGGGTCGGGCGGGGCGGGG
>PABA01000186.1 GCA_002699025.1 Sandaracinus sp. | reverse complement strand
GGGGCCGAGCTACGGGGCGGAGATGGGGGCGCTCCCCTTCGCAGTCGGGTGACTTCGCCGCTCCGCGGCCGGTGCGCTCCCCTTCGCAGTCGGGTGACTTCGCCGCTCCGCGGCCGGTGCGCTCCCCTTCGCAGTTGGGTGACTTCGCCGCGTTCGCGGCCGGCGGGTCCGTGGGGCCCTCGGCGGGGGCTGCGGCCGCGTCACACGGGTCGGTTCTTCGTGGGTACACGGACGCGGCTCCGTGGGGCCGTGCTACGGGGCGGAGATGGGGGCGCTCCCCTTCGCAGAGGTGTGGCTTTGCCGCTGTCGCGGCCGGAGCTCGCGTCACGCGGGTCGGTTCTTCGACATCACGGTGAGGCGGCTCCGTGTGGGGCTGGGCCACCGGGTGGAGAGGGGGGCTCCCTTCACAGAACCCGGGCTTCGCCGCTGGTGCGCCCGAGTCGGCGCGCGGAAGACGCGTACGCGCCGCCAGCTCCCGAGAGCCGGCGGCGCGGTGGGGGACGCAATGGGTCGTGGGGGATGACGGGGTCGCGCGCTCGTCCCGGGAGCGCGACCCTCCCCCACTACGCGGGACCGGGAGAGGTCGGGGGGATCGGCGAATCGTGGCGCGGCGCGGGGCCGCTCTGCGCGAAGGTGAATACGCCCAGAGGCGTCACTTGGCGCGGTACACGATCATGCCGTGGGTGAGGTCGTAGGGCGAGAGGGCCACGGTCACGCGATCGCCGAGGATCACGCGAATGCGGAACTTGCGCATGCGGCCGCAGAGCTGCGCGCGCACCTTCGTGCCCGCGTCGGTCTCGACCTCGAACTGGCCACCGGCGAAGACGTTCGTGACGACGCCTTCGAGCTTGATGTGATCGTCGCGCTGTTCCTGCGGGCCGTCGAAGTCCTTGCGCTTCTTCTTCTTCTTCTTCCTACGGCCTCCGGGACGTCGCTTGCGGGTGCTCAAATGGGTTCTCCTGGTCTTGGTTGCGTTCAGCGCGAGGCCGCGTCGCCTCGCTCCCCGGTGGTGGGGCCTCGGGGGCTCACGAGCCAGCCGAATCGACCGGTCGGAGCGGGTGCGCCATGGTGGACGCCCCCGAAACCCGTTTCAACACGGGTTTTCCCAACTTAAGTCCGGGTGGCCCCGTTCGCCACCGGCGGGCCCGGGTCTAGCAGAATCCACCGAGAAGTCGAAAGCGGCGACGCAGGTCCCCCCACGCCGCCGCTCTGGACCGGCTCCGTCGCGCCCAGGAGTGTGGTGCGCATGGGCGCTGGGCGGAGCCTGGAGCACGACGGGTCCAGATCGTCCGTCCGCGAGCCGAGGAATCGGGGTGCTGTGTCGAGAGTGAGGGGATGGGGCGAGAGGGGGATCGGGCGAGATGGGCTCGTCCCGCCCTCGGGGCGTCTGGCGCCCATGCGCCGCACACTCCTAGCGCTTCAGCTTCACCCGGAGCTCGCGGGCGACGCGGCCGAGCCGGTGGTAGAAGGGCGTCCTCGAGCTCTCGTCCTTCGGCGCGTAGGCGTCGGTCACGTAGGGCACGTACATGGTGCGCCGGAGGCTGCGGCGGCCGACGTGGGGCGAGCGCTCGACGCGGTGCCAGGTGCGGCCGTCGTGCACCGTGAGGTCGCCGGGCTCGGTCTCGACGGCGATCTCGTCGGGGTCGACGTCGTGGCTGACGAAGTAGGGCTTGCGCGTGAGCATGTCCCAGAACCCCTGGCGGTGGCTGCCGGGGATGATGCGCAGGCCGCCGTCCTCCTTGCGGATGCGGTCGAAGTGCATGCCGACGTTGAGCATGGGGCCCGGGACGGTGCGGTTGAGGAAGAGGTCGCGGAGACCGTCCGTGTGCCAGCCGAGGCGCGGGTAGGCGCTGCCCGGGACGTTGAGGTTCCGGTTGAAGACGAGGCCGTCCTTCTCGTGATCGCCGACGCGGGTCTTGCGACCGACGAGGCTGCGGATCGGCGCGAAGCGGGCGTCCCGGACGAAGTCGTAGAGGTACGGTACGTAGAGGCTGGTGAAGGCGAAACGCTGGATGAACGGGCCGCCGTCAGGACCGGTGCCGACGAAGATGGGGATGCCGTTGACCTCCTTGCGCCCCTCGGCGAGCCAGCGCTCCTGGAGGGCGTCGATCTCGGCGAGGATGCGCTCGACCTCGTCGGGCTTGGCGACCTGGGCGAAGACGAGGAAGCCGTGCTCGTCGAGGAAGGCCTGCTGGACCGGGGTGATGCGCTCGCCGAGGTGGAAGCGGGTGGTGAGCGGGAGCGAGCGGGCCTCGCGGCGGTCGGCCTCGCTGACCTCGGCGGCGGGGGGCGAGGTGAGCATCTCCGGCGTGGGCGCGGCGGCGATGGGGCGGGCGGGGGCAGCGGCGATCATGGAAGGCGTCTCCTGCAGAGAGAGGTGGAAGCGTGGGAGCGGTGTGCGTGGGAGCGGTGCGTGGATGCGGTGCGTCAGAATCCGAGCGTGAGGTGGGCGGACTCGACGAGGTGGTCCTCGACGGCCTCGAGCGCGGCCTCGGGGGTCTCGGTCCGGGTGACGAGCATCAGCTCCTGCTCGTCGGCGATGGCGTAGCGGCCGTTCAGGAAGATCAGGCTCTGGAGCGGCAGCCGGAGGCTTTCGGGGGAGCGCCCGCTGAGGCCGGCGATGAGCCGTGAGCCCTGCTCGAGGAACGGCACGAGGAACTCGTCGACGCGGGAGGCGTCGATGGCGCCCACCGAGACGACCTGACGCAGCATGAGGCGCATGGCCGGCTGGTGGGCTCGGGCGAAGCGGAAGCCGGCGCGGATGGCCTGCTCGAGGAGCTCGCCGATGGAGCCGGCGCCGCCCTGGGCGAGGGAGGCCTGGAGGTGATCCCGGAGCTCGGCGAGCTCCTCGTACATGGCGTCGACGCAGGCCGCGTAGAGGTCCTGCTTGGAGCCGAAGTAGTGGTGGACCATGGCCAGGCTCACCCCGGCGCTCTTGGCGATCTCCCGGACGGAGCTCTTCGCGCCCTGCTCGGAGAAGAGGAGGGTCGCGCTCTCCAGAATGCGCTGCCGGGTCGCGGCGGCGTCGGCGTTCACGGGTCTCGCCATGGAGGGAGACATAACTAATCAAACGTTTGATTACAACCGCGAGCGAGAGAAGACTCACGTGCAGGACCCGTGGGGGGGTCGGGAATGGGGAGGTGCGGCTCGGAGTCCGGCTCGGAGTCCGGCTCGGGGATGGGCCCGGTCGTCCCGGCGCCGAGCCGCGCTCGCGGGCCCGGGCGCCGCCCTGCGTTGACAGAGGTCGCGGGCCGGGGGGAGGGTCGACCCATGCTCGACCTCCGCCGCATGGACCGGATCCGCCTCTCGGCCCGGCCGCGCGCCCAGCGCCTCGTCGCCCTCGGGGTCCTCGCGCCGAACTACGGCCTCGCCGGCGTCGACATCCAGTTCGAGGGCTTCGAGCGCGTGCCCGACGAGCCGGTCATCTTCGCGATGAACCACACGGACCGGTACAACTACTGGCCCTTCCAGTACCACCTCTGGCGCACGCACGGCCGCTTCACGGCGACCTGGGTCAAGGGCAAGTACTACGAGAACCCCTTCGTCGGTCTCTTCATGGAGATGACGAACAACCTGCCGACGGTCTCGCGGGGCTACGTCATCACGAAGGACTTCCTCGCCACGCTCGGGCGGCGCCCGGACGCCGACGAGTACGCGACCCTGCGCGCCCGCGTCGACGCCGCCGCCCGAGGCGAGGCGCTCCCGGAGGGCGAGGCCGCCGCACCGCGGGCGCTCCTCACGGTGCCGCGCGAGATCCTCGGGCGCCCCTTCGACCCGACGCGCGAGCGCTGGGAGGACGCCATCGTGGCCGTCTGGGCGCGAATGATGCGCCGCTTCGTCGCCCTCCACGAGGAGGCCTTCGCGCTCGGCCTCGACCTGCTGGTCTTCCCCCAGGGCACGCGCAGCGTGCGGCTGAGCAAGGGGCACATCGGCGTGGCGGAGGTGGCGCTCCGCTACGGGAAGACGGTCGTCCCCGTCGGCTGCAACGGCTCCGACCACGTCTATCCGGGCTCGAGCCCCTTCGCCCGCCCCGGCCGCATCGTGTACCGCTTCGGCGAGCCCCTCGGGCCCGAGGACGCCGCCCCCTTCGTGCCGGACGCGCCCTTCACGCCCTTCGATCCGCAGGACGAGGCGACCCATCGGGAGCGCTTCCAGGGCTTCGTCGACCTGATCATGGAGCGCATCGACGGCCTGCTCGACGAACCCTATCGCTTCTCCGACGACCAGGAGAGCGGCGGGGTCCGAGGCTCGCACCGCTTCGTCTGACCGGCCGCCCCCCGAGCCCTCGGAGACCGCCGCGGCGAGCGAGGCCGCCGAAGGCCCAGCCCGAGCCGAAGCGCCCGAGCCGCGCCCCCTTCGCGGGGCCTTCGACTGGCGATCGCAGGCGTTCGGCCCCAGGCTTCGCGACGTGTCGCCCGAGACCCACCGTCGCCCCTCCCGCGCTCCGCGGCCCGCGTGCACCGAGTATCCGGCCGCGCTCTACGCCGCCGTGCACACCGGTAACCCGGGAGACGTCGACTTCTATCGGCGCGCCTGCGCGGCCGCCGAGAGCGTGCTCGAGCTGGGCGTGGGCGCCGGCCGCGTGGCGCAGGCCCTCGCCGCCGACGGCCTCGAGGTGGTGGGCCTCGACCGGGACGGCGGCCTCCTCGAGCTCGCGCGCTGCAACGCGCCGGGGGTCGAGCTGGTCCACGCCGACATGCGCGACTTCGACCTGGGTCGCCGCTTCGACCGCGTGCTCATCCCCTACAACGGCCTCTACTGCCTGCTCCGCCCCGAGGACCTGCGCGACTGCCTCCGCTGCGCCCGGGCGCATCTGAAGGATGGCGGCCTGCTCGTCTTCGACGGCTACTCGGCCGAGCTCTTCCACGCCGAGGCCGAGGGAGACGGCTCCGAGGACGCGCCCGGCCTCGTGCGCACGGTGGACGCTCTCGGTACCTCCTGGGACGTCTTCGAGCACAGCCGCTGGGACCGCGCCGAGCAGCGCATCGACGCCGTCTACACGCACGTGCCGCGGGACGGCCGGCCGGCCGTGAGCGCGACCATCCCTCAGCGCTACGTGCTCGCCGACGAGCTCGAGGCCCTCCTGGCGAGCTGCGGCCTCGATCTGGTCGTGCTCCACGGCAGCTGGGACCAGGAGGCCTTCGACCTCGACTCGCGGCTGCTCATCGCCACCGCCACCCCGCGCACGGCGCGGGCCTGAGGCGACGAGCGCGGGCGCCGGCACGCCGCGCTCCGAGACGCGCCACCGGGCGCCCTGCTATACGGGGCGCATGGCTGGCACGCACGTCGTCGCGATCGTCGGAGGGGCCGTCGCTGGCTCGGAGGCCGCGGCCCTCTTCACCGAGCGCGGAGCGCGCGCCGTCGTGCTCGAGCAGGGCGACCGGCCCTACGGCAAGATCGAGGACGGCCTCCCGCGCTGGCACGAGAAGCTCCGCGAGAAGGAGTACGGGCGAATCGACGCGAACCTCGACCGCGAGGGGGTCGACTTCGTCCCGCGGACGCGGGTCGGGGAGGATCTCGGCTTCGACGCGCTCTTGGGGATGGGCTTCAGCGCCATCGTCCTCGCGAACGGCGCCTGGCGCGATCGCCCCCTGCCCCTCGAGGGCGTGGAGCGCTTCGTCGATCGCGGCCTCCTCTACCAGAACCCGCTCGTGCACTGGTTCAACCACCAGGAGGAGCCGAGCTACGACGGCCCGCGCTACGAGCTGCCCGAGGGCGCCATCGTCGTCGGCGGCGGGCTGGCGAGCATCGACGTGGTGAAGATCCTCTCCCTCGAGACCTACGCGCGCGCGCTGAAGCAGCGGGGCTGGGACGTCGACCTGGTCGACCTGGAGCTCCGCGGCATCCCCGCCTGGTGCGCGAAGAACGGCGTCGACGTGGAGGCGCTCGACGTGACGCCGCCGACGCTCTTCTACCGCCGGCGCATGGAGGACATGCCGCTGGCGAGCGCCCCCGAGGGGGCGGACGAGGCGCAGCTCGCGAAGGTGCGCCGGGCGCGCATCAAGATCATGCGGCGGGTGATGGAGCGCTACCTCGTGCGCTTCGAGCCGCTCCACACGCCCCGGCGGCCGATCGTGGAGGACGACCGGATGGTGGGGTTGGTCTTCGCGCGGACCGAGATCGTCGACGGACGCGTGAAGCCGATCGAGGGCTCCGAGCGCGAGGTGCGGGCGCCGCTGACCGTGAGCTCGATCGGCAGCGTCCCCGAGCCGCTCCCGGGGGTCCCGATGAAGGGCGAGCTCTACGACTTCGCCGACTGGGACACGGGCGCCGTGCGGGACCTCCCGACCGTGTTCGGGCTGGGCAACGTGCTGACGGGGCGCGGGAACATCCGCGAGAGCCGGGCGAACGCGCAGGCCGTCGCGCGGGGGCTCATCGACTGCCTCGACGTCGCGCCCGAGGGCGCCGAAAAGGGCTGCGTCGACGACGCGCTCGCGCGGGTGCACGACGAGGCCCACGGCGCCGCCGAGAGGCTGGTCGACCGCGCCATGCTCGGCCCGGCCGCCGACGTCGAGCGCATCGAGGCGTGGGTGCGCGCCCGCTGGGCGGAGATCGGGTACGAGGGCTACGCCGACTGGATCGCCAAGGTGCGGCCCGACGGGGGATGAGGCGGGCTGGGCGGCGGGCTGCAGCCCAGGCTTCGAGCCCCAGCTTCGAAGCCGAGCCCAAACCCTGGCTTCGAGCCCGAGCCCCAGCTTCGAGACCGAGCCCGAGCCTCGGGCCTGGCCGCAGCTCGCCGCCGCTCGGGCTCGAAGCGCCTCAGCCCATGTCGCCGCCGAAGATGCGGTGCTCGAGCACGTCCGCGTACTGGCAAACCTGGAAGATCAGCGACGCAGCGTCCATGTCGCGCACGCGCGCCAGCGGCATGAAGCCCTGGGTCACGATGCGCGGCATCTCCTTCTCGCTCTCCACGAGCTGCACGCGCGCGTAGCGGTTGTGCGGGATCCCGCTGAGCAGCATCGGCGGATCGACGACGTTCGAGAGCTCGCCCACGTCGCACTCCACGCCGAGGAGCAGCTCGCCCTCGGCGAAGGGCTCGTTGCCGTCGACGATGAAGATCTTCGCGCGGTGCCAGCGCTTGTCGCCCATGGGCACGTCGATGGTCACGGCCGCGTCCCCGTCCTTCGCGGGGAGCACCTTCGCGTGGAGGATCGAGACGGTCCCCTCGAGGCGCTTCGGCAGGTCACCCGAGCGGCCGGCCGCCGCCGCCGCGCCGAGCGGCGAGTAGCGCATCTCCACCTCCTTGGGCACGTCCGTGGGCGCCAGGAGGTAGCGGCGGAGCAGGTCGTCGAGATCGGTCTCGGTGCGATCGTCGGGCGTGAGGAACTCGACGGCGCGGTCGATGGTCACGGGCCGGCCCCAGCCGACCACGAGGGCGCGACCGCCGAGCCGCTCGCGCCAGGTGCGCGAGCAAGAGCCCGTGTAGCAGGCCGCGAAGACCACGAGCTTGAGCCCCGCGTGGACCTTCTCCGGGTCCACGTCCGTCGGCTGCACCACGCCCCCGTCGCAGGTCTCGATGGCGCCGTCGTCGTGGCCGTGGGCGAGCCAGAACACGCCCGCCGGCGCGAGCCCCTTCACGTCCTCCGCGTCGCCGTAGACGGCGCCGATGAAGTCCGCGTGGACGGCCTGCTCGTCGACCACGACCGTGTAGCCCGCCGCGCGCAGCGCCTCGACGTCATCGTCCACGTGCTCGCGCGCCTCGCCGAAGAGGCGCCGGTCGTTCGGCGAGTGGATCTTCAAGCCGAAGAGGAAGTGGAAGACCTTCCCGTCGCCGATGCCGGTCCCCGTCGGCGCGAGGACCTTGCGCTTGTCCGGGTCGTCGGCCCGCGCCCGCTCGGACCAGGCCTTCGTGCCGTCCTTGCGCTTGCCCCAGCCCTCCGGCTTCACCGGCTCCTTCTTCTCTTCTGCCTTCGCGTCCGCCGCGGGCTTCGCGTCGGGCTCGGCGGCGGCATCCGGCGTCGCCGCCTCGGCCTTCGCGCCCTCGGCGGGCGGCGCCTCGGCCTTCTCCCCGCCGGCCTCGCTGCCCCCGAACCCCTCGCCCTTCTTGCTCCAGCTGCTCATGGCTCCCGCTTCCTTTCCGGCGCCGCTCTCGGGCGCGGTCGGCTCCGGCGCGCTCGCCGCCGGAGGCGGGGCCGCGGCCGGGGCCGGCTTCTCGGGTCTCGGCGCGTCGGGCGCTTCCGGCGGCGTCGCGTCGCCCCCGAAGCCTCCGCCCTTCTTGCTCCAACCGGTCATGGTCTCCCCTCCCCTTCCCTGCGCGGCGGACGCCGCGGCGCGAGCATAGCGGCACAGGCCGCGATCCGAGAAGACCGCATGCCGAACGCCTGCTCCCGAACGCCTGCTCCCGAACGCCTGCTCCCGAACGGATGTGCCCGAAACGCGCGTGGGCGGGTCCGTCTCCGGCCCCGCCCACGTGTCGAATCAGCGCTCTCTCGAGCTCAGAAGCGGTCCGAGGCCGCGAACTCCTGCTCGAGCTTGTCCGCCGTGCTGGCGACGACGTGGAGCGGGAGCTCGAACTCCTCCATGTCCATGGTCGCCATCTGCACGCTGTAGCGGACGATGTACGTGTCCCGATCCAGGCAGAGGGCGCCCACGGCGAACTGGAAGTTCTTCCGTAGCGCGACCTCCGGGTTCATCTGGTCGAGCTTGCAACAGGCCGAGGCGAAATCGCACCAGTCGCGGTTGAGCGCCTCGAAGCGGGAGACGATCACGGCCTGGAGCCGCTTGTTCTGGTACTCGAACACCAGCTTGAAGCTGTTGTCGCGATCGTCGGCGAGCTTGTACTTCGAGCGCGCGTATTCCTGAACTTCGGCCCAAGTCGGCATGAGCGAGACCCCCTCGTTTGGTGGCTGCCTGAGTCGGCGGTGTGGCGCGACGGAGACGTCGCGCCGTGGGTTGGGCCCGGCCATGCCGGGCAGTCGGCGAGAGACTAGTACAGCCTTCGCCCAGCTTTGAACCCCCCTTCGCGGATTTGTCCGGACGCGGGGGTTCTCCCGGCGCGCCTCAGAAGCGCAGCTGCAGCCGGAGCCCCGCGGACTCGGGCCCGGCCCAGCCGTTCAGCCGGAGCTCGCGATCGATGCGCCGGAGCTGCTTTCGGCGCTTCCCGCGCTGGATCATCCGCGGGATGAAGGTGCCCGCGCCGATGCCGGCGAAGACGCCCCCGGCGAGCATCGTCAGAAAGCCCTGGAGCATCGCGCCGGACCAGCGACAGTCGTCGTCGAAGTCCGGATCGCAGCGACCGTCGCCCCAGTAGTCCCGCCCGTCGGCGTGGTCGTCGAAGTCCCCGGCCTCGATGAAGACGGCGCCGGTGACGAGGAGCGCGACGCCGGTGGCGAGGAAGGCGATGGGCATCGTGAGCGAGGGCTCCTCCTGCGCCTGCAGGGTGCGCCGCTGCTCGAGGAGCTGCTCGCGTCGCGCGGCCTGCGCCTCCGGGCTCGGCGGCGGCGGGCCCGTCGGTGCGCCGAGCTGCGGAGCCGGGCCCGCGTAGTCGCCGGGGGGCGCCGGCACGTCCGGGCCGCCGGAGGGAGGCGCGGCCGGCCCGCCGCTCGCCGCTCGCGGAACCGGGGCCGCGTTCGGCGCAGGCGGCGCGGGCGCGACCCCCGACGTACCGCTTCCCTCGATGCGCACCTCGACGATCGCCGAGGCCGGGTACTCGTACGCGCGCCCATCCGCGCCCCGAATCACGACGCGCCGCCCCGGCTCGTAGGCGATGATCTCCCCGGAGACCCTCTGCCCCGAGGTCAGACGCACGACGCCCCGATCCGCCCACGCGGGCGCGACCGCGAGCAACACCAGCAGCACCGCCGCACTCCAGGTCCGCATGGGCTCACGGTACCACTGCCCGCCGCGCGGAGACCGCCGCGGGCGACCGGGCCCCCGTCCGGAACGCGCCGGACAGGCGCCATGGCCGTCGGCCGCCGCTCGATGCCGCCGCTCGAAGTCGCCGCTCGAAGTCGCTGCGCGATGTCGCCGCTCAGAGTGGCGGCGGCCGCGAGGGGCGCCCGCCGGGGTTCCGCCAGCGCGCCGACATGATCAGGTCGCTCCCGTCCGTGAGGTAGGTGACGTGCACCTCCTCGCAGCCGATGAGCTCGAAGCCCCGCCGCAGGTAGCCACGGATCCGGTCGGCGATGGCCTCCGGGAAGACCGTCCCGTCGACGATGCGCATGACCGCCGCCGTCTCCGTGACCTCCTCCACGATCCACGAGCCCACGTCGTAGTAGAGCCGGTAGATCTCGCCGGCCGTGTGCAGGAAGGGCGCGACGCCCTCGCGGAGCCCCTGCTGCCGAAAGACCTCGTAGGGCCCGCCCTCGCCGAAGGCGTAGTCCGCGCCGGCCGCGCCGATGCGCGCCGCGAGCTTGGTCTCGTCCTCGGTGGAGAAGAGCCGCTGGGCGGCCTCGGTCAGGGCGACCATCACGCGTCCGTCGTACCAGCCGGAGACGAGCACGGGCCCGGCGAGCGTCTCGCGCACGTCCTCCGGGCAGATCTCGACGACCCGCGCGAAGCCCTCCGCGCCGTAGACCGTCTGCAGGTACTCGACGGTCGCGGAGATGGCGACGCCCTTCACGTGCCACTCGCGCGTGGCCGGCTCGCGCGCCGTCTCGCCGAACTGGGTCTCGGCCTGGTCGAGGGCGTGCGAGCGCTCGAGCGCCGCGTCGATCATCTTCCGCCGGGCCGCCCGCTCCCGCTCGAAGAACGAGGCCGTGTAGTCGCCGAGGTGCACGCGCCCCTCCGCCTGGCCGAGCACCTCCAGGCTCACCTCCAGCCGATCGGCGACCACGGCGGCGCTCGGGGGCCGGGTCTGCGGCTGCTTCGCGAGCAGCTCGAAGAGGAGCTGGACGACCTCGGGCGGCGCGTCCTCCCGCTCGTCGCCGATGTCCGGCGGGGGCTCGTGCAGGATGCGGCGCGCGCCCTCCGTGCCATCCGAGCCGTGGTAGAGGCGCCGACCGGCGAGGAGCTCCCAGAGCACGACGCCGAGCGCGAAGAGGTCCGAGCGCCGGTCCGGCTTCTCGAAGCGGAGCTGCTCCGGCGACATGTAGCCGACCTTGCCCTTGAGCACGCCCGTCGAGGTGTCGTGGGCCGTCTGCTCCGGGTTCAGCGACTTGGCGATGCCGAAGTCCGCGACGCGGACGCGCCCCTCGAAGTCGACGAGGACGTTGTGCGGCGAGACGTCCCGGTGGACGACGAGGAGCCCGCCGACCTGCTCGTGGATCGCGTGCAGCCCGGCGGCCATCTGCTGCGCGATGTCGAGGGCCACCTGGAGCGGCACCTCTTCGTCCATGCGCTTCACGGCGCCGACGAGCTCCGCGAGGGAGCAGCCCTCGACGTACTCCATGGCGAGGAAGGGCCCCTCGACGTCCGCGCCGCTCTCCAAGACCCGCAGCACGTTCCGATGCTCGACGCCGCCCGCGACCTCCGCCTCCGCCGTGAGCGTGCGGCGGGCGCGGGCGTCGTCGCGGAGGTGCGGGTGGAGGCGCTTGACGGCGAAGAGGCGCATCTCCGGGTCGTCGCGGCGGACCGCCACGTACACCCGGCCCATGCCGCCGGCCGCGATCTCGCACAGGTGCCGGTATCCACGCCCCGGGGCCATGCCGCATACTGTATCGCGTGGCGGGCGCGATGGTGACATCCCGGCGAAGCGCTCTACGGAGGAAGAGGGTCGGGCGCCCTCGCCGCCTCCGGACCCAGGAACGAACGCGATGGACGTGAAGAGCACCGGCCTCGAGATCCACGAAGCGGTGTGCCGCGGCGCGCTCCGTGGCCTGGAGAGCACGAGCGAGGCGCTCGCGGAGGCAGAGGGCGCCGAGGCGAGGGCGTGGCGCGCGGCGATCGCGGCGGCCCGGCTCCTCGTGGACCCGAACGCCGGGAAGGGCCCCACGCCCGACGAGCTCGCCGCCTTCGCCGGGGAGGGCCCCGAGGTGCGCCGCCCCGCGAACCTCGCCCTGGTGCACCTGGAGCGCGCGGCGCTCGTCGCCTGGGACGCGGAGGGCCTGGCGGCGACGCGGGCCGTGCACGCGAAGCTCGCGCCCGGGCTGCCGGAGGCGGAGCTCGCCCTGCGCCGCGCGGACGCCTGGCTGCGGCTCATGGCCGGCGAGGTCGAGGGGCTCGAGGAGGTGGGCAAGGCGCTCTACTCGGAGGGCTCGGCGGCGCAGGACGCCTCGATGGTGATCGACGCGACGCTCATGCGGGCCATGGCGGCGCTGACCTCGCGGGACGCGGAGGAGGCGAAGGCGCTGAGCCGGCGGGCCTCGCGCATGGCGCGCACGGAGGGGCTCCGGGCGGAGCGCTTTCTCGCGAGCATCGTGCTCGCGCGCGTGCGGCGCCGCGCCGGCCGGCCGCATCTGGCGACGCGGATCCTGAGCGCCATCGCGCCCATCGCGCCGGGGCTCTGGCAGGGTTGGCTGCGCTGGGAGCGGATCCTCGCGGGCTGGCGGCCGCGGAAGGACACCAAGCCGGCGGAGGTGGAGCAGGCGCTCCTGGACGCGCCGGACAAGCCGGCGACGCGGGCCGCGCGGGCGCTCCTGCGCTGGTTGGCGGCGAGCTCGGACGGCGACCGCGAGGGCTTCGAGGCCGGGCGCGACGGGGCGCGGGCCGAAGCGGCGCGCTTCGTCGACATGGCGCAGGAGGCGGCGGCGCTGGCGGCGGCGCTCGACCCGGCGCTCGACCCGGACGACTGCCCCGAGGACGTGCGCGAGTGGGCGCTCGGCGCGGTGGACGAGACGCCGGCGGGCCTGCACGGGATCGTCGGGCCTCCGGACGGGCCCGCGGATTCGACGATCGCGCACGTGGTCTGCCAGCCCGGGCGGCGGCCGCGGCGGCTGCTGCGGGTGGCGACGCCGCTGCTGGCGGCAGAGGGCGAGATCGTGCGGCTCCAGCGGACGCGGCTGCGGCGCGGGCGGGTCGACACGGCGGTGGCGGCGCTCGCGCTCGCGGGCGAGGAGGGGCTGGCGGACTCGGCGCTCTTCGAGAAGGCCTACGAGTTCGAGTTCGTGTCCGCGCTCCACGCGGGGATCCTCGACGTGCTCGTGCATCGCATGCGGGCGCGGCTCGAGGGGGCGGCGACCGTGCACCGGAAGAGCGGGACCATGTGCCTCGAGCCGCATGGCGTGCTGGTGCTCCCCGACCCGCGCTGCGTGGAGCACGTGGAGGATCGGCTCCTGCGGGTGATCGCGCGGCATGGGGGCATCACGACGCGGCAGGCGGCGCAGGAGCTGGACGTGAGCGTACGGACCGCGCAGCTGGCGCTGAGGCGGCTGCTCGCGAGCGGCGACTGCGTGCTGAACCGGGACGGTCGGCGCGTGCAGTACCTGGTGGAGGACACGACCTTCACCGAGCCGACGCGTTACTAATTGGCCGCTTCGCGGCCCTTGCCAGCGGGCCCGTAGGGCCCTCGGCGCCGCGTGGCCGCGGCGTCACAGGGCGCGGTTCTTCGTCGGGGCGGGGGTGCGGCTCCGTGGGGCCGGGCTGCGGGGCAGAGGTGGGAGCGCTCCCCCGGCCGGGGTCGGGGGGCGACGCGGAGCGGGGGGAGCTTCGCAGGAGCCGTGCGGTCGCTCGTTCTCCGTCTCCGCGGGCAGTCGGAGCGACGGGGCAGACTTCCGTGGACGCGGGGATGGCGCGGCCGTGGGCCGCTCGGCGCCGCGGTTTCCGCTCGCTTCGCTCGCTATTCTGGCCGCTTCGCGGCCCTTGCCAGCGGGCCCGTAGGGCCCTCGGCGCCGCGTGGCCGCGGCGTCACGAGGCGCGGTTCTTCGTCGGTGCGGAGGGGCGGCTCCGTGGGGCCGGGCTGCGGGGCAGAGGTGGGGGCGCTCCCCCGGCCGGGGTCGGGGGGCGACACGGAGCGGGGGGAGCTTCGCAGGAGCCGGGCGGCCGCTCGTTCTCCGTCTCCGCGGACAGCCAGGGCGACGGGGCAGAGCGTCCTTCGACGCGAGCCACAGCGCCAGCTCCAGCTTCAGTTTCAGCGCTAGCTTCAGCTACAGCCTCAGCTTCAGCTACAGCTTCAGCGCGAACCCCAGCGACGGCTCCAGCGCGAGCCCCAGCAGCAGCGCCCCCCAGCGGGCCGCCGCCCCGGCACTCCGCTCGGGCTCGCGGCCTGCTCGGGCTCTTGGCTTGCCGCTCGGGCTCCTGGCTTCCGGCTTGGGCTCGGGCTCCTGGCTCCAGGCTTCCGGCTCGGGCTCGAGCTCGCCGTTCGGGCTTCCGATCTCGCCTCGGTCTCCCGCGCCCCCGCACTGGCACAATCCCGCCTCCCCTGGGATGCTCGCCCCCCGCGCCCCCCGAGCGCGCAAAGGGAGGACGAAGTCGATGCTGCCGCCCCGAGAGATGTTCGACGCCGTCACCGGCACCCTCGCGGATCTCGCCACCGGGCTCCGCCGCCCCACCTACCGCGAGGCCCTCAAGGCCGAGCTCGGCGCCCTCCCGGGGCTCGGCACGGGCACCCTCCCCTGGGTCGCCCGCAGCCTCCTCGGCGGCACGCTCCTCGACGCGGTGCGCCGCCACGCCCGCAAGACCCCGAACGCCCCCGCCCTCATCGACGACGACACGCGCTGGACCTGGGCCGAGCTCGAAGCGGAGACCTCTCGCCTCGCCTGGGCCCTCGCCGGCGCCGGTGTCCGCCGCGGCGACGTCGTCGCCCTCCTCGGCCCGAACGCCCCGGCCTACGTCGCCTGGGTCCTCGCCGGCACCCGCGTCGGCGCCACCGTCGCCCTGATCAACACGCACCTCCGCGGCCGCCCGCTCCAGCACGCCGTCGACGCCGCCGGCGCCCGCGCCCTCGTCGTCCACGAGAGCCTCCTCGATCCGGCCCGCACCCTCGACCCCTGCCCGCCGCGCCTCGTCTACGGCGGGCCCGCCGGCGAAGGCGAGCGCTCCGTCGACGAGCTCGCCGGCGCTCCCCGAGAGCCCTTCCCGCCGGCCAGCCCGCCCGACGACGCGGACTTCGTCTACATCTACACCTCGGGCACCACGGGCCTGCCCAAGCCCTGCCGCATCTCGCACGAGCGCGCCCTCCTCGCCGGCGCCGGCTTCGGCCACGCGGTCTTCGCCTTCGCGCCGGGCGACCTCCTCTACGCCGTCCTGCCCCTCTACCACGCGAGCGGCCTCCTCCTCGGCGTCGGCGCCTGCCTGGTCACGGGCACGCCGGTCGCCCTCCGCGACGGCTTCAGCGCGAGCCGCTTCTGGCCCGACGTGCGCCGCCACGGCGCCACGGCGATCCTCTACATCGGCGAGCTCTGCCGCTACCTCGTGAACGCCGCGCCGAACGAGGCGGAGAAGGACAACCCGGTGCGCATCGCCGTCGGCAACGGCCTCCGCCCGGACGTCTGGGAGCCCTTCCAGCGGCGCTTCGACATCGCGATGGTCCGCGAGTTCTACGCGGCGACGGAGGCCCCCGGCTTCATCGTGAACCTCACGGGCCGCGTCGGCTCGGTCGGCCACGTCCCGCTCCGGCGGAGCGGCTGGATGCGCCTCGTCCGCTTCGACGTCGAGAAGGGCGAGCATGCACGCGACGTCGACGGCCGCATGATCGAGTGCGAGCCCGGCGAGGTCGGCGAGCTCCTCGTGCGCCTCTCGGACAAGCCCCTGACGGGCGCCACCGAGTACCGCGGCTACACGGACCCGCAGGCGACGAGCCGCAAGATCCTCGAGGGCGTCTTTCGCGACGGCGATCGCTACTTCCGCACGGGCGACCTCCTCCGCCGCGACGAGGACGACTACTTCTACTTCGTCGACCGCATCGGCGACACCTACCGCTGGAAGGGCGAGAACGTCTCCACGGCCGAGGTCGCCGACGTGCTCACGGGCGCGCCCGGCGTGCGCGAAGCGACGGTCGTCGGCGTGCCCGTGCCCGGCATGGAGGGGCAAGCGGGGCTGGCCGCGCTGGTCCTCGAGCCCGGCGCGGAGTTCGACGCGGAGGCCTTCTGGCGCACCACCCAGGAGCTCCCGGCCTACGCCCAGCCTCGCTTCGTCCGCCTGCTGCCGGCCCTCCAGACGACCGGCACCTTCAAGGTGCAGAAGACCGCCCTCCGCAACGAGGGCGCCGATCCGAAGAAGGTCGAGGACCCGCTCTTCGTGCGGGGCGACGGCGCCTACCTCCCCCTCGACGTCGCGCGCTGGGGCGAGGTCGTCGGCGGGACGCACCGGCTCTGACGCCCCGATGACGGCCCCCGCCCTCATCGCCGCCTGCGCGCTCTGCCTGGCCGTCGTGCTCTTCTGGGAGCGCCGCGAGCTGGCCGCCCTCGCCGCCGAGGACGAGGCCCAGGCCGCAGCCGCGCGCCGCTGGATCCACGTCTTCAAGCCGCTCGCCTCCCTCGCCTTCCTCGCCCTCGCCCTCACCGGGGGCGCCCTCGGGACCGTGCCCGGCGCGGCCATCTTCGCCGGCCTCTTCTTCTCCTTCCTCGGCGACGTCTTCCTGATGAGCCGCGCCAAGCGCTGGTTCACCCTCGGCCTCTTCGCGTTCCTCCTCGGGCACGTCGCCTACGTCGTCGCGTTCGCCCTCCACGGCATGGCGCTCGCCTGGGCCGGGGTCGCCCTCGCCGCGCTCCTGCCCGTCGCCGCGCTCGTCCTCCGCTGGCTGCTCGGGAGAGCCGACGCCAGCCTGAAGGGGCCGGTCATCGCCTACGTCGTCGTGATCAGCGCCATGGTCGCCACGGCCGCGGGCGCGCTCGGCCTCGGCGCCCACCCGCTGGTCCTCGCCGGCGCCATCGCCTTCTACCTCTCGGACCTCACGGTCGCCCGGGACCGCTTCGTGACCCGCGGCTTCGAGAACCGCATCGTCGGCCTGCCGCTCTACTACACGGGGCAGGTCCTCCTCGCCCTCTCCGTCGCGACCTTCGCGCCCTGAGCCGCGCCCCGATCCGCGCCCCGGTTCGCCCCCCGGTCCGGCGCCGTGCGGAGCGCCCTTGTCATCGCGGCGCGAGCGTGCTGTTTTGCGCCGCCATGGCCCAGGACGCGCCCGAGAGAGACGAGCCGGAGACCCCGCCCGACGCCGCCGAGACCACGGACGCCGCGGAGGGCGAGACCGCCGAGGTGGAGTTCCCGCCCCCGGATCTGACGGCCCCCCAGCTCACCATCCGCGCGATCCTCACGGGCATGGTCCTCGGGGGCATCCTCAGCCTCTGCAACGTCTACGCGGGGCTGAAGATCGGCTGGGGCTTCAACATGTCCATCACGGCCATGCTGCTCGGCTTCGGCCTCTTCAAGGCCCTCGAGAAGGGCGCCGGCACCCGGTCCTTCGGCCTCCTCGAGAACAACATCAACCAGACGACGGCCTCCTCGGCCGCCAGCATCTCCTCGGCCGGCCTCGTCGCCCCCATCCCGGCGCTGACCATGATCACCGGCGAGGAGCTCTCCTACCCGGTCCTCGTCGTCTGGACCTTCGCCGTCAGCCTCGTCGGCGTCGTCGTCGCCATCGGCCTCCGCCGCCAGATGCTCCTCGTCGACAAGCTGCCCTTCCCCGGCGGCATCGCCTCGGCCGAGACCATCAAGCAGATGTACGCGAAGGGCGCCGAGGCCATGGCCCGCGTGAAGATGCTCCTCGCCGGCGCGGCCGCGGGCGCGGGCACGAAGCTCGCGGCGCACTTCCTGAAGCTCCACCCGGTGGGCCTGCCGGGCTCCATCGCCGCCAAGGCCGGCGGGGCCTCGGGCGTGTCGAAGTACACGATGATGAACCTCGGCTTCGCCCTCGACCCGAGCGTGCTCATGATCGGCGTCGGCGCGATCATCGGGCTGCGCGCGGGCATCTCGCTGCTGCTCGGCGCGGTCATCGCGTGGGGCTGGATCGCGCCGATGGCCATGGACGCGGGCTGGGCCCACGCCGTCGCGGACCGGCCGGACGCCATGTGGTTCGGCGCGCTCAACAAGTGGATGCTCTGGCCCGGCGTCGCGATGATGGTGACGGCCTCGCTGACCTCCTTCGCCTTCAGCTGGAAGTCGGTCGTCGCCGCGCTCCGGGGCGCGAAGGCGGGCGCCGAGGACGAGAAGGCGGGCACGGACGCGCACGAGGTGCCGAAGAAGATCTTCCTCGCGGGTCTCTTCGTCGCGCTGGTCCTCGCCTCGATCACGCAGATCAGCTTCTTCTCGATCCCCGCCTGGATCGCGATCAGCGGCGTCCTCCTCACCTTCGTGCTCGCCATCGTGGCCGCGCGCGTCTCGGGCGAGACGGGCATCACGCCCGTGGGCCCCATGGGCAAGGTCACCCAGCTCCTCTTCGGCGTGCTCTCGCCGGGCAACGTCGCCGGCAACCTCATGGCCGCGAACGTCACCGGCGGCGCCGCGAGCCAGTGCGCGGATCTGCTCCACGACATGAAGACCGGCGCGCTCATCGGCGCGAGCCCGCGCTTTCAGGCCTTCGCCCAGAGCTTCGGTGTCCTCGCCGGCGCGCTCGTGGGCTGCGCGGGCTACCTGGTCCTCGTGCCCGACCCGGCGGGCATGCTGCTCACGGACGAGTGGCCCGCCCCGGCCGTCGCCGCCTGGAAGGCCGTCGCCGAGCTCTTCCGCGAGGGGC
Source organism: Sandaracinus sp. (assembly GCA_002699025.1). GTDB lineage: Bacteria > Myxococcota_A > Polyangia > Polyangiales > Houyiibacteriaceae > Houyiibacterium > Houyiibacterium oceanicum. The sequence continues at coordinate 38,553 of PABA01000186.1, read as the reverse complement.
TCGAGGCCATGCCGGAGATGGCGCCCCAGGCCATGGCGATCGCCGGCGGCATCGGCGTCGTGCTCGCCGTCCTCGAGAAGCTCCTGCCGAAGAAGGCGGCCGTCTGGGTGCCGAGCCCGGCGAGCATGGGCCTGGCCCTCGTCGTGCCCGCGCTCTACTCGCTGAGCATGTTCCTCGGCGCCATCCTCGGCTTCGGCGCGATGAAGGCCAGCCCGAGCTGGGCCAAGCGCTTCCTCATCGTGCTCGCCGCCGGGCTCATCGCCGGCGAGTCGCTGGTGGGCGTGGTGCTGGCGATCTGGAAGACGGTGACGGGCTCGTGAGCGCCGGCGCGGAGGACGCCCCCGTCCACGTGATGGGCATCCCGGAGCTCGAGGCCTTCCTCGAGGAGCACTTCGAGCAGGCCGTCGGCTTCGCGGACGTGGTCGAGCTCGGCGAGGGCGCGCTCACGCTGCGCCTGCGATCGACCGAGCGGCACCTCCGCCCCGGGGGCACCATCAGTGGGCCGACGATCTTCACGCTGGCGGACCTCGCCTTCTACCAGCTGACGCTCAGCCTGATCGGCCCCGTGCCGCTCGCCGTCACCACGCAGCTGAACCTGAGCTTCATGCGCCGCCCGGATCCGGGCCTGCTCGAGGCGACGGCGACGATGCTCAAGCTGGGTCGCCGCCTGGCCGTGGGCGACGTGCTCATCGAGGGCGAAGAGGGCCCGGTCGCCCACGCGCAGGTGACCTACTCGATCCCCCCGCCAGAAAAACGCTGAAGAGCGCCCTCGGCGCTCGGCGCCGCGCGCGACGGGCCGCCCTACTGGGCGAGCACGCCGTCCTCGGGCACCTCGACGAGGAGCCCGTCCCCGAGGCCGAGGACCCGGGGCCCGTCGAGCGGGTGGACGAGCGCCCCCTCCGAGTCGGCGATACGCAGCGCGAGCGGGCCGCCCCAGGCCTCCGGCAGGCTCGGTTCACCCGGCGTGATCGCCTCGAGGATCGCCCTGCGGTGCCGGCCCAGCTGCTGGAGCGAGCAGTAGGTGGCGCGCACCCGGAAGTGACCCTGGAGCGCCTCCGGGAGCTTCACCCCGAACTCGCAGGGCTCGCGTCTCGCGTTCGCCGGGGCCTCCGGCTGCGGGTCGAGGTCGAAGCGGCAGCCCTCCTCCCCGAGCGGCGCGAGCGTCAGCTCGACCGTGTCGCCGAGCTGGGCGACCACCGGCTCGCCGGGCACCTGCAGCCGCTCGCCCCGGCGCACGACGGCGTAGGAGCGCGGCCCGGCGCCGCAGTCGACGAGGAACGGGAGCGAGTCCTCGACCCGGAGGCGCACGCGGAGCCGGGCGCCCTCCTCGGCCTCGACCCAGGCGAGGTCCTCGGCCGGGAGCCAGCGCTCGATGTGCTCGAGGCTCGCGCGCGTGGCCTCGAGCTGGTCCTCGCGGCTGGGCCCACAGGCGGCGAGCGCCGCGAGCGCGAGGGAGAGGAGGAGGCGCGAGATCATCGGCCCGGTCCTACCAAGCCCCCCGGCCCGCCGCCAGCAGGGGCGTGCCGCGCCGGGCCCCGATCGGGACCCGGCGCGGCGCCATCACGGCGCCCTCACGGGCTCAGCGCACCCGCGAGACGACGCCCGCGCCGACGGTGCGGCCGCCCTCGCGCACGGCGAAGCGCATGCCGACCTCGAGGGCCACGGGCCGCTGCAGGTCGAAGGCGACCGTGCCGCGGGCGCCGGGCTCGAGGAGCGCGCGCTCGCCCACGTCGAGCGTGGCCGTGACGTCGGTGGCGCCGAACCAGAGCTGGGGCATGTAGCCGCTCCGGACCGGCGTGTGCCGTCCTCCCTCGTCCCCGCCGAGCAGGAAGAGCTCGGCCTCGCCGCCGGCGCGGGGCGCGACGGAGCCCGGGAGCACGGCGACCTGGCCTCGCTGGACGGAGCCGCGGTCGACGTTCCGCAAGAGCAGGCCGACGTTCAGGCCGGCCTCCGCCCGCGGGATGTCCCGGTGGAAGGCCTGCACGCCCCTCACGACGACCGGGCCGAGCCCGGCGCCGATGATCTCGATCGCCTCGCCGGGCGCGAGCACGCCGCGGGCGACGCAGCCGGTGATCACCGTGCCGAGCCCCTTCACCCCGTGGACGCCCTCGATGGGCATGAGGAAGGGCGCGCCGAGGTCGCGCTCGGGCGCCGGGATCGCCTCGTCGAGAGCCGCCGCGAGGGCGTCGATGCATGCGAGCGCCGGGTCGTCCCAGCGCCCGGCCTCCGCCGCCTCGAGGGCCTTCAGCGCCGAGCCGACGACGAAGGGCGCCTCGTAGCCGTAGCTCTCGAGGAGCTCCTGGGTCTCCAGCTCGACCAGCTCGAGGAGCTCGGGGTCGGCGACGTCCGCTTTGTTCACGAACACGACCAGGTGCTCGACGCCGACCTGGCGGGCCAGGACGACGTGCTCGCGGGTCTGCTCCTGCGGCCCCTGGGAACCGTCGACGAGCAGGATCGCGCCGTCCATCTGGGCGGCGCCGGTGATCATGTTCTTCACGAAGTCGGCGTGACCGGGGCAGTCGACGTGGGCGTAGCGGCGCGTCTCCGTGTCGTAGCGCACGTGGCTGGCGACGATGGTGATGCCGCGCCGCTTCTCCTCGGGGGCGCGATCGATCTGCGCGAAGGAGCGCGCCTCGCCGCCGTGGCGCTGGGCGAGGACCGAGCAGAGGGCGGCGGTGAGGGTGGTCTTGCCGTGGTCGACGTGACCGATGGTGCCGACGTTGATGGGGATCTTCGGGGTCATGGTTCTCTTCTCCTCCCCGCCGCGCGCCGCGGGAACGGGGCGGGGTTCGTTCGGGGGCCGCGGGGCCGCTCGTTCGGCGAGCTCGGCGCCGCGGGGCCCGCGCCCGGGGGACGGGTCCGGGCCGCGGGGCGGGCTCTCGGGCCGGCTCGCTGGAGCGGGAGCGCCGGGCCGAAACGCGAGGCGCCGAAACGCGCGACGCCCCGCTCGGGCGCGAGCGGGGCGTCGATGGACCGGGCCGGGAAGCTCGGTGGGCTCAGCGGAGAGCGATCGTCGACGGCGCGCGCGCGTCCGCCTCGCTCGCCGGGTGGGGGCCCGGGGCGACGGCGGGAGCGGGGGTCGACGATGTCGTGCGCATGGCCCGCCTCAGGTGCGCACGGCGGGCGGGACCGTCAAGAGCCGGCGCGCGCGGCGACGAGCTCGTCCAGCAGCTCGATCAGCTTCATCGGCGGGAAGGGCTTCGAGAGGAGGCGCAGGCCCCGCTCCTCGAGGTAGCCCGGCGGGAAGACGTCCGCCGCGTAGCCCGTGCAGAACACCGCGACCAGATCCGGCTGGCGCTCCACCAGGCGCTCGTACACGTCGCGCCCGCTGAGCTTCGGCATCATGGCGTCCAGCACGGCCGCGTCGATGGGCTCGCCATGCGCGTCGACCACGCGGAGCGCGTCTGCCCCGTCGACGGCCTCGAGCACCCGGAAGCCCGCCAGCTCGAGCACGCGCGCCAGGACGCGCCGCACGGAGGCCGTGTCCTCGGCCAGGAGCACCGTGCCGCGGTTCTTCTGCGCCTCCGGCTCCGGCTCCTCGGCCGGCACCACCTCGCGCGGCGCCGGCTCGGCCCGCGCGAGGTGCACCCGGAAGCGGCTCCCCTCCCCGGGCGCGCTGTCCACCTCGAGCCGGCCCTCGTGGCGCGCGACCACGCCGTGCACGATCGAGAGGCCGAGGCCCGTGCCCTTGCCGACCTCCTTCGTCGTGAAGAAGGGCTCGTAGATCCGCGCGAGCACGGCCGGCGTCATCCCGGCGCCGTCGTCCTCGACGAGGAGCGTGACCTCGCCCTCGTCGGCCTCGACCGCGACGCCGATCCGCCCCTCCCCCTCGATGGCGTCGCGCGCGTTCACGCAGAGGTTCAGGAGCACCTGCTCGAGGGCCCCCGGGTCCGCATCGATCCAGGCCGGCGCCGCGCCGAGGTCGACCTCGAGCGAGATGGACGCGGGGAGCGTTCGCCGGAGGAGGCGCGCCGAGCCCTCCACCAGCTCGCGCAGATCGATGCGCTCGGGGCGATGGGGCTGGCGCCGGCCGAAGGTGAGGAGCTGCCGCGTGAGCTCGGCCGCGCGCTCGATGCCGCCCTCGACGAGCGCGAGGTCCGCGTGGGCGGGGTGCTCGGGGCCGATGTCCTCCATGGCGAGCGAGAGCTGGCTGAGCATCGCCGTCAGGAGGTTGTTGAAGTCGTGGGCGACGCCCCCGGCGAGCTGACCGAGGCTCTCCATCTTCTGCGCCTCGATGAGCTGCGCCTCGAGCTCGCGCTGCCGCCGGTCGGCCTCGCGCCGCTCCGTCACGTCGAGGGAGATGCACAGCGCGCGCGGCTCGTCGCCCTCGGGTGGGAGCCGGAGCAGGCGGTTCTCGTACACGCGCCCGTCGTGCGCCGAGCGCGTGTCGAAGGGCGCGGGCTCGGCGCCCGCGAAGAGACTCTCGAGCGCCTCCCGTACGCGCTCCCGGTCCTCCGGCGCAGCGTACTCGACGATCGAGGCGCCGAAGGCTTCGTCCGGGGTCGGCCGGTTCGTCTGCAGGATCCTCCCTTCCCCATCGACGACCGTGAGCACCTCCGGGAGCGCCACCGTGACGGCCCGGAAGCGCGCCTCGCTGGCCTCGATGGCGGCGATCGCCTCGCGCCGTTCGGTCACGTCGATGCCGAGCATCAAGGCGCGCCGCTCCCCCTCGCCCGCGATCGGGACGATCTGCACGCCGTACCAGCGCCAGCCCTCGGTCCGCAGGAACGCCCGCACCTCGCGGTAGCCGCTCTCGCCCGTCGCGAAGCTGTCCCGGACGAGCGCGACGAAAGCGGCTCGGTGGTCCTCGTGGATCGACCCGTCGATCGGCTGACCGATCACCGACTCGAGGGGCACCGCCGGATCGATCTGGTTGACCCAGAGCAGGCGGCACTCCGGATCGATGATCGTCGCGACGTAGGGGAGGTGGGCGACGATCTCGCGGAGCAGGGGCTCGGACGGGCGCTCCATGAACCCGAGAGCCTACACGGCTCGCGGGGCCCGCGCGTCATCGGTCCAGGTGACCGAGGTCGCGCCCGGGGGCGATGGCGTCCCGGACACGCTGCTTCAGCTCCCTCGCCTGGGGGAAACCGCCGTCCGTGCGCCGATCCCAGAGCGGGGCGCCATCGAGCTCGACGCGGAAGGTGCCGGCGACGTCCGAGGGCGCGAGGGCGACCTCCTCGAGCTCGTCGGCGAAGGTGCTGAGCAGCTCCTGGGCGAGCCAGCCGGCGCGGAGGAGCCAACGGCAGCGGGTGCAGTAGCGGATGCGCACCCGGCCGCCCCGCCGAGGCGCTTCGCCCTCCTCGCTCATCCGGCGAGCGCCTTCTCGACGAGCGCCCGCTCGGGACCGAGCTCGAGGGCGAGGGCCGCCCGCTGGCCCGCCTCGCTCATCTTGCGCCAGGTCTTCTGGAGGATGGAGATCACCTTCTCCTCCTCGTGCTCCGCGGCGAAGGCGGCGAAGTAGTGCTCGAGGAAGACGAGGCAGATCACGTCCTCGAGGAGCTGCACGTCCGGGTCGCTCTTCAGCCCCTTCTTGCGGAGCAGCTTGCGCACCTTCGCGATGGTCTCGGCGTCGTAGCCGACCTCCTCGCAGATCGCCGCGGCGAGGTCCGCATGCATGCCGTAGAGGGTCTGGCGCCAGCGGAGGTAGCCCTTGCGGTCCATCGGGTACTCGTCGCGCGGGATCTTCCAGCGCTGGATGTGCTGGGCGCGGGCCGCGAGCTTCACCGGCTCGGGCGCGTCCGGGCGGAAGGCGTCGAGGGTGGCGCTCATGCGGCGGCCGTAGATCCACTCCTTGGGCACGGCCTCCCCGTCGACCTCCTCCTCGCGCGGGTCCTCGGCGTTGGCGGCGTCGATGCGCTCGAAGGCGCGCTCCAGCTTCCCGTCGCTCATGGCGCCCAGCCTACACGAGGCGCGGTCGCCGGGATGGCCGCGCCGGGATGGCCGCGTCGGGATGGCCGCGTCGGGATGGCCGCGCCGGGACGGCCGCGCCGGGATGGCCGCGTCGGGACGGCCGCGTCGGGACGGCCGCGCCGGGCGGACCCTCAGGCGGCGGCGTCCCGGGTCGCCGGAGGCGCCGGGCGCACGCGGACGCGGACGCCGTGGCGGGGACGGAGCGTGATGCCGGGGTCGGCCTCGAGCGGGTGACCGGGCTCGAGCTCGAGCCGGTGCCGGCGGGCGATCATGGCGAGGATCAGCTTCGCCTCCATGAGCGCGAAGCCGGCGCCGATGCAGACCCGCGGGCCGGCGCCGAAGGGGAGGTAGACGTAACGCGGGCGCTCGGCGACGCGCTCCGGGAGGAAGCGATCGGGATCGAAGCCCTCGGGGTTGGCCCACCAGCGCGGGTGGCGGTGGAGCGCGTAGGGGCTGATGGCGACCGTGGCCCCCGCCGGGACGCGGTAGCCGCCGAGCGAGTCCTCGGCGAGGGCGTCGCGCTCGATGATCCAGACGGGCGGGTGGAGCCGGAGCGCCTCGCGGATGACGCGCTCCGTGTACTCGAGGCGATCGAGGTCCGCCGCCGTCGGGGGCCCGTCGCCGAGCACGCTCCGCGCCTCGGCCTCGACGCGCCGGGCCACGGCCGGGTGCTGCGAGAGGAGCGCCCAGGTCCAGCTGAGGGCGTTGGCCGTGGTCTCGTGGCCGGCGACCACCATGGTCAGCACCTCGTCGCGGAGCTGCGCGTCGGTCATGCGCTCGCCGCCGTCGGTCGCGGCCACGAGCATGCCGAGCAGGTCCTCCTCGCCGCCCTCTTCGCGGCGCGCGCGGACGAGACGCCCGACCGTTCCGTCGAGGGTCGCCATGGCGGCGCGGAAGCGGCGGTTGCGCGCGGTGGGCACCCAGGGCGGAAGCGAGAGCGGGTTCTCGACGTAGTCGTTCGCGAAGTGGAGCGCCTCCTCGAGGGCTCCGGCGAAGGTCTGCGCTTCGCCCTCGAGGTCCACGCCCATGAGGGTCAGGCCGACGATGCGGAACGTCAGGCGCATCATCTCGCGGTGCACGTCGAGGGCGAGCGGGGCGCCGCGGCCGCGTCGCTCCCAGTCCTCGAGGAGCGCGTCGGTGCAGGCGGCCATGGTGTCGACGAAGCCCGTGAGGCGGCGCGGCGTGAAGACCGGCTGGGCGAGCTTGCGCTGGCGCTTCCAATGAGCGCCCTCGGAGGTGACGAGGCCCTCGCCGAGGGTGAGCCGGAGGCCGGCGTAGTTGCGGCTCTTCACGTAGTTCTCGTGGTGGCGCACGAGCACGTGGCGGACGTCCTCCGGGTCGCCGATGAGGCGGTAGTCGTAGTGGGCGAAGCGGAAGCAGACGTGATCGCCGTGCTCGAGGAGGCCGCGCAGCATGAAGCGGGGGCCGTCCTCCCAGGCGTCGAAGAGGTGCCCCACGAGGGGGCGTCCCGGTACGCGCACGAACTCCATTCGCAAGACCTCCCGCCCCGGAGTACCGCGACGGGCACAGGGGGCAAAACATGAGAACACCCTCATGTTCAGGAGAAACGTGAGGCATGCCTCACATTTTGTCCAGCGCTGGCTCGGGCTCTCGACGGGAGCAAGGCTCGGCCATCGCTCTTCCGCCTTCCGCCGGTCGGGGGGGACTGCGCGGCGGCGGCCGTGTTCGCGGACGAGCGCGAGGCCTCGGTCGCGTCGAAGCTCGCGACCGGGAGTCGCTCGGCCCAGCGCGGTCCTCGCTCCGCTGCCCGCCCCGGAGAGCGGACGGCGGAAGGCGGAGAGCCGACGCCGAAGGCGCCTCCCGCGAACGCGGCATCGGAGCGGAGGGCGAGCTGCTAACGTGACCCTCGTGGAGCCCGAGGATCGACCACGCCGCCGGCCCAGCCAGGCGCGCAGCCGGCGCCGCTACGAGGCCATCCTCGAGGCGGCGGCGACGCTCTTCGCCGAGAGCGGCTTCGACGGGGTCACGACGGAGGCCATCGCCGCGGCGGCGGGGACGTCCATTGGCTCGCTCTACCAGTTCTTCCCGGGGAAGAAGGCCATCTTCGTGACGCTCGCCGAGCGGCTCATGGAGCGGGAGAACGCGCTCTTCGAGGAGGTGGTCGCGGAAGCGCAGGGGCGGCCCTGGGACGAGCTCGTGGAGGCGGTCGTCGACGCCTTCGCGCACCTGCAGGACACGGAGCCGGCCTGGCGCGCGGTCTGGTCGAGCCACCTCGCGCTCGTGGGGGAGGTCGCCGAGACCGGCGAGCGCTACCAGCGGCGCATCGTCGAGCGGACGGCGGCGATCCTGGGCGGCTACGCGCCCGCGCTCTCGGAGGAGCGCCGCGAGACCGTCGCGACGACGCTCGTCGAGACGGTCGCCGCGATGCTCTTCGCCGGGCTGCGCTACGAGCGCCCCCGATCGCGCGCCTTGCTCGCGGAGACCAAGCGGATGATCCGCCTGTACACGGCCGACGTGCTGGCCCAGGGCTGACGCCCACAAGACTCCGCGCAGCGTCTGGCAGGGCTCCCGTGCAGCGTCCGCAGGGCTCCCGCGCAGCCGTCCGCAGGGCTCCCGCGCAGCGTCCGCAGGGCTCCCGCGCAGCGTCCGCAGGGCTCCCGGCGAAACGCGCGCGGAGCGCACCTCGACTCACGCGAACGCGGGAACGCGCCGCCGACGCAGGCCGACCCTGGCCATCGAGGCCGTCCCCAGCCCCGGACTGCCGGGACGGACTTTTCCATCCCTGATACAATCCCCCCCTGATGGGGTTGGCGAGTGGGCACGTCTTGCGCGACCGCTTCGAGGTCCGTGGCGTCCTCGGCCGCGGCGGCATGGGCACCGTCTACCGGGCCTTCGATCGCTCGCTCGGCGTCGAGGTCGCGCTCAAGGCCGTGCGCCATCGCAGCCCCCAGGCCTTCTACCGCCTGAAGGCCGAGTTCCGCGCCCTCGCCGACCTCCGCCACCGCCACCTCGTGCGCCTGGGCGAGCTCTTCGGCGGCAGCGACGAGTGGTTCTTCTCCATGGAGCTCGTGGAGGGCATGGACTTCCTCCACTGGGTCCGGGGCGCCTCCCACGTCATCGACAGCGAGCGCGTCACCCTCCCCCCGGGGCCGCCCGAGGACGGCGACAGCGGCTTCCGGCGCCGCCGCCGCAAGGCGCCCCACTTCCACGAAGCGCGCCTCCGCGGGGTGCTCGCCCAGCTGGGCGAGGGGCTCGCCGCCCTCCACGCCGCCGGCCGCGTGCACCGGGACGTGAAGCCCTCGAACGTCGTCGTCGAGGCGGACACGGGGCGCCTCGTCGTCCTCGACTTCGGCCTGACGCGCGACACGCACGCGCACGACACGGGCTCGGGTGAGCACGTCGAGGGCACGGCCGCCTACATGTCCCCGGAGCAAGCGAAGGGCCTGCCGGCGGAGGCGGCCGCCGATTGGTACGCGGTCGGCGTGATGCTCTTCGAGGCGCTCACCGGCTGCCTCCCCTTCGACGGACCGCCCTTGCAGATCCTCGCGCAGAAGGTCGCCGAGGATCCGCCCTCGCCCTCCGAGCTCACCGTCGGCATCGCGCCCGACCTCGAACGGGCGTGCGTGGGCCTGCTGCGCCGCGACCCCGCCGAGCGCGGGGGCGCCGAGCTCCTCCGCGAGATCGCGAGCGCCCAGGGACAGAAGCTCCGCTCCGCCAGCGTCACCCTCCCGGTCGACGACAGCCCCTTCGTCGGCCGCGACCGGGAGATCCACGCGCTGCGCCGCGCCTTCGACGACGGCCGCCGCGGCAAGCCGGTCATGGCCCGGGTCCTCGGCGAGTCGGGCGTCGGGAAGACCGCCCTCGTGCGCCGCTTCCTGGACGAGCTGGCCGAAGCCGTCCCCGAGCTCGTCCTCCTCGAGGGCCGCTGCTACGCCCACGAGCTGGTGCCCTACAAGGCCTGGGACGGCGTCGTCGACGCGATCAGCCGCCAGCTCCGGCGCATCGAAGGCCTCACCAGCCCCGCCCACGCCGCCTGGCTCCTCCCGAAGAACGTCCACGACCTCGCCCGCGTCTTCCCGGTGCTCCAGCGCGTGCCCGCCATCGCCGACCTGGTGCCGCCGAGCGAGAAGGTCGAGAACCCGGAGCGGCTTCGTCGGCGCGCCTTCGACGCGCTCCGGGAGCTCCTCCGCAACCTCGGCCGCGAGGGTCCCGTCGTCGTCTGGATCGACGACTTCCACTGGGCCGACCGCGACAGCCGGCTCCTCCTCGAAGACCTCCTCGCCGTCCACGACGCCCCGCCGCTCCTCCTCGTGACCACGGAGCGTCCGAGCCGGGACGAGACCCCGCCCGGCGTGCACGCCCGCGCCCTCCCCCTCGAGCCCCTCGCGAGCAGTGAGACGCTCGCCCTCGCCCGCGAGCTCGGCGTCCGCTACGGCCAGGAGGTCGCCGAGGGGGAGCTCGCCGGCGTGGTCGAGGAGAGCGGCGGCCACCCGATGTTCCTGCAGCAGCTCATCCGGCGCGCGTCGAAGAGCGAGAGGCCGGGCTCGCTCCGCCTCGACGACGTGATCCGGACGCGCGTCGCGCGCCTCGAGCCCTCGGCCCGGCGGCTCCTCGAGGTGATCTGCGTCTCCGGCGTGCCCCTGGCGCTTCGCACGCTCGGCGCCGCGACGGGCCTCGAGACGGGCCGCGTCAGCGAGCTCCTCTCCGAGCTCGAGGGAGAGCAGCTCGTGCGGAGCGGGCCGACGGACGCCGCGCGCCTCGAGCCCTTCCACGATCGGATCCGCGAGGCGGTCATCGACGCCCTCGAGCCCGACGAGCGCGCGCGGCACCACGCCGCCCTGGCCGCGGCCCTGGGCGAGGGCGCGGCCGAGAGCGAGGACGACCGGGACGTGGTCCGGCACCTCGCCGAGGCCGGCCATCGGGAGCGCGCCGCCCGAGCCGCCGAGGCCGCGGCGGAGCGAGCCACGCGCTCGCTGGCCTTCGACCGGGCGAGCGAGCTCTACCGCATGGCCCTCGCCCTCGGACGCCACACGCCCTCGGAGCAGCTCCGGCTCCGGCTGGCCCTCTCCGACGCGCTCGCCAACGCCGGCCAGGGCGCGCTCGAGGCGGCGAAGGGCTTCCTCGAGGCGGCCGACGCCGCCGACACGACCGACCCGGACGAGGCGCTGACGCTGCGCACGCGCGCCCTCGAGCAGCTCGCCATGAGCGGGCACACCGAGCAGGCCATGGAGCTGCTCCGCAGCCTCTGCGTCGCCGTCGGCGTGCGCCTCCCGCGGACGAAGCTCGGCGCCCTCTTCTCCCTGCTCCGCCGCCGCCTGCAGATCCGCCTTCGGGGCCTCCCGGAGCGGCTCGACGCCGAGCTCACCGACTCCATGAAGGCCACCGAGTCGCCCATCTACCGGCTCTACACGGCGGCCTTCGTGCACCTCCCGATCCTCGACCCGATCCTCGCCAACGAGCTCCACGCGCGGACGCTCGTCGACGCCCTCCGCGAGGACGACACCGAGACCCTCGCCCTCTGCCTCTCCCGCGAAGCGGGCGTCTGCCTCACCTTCAACGCGAGCAACGTGGAGCAGGCGCAGCATGCGGTCCGCCTGGCCACGCCCGTCTTCGGCACGAGCCCCAACCCGGACCATCAGGCCTGGCTCACCGTGGGGAACGGCCTTCGCCACTACTTCACCGGGCACTTCGAGCGCGCCCTGACCGAGTTCCGCCGCGGCCTCGAGCTCTGGTCGTCCGTGCCCGTGGCGCACGTCGCCAACATCAGCCAGGTCTCGGTCTTCGCGATGGGCTGCCTGCGCTACATGGGGCAGCTGAGCGAGCTCCGCAGCGAGCTGGACCGGGCCCGGCGGGACGCGGCCTGGCGCGGCAACCGCTACCTCTGGACGCTGAGCACGGTCGCCTTCGGCCTGCCGATCCTCCTCCAGGACGGCCTCGAAGCCTCCCGGCGCGACCTCGAGCAGCTCGACCTCGAGAGCCCCCTCGTGCGCACCGGCGCGAACGGCTGGTACCTCGCCCGCGCGGAGGCGGAGGAGGCGCTCTACGACGACCGCTCCGCCGCCGAGCTCGCCGAGCACGTCGCCGTGATGCGGCGCTATCGGCGCACGCAGTTCGGGCTCGTGGTGACGTGGGGCGCCGAGCTCGTCTGGCTGCTCGGGCGCCTGCACCTCGCGCGGGCCGACGCGGGGGTGCCCGGCGAGGCCAAGCGGGCGCTCAAGCTCGCCAAGAACCTCCTCCGGCGCCCGCTCTCCTACGCGCGCATCTTCGGCCAGGCGCTCCTCGCCGGCGCCCGCCATCGGCTCGGCGACCTCGCGGGGAGCCGGGCCGCGCTCGAAGAGTGCGCCGTGCGGGCCGAGCTCCACGGCCACGAGCTGGTCGCCGAGGCGGCGCGCCTCCGCCTCGTGCAGCTCGGCTTCGGCTCGGCGAGCCAGGAGCGCTCCGCGACGCGCTTTTTCGAGGCGCAGCGCGTCCGCGACCTCGAGGCCACGCTCCGGCTCTTCATGCCCGGCTTCCGCGAGGCCGCGCTCCCCGCCGGCGACGCGCCGCGCCTCCCCGCCGGAGAGCGCTGAGCACGGCGACGCGGACGCCTCCGCCGTGAACCGAGGCGGATGTGGGCGGACGCGACCCAGGCAACCGACGGGCGGCGCTGCGCGCGGACGCGGCGGACCGCAGACGACCGACGGGCGCGGCGCGACCGACAGGCGGCGGCGCGCGCGGACGCGACCGAAGCGAACGACGGCCGCCGATGCACGCGTGCGTGACCGACACGACGTCGCTGCGGCCGCGGATGCGACCGAGAGGTCGGCGCGCGGCCCGGCGAGGAGCCGCGCGCCGTCGAACTCACTCCGCCGCGTCGGCGACGCGCCCCGGACCGAGCCGGCCGAGCTTCGCGAGGAGTCGCTCGCCGGCCTGCCCGATCTCGCGCTGGAGCCCCTCGCAGCGGAGCTCCGCGCGCTCGAGGTGTCGCTCGAGGAGCGGCCGGCGCGCCGGATCCTTCTCCGCCTGCTCGAGGAGGAGCTCGGCGACCACGACGTCCGTGAGGATCTTCGTCAGCCGCTCCGCGTGGAGCATGGCGAAGGCGAAGTCCCGCTTCGGGTTCCAGTTCTTCAGGAAGGCGTCCGGCCAGTCCGTGATCGGCTTGCCCTGGAGGCCGCGCGCCTTGTCGCCCGCCGTCCGCAAGACGAGCTGCCGCTGCACGCCGTAGGAGAGCCCCTGGAGCTTCGCGACGCGCCGCTCGAGCGGGTCCCGCGCGGAGAGCGCCCGCCACTGGGCCTGCGCCGCCTTCCGCACGAAGCGCCGCGGATCCTTCAGGATGAGCCCGAGCGCGTCCTTCATGGCCATGAGCGACTGGATCTGCGAGGTGCCCTCGTAGATGGGCATGACCATCGCGTCGCGCATCAGCTTCTCGGCGCCGTACTCGTTGATGTAGCCGTTGCCGCCGTGGATCTGGATGCAGCGGCGGCTCAGCTCCACGGCCTTCTCCGCGCCGAAGTACTTCAGGAGCGGCGTGATGCGGCGCGCCTCGCGCTTGTGGCGGGCGAGCTCGCGCTTCGCCTCGCGCCGCTCCTCGTCGCTCATCGCCCCGTAGTGGTCGAGGGCGAGCTGGAGCTTCTGCGCGAGCTCCTCGTGGACGGCCGCGGCGACGGCCATGGCGCGGATGGCGACCACGTCCGCCTCCATCTCGTCGAGCATGTCCGCGATCATCTCGTGCCGGTCGATGCTCTTCCCCATCGAGCCGCGCTCCGCCGCGTACTCGCGCGCCTTCCGGAGCGAGGCCTCGCAGAGCCCGAGGCACTCGAAGCCGACGCCCACGCGCGCGTTGTTCATGAGCGTGAGCATGTACTTGAAGCCCTCGCCCCGCTCGCCCACGAGCATCGCCGGCGCCCGCTCGAAGACGAGGCCGCAGGTCGCCGAGCCGTGGTGCCCCATCTTCTCTTCGAGGCGGCTGATCTCGACGACGCGCTCCCGCGTACCGTCCGGCCGGTCCGCGTAGGTCGGCACGAGGAAGAAGCTCAGCCCCGCGAGCCCGGCCATGGGGTCGTCCGGGTCGCCGGCCTCCTCCGTGCGCGCGATGACGAAGTGGTACTTCCCGTGCCCGCTGGTGATGAAGATCTTCTCGCCGGTGACGAACCAGTTCCCGTCCTCGTCCTGCTCGCCCTTCGCGCGGAGCGCCGCCATGTCCGAGCCCGCGTCCGGCTCGGTGATGTCCATGCAGCCCCAGGCCTCACCGCGGACGATCTCCCGGATGGCGTCGCCGAAGCGCGTCTCGAGGATGCGCCCGGTCTCCCGATCGATGGTCGTCGTCCCCTCGCGGATGGAGAAGATGAGCATGGCCATGGCGATGCCACCGTGGAAGCCGTGGTGGGCCATCACGGAGACGTCGGCGCGGCCCATCACCTCGCTGTTGAGGAAGTAGACGAGCATGGGCGCGTTCATGCCGCCGAGCTCGCGCGGGACCGTCAGCCCGTGGAGCTCGAGGTCGCGGATCTGATCGAAGATGCGCTGGAGCCGCGGCGGGAAGACGACCTCGCCCTCCTCGAGGCGGACGCCCTCCTCGTCGATCTCCGCGGCGTGCGGCGCGATCTCCGTGGCGACGAACTCGCCGACCATCGTGAGGATGTCCTCGTAGAAGGCCTTCGCCTCCGCCACGTCCGCGGGGCCGTCCTCGTCGACGAAGCGGCGCTCGGTCAGCTCGATGAGCCGGTCCCAGTCGATGCCCTTCTCGACGTACCAGCGGAGGTCGTCGTTGTCCTTGTAGAAGTTGGCCATGTCAGTCCTCGGGGGCTTCGGCGCGAGCGCCGTCCGCGGGCGCCTTCCGGTCGCCGGCCCCGGGGAGGGGGCGGGCGAAGAGGCCGGCGCGGGCGAAGCGGAGCAGCTCGCGGGTCAATCGTCGTTCGGGGGGCACCTCGCCGGGGCCGAGGACGGCGGTCATGGTGTCCATGACGGCGACGCCCCCGACGACGAGGTGGATGATCTGGACGGCGTAGGCCTCGACGTCCGCGTCCGCGTGGACGAAGCCGTCCGCGCGCGCCGCCTCGAGCTGGTCGCGCACGACGGCGACCCAGGGGCGGACGTACTCGGCGAGGAGCGCGCGGAGCGCGTCGGGGCGGTCGAGGGCCTCGCGGAGGAGCAGGCGGGCGCGGTCCGGGTCCTCGAGGAAGAAGCTCGTGAGCGCCTCCATGACGGCGTCGAAGCGGCGCGCCTTGGCGGCGGCGAGGAGGAGCTCCGGGAGGAGGGCGTTCCAGCGCGTGAGGAGGGCCTCGAGGACGGCCTCGCGGAGCGCCGCCTTGCTCGGGAAGTGGTAGAGGAGGCTCGGCTTGCGGATGCCGACCTCGCTGGCGATGGCCTGGAGCGAGGTGCCGTCGAAGCCGTGGGCGGCGAAGAGGCGCGTGGCGGCGTCGAGGATGGCGGCGCGCGCGTCCGTGGGCCGTTCGGCGTCCGGGGTCGCCGGGTCCTCCGCTGCTCGGCCTCGGGTGGTCTTGGGCATCGTGTCTCGACCCGGTGGAGCCCTGCGCGGCGTTCTGCTTTGCTCGAACGGTCGCGCACCTACCAATCGGTAGGCACACTTCTACCACTCGGTAGGGAGAACGCAAGGGCGCGCTGTCTTCGCTCGCCGGCGTGGCGGCGCGCGACCGGGGACCCTCGACGGGAGGCGCGCGAGCCGAGCCGAAGGAGCCCCGGCGAGCGAGCTGGCGAGCTGGCGAGCGGCGAACGACCTGGCGAGCGGCGGACGAGCTGGCGAGCGGGCGAACGAGCTGACGAGCGGCGGACGAGCTGGCGAGCGGCGAACGACCTGGCGATCGGAGAACGACCTGGCGAGCGGGCGAACGACCTGGCGCAGGAGCCGGCTGGGAGCGGACGAAGCGCCGAGCCGTCGGTGCTCCGAACGCGTCGAAGGCGCGCCGCCGGAGCGACGCGCCTTCGCGCTCGTGAAGCTCTCGCTCCGCTCAGAAGGGCAGGTCGAGGCCGGCCACCTGCGCGTCCCCGCGCGGCTGCACGGCGACGAAGCGGAGCTGCCCGACGAGCGACTCGAGGTGCTCCTCCCCGAGGAAGGACCAGACCTGGTAGACGCAGCCCTGGCCGCGGATGGCGATCGTCGCCGCGGCGACGCCCCCCTCGACCGGCGCCACGTCCGCCGCGCTCCCGTCCGCGAAGCTCGGCGCGGGCGTGTCCATCATGTCGTCGACGCCCATGGCCGTGCCGGCGATCCCGAAGGTGCCTCGGCCGCACTCGGCGCAGAGCTCGCCCTCCTCGTCGACACCCGGCATGCCGGCCTGGTCGAACTCCACGCTCCAGCCGCCGTCGAGCCGATGCGCGCGGGCCGCGACCTCGCGGAGCGCGGCGGGCGCGATCGGGGCGCACCAGTCGCGGTTCTCGGCGCGCGCCCAAGCGGCGAGCAGATCGGCCGGGGCCTGGGTCACGGCGAGGGGCGCCTCGGACCAGGGCGCCTCCGGGAGGGACGCGAGCTGCTCGGCGTCGAACTCGGGCAGCGCGGCGTCGGGCGCCTCGCGGGTCTCGAGATGCCCCGGCGTCGGGGCCGTGAGCGCGAGCTCCTCGCCCTGGGTCGAGGGGGTCGGCGCAGAGGCCGTGGTCGCGGTCGAGGCCGAGGTGGAGCACCCCATCCCCGCCGCCAGAAGCAGCAGACCGATCGTTCGCATGTCGTCCTCCCGAGACGTGATGGCCGCGTTCGCCCCGCGGCCTCCGCGCGGCTCGCCCGCCGCGTCTTCCCCCGGCGTACCGGACTCGGATCGACCCGGTCAAAAAAGCGACACAACCCGCGCGGGGGCTGGACGAGCACCGGCCCATGCGTATCGACGACGTCCACGCCCCGCAGCCGCCGAGCACGTCTCCCACGGGCCCGGCTCCCCACGACGAGGCCACCGCCCTCCTCCGCCAGGTCGCCCCCCACGCGACCCGCGGGCTCACCCCCGAGGCCCTCGCCACGCACCTCGAGGACGCCCAGCGCCGCCACGGCCTCCCGACGACCGGCGAGCCCGACGCGGCGACGCTCGAGGCGCTCCGCCGGGAGGCGAGCTGGATCGACCACGAGCGCGCTGCCCACGAGGCCGACGACGCGCCCCAGGAGATCCAGCCCCGAGCGCCGCGCTCTCCCCACCTCGCCGATCCGCGGGTGCAGCTGATGGGAAGCGACCTCGCTCCCCGCGACGAGGGGGCGGTCCGCCGCGCCGCCACCCTGCGCCGCCAGCTCCCCTCGCTCGACCCCAGCTCGCGCCGCGATCTGGCCGAGCGCCTCGACGGGCTCTCCCCCGAGCGGCTGGCCGACGATCTCGCGACGCTCCGCGGCGCCGCCGGTCGGCTCCGCGCGCGCGCCTCCCGCGCGTACGTGGGGATGGGGGACGTCCGCGCCGAGCTCCCCGACCCGGTCGCTCGGGCGCTCCTCCGGGGCGTCGGCGAGCCGGCGGGCAGCGCCCCCGGCAGCGAAGGCCTCTTCGGCGCGGAGACCGCCGAGCTCGCGGCGCAGGTCTACGCCCACCTCCCGGAGGACGTCCGCGGCGAGCTCGACGGGCTCCTCGCGCGCGTCGGCGCCGAGGCGCCGGACACGGAGCGGGCGCTGCTCCTCGAGGCCGTGACCGCGCGCTGGCAGGACATCCGCGCCGGCCGGACCGATCTGAGCGAGGTCACCGCCTTCGCCGACGCCATCCGCGGCCTGGACCGGGAAGCGCTCGTCCGCGGCACGACCGTGCTCGACGTCGACGGCGGCGTGGGGCTCCTCCAGCTCGACCCGAGGGCCTGCACCCAGGCCTGCGCGCTGGTGATCCGAGCCGAGGCGGACCCGGTCGTGGCCTGGGAGCTGACCAGCGTGATGGGCCAGCGGGGCGAGCGCCCGCACGCGAGCGACGCCGGCGTCCTCGAGACCTATGCGCGCTTCACCGAGGGCCGCTGGGGGGCGCCGCAGATGGGGCCGAGCCTCCGGCTCTACGACCAGTCGACCAACCGCGGCTACGTCGCCCAGCAGGCCGACACCCCGGCCGGGCGGGCGCGCATCGCGGCGCTCCTCGAGCGAGGCGTGGACGTCTACCTCGGCGTGCGCTGGGAGGGCGGGTCCGGTCACGCCACCGTGCTCACGGACGTCCGCGGCGAGGGCGCGCGGCGCGAGGTCCGCCTCTTCGACCCGAGCTCGGGCCGCTCGTCCTGGGTGAATCTCTCGGAGCTCGGCGACTTCGAGCTCAACGGGTCTCGCGCGCGGGCGGGGCTCTTCCACGACTCGGCGCGCGGCCGACGCGACGCCGTGACCTGGGATCCGGGCGCCGGGCGGCCGGTGGCGACCGACTCGCTCTTCGAGCGGCTGCGCTGAAGTGCTGGGAACGCGCCTCGAAAACGCGTAGGACGATCACGTGAACATGGACCCCCAGGGCACGGTGCAGCTCCCCCCCGCCTACTCCGCCTACGCGCGCGAGGTCGACGAGCTCTACGGGAGCATCTTCTGGCTCTCGGTCGCCCTCTTCGTGGGGATCGTGGGCGCGATGCTCGTCCTCCTCTGGCGCTACCGGCGCCGCCCGGGACGGAAGAGCAAGCCGACGGGCCACGCGACGGTCCTCGAGATCGCCTGGACCGTCGCCCCGCTCTTCCCCCTCGCCTGGCTCTTCCACGCCGGCTTCGCGCACTACGTGGACGGGGCGGTCGCGCCCGAGGGGGCCTACGAGGTGCGCGTGCGCGCCATGCAGTGGAGCTGGGAGTTCGAGCACCCGGGCGGCGCCCTCGGCCCGCTGAACGAGCTCACCGTGCCGGTGGGGGAGCCCGTGAAGCTGATCATGAGCTCGAGCGACGTGATCCACTCGTTCTTCGTGCCGGGCCTCCGCGTGAAGCGGGACGTCGTCCCCGGCATGTACACGACGCTCTGGTTCGAGGCGGATCAGGTCACGGGCGGCGCCTGCGAGAGCGACGACGCCTGCCCGGAGGGCCAGTTCTGTGGCCGGCAGGGGCGCTGCGCGCTCCCCATCTACTGCGCCGAGTACTGCGGCGCGCCCCAGGACATCCAGGACTCGGCCGGGCGGAACACGAACCACTCGACGATGCTGGCCGAGCTCTACGTGGTCGAGGAGATGCCGAGCTTCGAGCCCATCATGCCGGAGCGCTGCGAGGCCGCGGAGGACCCGATGGCGTGCTGGGGGGAGCACCTCTACCAGAGCAACGGCTGCGTCGGTTGCCACAGCGTCGACGGCTCCTCGGGGCCGGGGCCGAGCTGGCAGGGGCTCTGGGGGAGCGAGCGGGCCTTCGAGGGAGGCGAGCGGGCGGTCGCCGACGAGAACTACGTGCGTCAGTCGATCCTCCAGCCGCAGGCGCAGGTCGTGGAGGGCTACACGAGCGTGAACATGCCCCCCTACCGGCTCTCGGATCGGCAGATCGAGGCCATCGTCGCCTACCTGCGCACGCTCTCGGAGTGAGGGCGGCCCCGGCTCGGCCCCCCCCCCGATTCGTCACCCGTCGACGCGCCCTCGCCACCCCTCCGGGCCCGCGGCGGGTTCTCGCTCTGCGGAAACCCGGCCTGAGCTCCTCGATCCGCGAGACCCCCTGCGACCCCGAAACCTCGCACGATCATCACGCCGCGTGGTCACTCGTCCGGGCTCGCTCGGCTTGCGGGGCGCGGCGAGCGGGGTACGACCCGCTCGATGCAGGAAGGCAAGGCGCTGATCACCGGCGCGAGCGGCTTCATCGGGAGCCGGCTCCGCGACACGCTCCTCGGCCGCGGCGTGGACGTCGTGGCCATTCGCCGGAAGGGCTCGCCCCCCGCGAAGACGGGTCGCTCGGTCACGGCGGACTACGCCGACGTCGAGGGGCTCGCGGAGGTGATGGCCGAAGAGAAGCCGGACGTCGTCTTCCACGTCGCCGGCGCCACCAAGGGCCGCACCTACGCGGACTTCCGGCGGGCGAACGTGATGCCCACGGAGAACCTGCTCGAGGCCCTCCGCCGCGCGCACCCGGGCGTGAAGCGCTTCGTGCACGTCAGCTCGCTCACGAGCTACGGCCCCTCGGATCCGGCTCGCCCGATCGACGAGGCCGCGCCGCGCCGCCCCATCGAGTTCTACGGCCAGTCCAAGCTCGAGGCCGAGCAGGCCGTCGAGCGCGAGGGCGCCCTCCCCTGGACCATCGTCCGCCCGGCCGGCGTCTACGGGCCCGGCGACGCCGACTACTTCGAGCTCTTCCGGAGCGCCTGGCGCCGCGTGAACGTCTTCTTCGGCAACGAGAAGCGCTGGATGAGCGCCATCTACGTCGACGACTGCGTCCGCGGCATCCTCGAGGCGGCGACGCACGAGAAGACCGCCGGCGAGGGCTACTTCCTCGCGGACCCGGAGCCGATCACCTGGGGCGCGTTCCAGGAGCACGTGGTCCGCGCCGTCGGCAAGCGCGCGCTGAAGCTGAACCTGCCGGAGGCGCTGGTCACGGTGGCCGCCCACGCGGGGGAGGCGGCGACGCGCCTCGACGGCAAGCCGCGCCTCTTCAACAAGCAGAAGGCGAAGATGGGCGCGCAGGAGGCCTGGACCTGCTGCGTGGACAAGGCCCGGGGCGACTTCGGCTTCGAGACCGAGGTGAAGCCCGCGGAGGGCACGCGCCGCACCCACGAGTGGTACCGGCGCGAGGGGTGGTACTGACGCCGCGGGCGAGCGCTCCCCGCGCCCGGCGCGGCTTGGCGTAGCATCGCCGCGTGACCTCTCCCCGACACGAGCACCGGGCCGTCTTCTCGCGCGTCCCCGGGATGATCGAGCGCTGGTCCCCGGCCGCCTTCGCCGCCTGGGCCGTCCTGCTCAACGGCGGCCTCCTCGCCGGGGTCCTCCTCCACTCGCCCCTCTGGGCCCTCGGCTGGATCCCCGTCGCCCCCTTCACGCTCGTCGGCGTCTTCGACACCTTCCAGCGCCAGCACACCATCCAGCGGAACTTCCCCGTGCTCGGGCGCCTCCGCTACCTCCTCGAGTCCCTCCGCCCCGAGATCCGCCAGTACTTCATCGAGTCGGACCAGGAGGAGACGCCGATCAGCCGCGAGAAGCGCGCCATCGTCTACCAGCGCGCCAAGGGCCAGCTCGACACGTTGCCCTTCGGCACCAAGCGGGACGTCGACCAGGTCGGCTACGAGTGGATCAACCACTCGCTCATGGCCGTCGCGCCCGCGCCCGACGCCGACGAGCGGCGCATCCGGATCGGCGGCCCGCGCTGCGAGCAGCCCTACGCCTCCTCGCTCCTGAACATCTCCGCCATGAGCTACGGCTCGCTCAGCGCGAAGGCCATCCTCGCCCTCGGCCGCGGCGCGGCCCTCGGCGGCTTCTCGCACAACACGGGCGAGGGCGGGCTGAGCCCCTACCACCTCGAGCACGGCGCGGACCTCGTCTGGCAGGTCGGCACCGGCTACTTCGGCTGCCGCACGCTCGAGGGCGAGTTCGATCCGGAGCGCTTCCAGGAGAAGGCCCGGCACGACGCCGTGAAGATGATCGAGCTGAAGCTCTCGCAGGGCGCCAAACCCGGGCACGGCGGCATCCTCCCGGCGGCGAAGGTGACCGACGAGATCGCCGAGATCCGGCACGTCCCCAAGGGGCGCGACGTGATCTCGCCGCCCTCGCACGCGGCCTTCCGGACCCCCATCGAGCTCCTCGAGTTCCTGGACGAGCTCCGCCGCCTCTCGGGCGGCAAGCCCGTCGGCTTCAAGCTCTGCGTGGGCAGCCGGCGCGAGTTCTTCTGCATCGTCAAGGCCATGCTCGAGACCGGGCTCGCGCCGGACTTCATCACCGTCGACGGCGGCGAGGGCGGCACGGGGGCGGCGCCCCTCGAATTCTCCAACTCGGTCGGCGCGCCGGCGAACGAGGGGCTGAGCTTCATCCACAACGCGCTCCTCGGCGCCGGGCTCCGCGACCAGGTGAGGATCATCGCCGCCGGCAAGATCACGACGGGCTTCCACGTCGTGAAGAAGCTCGCGCTCGGCGCGGACCTGACGAACTCAGCCCGCGCGATGATGCTGGCCGTCGGCTGCATCCAGGCCGTGAAGTGCAACAGCAACGACTGCCCGGTCGGCGTGGCGAGCCACAAGCCGAAGTACACCCGCGGCCTCGACGTGCTCAGCAAGTCGCAGCGCGTGCTCGGCTTCCACCGGCGCACGGTCGAGGCGGTCTACGAGCTCATCGCCGCCGCGGGCCTCGAGGACCCCGACGACCTCCGGCCACACCACATCTACCGGCGCACGGACATCGGCGTGATCCGGACCTACTCGGAGATCTTCGCCCAGCTCGAACCGCGCGTGCTCGTCGACGGGACGCCGCCGGCGCCCTTCGACCGGCTCTGGGACGCGGCCCGCGCGGACTCCTTCGCGCGCGCCTGAGCGCGCACCCGAGCACGGCCGCTCGGCCGAGGCCGCGCTCAGCTGCGGAGCTTGTAGCCGCTGCCGAGCAGGCGCGCGGCGACGGCGAGGAGCAGGACGAGCAGGCCGCCCACGAAGGCGAGACTCTGCTCCGGGGGGACGTCGCTGATGCCGAGCAGGCCGTGGCGGAGGCCGTTGACCATGTAGAGGATCGGGTTGAAGCGGCTCACCAGATCCCAGGGCGCCGGGAGCATGTCGACGCTGTAGAAGACGCCGCCGAGGAAGGTCAGCGGCGTGAGCACGAAGTTCGGCACGACGCTGAGGTGGTCGAACTTCTCGGCCCAGAGCGCCGTGATCAGGCCGGCGGTGGCGAAGGTCGCGGCGACGGCGAGCACGAAGACGAGGGTCCAGAGCGGGTGGGCCATCTGGAAGCCGACGAAGAAGCTGGCGACGAGGTAGACGAGGCTGCCGACGATGAAGGCGCGCAGCACGGCGGCGCCGACGTAGGCGAGGAGCATCTCGGCGGGCCCGATGGGGGCGACGAGCAGATCGACGACCGTGCCGTTGATCTTCGACTGGAAGAGGCTCGAGCTGCAGTTGAGGAAGGCGTTGTTGATCACGCCGAGCATGACGAGCCCGGGGATGACGAACTCGATGTAGGGGACGCCGTCGATCTCGCGGAGCCGGCTGCCGAGGGCCACGCCGAAGACGAGGAAGTAGAGGCTCGTCGTGACCAGGGGGCTGAAGACGGTCTGCATCCAGACCTTGGAGAAGCGGCGCACCTCCTTGCGGAAGAGCGTCTTCAGGGCGACGGCGTTCAGGGCGGGCGCGCTCACGGGGAGGCCTCCGCGCCGCGCCGCGGGCCGGCCGCGCGGATGAGGTCGACGAAGATGTCCTCGAGGCGCTGGTCCGGCGTGCCGCGGGCCATCATGGCGTCGCGATCCTCGACGACGAGCAGGCGCCCCTGATGGAGCACGCCGATCCGATCGGCGAGCTCCTCGGCCTCCTCGAGGTAGTGGGTCGTCAGCACGATGGTCGTCCCGGCGTCGCGGAGCTTCCGCACCTCGTCCCAGAGCTCCTTGCGGAGCTCGACGTCCACGCCGGCCGTCGGCTCGTCGAGGAAGAGGAGCTTGGGCTGGTGCACGAGCGCCTTGGCGACGAGGAGGCGCCGCTTCATGCCGCCGCTGAGGTGGCGCGTATAGGCCTCGCGATGGTCCCAGAGCGCGAAGGTCTTCAGGAGGCGCTCGCAGCGGGCCCGGTCCGGCTCGCAGCCCATGAGCCCGGACTGGATCTGGAGCGACTCGATCGGCGTGAAGAAGGGGTCGAAGTTCAGCTCCTGGGGCACGAGGCCGACGGCGGTGCGGGTCGCGCGGAAGTCCTTCACGACGTCCTGGCCGAAGACCTCGATGGTGCCGCTCGTGGGCCGGGCGAGGCCCGTGATGCAGCCGATGAGGGTCGTCTTGCCGGCGCCGTTCGGGCCGAGGAGGGCGAAGATCTCGCCGGGCGCCACCTCGAGCGAGACCCGGTCCACGGCGACGAACTCGCCGAAGCGTTTCGTGACCTCGTGGCAGCGGAGCGCGGGGGGAGCCATCGGCGGGGGTATAGCGCCGGTCGGCGCGCTCGCCATGGAACGGACCGTCGTGGCCGACGCATGACGACGGCTGGGGAGCGGGCGTTCGGCGCTTGAAAGCCCCGGCCCGCGCGTCGATCCTCGGCCGCGAGGAGCCCATGACCGACACCTTCCAGACCGTCTCCCCCATCGACGGCGCCGTCGTCGCCGAGCGCCCCTTCGCCACGGAGGCGGACGGGCGCGAAGCCCTCGAGCGCGCCCGCGGCGCCTTCCCCCGCTGGCGCGCGCGGAGCCTCGCCGAGCGAGCCGCCATGGTCGCGGCCTTCGTGGACGCGGTGGTCGCGAAGAAGGACGCGCTCGCCGACGAGCTCACCCTGCAGATGGGCCGGCCGCGCCGCTCCACGCCCGGCGAGATCGCCGGCTTCGAGGAGCGCGCCCGCACGATGATCGCGCTCGCCGACGAGGCCCTCGCGCCCATCGACCCGGGCGCGAAGGAGGGCTTCGAGCGCGCCATCACCCGCGAGCCGCTCGGCGTGGTCCTGGTCCTCGCGCCCTGGAACTACCCCTGGCTGACGGCGGTGAACGCGATCGTACCGGCGCTGATGGCCGGAAACGTGGTCGTGCTCAAGCACTCGGAGCAGACGCCGCTCGTCGCCGAGCGCATGAGCGAGGCGGCGCGGGAGGCGGGCCTCCCGGAGGGCGTCTTCCAGCACCTCCACGCCTCGCACGAGGGCATCGCCCGGCTGGTGGCCGACCCGCGCGTCGACCACGTCTGCTTCACGGGCTCCGTGGAGGGCGGCCGGGCCGTGCACCGGGCGGCGGCGGAGCGCTTCGTCGCGACGGGCCTCGAGCTCGGCGGCAAGGACCCGGCCTGGGTCGCGCCGGACGCGGACCTCGCGCGGAGCGTGGAGGGCATCGTCGACGGGGCCTTCTTCAACAGCGGCCAGAGCTGCTGCGGCATCGAGCGCGTCTACGTGGACGCGGCGCTCTACGACGACTTCGTCGAGGCCTTCGTCGAGGCCGTGAAGGGCTACGAGCTCGGCGACCCGCGCGAGGCGGCGACGACGCTCGGGCCCGTCGTGCGCGTGCGGAACGCGGAGAGCATCCGCGCGCAGGTGGAGGCGGCGGTCGCCGCCGGGGCCGAGGCGCTCGTCGACCCGGCGCTCTTCCCGGCGGCCGCCGAGCGCGGCCTGCCCTACCTCGCGCCGCAGGTGCTGGTGAAGGTCACGCACGGCATGGAGGTCATGCGCGAGGAGACCTTCGGGCCGGTCGTCGGCATCATGCCCGTGCAGGACGAGGCGGAGGCCGTGCGACGCATGAACGACAGCCGCTACGGGCTCACGGCGTCCATCTGGACGAAGGACGTGGAGCGCGCGCGGCGGGTCGGCGCCCAGCTCGAGACCGGCACGGTCTTCATGAACCGCTGCGACTACCTCGACCCGGAGCTCGCCTGGACCGGCGTGAAGGACTCGGGGCGCGGCTGCACGCTGAGCGTCGTCGGCTACGAGCACCTCACGCGCCCGAAGTCCTTCCACCTCCGCTTCTGACGCGCGAGAGGCGCGCGTGCTCGAGCGGCCCGGCGATGCCCGGCGCGCGCCGTCGAGGACGGTTCGCTGGTGGACGGTTCGCTGGTGGACGGCTCGCTGGTGAACGGCTCGCTGGTGGACGGTTCCCTGGAGGACGAGGCGCCCAAAGCCGACGTCGTCGACGGGGACGCGCTGGCCGAGCGCGCGACGCCGCCTTCGAGGCGCGGCGGAGCGGCGGGACGCTACTTCAGCGCGAAGGCGACGGCGGCGGCGAGGGCGAGGAGGAGGCCGAGGCCGAGGAGCGCGAGGCCGGCGCGCTGCGGGGCCGGCGCGCCTCCGTCGGTCGGCCCCCCCTCGCCTCCTCGCGCGCCCGCGTCCGCGCCGCGGACCGAGCGCGTCGGCAGCTCCGAGGCCTCGGGGCCCCGCGGGGGCGGCGGCGGATCGTCCGCGACGGCGAAGGAGCCCTGCCAGCGCGCCCGGACCTCCGGCGCCGCGTGGGGCAGGAGGGCCTTCCCGAAGGCCTCCACGCTCGAGAAGCGCCGCTCCGGCTCGGCGTCCATGGCCCGGAGCACCACCGCCTCGAGCCCCTCGGGGAGCTCCGGGGCGAGCTCCCGCGGCCGCGGGAAGGTGCCCATCGAGACGGCCTGGAGCAGGTCCACGTAGCTCGGCGCCCGGAAGGCGGGCTTGCCCGTGAGCAGCTCGTAGAGGATGCAGCCGAGCGCGTACTGGTCGGCGCGCGCGTCCGCCTCGCGGGTCTCGCGGATCTGCTCCGGCGCCATGTACTCCGGCGTGCCGAGCAGCCCCCCGTCCCCGTGCGTGAGCACGGAGGCCTCCTCGTCGAGGGGCTTGGCGATCCCGAAGTCGAGCACCTTCGGCTCGAGGTGCCCGTCCGCGCCCCGCACGACCATGATGTTCGGCGGCTTGAGATCGCGGTGGACCACGCCGGCCGCATGCGCCGCGCCGACCGCGCTGAGCACGGGGAGCATCACGCCCACGGCCTGCGCCGGCGCGAGGGGCCCCTGGCGCTTGCGGAGCGCCCCGAAGGTCTCGCCCTCGAGGTACTCCATGACGATGTAGGGCAGCCGGCGGATGACGAGGCGCGTCTCCGTCTCCTCGACGACCTCCTCCTCGCTGCCGTCGCCGACCCAGCCGAGCTTGGGCTCGCGGAGCTGCGCGCGGAGCGTCCCGAAGTCGATCAGGCGCACGACGTGCGGGTGGTGGAGCTTGCCGATGGTGCGCATCTCGCGCTCGAAGCGCTTGTGCTCGACGGTCTGCGTGCCTACGGCCGCGCGCCGCGAGCGGAGCACCTTCACGGCGACCGGCTGGCCCGTGGAGAGCTGGGTCGCGCGGAAGACGATGGCGAAGCCCCCCTCGCCGATGATCTCCTCGACGCGGAAGCGTCCGTCGAGGACCGTCCCGGGGGCCGCCTTCCCGTCGCCGGGCAGGGTCGCCGCGGGCGCGGGCAGGGAGGGCGCCTGCTCGCGGGTCTGCAGGTGCGCCTGGATCCGCGCCAGCACGACCGGGAAGTCGATGGGCTTGGTGACGTAGTCGTTCGCGCCGAGGGAGAGCGCGTCGACCATGTCCTGGCTCTCGCTCTTGGCGGTCGCCATGAGGATCGGGAGCTCGGCGCGCGGGTAGGTCTCGCGCAGCTTCTGGAGCACCTCGAGGCCGCTGAGCCCCGGCATCATGATGTCGAGGACGATCAGGTCGTAAGGTTGCCCGTCGATCTTCTCGAGGGCCGCGTAGCCGTCCTCGGCCGTGTCGACCTCGAAGCCCCGGCGCTGCAGGCGCCGCGCCAGCATGTCGCGGTTGTCCTCGTGGTCGTCGACGACGAGGATGCGGGCCGAGGAGGTCATGGAGGGGGCCCTTCGAGGCTATGCGAGGCCCGGGGTCGGGGGGAAGGACCCAATCGCCTGCGCCGCGCGAACCGGGAGCCGCGCGAGCGCCCGCTCAGGCGCGCTTCGCGAGGAGCGCCTCGACCTTCTTCAGGAGGCGCGGGAGATCGACGGGCTTGGTGTCGTAGTCGTCGCAGCCGGCCGCGAGGGCTTTCTCCCGATCGCCGCGCATCGCGTGGGCCGTCAGGGCGATCACGGGGATCGCCCGCGTCGCCGGATCCGCCTTGAGCGCCTTGGTCGCGGCCCATCCGTCGAGCTTGGGCAGGCTCATGTCCATCAGGACCAGATCCGGCGCCTCGGCCCCGGCGAGCGCGAGCCCCTCCTCGCCGTCGACGGCGACGACGACCTCGAAGCCGCGGCGGCTCAGCCGGCGGGAGAGCATGTCCCGGTTCAGCTCGTTGTCTTCGACCAGTAGGATCTTCGGCACGCGGGCCTCGTATGGGCGCGCCCCGGCGCGCGCCGCCACCGGATACAGCGGCCCCGAGGGTACCGCAAGCCGCCCCGTCGGCTGGGCGGAGGTGGCCACAAAGCGTACTCTCGGCGAGCGCGCCCATGGCCTTCCGACTCACCCCCCGCACGCTGATGGGCCGGCTCGTGCTGGTCACGGCCGTCTTCCTCGCGGTCGCGACCGGCGCGCTCCTCTGGCAATCGAACGAGCGCCTCCGCGAGCGCATCGAGCAGGGGGAGCTCGCGCGGGTGCGGGCCATCGCGGCGACCCTCGCCCTCGAGGTGGACGGCTCGGCCCATCGGCGGGCCGAGACGCGTACGCCCGACCGGGACGCTTTCGTGCGCTGGGCCGAGGCGCCCTATCAGCTCCAGCTCATCCACGCGCAGCTCGCGAAGGCCGCCAAGGAGAACGAGCTCATCGCGCCGGTGGAGACGCTGGTGCTCCGCGAGCGCCACGCGAGCCGGGTGCGCGCGGCGCCGAACCGGCGGGCCGAGGGGGCCATGGCCGTCGTCGCGACGAGCAGCGACGTGCCCTACTTCCGCCACGCGGCCGACTACCTTCCCGAGATGGCCGCCGCGCTCCAGGGCGAGGTGGCGACCAAGCGGCCCTACGCGGACGCCCACGGCACGTGGATCTCGGCCTTCGCCCCGCTCCGCGACCACCGGGGCGTGGTGGTGGGCGTGCTGCAGGTGGACGCGCCCCTCGACCGCATGCTCGAGGAGGCCGAGTGGCATACGGGGCAGCAGGTGCTCTTCGCGGGCCTGCTCCTCGTCATCCTCGTCTGCGCGCTGATCCTCGCGAGCTTCCGGCTCACGCAGTCGCTCCAGCGCCTCGCGAGCGCGGCGCGCCGCTTCGGCCAGGGGGACCACGAGACGCCGATCCGCGAGCGGGGGACGACGGCCGAGGTGCGCCAGCTCGCCTCGGCCCTCGAGGGGGCGCGCCAGCGGATCGCGGCGCAGCTCGCGGCGCAGCGCGAGTCGGAGAAGAAGCTCGCCGAGGCGCTCCAGGAGGCCGAGTCGGCGACCGAGGTGAAGAGCCAGTTCCTGGCGAACATGAGCCACGAGCTGCGCACGCCGATGAACGCGATCCTCGGCTACAGCGAGATGCTCATCGAGGACGCGGAGCTGCTCGGGGACGCGGGCGTGGACTTCGCGGAGGACCTCGAGAAGATCAAGAGCGCCGGCGAGCACCTCCTGGCGTTGATCAACGACATCCTCGATCTCTCGAAGGTGGAGGCGGGGCGCATCGAGCTCTTCTACGAGGACTTCGACGTGGAGGCGCTCGTGGACGAGGTGGCGGACACGGTCGCGCCGCTCGTGCAGAAGGGCGGCAACCGGCTCGTGCGCGACGTGGACGCCGAGGTCGGCGAGATGCACGGCGACGCGATGCGGACGCGGCAGATCCTCTTCAACCTGCTCAGCAACGCCGCGAAGTTCACGAGCGAGGGGGAGATCACGCTGCGCGTCTGGCGCGAGGACGACGACGTGCTCTTCGAGGTCGCGGACACGGGCATCGGCATGACCGGCGACCAGCTGGCGCGGCTCTTCACGCCCTTCATGCAGGCCGACGCCTCGACGACACGGAAGTATGGCGGCACGGGGCTCGGCCTCTCGCTCTCGAAGGAGTTCTGCGAGCTCCTCGGCGGGCAGATCGTGGTCGAGAGCGTGCCGGGCGAGGGGTCGACCTTCTGCGTGCGCCTCCCGGGGCACACGGCGCGGCGCTCGAGCCTGCCCGAGGAGGGGCCGAAGAGCACGGAGCCGGAGGGGCCGCCGCGGGGGCTCGTGCTCGTGATCGACGACGACCGCTCCGTGCGCGAGCTGATGGCGCGGACGCTGATCCGCGAGGGCTACGCGGTGACGGTGGCGGCGAACGGGCGCGACGGGCTGGCGGCCGGGGAGGCGCGGAGGCCCGACGCGATCGTGCTGGACGTGCAGCTGCCGGACACGTCGGGCTGGGAGCTCCTCGCGCAGCTGAAGCGGCATCCGAGCCTGGCGGACGTGCCGGTGGTGCTGGTGTCGATGATCGAGGATCGGAGCAAGGGGCTGGCGCTCGGCGCGACCGACTACCTGACCAAGCCCGTCGACTGGGACCGGCTGCGGGCCGTGCTGCGGCGGCAGACGGCGGAGGGCGAGGTGCTGGTGGTCGACGACGACCCGGCGATCCGCGACGTGGTGGAGCGGACGCTCGAGCGCGAGGGCTACGCGGTGCGGACGGCGGCCGGGGGCGCGGAGGCGCTGGAGGCGGTGGAGGCGCAGCGGCCGGGGCTGGTGGTGCTCGACCTGATGATGCCGGAGATGGATGGGTTCGAGGTGCTCGAGCGGCTGCGGGGGGACGCGCGCTTCCGGGACTTGCCCGTGCTGGTGTTCACGGCGATGGACCTGGACGCGGAGGACCGGGCGCGGCTCGAGTCGGGGATGGCGCGGGTCGTGCGGAAGAACGGGCACGGGCGGGAGGACCTCGTGGAGGAGATCCGGGTGCGCATCGACCGGATGACCGGGGTGGGCGAAGAAGACCGCGCCGTGGCCGAGGCCTGAGGGAGCGGCGCCCCCCACCGCCCCCCTGCTGGAGGCTCGGCTCGGGGCGCCGCTCGCGAGCCCGGGAGGCTCAGCGGGTGAAGGCGAGCTCGGCGACGACCACCTCGACGCCCTCGTTGCCGCGGAGGTAGCTGAGCCGGCCGCCGGCGAGGTCCGGCGCGCGCTCGAGGGCGTCCGTCGCCACGAGCGGCGCCATGGCGGGCACCTCGGGCTGGAGGTCGACGATCATCACGTCGCCGGCGGTGAAGACGTGGCCGTCGTCCTCGAGGCGCTCGAAGACCAGCCAGCGCCCCGCCGGATCGAAGCGCGCGTGACCGCCGCCCTGGGCGAGGTGGTAGGTGACGCCGCGGTCGAGGTCGTGGAGGTAGAGGCCCGAGCTGAGGCCCTGGAAGGCGACGAAGCGCTCTTCGGGACCGACGCGCGGGGCGAAGTAGCGGTCGCCCGGCGGGCCGAGGCGCTCGGTGCGGGCGCCGACGCCGACGAGGACGTGGCCGGCGTCGTCGACGCGCGCGCGGAGGGCGTCGCTCGGCTCGGGGGCGATGTCCCGGCCGCCGAGGTCGACGTTCAGGAGGGGCACGGCGGTCTCCGTCTGGCCGGGGGCGCGGAGGCCGAGGGCGCGGCCGTCCGGGCGCCAGACGGGGGCGATGCCGAGGGCGCGGCCTTCGCGGAGCACCTGGGGGAGCGCGCTCCCGTCCGCGGGCTGGACGCTGACGCCGGCGAAGGTGTCGTGGCTGAGGGCGAGGCGGGTCCCGTCCGGCGAGAGGGTCGCGTCGGCGTAGCCGCCGGCGGAGATCACGCGGGCGGCGCGGACCTCGGCGAAGGGCGCGACCTCGTCGACGAGCTGGACCGTCTCGCCGAGCGCGAGGGGCTCGTCGAGCGCCGGGGCGAGGTCGAGCTCCGCGCCCGGCTCGAGGCCGAGCTCCGCGCCGGGCTCGGCGCCGGCGCAGCCGACGAGGCCGACGAGCGCGAGCGCGGCGAGGGGGGCCGGAGCGAGCGCGCGACGGCGGCGCGAGCGGAGGCCGAAGAGGACGAGGAGCAACAGCAGGGCGCCGCCCGTCGGCGCGGGTCCGCCGGCGCTGCAGCCGCTGGAGAGGCCCCCGGCGAGGGCCGGGTCCGCGGCCGCGGCGTCGTCGTCGACCCCCTCGACCACCTCGGGCTCCTCGAGGCCCGGGTCGATCACGGCGCCGCCCCGGCCGCCGAAGCGGACGCCGACCGAGCACCAGGTCTCGCCGCCGCGGGTGACCGTGCAGCGGCGGCTCGCCGGGCTGAGGCCCTCGCCCTCGACCTCGACGGTCCAGGTGCCGGCGGGGAGCTCGAAGCGCCAGTAGCCCGAGCCCGCGGCGCTCAGCTCGGTCGCGCCGTTCTCGACGATGCGCACCGTCGCGCCGACGACGCGGCGGGAGGGCGCGCCGTCCTCGAAGACGACGCCCTGGAGCGCGCCGCCGCCGGCCTCGCGGACGAGGCCGAGGGAGCACCAGGCGACGGCGCCGGCGTCGACGACGCAGCGGCGGCTGGCGGAGGTGTGGCCCGCGGCCGAGAGCTCGAGGGTGTAGCCGCCGGCCGGGAGGCTGAGGGCGAAGTTGCCGCCGTCGTCCGTGCGGACCGTGTCGCCGGTCTCCGCGACGCGGACGGTCGCGCCGGCGAGGCGCTCGCTGGTGTCGGCGAAGCCCACGCCGCGGTCGCGGAAGGCGACGCCCCGGACGGTGCCGGGGGCGGCGACGGAGGGCTCGAGGCCGACCGAGCACCAGGTGTCGCCGGTGCCGACCGAGCAGGTGCGGCGGGCCGTGGTGTAGCCGGGGGCCGAGGCCTCGATGGTGTAGGTGCCGGCGGGGGCGGCGAAGCGGAAGAAGGCCTCGCCGTCGAGGTCGCTGGTGGTGCCGGTCTCGACGATGCGGGCGGTGGCCTCCGGGAGGCGGCGGCTCGTGTCCTCGAGGCCGGCGCCGGTGTCCTCGAAGACGACGCCGATGAGGCGGCCGCCGCTCGGCTCGGGCTCGGGCTCCGGCTCGGGCTCGGGCTCGGGGGCGGGGCCCGGGTCGCCGGGGGTGCGGCCGAGGCTGCGGAGGATGGCGCGGTAGTGGGCGACGGCCATCTCCTGGCGGGCAGAGGCCGAGCCGAGGAGGGCGGCGTCCGGATCGCAGCGGTTGATGAAGCCCGTCTCGGAGAGGGCGGCGGGCATGGAGGTGAGGCGGAGGACGGCGAAGTTGGCCGACTTCAGGCCGCGGTTCCGGAGGCCCCAGGCGGCGATCATCTCGTCCTGCACCTGCTGGCCCATGGTGCGGCTGGTGGAGGAGGCCGAGGTGTAGACGAAGGTCTCGGTGCCGGTGGCCGGCGTGCCCGCGTTGGCGTTGGCGTGGATGGAGACGAAGCGGCTGGCGCCCCGGGAGTTGGCGAAGGAGGCGCGGGCGGAGAGGCCGACGCTCCGATCGTCCTCGCGGGTGAGGATGGCGTCGACGCCGTCGGCGCGGAGGAGGTCGCGGGTGCGGCGGGCGATGTCGAGGACGACGTCCTCTTCCTCGAGGCCGCAGCCGACCGCGCCGGGGTCCGAGCCGCCGTGGCCCGGGTCGATGACCACCGTCTGGGCGCGGGCTGCCGGTGCCGCGAGGAGGAGAAGGAGAAGCGAGAGGCCGATGGCGCGCATGTCGCGAGCCCTCTGTGCAACCCGCGTACCGTGCAGCGGGCGTACAACCCGCGACACAGCTGCGCAGTGTGCGTACGGAAGTCCGCACATCCGCCGGGGTCACTCGACCCCCACCGTTCGGAATCTGACCGAACCGCGAACCGGACTCCCTCGCGTGAAAGCCGAACACTTTCCGACGCCTACGGAATGCTCCACGAGCCCTGCGGAGAGCCCGAGAGGAGTCCTGCGGACACCCCCAGAGGAGTCCTGCGGACACCCCGAGAGGAGTCCTGCGGACACCCGGACGGCCCCCGAGAGAGTCCTGCGGCCCCCGAGTGGAGTCCCCTGGGCCCCCCGAGAGAGTCCTGCGGGCCCCGAGGGGAGTCCTGCGGACACCCGGACGGCGCCCCGAGAGCCCTGCGGACACCCGCAGACGAGTCCTGCGGACACCCGCTGGGGCTCGAGCGACCCCGGGAAGGAGTCCTGCGGGCACGGTCGGAGCCCGGGTCCAGAGGAGTCCTGCGGACACCCGGACGGTCGGCTCGAGCCCTTGGAATCATTGGGTTCGGGTCCATCGAAAGGAGCTCGGAGTGGCCCGTGGCGCTCCGCCGCCGCTCCCCCGCTCCACACAACTGACCCCGGGTCACCAAAGGCCGCCGCAGGAGTCCGCAGCGGGAGTCCTGCGGACACCCGCTCATGGAAGCCAACACATCGAATTCATTGGCCTCGTGGCGGACCCATGGGATCCCGAGACGGTCCGCGGAGCCGCTCGGCGGCTCGCGCCCCCGAATCAATGACTCCAGGTCACCAAAGCCCCGGACCGGGCGTCCTGCGGACATCGCCTCGGCGTGCCCAAGCCTTTGGATTCATTGACTTCGTGAGGGTCCGCGAGGGGCTCCGGACCCGCCGCGGAGCTCGGAAGCCGCTGCCTCGCCCAATTAACTGACCCCCGGTCATTTCACGCCGACAGGGGGAGCTCGCCGGCATGGCACAGCGCAGCCGCTGCGAGAGCGGCGAGCGCTCGAACGGGGCGCCTCCGCGGCTATCGCGGCAGCGTGATCTGCGGCTTCTCCGGGTGCCGCCGGTAGAGGATCGCGATCCGCCCGATGGTCCCGATGTGGTGCGCCCCGCAGGCCTCCGCCAGCCACGGCCCGGCCTCGGCCCGCCCGATCGGCGCCCCCTCGAGCACCTTCACCTTCACCAGCTCGTGCCGCTCCAGCGCCTCGCTCAGCGCCCCGGCGATCCGCTCGTCGAGCCCCTCCTGCCCCACCCGCACCAGCGGGTCGAGGTGGTGCGCCAGGCCCTTCAAGTGCTTTCGCTGCCGCGAGCTCAGCTCGGCCCGCGGCCGCCGCTCGGGGCGCTTCGGCTCCGACTCCGCTTCCATCATTCCATCCTCTCGACCGCGACCGTGCCCTCCGCCGCGTGCTCCGCGACGAAGCCCAGCACGGCCTCGGGCACCGGATTCCCCGGCGTGTTCTCGTCCGCGAAGACCGGGTCGAGGTGCTCCAGATCGACGGCATCGACCACCTGGAAGGCCCGCTCGTCGCTCCGCGCCACCCCGGCCGCCGGCCGGCCCTCCCCGACCGTCGCCGCCACCCGCTCGCGGATGGCCTCGAAGCGCTCCGGATCCCCGACCAGCCCGTTCGCGATCGCCAGGATCGGCGCATCGATGAGCCCCCCGTCGAAGGCGCGCAGCCCGAGCGCCGCCTGCCAGCCGTCCTCGGCCACGGCCGCGCCGCCCACCGCCGAGAGATCGAGCGGCAAGCGCGTCGGGAAGTACCACTCGGCGAAGTTGCTCCGCCCATGCGCGAAGCTCTCCGCCAGGTTCCGCACGGGCGTGTACTCGTTCGGGTCCGCCTCCAGCGCGTCCTCCCAGGAGACCTCCGCCTCCGGATCGCTCGGCCGCAGCAGCTCGGCCCCGCCCGCCAGCGCGCTCTCGTAGGTCTCGGTCGGCCCGACCAGGTGCCCGAGCTTGGCCCGCACGAACCCCAGCGGCTGGAACTCGTCGTCGAAGGCCACGGCGAGCGCCGCCTCGTTCGTCATCGGCGGCACCCGGTCGACGCGCAGGCCCATCAGCGTCCCGAGCACCCGCGCCCGCCCGAAGTCCTCGACCACCTCGTCCGGCGCGACCAGCGCGCGCAGGCTCGAGATCTCGGCCCGCGCGTACACGTCGATCCCCAGCAGCGGCAGCGTCGTGTAGCGCTGGTTGCCGGTGCGGATCCCCTCGAGCCCGGGCGAGGGGAAGCCCCCCGCACTCGACCCCTCGAGGTACGCCTCCTCCGTGCTCGGCGCGTCCCCGAGCGCCCCGTCGATCAGCACCAACCCGGCGAGCTCCTCCACGCCGCGCGTCCCGTCCTCGAAACGCCACGCCGCGTAGGCCTCCGTGAAGGACGCGCCGAGGCTGTGCCCCATCAGGAAGACCCGCTGCTGCCGCTCGGCCTCGGGGACCAGCGCGATCACCCGGCGGAGGTCCTCGACGTGCGTCGCCAGGCCCCACTCGCTCATGAACGACACGTCCCCCTGCGGCACGTAGCCGCCGAAGGCCTCGCCGCCGATCGTGTCGTCGCCGAAGTAGTAGCCCTGCGCGATCTCCGGGTTCCCCTGCTCCTCCGCCGCGTCCATGCCGCGCAGGTCCTCGAGCAGGTTGCTCCGCCGGTCGATGGCCCAGACCTCGATCGGCTCCCCGTCGAGCCCGAGCCGCACCATGGCGCGCGCGAGCCCCTCGAAGGACGGGCCGCCGCCGAGGAAGCCGGGCATCGCCACGACGATGGCGCGGGCCGGAGCGGGCGGGTCGACGTCGCGGCGGTAGCGGACCACCTGCGTGTAGCCGAGCTGCTCGGGGGTCGCCTCGCCGGTCTCGGGGTTCGCCGGCGCCGTGACGCCCCGGACCAGGAAGAGGTCGCGGCGGACGCCCTCGGCGGGCACGGTCGAGCGGGGCGGGTACTCGGCGGGCCAGTCCATGGCCATCGGGCCGGCGTCGACGCCCGCGTCCTCGGCGCGAGCGTCCGGCGCGCTGGCGTCCTCGGGCGCGGGTCCGTCGTCATCACCGCAGGCGAAGAGGGCCCACGAGGCGACGAGCAGGAGGGGGGCGAGGGCGCGCATGCGGGGACGGTAGCAGGCCCCGACGCGGGCGACCCGCCGAAGAACCGAGAGGCCACGAGCGCAGCCACCGCCGGCACCGCGGGACGCGCGCGTCCCGAAAAGGGGGTAGACCGAGCCGGGCCCCGCCTCCTACGATTTCACGGCACGTTTCGCCTGGCGCTAGAAAGGCAGGCGCCGAAAGGCGGAGGGTGCCGAGAGAGGAGGGAGAGGGATGGTGACGATGCGACGTCTGGGACTCGCGCTGATGGGCTTTCTCGCGCTCGGCCTGAGCGCCTGCGGGGGCGGAGGAGGCGGGGGCGCGACCACGGGGCCGGGGGGCAACTCCGCCTTCGTGATCCGCAACCAATCGCAGCTGACGATCTGCTACGTGAACATCTCGCCCTCGTCGGACAGCAACTGGGGCCCCGACCGGCTCGGCCCCTCCGAGGTCATCTCGCCCGGCGTGGAGCGCGGCTGGGAGTTCCCCGCGGGCTCCTACGACTTCCAGCTCCTCGACTGCAACCGGAACGCGCTCATGCGGCGTCAGCACGTCGCCTTCCCGCCGCGGGACGGCCTCGTGCTGACCTTCCGCCGCGCCGAGTGACGCGCAGCGAGCGATCCCGGACGCGCCGTCGACCCCTCGGGCCGCCCGCCCCCGCGCCGCAGGAGCGCGGGCGCGGACGGCCCGTGACGCGTCGGAGGAACGCGACGAGCGCGACCGGGAGACCCGCGTCGACTTGCCTTCCCCACGCACGCCGCCATGCCCTGCCCCATGGCGACCTCGCCCCCTCGCACCGAGCGGCCCCTCCGCCGCCTCTGGCGTCACGCCCGCCCGCACCGCCGCGCCGTCCTCGCCGCGAGCCTCTGCTCCATCCTCAACCGCGTCTTCGACCTCGCCCCGCCCTTCCTCATCGGCATGGCGGTCGACGTCGTGGTCCGCCGCGAGGGCTCCTTCCTCTCCGAGCTCTTCGGCGTCGACGACCTCACCCGGCAGCTCTTCCTCCTCGGCGCCCTCAACGCCCTGATCTGGCTGCTCGAGTCGGCCTTCCAGTACGCCTACCAGGTCCGCTGGCGCACCCTCGCCCAGACCCTCCAGCACGAGGCCCGCCTCGACGCCTGGCGCCACGTCCTCCGCCTCGAGCTCGGCTGGTTCGAGGACCGCTCCACGGGCGGCCTCATGGCCGTCCTCAACGACGACGTGAACCAGCTCGAGCGCTTCCTCGACCGCGGCGCCAACGACATCCTCCAGACGCTCACCACCGTCCTCGTCATCGGCGCCGCCTTCTTCGTCCTCGCGCCCTCCATCGCCCCCCTGGCCTTCCTCCCCGTGCCCCTCATCATCTGGGGCAGCTTCCGCTTCCAGCGCCGCCTCGAGCCCCGCTACGCGGAGGTCCGCGCCCGCGCCGGCGACCTCAACGCCTCCCTCGCGAACGACCTCGGCGGCGTCGCCACCATCAAGGCCTTCACCGCCGAGGAGCGCGAGGTCGCGCGCATCGGCGCCGAGTCGCTCGCCTACCGCGCCGCGAACGGCCAGGCGATCCGCGTCAGCTCGGCCTTCGTGCCGCTCATCCGCATGGCCATCCTCGTCGGCTTCACGGCGACCCTCGTGCTCGGCGGCTGGCTCACGCTCGAGGGCGACCTCGAGGTCGGCACCTACAGCGTGATGGTCTACGTCACCCAGCGCCTGCTCTGGCCCCTCACGCGCCTCGGCGAGACCTTCGACCTCTACCAGCGCGCCATGGCCTCGACGCGCCGCATCTTCGAGCTCCTCGACGTCGAGCCCGCGATCCGCCCCGGCCCGCGCACCCTGCCGGAGCCCGTGCGCGGCGAGCTCGCCTTCGAGGGCGTGCGCTTCGCCTACGGCCCGGCGGAGGAGGGGCATCAGGACGTCCTCCGCGGGCTCGAGCTCGCCGTGCCCGCCGGGGAGACCCACGCCGTCGTCGGCGCGACGGGCGCCGGCAAGAGCACGCTCGTGAAGCTCCTCCTCCGCCTCTACGAGGTGCGCGAGGGGGCCGTACGGCTCGACGGCGTCGACGTCCGCGAGCTCGACTTCGCGAGCCTCCGCGGCGCCATCGGCCTGGTGGCCCAGGACGTCTTCCTCTTCCACGGCACGGTCCGGGAGAACGTCGCCTACGGGCGCCCGGACGCCGACGACGCGGCCCTCGAGCGCGCCGCCGAGCTCGCCGAGGCGCGGGAGTTCATCGAGGCGCTCCCGGACGGCTGGGAGACGATCATCGGCGAGCGCGGGCAGAAGCTCAGCGGCGGGCAGCGCCAGCGCCTCGCCCTGGCCCGGGCCTTCCTCGAGGACCCGCCCGTGCTGGTGCTCGACGAGGCGACGAGCGCCGTGGACAACGAGACCGAGGCCGCCATCCAGCGCTCGCTCGAGCGGGTCGCGGAGGGGCGGACGACGCTGGTCATCGCGCATCGGCTGAGCACGGTCCGGCGCGCGCACCGGATCCACGTGCTCGACGCGGGCGAGGTGGTCGAGAGCGGCACCCACGAGGAGCTCCTCGCCCTCGGCGGGCTCTACGCGGCGCTCTGGCAGGTGCAGACGGGCGAAGCGGCGGCCTGAGCGCCCGGGCCCGATGGCCAGATCGCGTGCGTATGGCCGCATGCGTATGGCCGCGTGCGTATGGCCGCGTGCGTATGGCCGCGTGCGTATGGCCGCGTGCGTATGGCCGCGTGCGTATGGCCGCGTGCGTATG
>PABA01000185.1 GCA_002699025.1 Sandaracinus sp. | reverse complement strand
TCGAACGTGCGCCCGTGTTCGAACGCGCCCGTGTTCGAACGCGCCCGTGTTCGAACGCGCCCGTGTTCGAACGCGCCCGTGTTCGAACGCGCCCGTGTTCGAACGCGCCGGAGCCCCTCCCCAGGAGCTCCGGCGCCGCGCTCAGCTCACCTTCCCGTCGCGCGCCGCGGGCGGCCGCCACTCGATGCCGTAGAGGTCGTCGCGCCGGTCCACCCAGGTGCGCACCGTGCCCGTCCGCTCCGTGCGCTTGAGCTTCTCGAGGTCGAGCTCGTGCACCAGCATCGCCTCCACGTTCGGCGTCGCCTCGACCGCCACGCCGTCCCGATCGAAGGCGAGGTCCGAGGGCGTGAGGATGCAGCTCTGCGCCCAGTGGATGTCCGCGCCCTCGACGAAGGGGAGGTTGCCGCAAGCGCCGCTGAGCACCGCGTAGAGGTGGTTCTCGATCGCCCGCGCGTGCGCGCAGGTCCGCACGCGGATGTGCCCCGAGCGGATGTCGGTGTTGTAGGGCACGAAGAGCAGCCGCGCGCCGAGCTCCTTGGCCCGCCGCGCCACCTCCGGGAACTCGACGTCGTAGCAGATGGCGATCGCCACCTTGCCCCGGTCCGTGTCGAAGACGCGCACCTCGTTCCCCGGCTCGACGCCCCACCAGCGCGCCTCCGCCGGCGTGACGTGGATCTTCCGCTGCCGGTCGATGGCGCCGTCGCGCTGGAAGAGGAAGGCGTCGTTGTAGAGCCGGTCGTCCTCGAGCACGAGGTGCGTGCCGCCGATGATGTTCACGTTGTAGCGAATCGCGAGCCGCGAGAAGTGCTCGACGTAGGGCTCGGTGAAGCGCTTCGCGAGCTCGCGCACGACCACGCCGGGCCGGTCCGGCTCGATGAGGCCGAGGAGCTGGTTCGTGAGCAGCTCGGGGAAGACGAGGAAGTCGGCGCGGTACTCGCTCGCCGTCTCCGCGAAGAACTCGGTCTGCTTCGCGAAGTCCTCGAAGCTCTCGATGGGGCGCATCTGGTACTGCACCGCGGCGACGCGCACGGTGGAGCGCGCCCGCGGCTTGGCCGAGGGGGCGTAGCGCGGGTTGAGCCACTCCATGAGCACGGCGTGGCCCCGCGACTCCTGGTCGCTCGGCAGGTAGTCGTCGAGCACGGCTCGGATGACGAAGCCGTTCGCGAGCTGGGCCGTCAGCACCGGATCCTCGATCTCCTTGCGCACGGCCCGGCGCACGTACTCGCGCGCCGAGAGCGCCTCGGCATGCTCGTGATAGCGCGGCATGCGGCCGGCGATGACGATCTTGCGGAGCTCGAGCTTCTGCACGAGCTCCTTGCGCGCGTCGTAAATGCGCCGCGCGAGGCGCATGCCGCGGGCGTCCGGGCTGACCACGATGTCGATGCCGTAGAGCACGTCGCCGGAGGGATCGTGGTGCGTGAGCAGCCCCTTGGGGACGATGTCCGTGAAGGTGTGCGCGTCGTCGTACTCCTTGGAGGAGACGATGAGGGAGCTCGAGCTCGCCACCAGCTCTCCGTCGAGCTCCACGCCGATCTGCCCCTCGGGGAAGGTCCGCACGTGGTCCTCGAGGTGCTTGCGGTTCCACGGCTCGATGTCCGGGAAGCAGCGGCGCTGCAGCTCCACCACGGCGTCGATGTCGTCCGGCTCGAGCTGCCGGACGACGAGGCGGGCTTCCTGTTCGTCGTTCATCCCCCCGACTGTGGAGAAGCTGCGGGCCAACGCCAAGTGAGAACGCCGACAGACCCCGCTCGTCGGGGCGCAAAGGTGGCGAAGCGCCGCGATCTCCCCATGGTGTGAGGGTATGCGTGCCTTCGTTCCTTCGATCCTCGCCCTCTCCATGGTGGCCGCCGGCTGCTCGGCCAGCGTCCGCGCGACGCGCCCGACCGCGAC
Source organism: Sandaracinus sp. (assembly GCA_002699025.1). Taxonomy (GTDB): domain Bacteria; phylum Myxococcota_A; class Polyangia; order Polyangiales; family Houyiibacteriaceae; genus Houyiibacterium; species Houyiibacterium oceanicum. The sequence continues at coordinate 55,545 of PABA01000185.1, read as the reverse complement.
CGTCGTCTACGCGGAGCCCCCGCCCCCGCGCGTCGTGAACCCGGGGCCGCCGCCCTTCGCCGGCGCGGTCTGGGCGCACGGTCACTGGGCGCATCGCGGCGGGCGCTACGTCTGGGTGGAGGGGCGCTGGCTGCGGCCGCGGCCCGGGCGGGTCTGGGTGCGCGGGCGCTGGGAGCGGCGCGGACGAGGCTGGGTCTACCGGCAGGGGCGCTGGCGCGACCGGGGCACGGTGCGGGTGCGCTCCCGCCGCGGCACGACGCGCGTGCGGACGAACCGGGGCACGACGACGCGCCGGCGGGGCACGACCGTGCGGACGAACCGGGGCACGACGACGCGCCGGCGGGGCACGACCGTGCGGACGAACCGCGGCACCACCACGCGCCGGCGCAGCACCACGACGCGGCGTCGCGACGGCACGACCCGCACGCGGACCACGGTGCGCCGCCGCAACGGCACCACCCGCACGCGCACCACGACCATGCGCCGGGGTCGCGGGCGAACGCGCGTCCGCACGGACGACGACGACGATCGCCGTCGCCGCGGCCGAGGTCGGGGCCGGAGCACCACCGTGATGGTGCGCTGAGGACCGGCTGGCGTTCGCTTCGCTGGCCTCCGCCCTGCCGGCGTTCGCTTCGCCGGCGTCCGCCCTGCCGGCGTTCGCTTCGCCGGCGTTCGCTTCGCCGGCCTACGCCCTGCCGGTGTGTTCGCCCCGTCGGTGGTCGCCCCGCCGCGGCGCATCGGCATCGACCTCGCGTTCCCGTCGACCTCGCCGCGGGCGTCCGGGGCCCCCATGACCCACCTGGGGCAGAACGCCCCGGCCGGCCTCGCGGTGACCCGCGCGCGCCCCGGGCACCGGGCTTGCAGCGTCCGGGCGCATCGTGGTGCCCCCCGACCCTGCCCACCCGGCGCCGTTCGCCAGAGCCGCACGCTGCGGCCCCCTCCCGGCGAACGAAACCGAGCGTTCCCCCGCCTCGGGTATTCGGCTCCACCGAACATCTGCTACACCCGCCGACCATGACGTCCGTGCTCGTCGAGGTCTTGAACGGTGCGGGCGAGGAGCTCGTCGACCGATGGGTATCGCTCCAGACGGAGTCGGTGCTCTTCCGGGCCGACCTCCTCGCCCCGGAGCAGGTGCGCGAGGAGTCGAGCGCCTTCGTCTCGCAGCTCTGCGAATCGCTGGAGCGCTCGGGGGCGGTCGACCCGGAGGCCACGCTCGACGGCGAGCCCTGGGAGGGCATGCGTGCCTTCTTGGCGGCCCTCTTCCGCTCGCGCGCCCAGCGCGGCTTCGAGCCGGACGAGGTCGCCGAGTTCCTGCTCCTCTTCAAGCTCCCGCTCTTCGAAGCGCTGCAGAAGGAGCTCGGCGAGGATCCGGCGAAGCTCGTCGACGCGGTCTGGGACGCCACCCGGCTCATGGATCGGCTCGGCCTCTACACGACGCAGGTCTACGCCCGCGCGAAGGAGGAGGTCATCGCCCGCCAGCGCGAGGAGCTGCTCGAGCTCTCCACGCCGGTGGTGACCCTCTGGGAGGGCATCCTGGCGCTCCCGCTCATCGGCACGCTCGACTCGCAGCGCACGCAGCAGGTGATGGAGGTCCTCCTCCAGGAGATCGTCGACCAGGAGGCCTCCGTGGCCATCCTCGACATCACCGGCGTGCCGACGGTCGACTCGGCCACGGCGCAGCACCTGGTGCGCACCATGCGCGCCGCCCGGCTCATCGGCGCCGAGTGCATCATCTCGGGCATCCGCCCGCAGATCGCGCAGACCATGGTCACGCTCGGCATCGACCTCGGTCAGGTCGAGTCGCGCTCCACCATGGCCGGCGCGCTCCGGGTCGCCTTCTCGCGTCGGGGCCGGAAGGTCGTGGCCACGGGGGAGGCCTGAGCGTGGAGGCGGTGCCGATCCTGCGCGTCGGGGACGTGCTCATGGTGAGCATCCAGGTCGACCTGCACGACCAGCTCGCCGAGCGCCTCGCCGGAGACGTCGCCGACGCCGTGGCCAAGCACGACCCGAAGGGCGTCCTGATCGACATCTCCGGCGTCGAGGTGGTCGACACCTTCATCGGACGCGTCCTCGGCCACATCGCTCAGCTCGCGCGGCTCATGGGGTCGCGCGTCGTCCTCGTCGGGATGCGCCCGGCGGTGGCCATCACGCTCGTCGAGCTCGGCATGGATCTGCCCGGCATCGAGACGGCGCTCAACGTCGATCGGGGCTTCCGGGCCCTGGGTCTGGAGCCGCCCGGCTGAGGGAGTCGGTCGGGCGAGGAGCCGTGCGGGACGAAGTCGAGTCGACGCTGGCCATCGCGCATCACCACGACCTGGTGCGCGTGCGTCGCGCGCTCGGGGTCGCCGCGGACGCCGTGGGGCTCGATCCGGTGCGCCGCACGAAGCTGCTGACGGCCGCCAGCGAGATCGCCCGCAACGCCCTGACGCATGGGGGCGGCGGCGAGGCGGAGGTGGAGCTGGTCGAGGGGCGGGGCGTGCGCCTCCGCGTCTGGGACCACGGCCGGGGCATCGAGGACGTCGAGGAGGCGCTCCGGGACGGTTTCTCGACGGCCGGGAGCATGGGCGTGGGGCTCGGGGGAGCGCGCCGGCTCGTCGACGAGTTCGCCCTCGAGAGTGGGAAAGGCACGGGCACCTGCGTGACGGTGATCGTGTGGAAGCGCCCGTGAGCGCGCGCCGGCTCGAGGGCGAGCTCTCCCTCGAGAGTGGGAAAGGCACGGGCACCTGTGTGACGGTGGTCGTGTGGAAGCGCTCGTGACCGCGCGCCCCGGAGACCTCGCCTCCGCGCGCCCCGCCCTCCTTCGACCGGCCCCTCGCTCGCGTCCGGTCGGTGCTCCGGCGGGGCCGCGCCGATGAGTGGCGCCGGGCTCTGGAGCTCGCTCCGCCGCACGGCCGCGCTGGTGCGCATCGAGGACGCCTCGGGGGTGGCCGCGGCGCGCTACGCGGCGCGCGAGGTCGCCATGCGCGCCGGTGTGGACATCGACGGCCGGGAGCGGGCGGCGCTGGTCGCGACCGAGCTCGCGTCGAACGCCTGGCGGCATGCCGGCGGGGGTGAGCTCCACGTCTGGACGGATGGCCAGGGCGAGAGCCCGGGCTCCATGGGCGTGCTCGCGGTCGATCGCGGCCCCGGCATCGCCGACGTGCGCGCCGCGCTCCGGGACGGGATCTCGACCGCCGGCTCGCTCGGTCACGGCCTCGGCGCCGTGCAGCGCCTCGCGAGCTGGGTCGGCATCGCGACCGACGCGGGCGAGGGCACGGTGGTCTCGGCCGAGCTCGGCGCGGACCCGCCTGCGCCCTGGGCGGCGCTCGCCCGGCCCTGGCGTGCGCCCCCGCCGACGCGCGGGGAGCCCTGCGGGGACGGCTGGGCCCTCGTGGAGGAGCCGAGCGGGGCGCGCAGCTGGCTGGTCGTGGACGGGCTCGGGCACGGCGCCAAGGCGGAGGAGGCGGCGCGCGCGGCGCTCGCGGTCTTCGACCGGGCCTGCGCGGCCCGGGGCCCGGCGGCGGTCCTGGGGGCGGTCCACGAGGCGCTCGTCGGGACGCGCGGGGCGGTCGCGGCCTGCGCGCGCCTGGAGGGCGACCTCATCCGCTACGCCGGCGTCGGCAACATCCGGACGCGGGTCCTCCGCCCCGGCGGCTCGCGCTCGCTCGGCGGCCGCGACGGGCTCCTCGGCGACCGGCGCCCGAGCATCCACGAGCAGACCATCGAGCGCGCGCCCGAGGAGCGCTGGCTCGTCATGCACTCGGACGGGCTCGACTCGCGCTGGAACCTCCCGGAGCGCCGTGTCCGGCTGGCCGCGCCCGTGGTATTGGGCATCCTCTATCGAGACGCCGCGAAGGATCGCGACGACGCCACCGTGATCGTTCAACCGCTCTCCACCACCGCGCCATGACCCCCGTCCTCGAGGTCCACCTCGAATCCCCCGCCGACGTCATGTACACCCGCCGCCGCGCCCATCGGCTCGGCGAGCGCCTGGGTCTGTCCGCGCAGGACCGCACGCGCTTCGCCGCGGCCGCGAGCGAGCTCGCCCGGCACGCCCATCATCGGGGCGAGGGGCGGCTCCTCATGGGGGTCGACGGTCAGGCGCTGGTCGTGGAGGCCCGCTTCGACGCGCGGCCGGGAGGCGAGCCCGACGAGGCCCTCGAGGGGGCGCTCCGCCTCGTCGATGGGGCCGACGTCGACGCGGGGTCGGTGCGGCTCCGCAAGGCGCTCCCCGAGCGGCCGCCGCCTCCGGACGAGCTCGCCGCGCTCCGCCTCGAGCTCCTCGCGAGCGACCCGGACGAGGCGCTCCAGGAGCTCCAGCGGCAGAACGCCGAACTCGTGCGCGCGCTTCACGAGCGCGAACGTTACGAGCAGGCCCTCGGGGCGAGCGAGGAGCGGCTCCGGCTCGCCGCGGAGGCCGCCGGGCTCGGGACCTGGGAGCTCGAGCGGGGGCACCTCCTCCTCTCCGAGCGCGCCGGCCGGCTCCTCGACCTCCCCGAACGGGCCCCGCTCGACGCCGTGGTCGCGCGCCTCGACGAGGGCGAGGCCTTCCGCGAGGCGCTGGCCGAGCTCGAGGCCGAAGGGACGCCCCTCGGCCTCACGAGCGGCCTCCGCCAGCGGGAGGCCTGGGTCGCCTTCGACGGGAGCCGGCTCCGGAGCCGGGACGGACATCGAATCATCGGCACCGCCGTCGACGTGACCGAACGCCAGCACCTGCTCGAGGAGGCCCGGCTGCGCCTCGAGTTCGAGGAGCAGCTCATCGGCATCGTCAGCCACGACCTGAAGGGCCCGCTCGGCGCGATCCTCATGGGCACGAGCCTGCTCGCCGAGGATCTCGACGCGGACGGCCAGGACGTGCTCGGGCGCGTGCGGCGCTCGGCCCAGCGCGCCAAGCGGCTCGTGCACGACCTGCTCGACTACACCCGCGCTCACCTCGGGAGCGGCATCCCCGTGCACCGGAAGCGGCAGGACGCCGTGGCCGTCGTGAAGGACGCCGTGGAGCAGGCGCGTCTGACGGCGCCGGGGGCGGAGATCCGCTTCGAGCACGAGGGGCCTGCGCGCGCGGAGGTGGACGCGACGCGGCTGGCTCAGGTCGTCGACAACCTCATCAGCAACGCGCTCCGTCACGGCGCCGAGGGGCGCCCGGTGACCGTGCGATGCGCGCGCGAGGGGGGCGAGCTCGTCATCGAGGTGCACAACGAGGGGGAGCCGATCCCGGAGGCGCTCCTTCCGCGCCTCTTCGAGCCGCTCCGCCAAGGCGACCCGGCCGAGGGCGGGCGCGCCAGCCTCGGCCTGGGCCTCTTCATCGTCGCGCGCGTCGTCGAGGCGCACGGCGGGCGCGTGCGCGTCGAGTCGACGGAGTCGGCAGGGACCACGTTCCGGGTGGCGCTGCCTGCCCGGCCATCGAACGGGATCCCGCAGCCCTGACGAGCGCGGTGAAGAGCGCCTGATGGCGCGGCCGGCGGCCGAGGTACTCCGGGTGCCACTGGACGCCGAGCAAGAAGGGGGCCTCGGGATGCTCGAGCGCCTGGGGGATCCCGTCGCGGTCGCGGGCCGTGATGCGCAGGGGCGCGGCGACGCCCTCGATGGCCTGCGAGTGCAGCGTGTTCACGGCGAGGGGCTCCGGGCCGACCACCCGCGCGAGCTTCGTGCCCTCGCGGATGGTCACGGGCCTCCGCGCGAAGAGGGTCCGGCGCGGGCGGCGACGGCCTTCGAAGGCGCGCTGGCTGAGCTTCCCGCCGAAGCGCACGTGGAGCAGCTGCATGCCGCGGCAGATGCCGAGGATCGGGAGCCCGGCGCGGAGCGCGGCGTCGATGGCGCGGAGCTCGAAGGCGTCCCGGTCCGGGTCGTAGGCGCCGGGGCCGTCGAGGGGCGTCGCGCCGTAGCGCGCCGGGTGGACGTGCGAGCCGCCGCCGAGGACGAGCGCGTCGATCGGGCCCTCTGGCGCGGCCCGCCCCCTCCAGCGGATGGCCCGCGCGCCGGCCCGCGCGAGGCAGCGGCGCGTCGCCAACCAGGGCGCCGGGTTGCCGCGGCGGGGGCCGGTCACGGCGACGCGGGGGGCGCGGGTGGCTCGGGGGCTCATCGCTCCACCCGCCGCTCGACCTCGTCGACCCAGCGCTCGAAGGCCTCCCCGTGGTCGAGGGCCTCGCGCCAGTCGCGCATCCAGCGGCCGAGCCGCGCCTCGTCCGCGGCGAGCTCCTCGACGAGGCGCCAGCGCGCCCACTCCTCGCCGATGGACCAGCCGGGCTCGTCGACCTCGCTGTTCGGGAGGCGGAAGTGGAAGGTCGGTCGGGCTTGCACCTTCGTGTCCTCGCCGACCGCCGCGCGCACGCGCGCCTCGTCGAGGTGCGCGAAGAGCGGGAGCATGTCGAGGTCCCGGTTCCGCGTCGGGTTGGCCTCGAGGTAGTCGTCGATGAGCGTCTCGAGGTCGGGCGCGTAGCTCGGGTCGAGGACACGGGCGACGTAGCGGTGGGGGTGCTTGCCGATGTAGGGGCTCAGGCGCCGCGAGAGGTCCGTGCCGCCGACGCGGCGGAGCCAGTCGCGGAGGAGGAAGAAGGCGCGGAGGTGGCGCAGGATGGCCTCGGCGCTCGGGGCCTCGAGCTCCGGGTTGAAGTGGACGCCGAGGGCGTGGAGGAGCGAGGAGCCCGTGCCCTCGCCGCCCCGGCGCCGGAGCGCGTCGACGAGCGCGTCGAGCTGGTCGAGGTCGGCCTCGCGGAGGGGCGGGCTGACGATCTCGCAGGGCACCCAGCGCTCGACGACGTCGAGCAGGAGGCGGTCGCCGAGCTCTTGGGGCAGGGTCCGGGGCGCGTCGCCCTCGTCGGCGGCCTGCGCGCGCTTGAGGGGCTCGGAGTCGCGCTCGACGCGGAAGGGGCCGAGGGGCGTGTCGACCTCGAGCTCGAGCGGGTCCGTGCGCCGCGTCTGGCCGCCGAGGGTCTGGGCGACGAGCTCCGCCACCTCGCCCGCGTCGAGGCCGAGCAGCTCGATCTCCACGCCGACCCGCCGATCCTTCGGCGGCGCGTTCGGCGCGAGGCGGAGCGGCGGCTCGGCCGGCACGAGGGGCGCGAAGAGGCTCCGGCGAGCCGCGCGCGTGGCGAGGAAGAGCGCCGCGCCGGACATCAGGAGGCCGGTGGCGGCCGTCAGGCTCTCGAGGAGCTCGAGCTCGCCGCTCCAGCTGCCGCGCACGAGGGCGCCGGCGCCGACGTAGAGGGCGACCGGGAGCGCCTGCGCGGGGAGCGTGACGAGCACGTCGCGCCGGCGCACGCGGAGCATGCCGGCCCCGTAGTTGACGGCGGCGAGCGGGGCGAAGGGCGAGAGGCGGAGCGCGGCCATGAGGAGCGTGCCGTGCTCGCGGAGCACCGCCCCGAAGCGCGTCAGGCGGGGGCGCGCGCGGAGCCAGCGCTCGAGGCGGCTCGGCCGGAGGTGTCTCGCGAGCTCGTAGGCGACGAGCGAGCCGGCGCCGGCGCCGAGGAAGGCCGCGAGGAAGCCCTCGCCCATGCCGAGGCTCATGCCGACGGCGGCGAAGGCGACGCTGCCCGGGACCGCGAGGACGACGGCGAGGGCGACGAGCACCGCGGCGACGGGGATGCGCCAGGGGCCCAGGGATGCGCGGGCTGCGTCGAAGGCCACGAAGATCGCCTCGCCGTAGAGCGCGACGATCACCGCGGCCGCCGCGAAGACCGCCAGGCCCAGCCAGCGGGTGAGCGGCGCGCGGCCGCCGGACTGGCGCGCGTGGAGGAGGTCGCGATGGGGAGAGGCGCTCGAGGCCATGCGCTGGCGAGGTTGCACTTACCGTGCCGCGATCGGCGTCGCGCCCCTCGAGAGCGCCAGGCGGATGGAACCTCGCTTGCACGACCGCTCCCCCATGAACCGAACGAATACCTTGCGCCCCTTCTTCATCCTCGGCGTCGCCCTCTCGCTCGCCCTCGGCTGCGAGGACGACGCCGCCGACGTGGCCGGCGACCTCGCCGAGGAGACGGCCGAAGCCCGCGCCGAGGCGCTCGATCGGGGTCCCCTCGACGAGGAGATCGCCGAGGAGGTCGCCGAGAAGCAGGCCGAGCTGGCCGTCGACGTGGAGGCCGATCCGGAGACCATCGAGGAGGCCATCGTCGCGCCCGAGCGCACCGAGCCGCTGCCTCCCCCCGAGGAGCACGTGCCCGCCGATCCGAGCGAATGACGCCCGGTGGGTTGATGGGGCAGGGCGCCGGGCCACGAGGCAGGGCGCCTCGCGGGCTCCGGCCCCGCGCCCCCGGCCCCGGCGCTGGAACGGGCGCTGCACCGTGGAGGGGGGACATGCGCACATCGACTTCCATCGCCCTCTTCGCTTCCTCCCTCCTCGCCCTCGCCGGATGCGCGGCGGACGCGTCGGAGCCCGGCCGGACGGCGCTCGCGGGCGCCACCGTGCCCCCCGCGCTCGATGAGCCCGCGCCCGCCCTGCCCGGTGAGGTCGACGACGGCGCCTACGACGCCGGCCTCCCCATCGACGCGCGCGTCGGCCCCCTCGACCCCGGCCCCGGCCTCGGCGGCTCCGAGGACCTGAGCGCCTGCGGCGTCGAGCGCTGCGAGCCCGGCGAGTTCTGCTGCCCGACCACCGGCGAGTGCGTCGACCCCGACGGCAACACGAACTGCACGGTCGTCGACCAGGTCCCCGCGTGGACCGTCTTCACCGAGGAAGAGCTCGGCCAGGCGGGTCCCTGGCCTCGCCCCGAGCGGCGCTGAGCCCCCCATCCCCCGAGCCCCCCGACGGCGTCCCGAGAGCGGGGCGCCGTCGACGCGTCGAGGCGAGCTGCCACGACACCTCCCCTCGCCCGCGCCCCCCTCCGCCGTGGAACGCGGCGTGCACCCTTCCACGACGATGTTCGAACGCCGCCTCCACCCCGTCACCGAGAACCACCTCCGGGAGCTCGTGGCGCACCACGCGCCCGGCCCCTGCCTCTCGCTCTACGTCGCGCCCCCGCCCGAGCCCCTCGAGGCGCCCCGGCTGGTGGCGCGCGCCGCCATGGAGCGCGCCCGGGAGGCGCTCGAGGACGTCGGGACGCCCGGCGCCGCGTCGCTCCTGGACGCGCTCGAGACGCCCCTGCGGGAGGCGCTCGGCACGCGCCCCGAGGCCTCCGTCGCGGCCTTCGTCGCGCGGGACGAAAGCGGCGCGGGGGGCTGCTTCACGCGCGTGATCGTGCTGCCCGAGCCCACCGAGGATCTCGCGCTCGTGGGCGCCCGCTTCCACGTCGCGCCGCTCCTTCGCTACGTGCCCGGGGAGAGCTACCACGTGCTCGCGATCGGGCTCGGCGGTGGCGCCCTCCACCTCGCGACGCGCTGGGGCATCGTCCCGGAGGAGGCCGACATCGACCGGCCCCTCGAGGACGTGCTCGGCCACGAGCTGAGCGAGCCCCAGCTCAACGCGCACAGCACCTCCCCGCGCCCCGGGGACCCCTCGAGCGCGGCCGCCTTCCACGGCCACGGCGAGGGCGCGCCCGAGGAGCGCAAGCGCGAGGCCCGCAAGTACTTCCGCGAGCTCGACCGCCGCGTGAAGGCCGCCCTCGGCGACGACGCGCGTCCGATCGTGCTGGTCGGCCAGGAGCACCTCGCCGCCCTCTACCGGGACGCGAGCCACCTCGCCGATCGCATCGTCGCCGTCGTCGCGAAGGAGCCGAGCGCCTTCGAGAGCGTCGAGGCGCTCCGGCGCGAAGCCTGGGAGGCGTACGCGCAGGCCGAAGGCGACGAGCCGCGCCGGCGGCTCGAGGAGGCGCCGCGGGACGCCGTGGCGACGGACGCCGCGGAGGTCGTGCGAGCGGCCATGGACGGGCGCGTCGCGCACTTCTTCCTGACGCGCGGGGCGAGGCGCTTCGGGCGCTGGGAGCCCGGGACGCGCGAGGTGCGCTTCGACGAGAGCCCTCCGCGGAGCGAGCGCGAGCTCTTCGGCGAGGCGGCGACGAAGGCCTGGGAGATGGGCGCGATGGTGCACGTCCTCGACCCGGAGCAGATGCCCGCGGACCAGCCCATCGCCGCGACGCTGCGCTACTGAGGGCGGCGCCCTGCCGGCGAGACGGGCAACGCGAGGACGACGAGGCCGGGGAGGATGCTCCGCGGCCTCGTCCGCGTTCGGGAGCGGCCTCGAGGTGCGCGACGGATCGCAGGCGCTGGGGCCGCGCCCCGGGCCTTCGAGCTCCGCCGCGATGGCGGGCGTTCTCCGCTCGTCGGCGCCCGCGCGATGCGAACGCCGCGGTGCTCCGGGCGCCCGCGCGATGCGAACGCCCCGACGCTCGAGGCGCCCTCGGCTCTTCGTGGGCGCACGCGCGATGCGAACGCCACGACGCTCCAGGCGCCCTCGGCCGTGGGCGCTCAGCTCCTCGTAGGCGCACGCGCGATGCGAACGCCCCGACGCTCGAGGCGCCCTCGGCTCTTCGTGGGCGCTCAGCTCCTCGTAGGCGCTCGCGCGATGCGAACGCCGCGGCGCTCCGGGCGCCTTCAGCTCCTCGTGGGCGCTCGCGCGATGCGAACGCCGCGGCGCTCCGGGCGCAGGTAGCCGCCCCGTTCGAGGCTGCGGACCAGCTGACGCGCGCGCTTGTAGGAGATGCCCAGGCGCTCGACGAGCTGGTGCGCGAAAGAGGAGCGGGCCTTGCGGCGGCCGCCGCGGAAGTGCTCGCCGAAGCGCTCTTGGAGGAGCGCGGCGAAGCGGCGCAGGCCGAGGCGGCCGCGCCGGTGCACCACCCGCGGGTCGGCGGCGCGGTGATACTCGACGTCCATGACGCGCGAGGAAACAGCGAAACACGTGCCAGCACGCGTGGCGCGAGACGCGCGGGGACGAGTCGTGGCGAATCGGCCCGAAGCGAGGCATCGCGCCTCGGTGGGGCGCGGTCGGCGGAGCGGCGCGGCGACCTGGATCGGGCGTTGCAGCGTAGGGAGGGCATGACACCCAACCCTCGTTTTCAGACCACCCTCGCCACCCCCACCCGCGACGCCGTCGTGGTCGAGCTCCACGCCTCGATGGCCGAGATGATCGACCTCGCGCTCCAGGGCAAGCAGCTCCACTGGAACATCGTCGGTCCCCGCTTCCAGAGCATCCACGAGTTCCTCGACGAGCTCGTCGACACCTACCGCGGCTGGAGCGACGACCTCGCGGAGCGCTGCACGGCGCTCGGCGTCGCGCCCGACGGGACGGCGGGGTACATCAGCGACCACAGCGGCCTGCCCCAGTGTCCGAGCGGCTTCCAGCCCGACATGGTGGTGGCCGAGGCCATGGCCGAGCGCGTCTTGCTCGCCGCCAAGCACGTCCGCGAGCGCGCCGAGCGTCTCGCCGACCTCGACCCGGCGAGTGAGGACCTCCTGCTCGAGATCCTCGCCGGCCTCGAGGAGCAGGCCTGGATGCTCCAGGCCCAGTCCATGACCGGCACCGCCGAGAGCGCCGCGGACGCGAAGCGCGAGCCGAAGTCGGCCAACGGCTCGGCCGCGAAGCCGCGCATCGGAGCGGCCGCCTCGTGAGCGAGAAGGACGCCCCCGCGCGCTTCGTCGAGAGCCGCCGCGTCGAGATGGGCGCGGGAGCGGACGCCTCGCCGGAGGACGCGCCGCTCGATCTCGCCGAGCTCGCCGGCGCGCTCCAGGCGCGCTTCGAGGGGCGTCCCCCGCGCGGCTACGTGCTCGGACGCACGGCGTTCCGCGACGCGCTGGCCGCGCACCTCGGCTGCTCCGACGTCCGCGCCGAGCGGCTCGTCGCGCAGCTCGAGGGCCGGGGCTTCCTCCGCTACCCCGGAGAGCCCCGCGGCGGGCCGGACTCGCGCCGCCTCGCGTGGCGCATCGAGGCCCCCCGCACCTGAGACACCGAACGAGGGCACGCACGACGGCGCTCCCGCTGGCCGAAGCCGGCGGGGGCGCCGTCGTTCCGTCGGGACGCCCGCGGGCCGGGGCGCGCGGGACTGGGAGAGCGGAGAGGGGGAGGGCGAGCGACTGCCTGGTGCGCGAGCCGTGGTCCGAGCGCGAGCAACAGCCCGAGTCCGAGCGACAGCCCGAGTCCGAGCGACAGCCCGAGTCCGAGCGACAGCCCGAGCCCGAGCGACAGCCCGCCCGAGCGCGAGCGACAGCCCGTACCCGAGCCCGCGCGGTGGCTCGAGCGCGAGCCCGAGCCCCAGCGGCGGTGCCGAGGGTCGAAGGAGCGTCGTGCAGGACGGACGCTCGGGCGTGGCCCAGTTCCCCGACCCCGAAAAGCGAGCGGAGCGAGCGTCCCCCCTCAGCGAGCGGAGCGAGCGCCCCACCGCCGATGTGGCGCCGCGCGAGCGGCGCCGCGTCGGCGGTCAGTCGCGGCTGGGCGCGCGCTCGTCCATCCACTTGTGTGCTTGCTTCACCGTCTGCTCCTCCGCCTCGGCAGGGTCGAGCCCCTTCTCGCGGAGCTCGGCGTAGAGCTCGCGCGCCTTGGCGCGGATGGGTTCGGGAAGCTGCTGGATCGAGTCGTCGAAGCTCATGCGGGGTGGGTCTCCAGGGTGTGGCGCGTGCGCCGGGTCGCCGACGGTTCTCCATCGGGGGCGCACGCCAGGATGGTCCGAGGCAGGCGCCGGCGGATCGTCGCGAGCGCCGCGCGCGCCTTTCGGGCGCTGGCGAGCCGCGCGCGGGCGGACCCGGCGAGGAGGCGCCGGAAGAGGTCGTCCGCCGGCTCGAAGCGCGGGTCGCGGATGCTCGGGGGAACGTAGAGCGCGCGCCGCTTTCGGCGCAGCAGGCCGAAGCCCTCGCGCGGGAAGGGCAGCACGCCGAACCACGCGCGGTAGAGCAGCACGCCGACGGCGTAGAGGTCCGTGCGCGCGTCGACGCGGCGGCCCTCGAGCTGCTCCGGCGCCATGTAGGCCGGTGTGCCGCGCGCGCGCTCCTGCCGCGTCCAGCGGCGGGCGCCTCGGCGCGCGATCCCGAAGTCGAGCAGCCAGACCTCGCCCTCGGCGACGCGCAGGTTGCTCGCCTTCACGTCGCAGTGGACGATGCCCGAGGCGTGGACCTCGGTCAGCACGCCCAGGAGGTCGTCGACGAGCGCGGTCGCGCGGCGGCGCGAGAGGCGCGGCAAGAGCGGCCTCAGGCTCCGCCCGGGGGCGCGCTGCATCATCAGGTAGGGGGTCCCGCGCCCGGTCCGGCTCACGTCGACCACACGGGGGACGCGCGGGTGGGACACGGCGCCCATGCAGCGGGCCTCCGCGAGGAAGGGCGCGAGCGGGTCCCCGGGCCGCCCGAGCTTCAGCGCGAGCGGACCCCGCCGCGGGCAGCGCGCGGCGAAGACGGTGCCGTGCGCGCCCCGGCCGAGCAGCCCTTCGAGGCGAAGCCCCTCGGGCGGTTCGATGCGTGGTCCCACGCCCGAGAGGACGAGCAAGAGTCGTGCGAGCGCCGCCGAGCCCGCGCGGCCAATCGGCTGGGGCAGAACGCCACAGGTGGGGCAGAGGCGCGCGCCCCGGTTACCTCGCCCGTCGCCTCACGGCCCATGATCTTCAGCCGAACCCCCCGGAATCCCGGGCGATCGCCCGTTGGGGCAGAACGCCGCGACGCGTGGCACAGTGCTCGCAAGGTTCGAGGGGCGAGCCGCGGCGCCCCAGCGCGCCGCATCCCACCGACCCCCACACGTCCAGCCGGACACAAGGAGCCCCTTGCCGCACATCCTCGTCGTCGATGATGAAGCCGAGATCCGCGACCTCGCCGAGGCCGCGCTGAAGAAGGACGGTCATACCGTCAAGACCGCCACCACCCAGGCCGAGGCCGAGCGCTTCGTCCGCAACCTCGGTCAGCTCGACGTCGTGCTCACCGACCTGCGCATCGGCGAGGACGACGGCCTCGAAGTCTGCCAGAGCGTGCTCGACATCCGCCCCGACGTGCCGGTGATCGTCATGACCGGCTACACGAGCATGGACGCCGCCATCGGCGCCCTCCGCGCCGGCGCCTGGGACTTCCTCCCCAAGCCCCTCGAGCTCGAGCCGCTCCGCGCCGCCATCCGCCGCGCCACCCAGCACCGCGCCCTCTCCCAGGAGGTCAAGCGCCTCCGCCGCGAGGTCGACGGCCCCGTCGCCGAGTTCGACATGGTCGGCCGCAGCCCCTCCATGCGCCGCGTCTTCGACCTCATCGAGCGCGTCGGCGACAGCGACGCCACGGTCCTCGTCACCGGCGAGAGCGGCACCGGTAAGGAGCTCGTCGCCCGCGCCCTCCACCGTCAGAGCGGCCGCGAGGGTCGCTTCGTCGCCGTGAATTGCGCGGCGATGCCCGCGAACCTCCTCGAGAGCGAGCTCTTCGGCCACGTGCGCGGCGCCTTCACCGACGCCAAGCGCTCCCGCGAGGGCCTCTTCATCGAGGCCGATGGCGGCACCCTCTTCCTCGACGAGATCGGCGAGATGGCGCCCGAGATGCAGGCCAAGCTCCTCCGCGCGCTGCAGGAGCGGAAGGTGCGCCCGGTCGGCTCGAGCCAGGAGCGCGCCTTCGACACGCGCATCATCGCGGCCACCAATAGGGACCTCGAGGACGACGTCGCCGAGGATCGCTTCCGCGAGGATCTCTTCTACCGGATCAACGTCGTGAACGTGCACCTGCCGCCGCTCCGCGCCCGCGGCCACGACATCCTCCGCCTCGCCCAGCGCTTCGTGGAGGACAACGCCGAGCGCATGGGCCGCGACGTGAAGGGCCTGAGCGAGCCGGCCGCCGAGCGCCTCCTCGCCTACGACTGGCCCGGCAACGTGCGCGAGCTCGAGAACTGCATCGAGCGGGCCGTCACCCTCGCGCGCTTCGAGCAGATCACGACCGACGACCTGCCCGAGCGCGTGCGCACGCACGAGAGCTCGCGCTTGCTCGTCGACACGCAGGACCCCTCCGAGCTGCCGACGCTGGAGACGCTCGAGCGGCGCTTCGTCCGCAAGGTCCTGCAGGTCGTCGGCGGCAACAAGACGCAGGCGGCGAAGGTGCTCGGCATCGACCGGCGCACGCTCTACCGGAAGCTCGCGCGCTGGGAGAAGCAGGACAAGAAGGCCCGCGAGCGCGAGGCCCAGCGCGAGCAGAGCTCGGACGACGTGCTCCGCTCCGCCGGCCTCGGCTGAGCGCGCCCGCGCCGCCCATCGCGCCCTCGCTCCCTCGGAGCGGGGGCGTTCGCCGTCGCGTCCTGCGTCGTCGTGCCTGCCTCGTCGTGCTCTGCGTCGCGTTTGCGTCGTCGTGCGCTGCGTCGTCGTGCCCTGCGTCGTCGCGTTTGCGTCGTCCTGCGCTGCGTCGTCGTGCGCTGCGTCGTCGCGCTCTGCGTCGTCGCGTTCGCGTCGTCCTGCGCGGCGTCGTCCGGCCTCGCGTCGGTCCGGCCTCGCGTCCGCCTGGACATCCCCCGCGAAGCGCCGGAGGCAGCCCTCTCGGCACCGCCCGGTGCCGCCCGGTGCCGTCCGGTGGCCTGCTACGCTCCCGGCCCATGCGCGTCGGAGTGCTCCAGCTGACCTCGAACGACGAGGTCGACCGCAACCTCGAAGCCGTCGAGCGGACCACGGCCCAGGCCGTGCGCGAGGGGGCCGAGCTCGTGGTCGTGCCCGAGTGCTTCGCCCACCTCGGCCGCGAGGAGGGCAAGCTCGAGATCGCCGAGGCGCTCCCCGAGGGCGCGGCGCCCGGCGGGCCGATCCTCGAGCGTTGCCGGGCCCTGGCGCGCGAGCACGGCGTCGAGCTGGTCCTCGGCGGCTTCTGGGAGAAGCACCCGCAGGACCCGGGCCGCGCCTACAACGCCTGCGTGCACCTCGCGGCCGACGGATCCGTCGGCGCCGTCTACCGGAAGATCCACCTCTTCGACGTCGAGCTCTCCGACGGAACGACCCTCCGCGAGTCCGAGACCGTCGCCGCCGGCGAGGCCCCGGTCGTGGCGGACACGGTGGCCGGCAAGCTCGGCCTGACGGTCTGCTACGACGTCCGCTTCCCCGAGCTCTACCGGCGCCTCGTCGACCTCGGCGCGACCGCGGTCGCCGTGCCCGCCGCCTTCACGCTCCACACGGGCAAGGACCACTGGCACGTGCTCCTCCGCGCGCGCGCCATCGAGTCCCAGTGCTACGTCCTCGCCGCCGCGCAGACCGGCCGCCACGTCCAGTCGGACGGCCGCGGTCGCCGCGTCTCCTACGGCCACGCGCTCATCGCCGACCCCTGGGGCACGGTGCTCGCCGAGTGCGGCGAGGGGGAGGGCTGCGCCGTCGCCACCCTCGATCCGGCCTACCTCGAGAAGGTCCGCGCGACCCTCCCGAGCCTCCGGCACCGCAAGCTGTAGCGCCCCGAGGACCCCTGCCCCTGCCCCTCCCCGAAGGGAGAATGGGCGGACCGGATGCACGGGCAGCTCCCCATCGAGCCGGCTCGAAGCGAACCACCTGGCCGTCTCGACCCCGAGCTCGCCCGCCGCCTCGCCCACAGCCTCCGAGCCCGACGGAGCCGCCCCTCAATCCTTCAGCGAGAAGAGCTTCCGGATGCGCCCCAGCAGCACGCTGGTCTCGCGCTCCACGCTCTTCTTCACGCCCATGTCGCTCGTGCTCGCGTCGTCCGCCTCGTCGAGCATCTCCTCGCGCTCGGCGAGCACGCGGCTGATCGTCTCCGCCAGCTCCGGCGCCTCCTCGAGCACGGGCCGGAGCGCCTCCCGATCGATCACCAGGATCTCCGACTCGCGCACCGCTCGCACGCTCGCCTTCCGGTGCTCGCCGGTCATGAGCGACATCTCCCCGAAGAACTGCCCGGGCCCGAGCCGCGCCACCTCGTGCCGCTTCCGCCGGCCGATCTCCACGCGCACCTCGCCGCTCCGCACGATGAAGAGCTCCTCGCCGGCCTCTCCCTCGACGATGATCGTCTCGCCCGGCGCGTACATGCGGGTATGCGTCCCCTCGGCGAGCCGGTGCCGCGCCTCGTCGGGCAGCGCCCGCAGGAAGTCGACCCGCTTGAGCGCCCGGTCCCGCTCGTCGACCCGCGCCTCCGCCTCGTGCTCGAGCCGCTCCTCCGTGTAGTCGAACATCCGCACGAGCCGCTGCGGCACGGGGATCTCCACGCCCATGCGCTGAAGCGCGTACCAGAGGCGCTCGCGCACCTGCCCGCCGATCAGCTCGCGCTGCTCGAAGTCGTCGATGTAGTAGCGCACGTCGTAGCGCACGCCCCGCTCCGTGAAGTCCTTCACCACCGCGTCGGCCGGCGGCCGCGGGAGCACGCCGGCCACGCCTCGGACCGCGTCCACGAGCTGCGGGATCACGCGCTCGGGGGGCCGGTCGTAGGGCGCCTCCACGTAGGCGTGGCGCCGCGCCACCCGCGTGGGCATCGAGTAGTTCTGGAGCGAGCTCTTCGCGAGCGTCGCGTTCGGCACCGTCATCTCGACCTTGTCGAGCGTCTCCACCTTCACGGCGCGCCAGTTCATCTCGACGATGCGCCCGATGTGGTGCTCCGTGTCGTCGTACTGGATCCAGTCGCCGACTCGGAAGGGCCGCTGCGCCTGGATGGCGAGCCCGGCGAAGAGGTTGCCGAGCGTGTCCTGGAGCGAGAGACCGATGACCGCCGTCAGGAGCGCCGAGGTCGTCAGGAGCGAGCTCGGCTCCACGCCCGCCGCGCGCAGCGTGAGCATGAGGACGCCCATGAAGAGGAGCGCCTGGACCAGGTCGCGGACGATCCGCGGGACGTTCCCGCCGAGGGTCCGCGTGATCACCGAGTGGAGCACGAGCAGGAAGCCGCTTCGCGCCATGGAGCTGCCGAGGAAGAAGACCCCGGCGACCTTCAGCGGCTCGTGACTCGGGCTGTCGTCGTCGAGGAAGGAGCGGCTCGCGACGATGGCCACGTAGAGGAGCAGGAGGATGAGCGGGAGCTTCGTCCGACCCCGCTCGCCCTTCGGGAGGACGAGGGGGAGCAGGAGGATCATCACGGCCGCGACCGCGATGCCCACGCCCCCCGTCAGGGTCAGGTGCTCACTGAGCTTCATCGTCTGCGCGGCAAGGGTAGTGGAATCGCGAGCGAAAGGGACGTGGCTTTTCGTCGCACGGGCTGGCCTTCACTCGGGCTGGCCTTCACTCGGGCTGGCTTTCGCTCGGGCTGGCTTTCGCTCGGGCGGCCTTCGCTCGGGCGGCCTTCGCCGCGCGGGGCGCGCGCGTCAGTAGTTGAAGCGGCGGATCGAGACGTTCATCAGGAGGCCGACGCCCATCATGACGGTGAGCACGCTCGAGCCGCCGTAGCTGAAGAGCGGGAGGGTCATGCCCACGACCGGCAGCAGGCCGCTCACCATGCCCAGGTTGATGATCGCCTGCCAGAAGATCATGGCGCTCACGCCGACGCTCACGACCGCGCCGAAGCGGTCCTTCGCCTGCGAGGCGATCTTCAGACCCCAGATGACCAGGAAGAAGTAGAGGCCGAGCAGGAGCAGCGAGCCCATGAAGCCCTGCTCCTCGGCCCAGACGCTGAAGGGGAAGTCCGAGTGCTGGTCCGGCAGGAAGCGGAACTGGTTCTGCGTGCCGGCCATGAACCCCTTGCCCCAGGTGCCGCCGCTCCCGATGGCGACCTGCGACTGGTGCGCATGCCAGCCCGTGTCGAGGATGTCCTGCGAGTCGCCGACCCACTGCTCCCAGAAGGCGAGGATGCGGCCCTTCTGGTAGTCGCGGAGCAGGTAGGTCCAGGTGAGCGGGGCGCTGAAGAGGAAGGCCGCCGCGAGCGTGAGCAGCGAGCGGAGCTTCAGGTTCGTCAGCACCATGATGCTGCCGAAGATGAAGGCGCAGATCAGCGCCGTGCCGAGGTCCGGCTGCGCCAGGATCAGCGTCATGGGCACGGCGAGGATCAGCCCCGGGATGACCAGATCCTTGAGCGTCCGCCCGTCGGTCTTCGGGTCGTTGTGGAGGTACTTCGCGAGCGCGACGATGAGGAAGATCTTCATCAGCTCGCTCGGCTGGAGCGAGAAGCCGCCGAGGCTGATCCAGCGGGTCGAGCCGCGGATGCTCCGCCCGAGCAGGAAGACGAGGATCAGCAGCGCGATGCCCACGCCGTAGATGACCCAGGCGTTCCGCTCGTAGTGCCGGTAGTCGATGGCCGCGATGAGCACGGCCGCGCCGGCGCCGAGGGTCAGCCAGTAGATCTGCTGGATGTAGGCCTCGCCGTAGGCCCCGCTCGCGCTCGTCGCCGAGTAGAGGTTCACCACGCCGAGCACGGCGATGGCGCAGGTCGTGACGAAGAGCGGCCAGTCGAACTGGTCGCGGAAGGTGCGGACGAGCGCCATCAGCGGCCTCCCCCGAGCATGGCCGTGGTCGTCTGGCCGCCGAGGTAATCCTGCAGGATGCGCATGGCCGGGGGCGCCGCGGCCCGACCGCCCGCGCCGCCGTGCTCGATGAGGACGACGATGGCGACCTCCGGATCGCTCGCCGGCGCGTAGCCCGCGAACCAGGCGTGGGAGCGGTTGAAGTACCAGGCCCGCCGCGGGTCGACGTCCGTCCGTGGCGTGCCCGGCGCGATCTCGGCCGTGCCCGTCTTGCCCGAGACCTCCACGCCGCCCTCGATGCGCGCCTCGTGGGCCGTGCCCGCCGGCGCGTTCACGACGCCCCAGAGGCCGCGGGAGACGAGCTCGATGTACTCCTCCGCGACGGCCACCTGGCGGTTCACCTGCGGCGGGAACTCTTCGATCAGCGCCCCGTCCGGCTCGCGGATGCTCTCGACGAGCTGCGGCCGGTAGAGCGTCCCGCCGTTCGCGAGCGCGCCGTAGGCGAGCGCCAGCTGGAGCAACGTCGCGCGCGTGTTGCCCTGACCGATGGCCGTGTTGAGCGTGTCGCCGACGCGGAAGCGGCCGAAGCGCTCCTCGTACCACTGGCGCGTCGCGAGGAAGCCCCGCGCCTCGCTGTTGATGCCGATGCCCGTCCGCTGCGCCAGCCCGAACTCGCGCGCGAAGAGGTTCAGGCGCTCGAGGCCGACCCGCTCGGCCAGCGCGTAGAAGTAGACGTTGCACGACTGCACCAGCGCGTCGTGCATGTCGACCTCGCCGTGGGCCGAGGTGCAGCGCTTCCGGTCCGTGCCGATCTGGTAGTAGCCGATGCACTCGACCCGCTCGCTCGGGTCGATGAGCTCGCCCTCGAGGGCGGCGAGCGCGCTGATCGGCTTGAAGGTCGAGCCCGGGAAGTAGGACTCGAAGATGGTCTTGTCGATGAGCGGGCGGAAGGGATCCTCGAGGAGCTCCCGGTAGGCGCCGCGGCTCATGCCCCCGCTGATGTCGTTCAGGTCGTAGGAGGGCTTCGAGTAGAGCGCGCGCACCCGGCCGCTCTTCACGTCGACCACCACCACCGCGCCCGAGGGGTGGCCGGCGAGCGCCCGGTCGATGGAGCGCATCAGCTCCATGTCGAGCGTGAGCACGAGGTCGTGCCCCGGCGTCGGCGGGGTGACCTCTTCGCGCTCCGCCGCGAGCGCCGTCGCGTTCCGCTGGCGCCGCCCCCGCGCGTCGACGAGTACGCGCCGCCGCCCCCGCTGACCGCGCAGGTAGGCCTCCCAGCCGCGCTCCACGCCCATGCGCCCGATGTGATCGCCGGCCCGGTAGTCGGCCTCGGGCCCGGCGCGTTCGAGGTCCTCGGCGCTGACCTCGTTCAGGTAGCCGACCGCATGCGCGCCGAGGCGCCCGTAGGGGTAGGTGCGCACCGGCCGCGAGACCACGTCCACGCCCGGCAGCTCGGCGTCGTGCGTCTCGAGGGCCGCGAGCTGGTCCCGGGTGATGTCCCGGAACATCTCGATCTGGTGCATGCGGCGCCGGAGCGGCACGTCGGCGAGGCGCTGCACGAGGTAGGCGCGCTGCTCGGGCGCCAGGCCCATCAGCTCCGAGACCAGGTCCACGTCCTCGTCGCTGAGCAGCTGGGGCGTGAGGTAGACGTCGTAGCTCGGCCGGTTGGTCGCGATGACGCGGCCGCGCGCGTCGCGGACGATGCCGCGCGTGGCCGGCAGGCGGATGGTCTTGGTGATGTTCTCCCGCGCGATCGCGGCCCACTCGTCGTGCTGCGCGAGCTGGAGCTGGGCCATGCGGCCGAGCAGCACGAGGAAGGTGAGCAGCACCACGAGCGCCATCCACTTGTAGCGCTTGCGGAACTCGCCGACCTCGCGGCGCGGGGAGAGCATGATCACGCGGTGCTCTCCTCGCGTTTGGTGCCCACGCTCTGGTCGATCTTCGTGGTCGCGGCGAAGACGAGGGGGGCGGTCAGCGCCGTGGCGACGGCCGGGGCGCCGAGGGCGATGGCGGTCTCGGCGGCGGTGCCGGCGGGGAAGGGCGCCGGGCGCGAGAAGATGGCGCGGAGGGCCATCATGGCGCCGCCCGCGACGAGGGCGACGACGAAGGTGAGGGCGACCTGGAAGCCCGGGCCGCGGAGGAAGAGGCGGAGGCCCGCGCCGCGGGCGAGCATGAAGGTCGCCACGCAGATGAAGGTGTGCAGGCTCATCCGGTTGCCGCTGAAGAGGTCCAGCAGGTAGCCGAGGACGAAGGCGAGCACGGCGCCGCGGAGCAGGTGCACGTCCGGCGCGACGCCGAGGAAGAGCACGATCGGCAGCAGGAGGTTCGGCGCGAAGGGGTGCAGGGGCACGACGCTCCCGAGCATCGACTGCAGCAGGAGCAGGCCGAAGCCGAGGGCGAGGAGGGCGAGGCTGCGCAGCGTGGGCTGCATCAGGGCTCCTCGTCCTCGCCCGTGCGCGCGCGCCGGGCTTGCTCGCGCGAGCCCGCGGTCAGGACGAGCACCTCCTCGAGGGCGCTGAAGTCGACCGAGGGCGTGACCTCGACCTGCTGGTAGAGGCCGAACTCCTCGCGCTCGACGCGCGTGATGCGCCCGATGAGGATCGCCGCGGGGAAGCGCCGGCCGAGGCCCGAGGTGTAGACCTCGTCGCCGACCTCCACCTCGTCGTCCCGCTGCAGGTACTGCATGCGCGCCAGGTAGCGGTTGGTCTCGCCCGTCCCGCGGAGCATGCCGCGGGCGCCCGTGCGCTGGACGATGACGTCGATGGCGCTCTCCTGATCGACCGTGAGCAGCACGTCGCTGTGCCGGCCGGCCGTGCGGCGGATCTGCCCCACGAGCCCCTGCGAGGAGACGACGGGCATGCCGGCGCGCACCCGGTCGCGGGCGCCGCGGTCGAGGCGGATGCGCATCACGCGGAAGAAGGGCGAGATGTCCTTGGCGACGACCTCCGCGCTGATCGTCTCCGTGCCGAGGCGCTGGCGCAGCTGGAGCAGGTCGCGGAGCCGCTCGTTCTCCGCGGACTGGATGCGGAGCAGCCGGTTCTCCTCCTCGAGCCGGTCGTTGCGCAGGCGGAGCCGGTCGTTGTCGCGCTGCACGTCGACGAGATAGACGTAGTCCTCGACGACGCCGCTCACGGCCGTCGCGGCCTCCGTCGCCACGTACTGGAGCGGGCCGCTGATCTGCAGGAGCGTCTGGTCGAAGACGTTCGTCTCCGCCGGGTCCTTGAGGTTGGCGCTCAAGAAGAAGAACGGGAGCACGAGCAGCACCACGCTGCCGGCGGCGTCCCGAAATCGGCGGAAGTAGTTCATCGTCGTGCGAGGCCCGCGGCGAGAGCGCTCCGAGGAGGGACGGAACGCGCGAGGGGGCGCGAGGCTTCCGCGCGCGCGATGGGAAGAGGTGCGAGCGCGTCACCCCGCGCGCGCCGACGCCGACGCGGGAGGGAGGGGAAATTGCCCGGCGAGCGGCCGGCGCGCCACCCGCGGCGGGGTTTTTCGGCGCGCCCGAACGCCGGCGCGCTCAGGAGATCGTGACTTCCTTGAGGAGGTCGAGGTGGTCGAGGGTCTTGCCGCTGCCGAGGACCACGGCCGAGACCGGGTCGTCGGAGACCATCACCGGCAGGCCCGTCTCCTCGCGGAGCAGCACGTCGAGGTTGCGCAGCTGGGCGCCGCCGCCCGTGAGCACGATGCCCTTGTCGACGATGTCGGCGCTGAGCTCGGGCGGCGTGCGCTCGAGGGCCGTCATGACCGCCTCGACGATGGCGTTGATCGGCTCGCTCAGCGCGTCGCGGATCTCGTCGCCGTTGACGATGACCGTCTTGGGCACGCCGGCGACCATGTCGCGGCCCTTGACCTCCATGGTCATGGGCTCGTCCTCCGGGTAGGCGTTGCCGATGGAGGACTTCACGCGCTCGGCCGACTGCTCGCCGATGAGCAGATTGTACTTGCGCTTCATGTAGGCGATGATCGCCTCGTCCATCTTGTCGCCGCCGACGCGCACCGACTGGGAGTAGACGATGCCGGCGAGGGAGATGACGGCGACCTCGGTCGTGCCGCCGCCGATGTCGACGACCATGTTGCCGCTCGGCTCGGTGATCGGCAGGCCGGCGCCGATGGCGGCCGCCATGGGCTCCTCGATCAGGTAGACCTCGCGGGCGCCCGCGCCTTCGGCCGACTCCTTCACGGCGCGCTTTTCGACCTCCGTGATGCCGAAGGGCACGCAGATGATGATCCGCGGCTTCACGAGCGTGCGCCGGTTGTGGGCGCGGCTGATGAAGTAGCGGAGCATGGCCTCCGTGATCTCGAAGTCGGCGATGACGCCGTCGCGGAGCGGGCGGACGGCCTGGATGGAGCCCGGCGTGCGGCCGAGCATCTCCTTGGCCTCCTTGCCGACGGCCAGGACCTTCTTGGCGCCGCGCGGGTCCTGCTGGACGGCGACGACGGACGGCTCACAGGAGACGATGCCGCGGCCCTTGACGTAGATCAGGGTCGTCGCGGTCCCCAGGTCGATCGCGAGGTCGTTGGAGAAGAGTCCGTAGAGCCAATCGAAGAGCATCGTGCCCTCGACACGGGGAGAGGAGAGGGGGGCGTGGCCGGGGCGGGAGCCTCGGGCGGCCGGAGAGCGGGAGGAGGGCGGCTCCTCCCTGGGGAAAGCATGAGCTAAGTGCTCGAAACGGTTTGCTTTTCGGGGTTCTCGCCCCTCCGCGGTCCCTGGGTACTAACAGATCGACCCGGGGGGATCAACCTGTCACGACTCGGCATCATATGTCCCAATTCATGGAGCGTCGGCATGTCGTCGGTCGCCTTCGACGGGCTTGGTCAGCCGCCCCATCCCCTCTTTGGGTGAATGGATTGGGCGGGCGGGGAGTCTTCGCGAGTGCGATGGTCGTGAAGACGGGCTTTTGGTCAGGGCGAACGGATGAGGCGATGCGCTCGCTTCCCGGTGGGAGCGGGGGCAGGCTCGCGGCGGGCTCGCGGCGGGCTCGCGGGAGCGCCCGAGAAAAAATCGGGTGTGATCCCAATTCCCAAGCCAGGTAGGTTTCCAAGTAGCGATGGTGGATGAGCGGACCGAACCGGGCACCGACGCCGCGCGCCGGGGGCGTGAGGCGGCGGCGCTCGTCGAGGCAGCCCAGCGAGGCGACGCGCGCGCCTTCGAGGAGCTGTACCGGCGCTACCAGCCGCGCATCTACGCCCTGGCGCTGCATCTGACGGGCAAGCCCTCGGACGCGGACGACATCACGCAGGACGCCTTCCTCAAGGCCTACCGCAAGCTCGACTCCTTCGAGGGGCGCAGCGAGTTCTTCACCTGGCTCTATCGGATCGCGCTGCACCGCGCGCTGAACGTGAAGCGCGACCGGGGTCGAAGGCGGACCGTGGGCCTGGACGATCCGCGCGTGACCGCTGCCGTCGCCGTCGACGCGGCCGGCGATCCGCGCCGCGCGCTCGAGCTGCAGGAGAGCTACGCGCACCTGCTCGCGGCCTTCGACCGGCTCTCGAGGCTGCTCCGGACCACGGTCGTGCTGACGACGCTGCAGGGCCTCTCCTACAAGGAGGTCGCGGTGGTGCTCGACACGAGCGAGGGCACGGTCGCGTGGCGCGTGCACGAGGCGCGGCGGCAGCTCCGCAAGCACATGGAGCGGCTCCAGAAGGAGCCCACGCCGACGCACATCCGGCAGCGCGCGCGGAAGATCAGCCGGGAGCACGAGGCCGTGCGCCTCGAAGCCGCGATCGCCGCGCTGATGCCCGCCTGATCACGACTGTCGTCGTGATGCGATCCGCCGTCCGCTGATCCGCCGTCCGTGCTGGCGCTCGCCACCGCGGTCCATGCCGCGTTCGCGGAGTAGCCGGGGTGGTGCCCGCAGCAACGGTTGCGTTCTCACCGCGTGCTCGGCCCGCGGGTGGACCTCGGTGCGCGCCTCGCCCCTCGCGGTCGCCGAGCCGCGATGAGCGGACGGCGGACAGCCGGCGCGAGCGAAGCGAGCCTCCCGCCGCCCAGCCGACCACGCCGTTCTCCGCGGACGCGGCATGGACCGTGATGTCGAGCGCCAGCCTCGCCAGCGGAAGGCGGACGGCGGACAGCCGGAGCGAGCGAAGCGAGCGCATCCCGCCGACCACGCCGTCGTCCGCGCGGACGATGGCGGAGAGCGGACGGCGGACAGCCGGAGCGAGCGAGAGCGAGCGCCCGTGGTTGCGCGGGGCGCGCGCCGGACGCACTGTGCCGCGCATGTCTCTGCAGAAGCAGCTCCAGGAGGATCTCAAGGCGGCCATGAAGGCGAAGGACGTCGTCGCGCGCGACGTGCTCCGCATGCTCAAGAAGGATCTCACGGACGCCGAGCTCCAGAAGGGCGCCGCGCTCGACGAGGACGAGGAGCTCCAGGTGCTCATCCGCGCCGTGAAGAGCCGGAAGGACTCGGCGACGCAGTACGACGAGGGCGGCCGCAAGGACCTCGCCGACACGGAGCGCGCCGAGGTCGCCATCATCGAGGGCTACCTCCCGCAGCCGCTCACGGAGGACGAGGCGCGCGAGGCCATCGAGGCGCTCGCGAAGAAGCTCGGCGTCAGCGAGAAGAAGCAGATGGGGCAGCTCATGAGCGCGGTCATGGACGAGTACCGCGGCCGCATCGACGGCAAGCTCGCGTCCAAGATCGCCGGCGGCCTGCTCTCCTGACGCGCCGGATGCTCTCCTGAGGCAGCGCTCGAGCCGGCGCCCGCTCAGAAGGTCGCCGGCTCGCCTTCCTTCTTCGGCGCCTTCGGCGCGCTCGGCGTCTTCGGCTTGGGCTTCGCGTTCCAGAGCCGGCTCGCGAGCACCAGGCCGATCAGCGCCATCGGGATCATCGCGCCCGGCCACCAGATCCAGTTGTCCGGGTCGGCGGCCTGCTCCGGGTGGTGCTTGTCGTCCGGCAAGAGCACGCCGTAGGTCATCGACATCACGAAGGTGCCGAGATAGACGAAGCCGTCGATGATGCCGACGGCGGTGCCGACGTTCTTCTTGCCGCCGAAGTCCATGCTCGCCGTGCCGCTGAGCATCCCGTGCACGCCGATGACGGCCATGCTCATCAGGATCACCAGCCAACCGACGAAGGGCTCCTGGTAGGCGAAGAGGAGCACGACGGCGCCGACGAGCATCACGCCGTAGAGGAGCGCGGCGACCGGCCCGCGGCGCGAGTCGAAGAGCCGGTCCGAGATCACACCGGCGACGACGCCGCCCAGGATGCCCGCGCAGCAGAGGAGCAGGCCCCAGTTGTCGTAGACGAAGCTCCCGGCGAGATCGAGGGTGCCGTCGGTCTGCTTCGCGAACTCCCGGTACCACTGCATGATCGCCTGGCGGAGGAAGCCGCTGCAGAACTCGACGAAGGCGATCGTCACGATGATCGGGTTCCGGAGCATCATCAGGAAGATGTCCTTCACCGGGAGGCGCTCGCCGTCGTCACCGCTCGAGGCGTCGGCCGTGTCGAAGTCCACGTGCCCCGCTTCGCCGGGCGTGTTCCTCACGAAGACGGTGACGATCCCGAAGAAGAGCGCCAGGAGGATCGCCGGGACGTAGAAGACCCAGGTCAGCCCGACGTGGTCGAGGATCAGCTTGCCCCAGTCGAAGGCGAAGTAGATCCCGAGCGAGATGAGGACGCCGAAGATGGCGCCGAAGACGCCGCGCTCGCGCACGTGGAACCAGGGCGCGTTCACCTTGACGATGGCGACGGCGCCGAAGCTCTGGAAGTACATGTTCGCCGCGTAGAGCAGCGAGAACATCAGCGTGAGGTTGTTCGCGAGCCAGCCGTCCCGGTCGCCGAGCACGAGCTGCGTGCACAGGCCCATGGCGGCGTTGGCCGTCAGCGCGCCGCCGGCGCCGATGAGGATGGCGCGCTTGCCGCCGATGCGGTCGGTCATCGGGCCGTTCAGGACGAACGACATGCCGTAGACGAGCGTCCCGTAGCCGAAGATGGTCGCGAAGTCCGCGTTGCTCATCAGCGGCAGGCCCTCGGCGTCCGTGAGGTCGCCGAGCTTCAGCTTGCTGACCTTCACGTTGTAGCGCCCCATGTAGAGGAACGCGTAGGTCAGGCCGAGGGGGAGCCAGTTCAGCACGCGGCGGCGGCGGAAGGCGTCCGAGTGCCCGAGGTCGATCTTCGGGAGGCGCCCGATGACGACGGCGACGACGGTGAGGAGGATGAGGATCGGCGCGAGCTGCTCGAGGTACGCCATGGCCGCCGTTTCTCGCACGCGCGCTGCGGCCTGTCACCCCGCGGCCCCCGGCCGTCACGAGTCGGTCACGGGCTTCGCGGAGGGCGCGTGAATGCGCGGAGGTCCCCCGGCGTCTCCCCCGAGCGGGGCGCCCCCAGATGCGCTTCGGCGCCCGACGCGTGAAGGTCAGTTCACGTGGAATCGCGGCCCTGCGCGTCGGATCGGCCGGAAGAGCCCGGGTGGCACGTGCCATGCTAGCTTCCGACGCGCGATGAACTGGCACCGACTTCCCTCCCCGCTCTCCCTCGTCCTCGCCGCCCTCCTCGCCCTCGCCGCGCTCCCCGCCTGTGGCGGCGGCGGTCAGCGCTACGCCGTCCCGCAGGGCGAGCAACTCTACACGCTGACGAACATGCGCCCCGACGGCCGGAACCACATCCACTCGGTGATGTACTCGGCCCCGCCCCAGGGCGCGCTCCTCCCGATCTGCACCCCGGTGCAGCTCGAGGAGGTCACCGATCGCGTGATCACCTTCCGCGACCTCAACAGCCACCGTCGGTACCGCTACATCATGCACCGCTCCGCCCGCTCGGGCGTTCAGTCGCACGTGCAGCGCTACTTCGGCACCGGCTGCCCGGACATCTCCCAGCTCTCCCCCGAGGACCAGGCCGGCGTCCAGCAGGGGCAGGTCTACCAGGGCATGAGCAAGCAGGGCGTCATCATGGCCATCGGCTACCCGCCCGAGCACGAGACGCCGAGCCTCGAGGGGGACATCTGGCGCTACTGGCGGAACCGCGTGAACAGCTTCGAGGTCTACTTCACCAACGGCTTCGTCACCGGCATCCGCAACTGAGCCGAGCCCGCGCTCCGCGACCTCCTCGAAGGCCCGCGCTCCCCCCGAGCGCGGGCCTTCTCGCGTCGGGCCTGGGCTCGTGTGGGCACCGTTCGGGGGGCATGGGCTGCGTGGGACCCCGGTCGCGACGCGCCCCAGGCTTGCCCGCCGCGTCGCGTGCGCTAAGGGGGGCGGCCCCGGATTCGGGAGGTCTCCCCATGCCCGCGCTCGACTCCACGCTCGCCTTCGCGCTCACCGGCTTCAGCACGCTCTTCGCCATCGTCGACCCCGTCGGCAACGTCGGGCCCTTCCTCGGCGTCACGGCGGACATGGCCCCGGCCGAGCGCAAGCGTACGGCCGCCCGCGCGTGCCTCCTCGCCCTCGGCGTCCTCGCCGCGTTCACGGCCGGCGGCCGGCACATCTTCGCGTTCTTCGGCATCTCCATGCCGGCCTTCCAGATCGCGGGCGGCCTGCTCCTCTTCCTCGTCGCGCTCGAGATGCTCCGCGCCCACCCGCGCGACTCGAAGGGCACGACGGAGGAGCGCGAGGAGCGCCGCGACGACGTCGCCATCATGCCCCTCGGCATCCCGCTCATCGCCGGGCCCGGCGCCATCGCCTCGGTGATCCTCCTCGCCTCGCGCGCCGAGACCACCTTCGAGCTCCTCAGCGTCTACGGCGTCGTGCTCGTCACGGTCCTCGCGACCTACCTGGTCTTCCGCGTCGCCGACCGGCTCGCGCGCGTCCTCGGTCGGACGGGCGTGAACGTCGTCACCCGCCTCTTCGGGCTGCTCCTCGCGGCCATCGCCGTGCAGTTCGTGCTCGACGGGGGCCTCACGGCCTGGCGCGGCTGAGCTCGGCCGACGGCGACGCGATGCGGCGACCGGTGCTCATCGACGGTGCTCAGCGACGCTCAGCGACCGGTGCGGCTTCGCCGCGGCTGGCCCAGATGCGCGAGCGCCTCGGCCTCGTCGCTGGTGACCCGCACGCGGTCCGAGAAGCCGTCCTCGCTCATGTGGCGCTTCACCTGGAGCGCCCCGATCGCCGTCCGCACCACCACCGCCGCCCGCGCGAAGTCGCGGAAGATCATCGCGCGGTGCGTGCGCATGCGCTCCTCGAAGGCCGGGTCGTTCCGCCCCGCCGTCTCGCGCAGGTCGACGAGCAGCCCGTGGCCCCGCACCGGCTCGAGGGCCCGCTCGACCGCGACGTGCTCCGCGTCGAGCGCGTCCAGGTCCGGGTAGGCCGCGGCGGTCCGGCACACCCACACGACGCCCGGCTCGACCAGGTCGATCCGGTAGTAGGGCGAGTCGTGGAGCTTGCGGCGAACGGTGCTCACGGCAGAACTCTCTAGCTCGCCGTGGGCTCCCGTCCAGCCCCGCCTCCGCGAGCGCCCGCCTCGCCGCCCTCGTCGCCAGTCGCCCCCAGAGCGCGCGCTCGCGCCCCGCGGCGCGACGAATTGCCACGCTGACCCGTGCGCAGGCTCACCCCAGCGTCCCGATCACAGCACCCTGGGCGGCTCGATTCTCCGCCCGGCGGGCGCCAGGGTCTTCCCGGCGCGCCCCCCCTCACCGACGCGACCGAGGCACTCCGCGCGCGACGCGAACGCACCCGCGGCCTCGGCCGGCACCGACACCTCCCGCGTTTCGAAAGGAGCGCCCCCATGGACTTCGATCCCGTCACCCTCTCGCGCGTCCAGTTCGCGCTGACGGTGATGTTCCACTACCTCTTCCCGCCGCTCAGCATCGGGCTCGGCGCGATCATGGTGCTCCTCGAGGGCACCTACCTGAAGACCGGCGACCGCCGCTACGAGGCCGCGACCCGCTTCTTCACCAAGCTCTTCGCCGTGAACTTCGCCGTCGGCGTCGCGACCGGCATCGTCATGGAGTTCCAGTTCGGCACCAACTGGAGCACCTACTCGCGCTTCGTCGGCGACGTCTTCGGCTCGGCCCTCGCCGCCGAGGGCATCTTCGCGTTCTTCCTCGAGTCGGGCTTCCTCGCCGTGCTCGTCTTCGGCTGGGACCGGGTCGGCAAGAAGATGCACTTCTTCTCGACTCTGATGGTCTTCCTCGGCTCGACCTTCTCGGCCGTCTGGATCGTCATCGCCAACAGCTGGCAGCAGACGCCCGCGGGCTTTCATCTCGTCGGCGAGGGCGCGGCCATGCGCGCGGAGATCACCGACTTCTGGGCGATGGTCTTCAACCCCTCGGCCATGCACCGGCTCAACCACGTGCTCCTCGGCTCGCTGCTCCAGGGCGCCTTCTTCGTGATGAGCCTGAGCGCCTTCTACCTCCTGAAGAAGCGCCACGTGGGCTTCGCCAAGCGCACCTTCACGGTGGCGCTCGTGCTCGGTTTCGTCTCGAGCATCACCATCCTGATCAGCGGCCACGCGCAGGCGAACGCCGTCGCCGAGAACCAGCCGGCGAAGCTCGCGGCCTTCGAGGGGCACTTCGAGACCGGGGAGGGGGGCGCGGACCTCTACCTCTTCGGCTGGCCCGACGAGGAGGCGCGCGAGGTGAAGCTCGGCGTGGCCCTCCCGGGGATGCTCAGCTTCCTCATCCACGGCGACACGGAGACGCCGGTGAAGGGGCTCGATCGGATCCCCGACGACGAGGAGCCGCCGGTCGCCGTGCCCTTCGTCACCTACCACCTGATGGTCGCGCTCGGGATGTTCTTCATCGGCGTGACCTCGCTGGCCCTCTTCCTGCGGTGGCGCGGGACGCTCTGGGACCAGCGCTGGCTCTTGAAGGTCTTCGTCGTCGCCGTCGCCGGGCCCTACATCGCGAACCAGACCGGCTGGGTCGCGGCCGAGGTGGGGCGCCAGCCCTGGGTGGTCTACGGGCTCCTGAAGACGCAGGACGCGGCGTCGCCGAGCGTGCCGGGCGAGCAGATCTTCGCGTCCATCGTGCTCTTCTCGCTGATCTACCTGGCGCTCGGGGCGCTCTGGGTCGTCGTGATGAACTCGAAGATCCAGCACGGGCCCGAGGACCCGGAGGGCGGCGACGCCGAGGGGCACGAAGGGCAGATCGCGGTGGCGGCCGACGTGCTCGACCCGGCCTCGCCGCACCACCTGACCGGGCGCGCGGCGCCGGAGGAGGCGTGATGGACCTCCAGGTCTTCTGGTTCGGGCTGCTCGGCGTGCTCGTCGCGGGCTACGCCATCCTCGACGGCTTCGACCTCGGCGTCGGCATCCTCCACCCGCTGGTGAAGGGCGACCGGGAGCGGCGCATCGTCATCAACAGCATCGGCCCGCTCTGGGACGGCAACGAGGTCTGGCTCGTGACCTTCGGCGGCGCGCTCTTCGCGGCCTTCCCCGAGGCCTACGCGACCTTCCTCAGCGCCTTCTACCTGCCGATCATGATCCTGCTCTTCGCGCTGATCGGGCGCGCGGTGTCGATCGAGTTCCGGAGCAAGCAGAAGTCCCGCTTCTGGCGCCGCTACTGGGACTGGAGCTTCGCCTTCTCGAGCTTCATGGTGGTCTTCCTCTTCGGCGTCGCGGCGGGCAACGCCATCGAGGGCATCCCCATCGGCGCCGACCGCGAGTTCGCGGGGCAGCTCGGCGACCTCGTCGGGTGGTACCCGCTCGCCGTCGGCCTCTTCGCGGCGATCGCGGCGGCCATGCACGGCGCGCTCTACCTGCACCTGAAGACCGAGGGCGCGCTGCAGGAGCGCATCGCCGCCTGGCGCTGGCCGGCCTTCGGGCTCTTCCTCGTCGCCTTCATGGGCGTGACCATCGCGACGCTCGCGCGGCATCCGCACGCGCTCCGGAACTTCGAGCAGTACCCGCTCGCCTGGGTCGTGGTCGCGCTGACGGTGCTGGCCATCGCGAACATCCCGCGGGCCATCGTGAAGGGGCAGCCGGGGCTCGCCTTCCTGAGCTCCTGCGGGACGATCATGGGGCTGGTCTTCGACTTCGGGATGGCGCTCTTCCCGAACCTGGTCGTCTCGAGCCTCGACCCGAGCTTCAGCCTGACCATCCGCAACGCCTCGAGCTCGGAGGCGACGCTGGCGCTGATGCGCAACATCGCCTTCCTCGGCATGCCCTTCGTGCTCACCTACACGGTGATCGTCTACTGGGTCTTCCGCGGGAAGACGAAGCTCGACGACTTCAGCTACTGACGGGGCTCGCGCCACGCGGTCTAGACGCGATCCGCTTTCCGCTTTCCGCTTTCCGTGCGGTTGCTCGACGCCAGGGTCCATGCCGCCTCCGCGGAGGAAAGGGGCAGTCGGCGGCGATGACGGAGGGCCGCCGGACCGAAGGCCCGCGACGCGTCGCGCAGTCCGCTCCCCGCAGGCTCCGCGAGAGCGGTGTGGACCGTGAGGTCGAGCGCCAGCGCGGACGGCGGAGAGCGGAAGGCGGAGGGCCGCCGGACCGAAGACCGGCGACGCGTCGCGCAGTCCGCTCCCCGCCGGCTCCGCGAGAGCGGCATGGACCGTGAAGTCGAGCAACCGCACGGACGGCGGAGAGCGGACGGCGGAGGGCCGCCGGGCCGAAGGCCCGCGACGCGTCGCGTCCGCTCCCCGCCGGCTGGCGCATGGACCGTGAAGTCGAGCGTGAGCACGGACGGCGGAGAGCGGACGGCGGAGGGCCGCCGGGCCGAAGGCCCGCGACGAGCGGCTACGTGGGGATCTCGCCCGGCGTGACCGTGTTCTCGCCGTGGAAGGTGAGGTTCTTCTCCGCCATGGCGAGGAGGATGGGCGCGGGGGCGAAGCGGGGGCCGACGCGCTTCTCGAAGTTCTGCAGCTTGCGCACGACCTCCCGCGCGCCGACGGCGTCGACGAAGCGGAAGGGGCCACCGCGGAAGGGCGGGAAGCCCAGCCCGAAGATGGCGCCGATGTCGCCGTCCCGCGCCGAGCGCAGGATGCCCTGGCCGAAGCAGAGGCAGGCCTCGTTCACCATCTGGAGCGTGCAGCGCCAGGCGATCTCCTCGGCGCTCAGCGCGCCGGGCTTCGGCTTCACGCCGAGCACGCCGTAGACGCTCTCGTCGACGCCCTTCTTCTTGTCGCCGTAGAGGTAGAAGCCGCGCCCGTTCTTGCGGCCCTTCCGGTCGTCGGCGACCAGCTTCTCCATGCCCGCCGGCGGCGTCATGCGGTCGCCGAAGGCCTTCTGCATGACCTTGCCGACCTTCGCGCCGACGTCGATGCCGACCTCGTCCGTGAGCTTGATGGGCCCGACGGGGAAGCCGAAGTCCAACATGGCCTCGTCGATCTCCTCGATGGGCGCGCCCTCGGCGAGGATGTGGGCCGCCTCGTTCATCAGCGGCGCGAGGATCCGCGTCGTGTAGAAGCCCGGTCCGTCGCCGACGACGATCACCGTCTTGCCCTGCTTCTTGCCGAGCTCGACGCAGGTCGCCGTGACCCAATCGGCCGTCTTCTCGGTCACGATGATCTCGAGCAGCGGCATCTTGTGGACCGGCGAGAAGTAGTGCATCCCGATGACGGTCTCGGGGTGCATGGAGGCCTCGGCGATCTCGCCGATCGGCAGCGACGAGGTGTTGGACGCGAAGATCACGTCCTCCGGCCCGGCGGCCTCGACCTCCTTCACCATCTTGCGCTTGAGCTCGAGGTCCTCGAAGACCGCCTCGATGACCACCTCGCAGCGGTGGAAGCCGCTGTAGTCGACGGTGCCGGTCGTCTGGAGCATCAGCTCGTCGGCATCCATCGGCGTCATCTTCTTGCGCTGCACGCGCTTGTCGATGATCCCGCGGACGTACTGCAGGCCACTCAGCACGCCGTCGGCGTCGCGGTCCTTCAGGCGCACGGGCGTCTTGGCGAGGGCCGTCGTCACGTAGGCGATGCCCGCGCCCATCAGGCCGGCGCCGAGCATGCCCACGTGGCTCACCTCGCGCGGCTTCACCTCGGGGTCATCGACGCCGCTGTCCTTCTTCATCGCCTGCGTGGCGAAGTAGATGCTGCGGAGCGCCGCCGACTCGGGGCTCATGACCAGCTCGCCGAAGTGCGTCGCCTCCGCCTCGAGGCCGGCGGCGCGGCCCTTCTCGAGGCCGATCTTCACCACGTCGAGGATCCGGTCCTGCGCCGGGTAGTTCCCGCGCGTCTTCTCGTGGAGCTTCTTGCGCGCCTGGTCGAAGAGGACCTTCCGCCCGAGCGGGTTCTTCGTCAGCGCCAGCTCCGTGAGCTCGCTCGAGTCCTGGAGCTGCTCGAGCAGGCCCACCTCGCGCTTCGGCACGCCCTCCTCGGCGTACTTCTTCGCGTGCTTCGCGGCGACCTCGACCACGATGGCCGAGGGCACGACCTCGTCGACGAGGCCCAGCTTCTTCGCCTTCCGCGCGTCGACCTGCTTGCCCGTGAGCATCAGGTCGAGGGCGGCCTGGACGCCGATCAGCTCCGGGCAGCGCTGCGTGCCGCCGGCGCCCGGGAGCAGACCGAGCTGGCTCTCGGGGAGGCCGAGCTTGGTCTTCCGCGAGCTCGAGGCGACGCGGCCGTGGCAGGCGAGGGCGACCTCGAGGCCGCCGCCGAGGCAGGCTCCGTCGATGGCCGCGACCACCGGCTTCGGGAAGGCCTCGATGCGGTCCATGGCCTTCTGGCCCTGGCGCGAGAGCTCGCTCGCCTCGGCCGCGCTCTTCGCGCGGGCGAGCATGTCGATGTTCGCGCCGGCGATGAACGAGCCCTTCTTGCCGGAGGCGAAGACCACGGCCTTCACGTTCGCGTTGGTCTCGAGGTGGGCGAAGGCTTCGGCGAACTCCTGCGCGAAGTCCTCCTTCAGGGTGTTCATCGACTCGCCGGGCACGTCCATCCAGAGGATGGCGACGCCGTCGTCGCGCTCGTCGATGCTCAGGGCGCTCTTCTTCTCGTCGCTCACGACTCCACCTCCAGGACCATGGCCGCGCCGAGCCCGCCGGCCGCGCAGGCCGTGCAGAGGCCGAGGCCGCCGCCGCGGCGCCGCAGCTCGTTCAACGTCTGGGTGATCTGCCGCGCGCCGGTCGCGGCGAAGGGGTGACCGATGGCGATGGAGCCGCCGGTCACGTTGAAGCGATCCCAGTCGATCTCGCCGATGGCCTCGTCCTTGCCGAGGTGCTCCTGCGCCCACTGCTTCGACTCGAAGGCCTGCGTGTTGGAGAGGACCTGCGCGGCGAAGGCCTCGTGCATGTCGACGAGGTCGATGTCCTTCAGCGTCAGGCCGGCGCGATCGAGGGCCTTGGGGCTCGCGTAGCTCGGGCCCATGAGCATCTGGCCCTTCGGGTCGAGGGCGGCGAAGGCGTAGCTCCGCACGAAGCCGAGGGGCGTGAGGCCGAGCGCTTCGGCCTTGTCCTCGCGCATGAGCAGGAGCGCCGAGGCGCCGTCCGTGAGGGGCGAGGCGTTGGCGGCGGTGATGGTGCCGTGCTTGCGGTCGAAGACCGGCTTGAGCTTGGCGTAGCCGGCGAGCTCGCCGTCGCCCCGGACGAGGTTGTCCTCGGCGATGGCCTTCTCGTAGCGGGGCGGGACGAAGACCTCCATCACCTCGTCCGCGAACTTCCCCTCGTCCCAGGCCTTCGCGGCGAGCTGGTGGCTGCGATGCGCGAGCTCGTCCTGGGCCGCGCGGCCGATGCCGTTCTCCTGCGCCATCTTCTCGGCGCTCTCGCCCATGGTCAGGCCCGTGGAGGGCTCCTTGATGGCGGGCGGGACCGGCGCGAGGTCCTTCGGCTTCAGGTCGAGGAAGGCCTGGAGCTTGTCCTTCACCGTGCGCGCCTTGCTCGCCTCGATGAGGGCGGCGGCGAGGCGCTTGGAGACGGTGATGGGCACGTCCGAGGCGCTGTCGGCGCCGCCGGCGAGGCCCACGGAGATGGTGCCGGTGGCGATGGCCTCGACGATGTTCACGGCCGACTGGTAGCTCGTCGCGCAGGCGCGGCTGACGCTGTAGGCCTCGATGTCGTGCGGCATGCCCGTCCCGAGGACGACCTCGCGGGCGATGTTCGGCGCGTGCACGGAGGGGACGACCTGGCCGTAGACGACCTGCTCGATCTCGTGCGGGTCGAGCTCGACGCGCGTGAGCATCTCGGCGACGACGAGCTTCGCGAGCTCGAGGGCGGAGATGTCGCGGTACGCGGTCCACTGCTTGGCGAAGGGGGTCCTGAGGCCCGCCACGATGGCGACGCGCTCCCCCTTCTTGCCCAGGCGCTCGGCCTGGGTGCTCGCTGAGTTGCCCATGTGCTGACCTCCCGATCGGTCGTGTCGCCCGCGCCGGCGGCATCCCGTCCGGGTCGGCCTGCGGGCGAGTGAATGGCGATTCAGTTTCTTCACCTACGGCGCTTGACGCGCCGTGTCAAACACGGGGGGAGCCGAGGGTGGCATCATGCGGGCGTGAGGCGTGGCTTCGGGAGAGCGATGCGGTCCGGGCGGGGAATGTTGCCGGGCGCGATGAATCGCGGCTTCGCGCGATCGGGGCGGAAGGGCGGGCGCTGGGCTGGCGAGCGGCCAGGCAGGGATCTCGCAATCGGCCCGGTCCCGATGGACACGCTCTCCCTCTCGTCCGCCCGGGTCATCGCGCCGAGGCGCCGCCGTGGATGACGACGAGCTCCCGCTGCCGGACTTCGGCGCGCCGGAGCTCGGCGAGCTGGACCTCCCCGCGTCGCCGCCGGCCGCGGCCTCGCCTGCGCCATCCGCGCGATCCGCTCCCTCTGCGCCCCCGGGCGCGCTCGCGCTCGACGACGCGAGCGCAGGGCCGCTCTACGCCGTGCGGGTGCTCGGCTTCGGCGGCGATCCGGCGGCGGCGGTGGAGGCGCTCGAGCGGGCGCTCGGCCTGGACGCGATCACGGCGGAGGCGGTCTTCCAGAACCTGCCCTCGGTCGTGAGGCGGCACGCGACGCGGGAGGTCGCGATGGCCCTCGAGGCGACGCTGCGCGAGGCGGGCGGGGACGTGCAGCTCCAGCCCGAGGGCGGCGAGGTGGGCGGCGCCGGGGCGGACCCGCGGGCGCGGGCCCGGCAGGCGATCGCGGGGACGCACGAGGAGCGGGCGCGCGCGGCGGCGGCGGCGGCGGGGCTCGACCCGGCGCGGATCCCCGCGGGGCTCGGTGTCGGCCCGAGGGCTTCCGGGCCCGCCCCGGCTCCCGGACCTGCGCGCGGCCCGGCGCCAGGCCCTTCGGCGTTCGGAGCGCCGTCAGGGCCCGGGTCCTCGGCGCCGCGCTCGACGACCCCGGAGGCGCCGCATCCGGGCTTCTGGCCGCGCTTCGGCTGGGCCTTCCTCGTGCCCTTCCTCGGTGGCGGCGTGCTCTGGGTCGGCGGGCTCGCGATCGCGATGGCCATCGCCTTCATGGTCCTGGCGGCGCCTTGCCTCGGCCTGCTCCTCGCGCCCATCGCCTTCGGCGGCTACCTCGGGCTGCTCGGTACTTTCTTCACGCAGGCCGCGCAGAACGGGCTCCACGACGAGGAGGGCGCCGCGCCGCGGGTCCGCTGGGCGCTCCCCGACAAGTCGACGACCGTGGGCCACGGGGTCGTGCTCGGCGTGGTCGCGCTGGTGCTCTTCGGCTTGCCCGGCTTCGTGGCGCATCGCGGGGCGCCGCACTGGGCGGCGGTGCTGGTCGGGCTCGTGCCCTACGCCTACTGGCCCATGGCGCTGACCGCGCTCGGGCTCACCGGGCGCTTCACGGCGCTGGTGGACCTGACGCTCCTCTGGAAGGGCTTCCGGGCGGGCGGCTGGGCGTATTTGGCGGTGGTCGCCGTGGGCTGGGTGAGCCTCGGCGGCCTCGCCCTCGCCGGGGGTCTCCTGGCGGCCGTCTTCGGGCCCCTCGGCGCGCTCGTCTGGCTGATCGCGATGGCGGCGAGCTTCGGCTACGTCGCCGGCGTGCAGGGCTACCTCATGGGGTTGCTGGTGGCGGATCGGCTGGAGGGCTTCGAGGCGCTCCACTCTTGACCGTCACGGCGAGGGCGCCGGCGAGCAGGAGCAGGCCGGAGGCGAAGAGGCCGGGCCACCAGAGGAAGGCGGGGGCGACGCCGCCGGCGAGGAGGAAGGGGGCGGCGAGGCGCTCGCGCTCGCGGCGAGCGAGGACGGTGCCGAGGACGCCGAGGGCGCAGGCGGCGAGGAGGGCGTAGGCGCCGGCGCGTTGGCGATCGGCTTCGCGCTCGAGGCCGCGGACGCTGGCGCGGCGCGCGGGGCTGTCGCGGCTCCAGCGCTCGGCGCGGGCGAGCTGGTCGCCGCGCGCGTAGCTGCTGCCGACCATGTACATGCCCATGAGGCCGGTCGCGGCGGCGCCGAGCGAGGCGCAGAGGAAGACGGCGAGGCGCACGCCGCGGAGCTTGGACGCAGCCCGGCGCGAAGTCGAACCCCGAAGACCCGGCACGAACCCGTGCCCGTGCCCCTGCCCCTGCCCGCAGGTCGACGAGCTCCGCGAACGCGGGATCGGATCCCTCCCTTCGGTCAGGATGCTCTCCGCTCTCCGCTTTCCGTGCCGTCTGGAGTCCCCAGCCCGTGCCGCGTTCGCGGAGAAGACGGGCACGGAAAAAGGGCCCGGGACCAAGGTCCCGAGCCCTCCTCCATCGAAGCGTGCGTCGCTCAGGCGGCGGCGGGGGCCGCGCCGTTGTTGCCGCGGGCCGCCGCGCCGACGAAGAGGCCGACGTAGCTGGGCACGAGCGTCGTGAAGAAGCCGACGATGGCGCCGACCACGCCGGCGAAGGCGCCGATGGCGCTCCCGGCGGCCTCGGCCATGGCCTGGCCATCGGCGGTCGCGCCGCTGGCGCTGGCCGCCTCGGACGCGACGCCCGTGACGAAGAACATGAGGATCACGAACATCGCGATCGCGTTGATGACGCTCCCCAGGGCCCAGGCGCCGCAGGCCATGCCCTTGCCGGACTGGGTCAGGAAGGTCGAGAGGAACCCGAGCACGGCGGCGAGCAGGCCGCCGACGGCGACGTGCGCCATGGAGCCCCCGGCGACGAGGAGCGCGCCCGCGAGGGCGAAGAGCCAGACCTTTCCAGCAGACATCGAACCAGGCTTCATCGTGACTTCATCCTTTTCCGGCGATTGCGGGGCGCCGGTCCCCTCCACTCTGACGAGGCTTCTCTACGGAGAGCGGCGAGGGAAATTCCCCCGCCGCCCTCTCCTCGTGCGCAAACGCAGGGCTCACGCCGCGGCGAGCTTCTTGCGGAAGCGGCCGCCCGTGACGGTCCCGGCGATGCCCGCGACGAGCGTGCCGACGAGCACGATGACGGCGACGAAGCCGCCCATGAAGGCGCCGAGCGCGCCGGTGTCGCCGGTGGCGCCGAGGGCCTCGGTGGCCTCCTGGGTCGCGCTGGCGACGAGGAAGTAGTAGCCGCCGGCCGAGAGGAGCGAGGCGAGGGCGAAGGCGCCGATGGCCATGCCGACCTTGGAGCGGGTGAGGAGCGTCGCGAGGAAGCCGGACACCGAGAAGATGCCGAAGTAGACGGCGCTGGCGACGGAGCCGCCCATGCCGGAGGTGACGTAGCCGCTGCCGGCGCCGAGGAGCACGGCGGCGAGGGCGAAGAGCCAGACGAACTTGGCGTCGAGGGAACCGATCTTGTCCATGGTGTGTGTCTCCGTATCGAGCCGCCGGAGCGGCGTGTGGGCCGCGGGTGGCGGCGAGAGGGAAAGCCGCGGATGCGCCGCGGCGGGATGCGGAGAGACACTCCACGGAGCGTGCCAGGGGCGGGACGGGGCGGATCGGTCGACGCCGTGTGGGGGCGCGTCAGCGTTGACGGACAGCCCTGCCAGCGGGAGCCCGTCGGCGCCGAAGCGAGGAGCGCCTCCCTGTGTGGGCGCGTGCGTGTGTCCGGGCGTGCGTGCGCCCGGGCGTACGGGCGGCCTCGCGATCGAGCGGTGCGCGCCGGTGCTCGTCGAGCCGGTCGGGGCCGGTGCGCCGTGGTTCGCGACAGGTCCTGGCGCGCGTGCGCGCGTGCGCGGCCGAGCGAACGACGGGCCGACGCATGCGCCCGCTGAACTGGCCCCGTCGACGCCTGCGACAGGCCGGATGGACGCGTGTGCGGGCAGCGATCGGCGGCCCGGCGCGTGCGCTCGCCGGACCGGTGCGCTGACGCCCGCGACAGCCCTGACGGACGCCCGCGTCACCGCCGTCTCGGTCGTCGCGGGAAGCGCCCCGCCCAGCTCTTGGCACGGAGCGTGTAGTCTCGGGCCTCAGCTCCCCGACGTCTGCGGGAGCCGGCGGTCGCGAGGCGGCCGCCCACAGGAGAGGAGAAAAAGACATGACCCGCTTCACGCTCGTGACCGCCCTGCTGCTCGCCCTCGCTGGCTGCTCCGGGGACGAAGAGGCCCAGGGCGCCGAGGGCGCCGAGGAGGGGGCCGCCGCCGAGGAGGGCGCCGCCGCCGAGGAGAGCGCCGAGGCCGCGCCCGCCGAATTCGAGTGGACCGAATCGCCCACCCTCGAGAGCATCCCGAACACGCCCGTCTACGCGATGGGGAACGGCACGCGCCTCGAGATCAACTCGATCGTCTTCCAGCCGCGCTTCGACAACTGGTCCATGCGCATCTCGACGGCGGAGCTCGAGGAGCCGACGGACATCATCACCGGCGACCAGGCCGTGCACCTGACGAAGCTCCCGCAGGAGATGGGCGTCGGCACCTACGAGATGGGCATCGACGAGTCCGGCGGCGGCTTCTTCCAGATCGCCCAGCCGGACGATCCGGAGAGCACCACCAGCTGGAACACGTCCATGGCCTACGTGCTCGAGATCACCGAGTGGACCGCCGGCGAGTACGACCCGGAGGCGCGCATGTTCCAGGAGGCCGGCAAGGCCTCGGGCCGCGTCGTGGCCGTCTTCCGCGGGAGCGGTGACTTCGAGAACAGCTACGCCGTCGGCACCTTCGAGGACGCGGTGGTCCGCTACATGGGCAAGCCGCGCTGGTTCGAAGAGGAGGAAGAGGAAGGCGCCGAGGCCGCCGAGTAGCCCCGGCTCCTTCTTCGTCTCGCATCGTCGGGCGCGCGGGCTTCTCGCGCGCCCGACGTGCGTCCGTCCGTCCAGCGCCTCGCGCCGTGGGGCCCCCGTGAACGACGGATCACGGTGGGAGGCGCGGCGTGGGGGAGCTGAACGCAGCTCGCGACGCGCTGGTCGGGGCGCGCGGGGGCGAGCGCCGTTCGTGCCGCCGGGGGCACGTGCCTCCTGCCCAGCAAGGGAGCTCCTGCCCAGCAAGGGAGCTCCTGCCCAGCAAGGGAGCTCCTGCCCTGCAAGGGAGCCCTCGTCCAGCAAGGGAGCTGCCCCCCATGCGTCCTGGTCCGTTCGCTCTCGCTCGACCGGGCGCGAGAGGCGGGCGCTGCCCGCGGACCATGCGCGTCGAGCCGGGCGGGACGATCGGTTGTGAGATCCGGGCGGCTCGGCGCGAAGGAGCGAGAGACGGCCGGGGCGAAGAGCCCTTTCGCTTCGTTCCGGCTGCAGGATTCAGCTCTGGCTGCGCCAATGTTGGCCTTTTTGTGGTGAATTGAGTTCATGTTCTGGCACCTTTCGACCAGACCGCTACCTTTCGCCCGCTCGGCGCGCGCGTGCTCGTGGTGTGCACCGCCGCCGCAGGTCGAGGAGGCCATGGTGGGACCCGGCTCGTCGCCCGGGAGGGAGACCATCGACGCGGCGCTGGCCGGCGACGCGGCGGCCATGCGCGCGCTCGTCGACGCGCTGACGCCGGTGATCCAGGCGACGGTGGCGCGGGCCCTCCTGCCGGCGGCGCGCTCGGGCCGGGGCATCCGGGCCGACGTGGAGGACCTCACGCAGGAGGTCTTCGAGCGGCTCCTCGAGAACGGCGGGCGGACGCTCGCGAGCTGGGACCCGGCGCGCGGCCGGACGCTCCGCGGGTTCGTGCGCCTGGTCGCCCAGCGTCACGTCGCCACCGTGCTCCGGAGCCGGCGCCGGAGCCCCTACGCGGAGGAGCCGGTCGCGCCGCAGGTGCTCGAGCTGCCCTCGGCGCGGGCGGAGCGGCTCGTCACGGCGCGCAGCACCATGCGCGCGATCCACGCGGGGCTCCGGGAGCGCCTCAGCCCGAAGGGGCTGCGCGTGTACGAGCTCTTGCTCTGTCGGGGGCTCCCGGCCGACGAGGTCGCCGCGGAGCTCGGGATGAGCCGCGGAGCGGTCTACATGTGGCGGACGCGCATCCGGCAGGCGGCGCAGGAGATCGCCAGCGGCGCGGAGCGCACGCCCGCGGGAGAGGGGGCGGGATGAGCCCGGACGAAGACGGCCTCCCGGAGCTCGACGATCCGCTCTGGGACGCGCTCGCCGAGGACGAGCTCGACGAGGAGGAGCGGGCGGCGCTCGCGGCCCTCGCCGGCGAGGAGGGCGAGGAGCGCGTCGCGGCGTTCGAGCCGCTCGACGAGGCCTACCGGGAGCGGCTCGCGGGGGCGTTGACGGCGAAGGTGCGGGCCGAGGCCGAGGTCGAGCCGTCGGGGGCGAAGGCTCCGCGGCGATGGGTCGGCGCGCTGGTCGTCGGCCTCGCGGCGGCGGCGGCGCTGCTCTTGGTCGTGCGGCCCTTCGGCGGGCCGGAGGCGTGGCCGAGCTACCGGCTCGAGGTCCACGGGGGCGCGGCCCAGGAGCGGGCCGAGGGGGTCGAGGCCGCGGAGGCGACCTTCCTCCCCGAGACGCGCGTGGAGCTGGTGTTCCGCCCGCTCGAGCCGGCGTCCGAGCCGCTGTCCGAGCCGGTGCCCGTCCGGGCGTTCCTCCGGGCGCCGGGCGGTGAGCTCGAGGCCTGGGACGCGCCGCTCGAGCGCGCTCCGGGGGGCGCCGTGCGTGTGGCCGGGACGGCCGCCTCCCTCTTCGGCGCGCGGCGCGGCCCCATCGAGGTGTTCTTCGTCTTGGGCGACGCGGCAGAGGGCGACGCCGCAGAGGGCGACGCGGCGGAGGGCGGCGAGCCCGATCCGGACGCGCCCCACGTGCACCGGGTCGTCATCCAGGTGGAGGACGCCCCTGTGGAGGACGCCCCATGAGGCGCGTGGCGCTCCTGCTGCTCGGCGTCGGCGCGCTCGGGTGCGACGAGCCGGCTCCGGCGTCCCCGGCGCGGGCGCCGCTGGAGCTGCGCGTCGGCTGCGCGCTCGCGTGGGTCGACGGGGAGCGGATCTGCGAGGGCGGAGCGATCCTCTTCGTGCCCCACGGAGAGCCGCCCGCGGTCGAGCTCGAGGGCGCGCCGCGGGATCCCTCGTGGCGGCGGGTTCGCGTCGGTTGGCGCGCCGACGTCGAGGCGCCGGGCCGATGGGTCCTGCGCCGAGGCGGCGTCGAGGCGAGGCTTCGACTCCGGCCCGCGCCGACGGAGCTGGAGGCGGCGCGAGCCGCGCGCGCCGAGGGGCGTCGCGAGGAGGCCCGCGCGCGGCTCGCGGCTCACCAGGGCGGCGCGGAAGGGATCGCCGCGCGGAGCCTCGCGGCGCGGCTCGACCTCGACGAGGGGGCCGTCTCCCGGGGGCTCGCGGGGCTCGAGCGCGCGCGCGCCGACCACGCCGATCGCGGCGCGCTCGACCGCGCCGTACGGGACGCGGTGGCCGCGAGCTGGGCGCTCCGCACCCGCTGGCGCTTCGCGGAGGCCCGGCGCGCGCTCGACGAGGCGGAGGCGCTCGTCGGCCAGCCCCCCGGACACCCGCAGGGGGCGGCGCGGCTCCTCTATCACCGCGCGCTCTTGCAGCGCGACGTCGGCGACCTCCGCGCGGCGCTGCGTCTCTTCCGGCGCGCCGAGCGCGCGGCCGAGGAGGTCGGCCCGGACGCGCTCGCGGGGTGGGCCCGCCAGGCGCGCGCCCGGGTGCTCCACGGGCTCGGCCGCTTCGCCGAGGCGCGCGCGCTGCTCGACGCGACGGACGCCGAGGGCCCCTGCGAGCGCGCCCACCTCGCGGCGAACCGCGGCTGGCTCTCGCTCCTCGAGGCCGAGGCGGGAGGCGAGGTCGACGAGGAGGCGCTCCGCGAGGCGGTCTCGCTCTACGCCGGACCCTGCCCCCACGCGGAGCTGGCGAACGCGCGCCTCAACCTGGCCCTGGCGCGGCTGCGGGCGGGCGCGGAGGCGGAGGCGGCCTCGATCCTCGACGCCGTCGCCGACCCCCGCGCGGAGGTGGCGGCTTGGCGCGCGATCCTCGCGGCGCGGCTCGCGCGTCGGGGAGGCGAGGTGGAAGACGCGGAGCGCGCCCTCGACGAGGCCGGGCGACGTTTCGCGTCGGCGCCGCCCCCGCTCCGCTGGCGCCTCGCGCTCGAGCTCGGCGAGGCCCGCGCGGCCCGCGGCGACGCGGAGGGGGCGCGGCGCGCGTGGCGCCGGGCCGAGGCGCTGCTCGACGAGGAGGCCCGTCGGCGTCCGCTCGAGGGTGGGGCGCTCGGCTTCGCTGGCTACCGGGGGCGAAGCGCCGAGCGGCTCGTGGGCGCGCTGGTCGAGGCGGGGCGGCCCCGGGAGGCGCTGCGCGTCGCTCGCCGGGCCGGAGCGCGGGGCCTCGAGGCGCTGCGCTGGAGCGGTCGCATCGCCGGCCTCGAGGGGGCGCGGCGACGGGCGTGGGAGGCCTCGCTCGGCCGCTACCTGGAGGAGCGGGCGGACGCGGCGGCGGACGCGGCGCAGGACTGGCAGCGGCCCGCCTCGGAGCTCGAGGCGCGCGACGCCGGGCGCGAGGCCCGCGAACGGGCGCTCTCGGGCCTGCTCGAGGACGCCTACGCCGCGCTCGAGCCAGCGAACGAGCGGTTGGGCGAGCGAGCGGGTCAGCGGTCGGGCGCGCGCGAGCCGGCGCCGGGCGAGGCGCTCGTCGTGCCCTTCGCGTCCTGGGTCTTCGTCGCGACCGCCGAGCAGGTCGCGGTGGTTCCGATCGCGGATCCCGAGCGGCCCCTCGCGGACGTCGGCGCGCACCTCGCGGACGCGTC
Source organism: Sandaracinus sp. (assembly GCA_002699025.1). Lineage (GTDB taxonomy): Bacteria > Myxococcota_A > Polyangia > Polyangiales > Houyiibacteriaceae > Houyiibacterium > Houyiibacterium oceanicum. The sequence goes on along the minus strand of PABA01000185.1, from coordinate 10,651 downwards.
GCTCGTGCGGCTGGTGTCGGGGCCTCGGTGGCGCGCCCGGCCGCTGCACGTCGCCCCGGTGCTCCGCGACCTGCCGGTCGTCCACGGCGTCGACCTCGGCGCCCCGGCCCGGCCGCGCGCGGCGGGCGAGGCCGTCGTCATCGCCGACCCCCGGGGCGACCTCGTCGCCGCGGCCCTCGAGGGGGAGCAGGCGGCGGCGCACCTCGGCGCGCCCCTCCTCCGCGGTGAGGCGGCGAGCTGGGACGCGGTCAGCCGCGCCTTCCGCTCGAGCGACCTCTTCTACTACGCGGGTCACGGGCGCGCCGACGACGACCCACTCCGGAGCGGGCTGCCCCTCGCCGGCGGCGCGCGCCTCGAGGCCGGCGACGTGCTGGCGTTCGGCGAGGCGCCGCGGGTCGCCGTGCTCTCCGGATGCGAGACGGCCCGGGGGGCGTCGCCGAGTGGGCGCCTCAGCCTGGCCGAGGCGCTGGTCGCCGCCGGCGCCGAGCGGGTCATCGGCACGACCGAGCGCGTGCCCGACGCCAGCGCCGCGCGCTTCGCCGCCGCGCTCCTCGAGGCCGACGCGCTCGAGCCCGCCCCCTTCACCCCTCGCGAGCTTCACGCCGCGCTCTCGCAGCTCCGCGAGGCCGGCGACGCCAGCTGGTCCCGCTACCGGATGCTGGTGCCCTGAACGACCTCCCCCCGGGGTCCCTCTTTCTCCGAGGCAGCCATGAAACGCACCCTTCTCTTCCCCGTTCTGATCGTCGCGCTCGCCTGCCAGGGCGAGGGCGAGCCCGTGGGCGACGCCCGCGGGGAGCTCATCGCATCCGGCTTCGGCGGCACCGGCACCGGCATCTCCAGCGGGAGCGGCGGCGGCTCGAGTTCCTCTTCCGGGAGCAGCGCGAGCGGCGTCGGCTCCCGGACCGGCGTCTTCACGCCCGCGGGGGGCCTCTCCACCCGGCCCGGGACCTCCTTGCCGAGCACGCCGGCGTGGCGGAGCTGCGATCGGCGCCGCCTCATCGGGCACCTCCGGTACGCCGACGAGTGCCCGGCCCCGGGCGGTGACTGGCTCGCCGACGACCGGCTGGCGGGCCTGGGCACGTTCTGCGCGTACGAGCTCCCGGCCGGGGCCCCCTTCAGCCTCCGCGGGCTCCCGGAGGACCGCGACCGCGGCGAGGAGCTCAGCCCGGTCCGGGCGCCCACGGAGTGGCTCGAGCCCGACTGCCCGGTGGTCGTCCCGCTCTCCGACGACGAGGTGATCGCCAGCTCGGCCGCGAGCCACGTCGCGCGGCAGCGGGCGCAGCTCGATCGCGTCGACCGGCTCCCCACGGCGTCCGTTCGGTGGTGGGGCTACGAGATGAGCTACCCGCTGACCCAGCGCGTCCACATCCTCGACGTCGCCCCGGAGAGCCAGGGGGACGACGGGGAGCCGACCTACGCCGAGGGCGCCGAGCACGGCTTCGCCGTCGGCCTCCTGATGCGCGACATCCTCTGCCCGGAGGGGCGGAGCGGCGTCTGCCCCGTGGAGTTCCGCACCAAGCGGGTGCTCGACCTCGAGTACGACGACGCCCCGGGCGCCCGCGGCTACGTGGGCGACCTCGCCGCCGCGATCCGCGACGCGGTGGACGAGGGCGCGCGCACGATCGTGCTCGCGCTCGGCTTTCATCGGGAGTTCGGGGAGACCGGGGGCGACGAAGTGTGGGCCTACTTCGAGGCGGGCGAGGTCATGCTCGCGGCGCTGACCTACGCCGCCTGCCGGGACGTGGTGGTCGTGGCCGCCGCCGGCAACACGGAGAAGGGCTCCGACTACGTGGGCGGGAGCTTCGACCCGATGTTCCCCGGCGGCTTCGAGACCGAGGGCGGACGCACCTGCGACAACGGCCGGACGCCCGCGCGGCGGCTCGTGATCGCAGCGAGCGCCCTCGACCACGTCGACCTCCCGGCGCCGAACGCGCGCGCGAACGGCGAGGCCCAGCTCGCCGCCCCGGGGACGGCCATCGTCGCGCCGAACCCCGACCGGCTCGGCGGCGCGCCCGATCATCTCTTCGCCGGCACGGGCAGCTCCTGGGCTGCGGCGCACGTCGCGGCGGCGGCGACGCTGGTCCGCGCCTACCGGCCCTGGCTGCGCCCCGACCAGGTGCGCGAGCTGCTCTACGAGAGCGGCGTGTCCCTCGGGCGTGAGCCGGGCATCTGCGGCAGCCGCTTCGGATGCGCGGAGGACGAGATGCGCCGCGTCGACGTCTGCCAGGCGCTCCGCGAGGTCGTCGAGCCGCTCTGCCAGTCGGCGAGCTGCTCGCCCCTGCCCCGCTGCGCGCCGGTGCCGGCGTACGAGGGCGAGGTGCCCGAGCTCCTCGACCGGGAGCGCCTCTTCGCCGCGAGCCGGGACTCGGGCGTGGACGCCGCGACCTTCCCGTGGGTTCGCTTCGAGTACTGCCCGGGCGCCGTCTACGCGAGCGGCACGCAGCGCTACTGCCCGCAGGTGGACTACGAGAACGGCATCCGCGAGCCGGACGTCGTCTCCTCACAGCCGGGCGTCGATCCCTGCGGGGCGTGCATGATCGACGCGACGAACCCGCTGAAGCCGGTCTTCGTGATGTCGCTCGATCCGGCGCTGCCGAGCGTCTCGCCGGTGCTGCGCCTCGGCAACGTGAGCTACGCGCTCGGCGAGGCGCTCGTCCCGATGGCCCAGCGGGGGCCCGTGCGCGTGGCGCTCCCGCCGATCGCCGCCGACGAGCGCTACGGCGAGCTGGCCGTGCAGGTCGACGCGAAGCAGTCGGCGAGCAGCTACGTGCCCATCTACCGGCCCTGAGCGGCGGTGGGCGCGGCGCTCGCGAGGCGTCGCGCCCGCCGGCTGCCGTTCCCAGGCCGAGGGTCGCCGACGCCCGAGAGCGCGACGTCGGCGGGCTCGCACTCCGTCGCGCAGGTCCCGTCGAGCGTCGGCGGCCGGGCTCGCTCTCAGGGCGTGACGCCGAGGTCCCGGAGCTCGTTGCAGGCGGGCTCGTGGTCCATCGCGCAGGCTGCCTGCAGGTCGTTCCGGGCGCCGTCCGTGCGGCCGAGGTGCTGGAGCACGAGGTAGCGGTTCGTGCGCATCACCGGGTCGTTCGGGATGGCCTCGATGGCCGCGTCCATGTCCACGAGGGCCGCCTCGTTCTGACCCTGGTGGTAGTGCGCGAGGCCCCGATGCATGCGCACCCAGGGGTCATCCGGCGCCACCTCCATGGCGCGCGTGCAGGCGGTCACGCCCTCGGCGCGCTGGGCCCGGGCGAGGACGGCGCAGCGGCGCACCAGCGCGCGCGGATAGCCCGGGGCGAGAGCGAGGGCGCGCTCGAGGCTGGCGAGGGCCTCGTCCGGATCGGGCTGGGCGACGGAGAGGTCGACCCAAGCCTGCACGTTGCGGGGCTGGAGCCGGACGATGCGCTCGATGAGCGGGCGCGCCTCCGGCCCCCGACCGACCTGTTCGTAGATCTGCGCGAGCTCGGCCAGCGCGTTGACGTCGTTCGGGTCGTAGCGGAGCGCGCGGCGCAGATCCGCGTGGGCCTCGGGGCGCCGCCCGAGCCGGTGCCGGAGGATGCCCCGGTTGCGGAGGGCCGTCGCGTCCGCCGGGTCGAGCCGGATGGCGCGGTCGAAGGCCGCCTCGGCCTCCTCGAGGCGCCCCTGGCGCATGCGCACGTAGCCGAGCACGCCCCAGAGCGCCTGGACCTCCGGGTGGCTCCGCTCGAGCTCGGCGAGCCCGGCCAGGCCGGCCTCCTCCTGGCCGAGGGCGAGCTGGGCGACGGCGCGGCTGACCTTCCAGGGGTGGTCGTCGGGGTGCGCCGCGAGGTGGGCGTCCACGCGCGCGAGGGCGGCCTGCGGGTCGCCGATCATCCGCGGCGGCACGAGGGGCTCGCCGTCCTGGCGCACGTTGTCCTCCATGCCGAGCACCTCGCCGCCCTCGAGCTCGCCCGGCGGGATCGGCGGCAGCGTGTCCAGGCCCGGGAGGGGCCGCGCCGGCGCGCCGCTCGTGGGGAGCCGCGTCTCGGTCTTCGGCGGCCCGGCGTCGGGCGTGGCCGCGGCGAGCTCGGCCTCCGGGGTGGCCTCGAGGGGCTCGGGTGGAGGCTCGGCGTCGTCGGCGGGCGCCCGGAGCCACCAGCCGCCGAGCCCGGCCGCCAGGGCGAGGGCGAGAGCGCCGAGGCCGAGGGCGAGCGCGCGACCCCGGCCCGGAGACGGGGGCGCGGCGGGGCGGGGCGTCGGCGCGTGCTCGGTGCGGGCGTGGGCGTCGACGCGCCGACCGAGCGCGCCGCGGGCGAGGGGGACGCCGCCGAGCGTGCGCCGCTCCGGCTCCGCGGGGCGAGGCGTGGGCTGGGCGGGGTGCGCGGGCCCGGCCGCGCGCGGTGGCGTGGAGGAGCTGGGCGGCGGCGTGGAGGGGCCGGCGCTCGCCTCCTCGACGGCGGCGAGGAGCGCCGGGTCGTCGGGGCGGTAGGCGAGGGCCCGGTCGAGGAGCGCGAGCGCCTCGAAGGTGTCGCCCGCGTCGCGCGCGCGGGCGGCCTGCGCGCTCAGCGTGTCGACGCGCTCGGCCGCGCGGGCCTCCTGGTAGGTGCGCGGATCGGTGAGGAGCGCGACCACCTCGGGCCGCTGGGCGCTCGGCGGCGCCCAGTCGAGGAGCTCTTCGAGGCCGAGGGCGAGCTCGTGCGCGTCCACCGGCCGGTCCGCCGGGCGCGGCGCCAGGCAGCGCTCGACCAGCGCGTCGAGGGCCGGGGAGACGCGCCGGTCGCGGGCGGCGAGGGGCTCGTGCTGGCCTGCGAGGATCGCCGCGACCTCCTCGCCCTGCCGCTCGCGCGCGAAGGGCCGCGCCCCGCAGCAGAGCTCGTAGAGCATCACGCCGATGGAGAAGACGTCGCTCGCCGGGAGCGGCGCCTCGCCCTCGATGCGCTCGGCCGCCATGTAGGGGATCGACCCGGCGACGGCGCCCGCCTGCGTGAGCCGCGACTGCTCGAGGCCGATGGCGAGGCCGAGGTCGACGAGGGTGACCTCGCCGCGCGTCGAGACGATCACGTTCTCCGGCTTGAGATCGCGGTGGACGAGCCCGGCGGCGTGCATGGCTCCGAGCGCGCGCACGACGGGCAGGGTCAGCCGGAGCGCGCCCTCCGGGCCGAGTCCACCGCGGCCGCCGCGTCCGCCCTGTCTGCCCTGCGGCGCGGGGAGCAGGTCGCGGAGCGTGAGCCCCACGAGGAGCGGCATGGCCAGCCAGGGCCCGTGGGCCGGATCCACGCCGTGGTCGAGGAGGGCCACCAGGTTCGGGTGGCGCACGCGCGCGAGCGTCTCGATCTCGCGCTCGAAGCGGCGGACGGCGTCGTCCTCGAGGGTGCCGTCGATGGGGGCCAGCATCTTGAGCGCCACGTCGCCGCCCGGACCGGTGGCGTGGTAGACGCGGGCGAAGCCGCCCTCACCGATGCGCTCGCGCAGCTGGTACGCTCCGATGCGGATGTCGGACGGCAGCGTCGAACTGGTCATCGTTCCGGGCCCCGGGGCCGTGCCGGTGCGGCGCACGCTCGCGAAGATGGTCACCACCATCGGCGCCGATGCCCGCGCGGACGTGCGGCTCACGACGGTTGCCCGGCACTGGGCGGTCGTCAAGCGTCGGGGCGATCGGCTCGAGGTGCGGCTGCTCGAGTCGGGCGACGCGCACGTCCTCGCTCCGGGCGCGCGGCTCGAGGTCGACGGGGTGGTGCTCGAGCGGCCGAGCGGGCCGGCGGACGCGCCCGCGGAGGACGACGCGGAGCGCCTGCCGGTGGCGAGCCTGGCGCTCGCGCTCGGGGACGCGGGGGCGCCGGACGAGGCCCTCGAGGCGCTCCTCGCGGAGCTGATGAAGGCGACCGGCGCCGACAGCGGGGCGCTGATCCTCCGCGAGCAGGGTGATTACAGCGTGCCGCTGGCGCGGGACCGGCGGGGGCGGCCCCTGGAGGAGGGCGGCGAGCTGCTCTCGGATACGCTCGTGCGCGACGTGCTCGAGCGGGGCGAGGCCGTCTGCGTGACCGACGCGCCGGCCCACGCGCGCTACGGGCAGATCCCGAGCGTGGCCGCGCTCGAGCTCCGCTCCGTGCTCTGCGTGCCCATGGTGCTCGGGGGGACGACCATGGGCGCCGTCTTCCTCGGGAAGCGCGGCGGGCGGGCGCGCTTCGCGGATCACCACGCGAGCGACCTGCGCGTGATCGCCTCGATGGTGCTGCCGCTGCTGGCGCAGCTGCGGCGCGCGTCCGGGCGGGGCGGCGACGCCGAGTACCTGCTGGTCGGGGAGCACCCCTCGATGGCCGAGGTGCGGCGGCTCGTGCAGAAGGTCGGGCCGAGCAGCCTCAGCGTGCTGGTGCTCGGGGACACGGGCACGGGCAAGGAGATGGTGGCGCGGGCGCTCCATCACGCGAGCCCGCGGGCCGGTCGGGAGATGGTCGCGCTGAACTGCTCGGCCGTGCCCGAGAGCCTGCTCGGGGCGGAGCTCTTCGGCGCGAAGAAGGGCGCCTACACGGGGGCCGTGGCCGACCGGAAGGGCGTCATCGAGCGGGCGGACGGGTCGACGCTCTTCCTCGACGAGGTCGGCGACATGCCGGCGGCGATGCAGGCGGCGCTCCTGCGCGTGCTCGAGGAGCGGCGGGTGACGCGGCTCGGCGATGGGGAGGCGCGGGCCGTGGACTTCCGGCTGGTGGCGGCGACGCACAAGGACCTGGCGGCCGAGGTCGAGGCGGGGCGCTTTCGGCGGGACCTGCTCTTCCGGCTGCAGGAGCTGACGCTGCACCTGCCTTCGCTGAGCGAGCGCGGCGAGGACGTGCTTCTGCTCGCGAGCCTCTTCTTGCGGCAGGCGGAGAAGGAGCTCGGGCTGCCGCCGCATGCGATGGCGCCGGCGGCGGAGAAGGCGCTGATGCGGCACTCCTGGCCGGGGAACGTGCGCGAGCTGAAGGCGGCGATGCGGCGGGCGGCGCTGCTCTGCGAGGGCGAGGCGATCACGCCGGCGGATCTGCAGCTCGGGGCGGCGAGGCCGAGCGTGCCGCCCGGGGCCGGGGAGCTCGACCTGCCGCTGGCGGAGGCGCGGGAGCGCTTCGTGGCGGACTACGTGCAGCGGGTGCTGGACGCGCACGAGGGCAACCGGGAGGCGGCGGCCGCCGCGCTCGGGATCAGCCTGCGCACGCTCTACCGCCACCTGAGCTGAGCGCGCGGGCCCCGGGAGGACGCGCGAGCCCGAAGGCGAGTGCCCCGGACGCCCACCGCGAGTCCTGCGGACATCGGGGGAGTCCTGCGGGCATCGGGGGAGTCCTGCGGACACCGGGGGAGTCCTGCGGACACCGGGGGAGTCCTGCGGACACCGGGCGAGTCCTGCGGACACCGGGCGAGTCCTGCGGACACTGGGGGGCGCGCGCGACGGGCGGGGGGCAGGAAACGTCATGTATTCCGAGAGCTTATGCCTGCGCTGGGGCGTGTCGGTGTCGGCCGCCAAACCTGAACTCGACGTCAAGTTCAGTTCTCGGGACTCCCCAGAGCGCGTCCGCAGGACTCCCCGAACGCGCCCGGAGCGCGTCCGCAGGGCTCCCCCGAGCGCGTCCGCAGGACCCCGAGTCGTGGGGGCGCAACTCGTCCGGGGGGCGCGCGAAGAGGGCGCCGCTTTCACGGAGGTCCCCCATGCTCTCGCACCGTCTCGCCTGCTCTGCCCTGCTCGTCACCCTCTCTGCTTGCGCCGCCGAGGCCCCGCCCGATGGGCTCGCCGGCTCGCTCGACGCCCGCCGCGCCGCCGCCGACACGGTCTGCTCCTGCGCCTCCGCCCTCGACTGGAGCGTCGACGAGTGCCTGGACGCCCTGGACGCCCCCACCTACGAAGAGGCCACGGTCGGCGCGACCGACGCCATCGTCTGCCTCGAGGAGGCGCTGGTGGCGGTCCCCGACGACGTCGCCGTCTTCGACTGCCAGGCGGAGGCCGCCCACGACCTCGAGCGCTGCGCCGCCGAGGCGGGCTGCAACGGGGACCGGCTCAACGTCTGCCTCGACCGGCTCGAGGTGGCGCTGGCGCGCTGCCCGGTTCTCTCGGAGGAGTTCGAAGACGCCCAGGCTGCCTGCGAGCGGCGCCTCGTGGTTCAGGACGACCCGGCCGGCTGGTACGTCGACTACATGGCCGGCTTCCTGCGCGAGGCCTGCTTCGCAGAGACCGACGGGGTGGGCTGCGTCGCCAAGGAGGACGCCTACTTCGCCTGCGCCACGCCCATCGCGGAGGCCAACGCCGCGCTCATGGTGGACCACGCCGCCTGCCTCGTGGCGACGATCGACGACGCGCCCGTCTGCTTCGGCGACCAGGCCCCCTGCGTGGCGGAGGTCCGCCGGGAGCTCGCGTACTGTCCGCCGCTCCCCGAGGAGCTCGCGCTGGCGCTCGACAGCTGCTGGCGCTGAGGGCGCGAGCTCGCGCGCGAAGCGACCCGCGTGCCGAAGAGGCGCGCGGGTCGCGACGCGTGGGCTCACCTCCCCCCGGCACCGGGCGAAGGGGGCGAGCGCAGCGAGGCGGCTGGCCCCGCCGCTTCACTGCTTCTCGTAGAAGATCTCCATCTCCCGCCCGTGCTCCTCGTCCTCGTCCGGCCGCCACAGGCTGTCGCCGCGGACCGTGAGGCGGAGCGGCGCGTAGTGCGCCCGCTCGAGCACGACCTTGCCGCCGTCGATGCGCCAGGTGCCCTCCTCGGGCCCCCAGTACTGCCCGCGGAAGGTCCCATCCCCGGCGAACTCGAGGAACCCGTCGTCGAGGCCGAGCGCACCGGCGGACATCACGTCCCCCTCGCCCTCGTCCGCGAACCCTCCGTCGTCGTCGCTCGGGAGGTACTCCACCTCCACGAGACGCCAGCGCCCGATGACCAGCTGCGGTCGCATCGCACACCTCCCGGGGGAGCGGCGGTCCGGATCGCCGGCCGCACCCCGCTGTGTTCCATGCTTCGAGAATGCCACCCTTCGGCGCCGGAGAGGCGGGAAAACGCACCCCCACCTTCACGCGCGGCTCGGGTCCCCGTCCGCCGAGGGCGCGCCGCGTCAGGCGAGCGAGTCGGCGAGCTTCACGTAGGCCGCGCGGGCGTCTTCCCGGCTCATGCCCGCGCGCCCGGCCCAGGCGTCGTACTTGGCGCGACCCCGCACGTCGAGCATCCCCGGGCGCTTGCCCGAGACGTCGCCCGCCGTCGCCTGCTTGTAGAGGCCGTAGAGCTTCAGGAGCACGTCGTTCGGCGGGGTCTTCGGCAGCCCGTTCACACGGGCGATCGCGGCTTCGAACTCCTCGACGCTGGCCATCGCGCGAGGCTGCAGCCCCGCGATGGACGGGTCAAGCTCGCCGCTCCCCGGGACGCGTGAGCGGCGAGGGCGCCGGGCCCGCTGAGCGCACCATCGCGCAGAAGCCGTCCCCGCACCCCGCGGAACGACCCGCGCCGGGAGCGCGATCCCCGTCCCCGGGGCGGGAAAACGCACGGCCGCACCCTTGCGCGGGGCCCCGGGGCCGACGATGGTTCACTCATGCGCGCGCTCCCGGTCGTCGACAGCCGCATGGCCGTCTACGAGCCGCTCCCACCCCGGCCCGACGACTGGGGGGAGCCGGCGCCGCCCCCCCTCCGCGACGCGCGCGGCCGCACCTACCGCTACCTGCGGCTGAGCGTGACCGACCGCTGCGACCTCGCCTGCGTGTACTGCATGCCGCCCGGAGGCGAGGACGAGCACGCCGTGCGCAAGGAGCTCCTCTCCTTCGAGGAGGCCGCCCGGCTGGTCGGCGCCTTCGCGGCCATGGGCATCCGGCGCGTGCGCTTCACGGGCGGCGAGCCGCTGGTGCGCAAGGACGTCGTGCGCCTGGTCGAGCTGGTCGCCCGGCGCACGCCCGTCGAGCGGCTGGCCCTCACCTCGAACGCGACGCGCCTCGCCGAGCTGGCGCGACCGCTGCGGCGGGCGGGGCTGACGAGCGTGAACGTGAGCCTCGACTCGCTCGACCCGGAGACCTTCCGGCGGACGACGCGCGGCGGGGATCTGCAGCGCGTGCTCGCCGGCATCCACGCGGCCCTCGACGAGGGGCTCGAGGTGAAGCTGAACACCGTGCTCATGCGCGGGGTCACGGACCACGAGGCGCCGGAGCTCGTCGACTGGGCCTGGGCGCACGGCATCACGCCGCGCTTCATCGAGCTGATGCCGCTCGGCGAGGGGGCGAAGCTGCCGGCGGACGCGAAGGTGGGCGCCGACGAGGTGATCGCGCGGCTCGGCGCGCGGCTCGCCGCCGAGACCGTGGCGGGGGGCGCGGACCGGGGGCCGGCGCGCTACCGGCTGGCGGCCGACGGGAGCGGGCGGAAGGTCGGCTTCATCACGCCGCTGAGCAACGAGTTCTGCGGGACCTGCAACCGGGTCCGCGTGACGGCGCGGGGCGACATCCGCGCCTGCCTGGCCTCGCGGCGCGCGCGGAGCCTCCGGGACGTGATGCGCGAGGGCGGCAGCGACGCGGACCTGGCCTGGGCCATCCACCAGTCGCTCGCGACAAAGGACGTCGGCCACCACTTCCTGGACGAGGCCGAGGACGAGCACGAGCACGTGGGGATGAGCTTGATCGGGGGCTAGTACCTCCGCCCGGAAGTTCGATCCGGGTATCTGCGGCCCTCGGCGCGCATGTCGCGCGCCGACCTCCTCGAATAGGCTCTGGCCTGTCCTGCGT